>NZ_JAGQBX010000004.1 GCF_024345855.1 Synechococcus sp. GreenBA-s | reverse complement strand
ATTGGAGGCCGGGGGTGCGGGGAAGGGGGCCTGGACCTTGGACCTGGACTGCGGGGACGACCTGCGTGGGGTAGCCCAGGGCCGGGCGGGGGTCAGGAGGCCAGCAGGGCTTCGACGAACTCGAAGCTGTTGAAGGGGCGCAGGTCGCGGATGCCTTCGCCGGCGCCGATAAAGCGGATCGGCAGGTCGGCCTCGGAGGCCACGGCCAGGGCCACGCCGCCGCGGGCGCTGCCGTCGAGCTTGGTCAGCACCACGCCGGTGAGGCCAGCCGCCTTGGCGAAGGCCATCGCCTGCTTGAGGCCGTTCTGGCCCTGGCTGGCATCCAGCACCAAAAGCGATTGCACCGCCGCCTCGGGGGCCAGCTTGTCGACGATGCGCCGCACCTTGGAGAGCTCCTCCATGAGGTTGTGCTTGGTCTGCAGGCGGCCGGCGGTGTCGACCAGCACCAGATCGGTGCCCTTGGCCTTGGCGGCGCCGATGGCGTCGAACACCACGGCGGCCGGATCGGCATTGGCGGAGGGGTTGGAGATCACCGGCACGCCGCTGCGCTCGCCCCATACCTCCACCTGGCGCACGGCGGCGGCGCGGAAGGTGTCGGCCGCGGCGATCAGGCAGCTGTAGCCGCTGCGGATCGCCAGGTTGGCCAGCTTGCCGAGGGTGGTGGTCTTGCCGACGCCGTTGACGCCCACCAGCAGCCAGACGTTCAGACGGCCCCGCTCGGGCGCCAGCAGCGGACTGCCGCTGGCCTGGATCGGGGCCTCCAACAGGCCCCGCAGCTGCTGCTTGAGGAAGCGGATGCCCTCGGCCGGATCGACCACCTCCTCGTTGAGGCGCTTGCGCAGGGCCTCCAGCACGTGGTCGGTGGCCTGGACGCCGACATCGGCGCGCAGCAGCAGGGTTTCGAGGTCGTCGAGGATCTCGGGGGTGAGGGGATCATCGCCCAGGCTCTCGAGGATCTGGGTGACGAAGCCGCGGCGGGTCTTCTCCAGGCCGCGGCGCAGGCGGCCCAGCCAGTCGATCTCCTCCAGGGAGATGTCGTCGAGCTGGCGACCCTGGGCGGCCAGCACCTCGGCCGACCAGGTGAAATCGGCGTCGAAGGCGCCCAGCTGGGGTTCGGCCTCGACGGCTGCCGCTGCCCCGGGGGCCGCCGCAGCGGTGGCAGCGGCAGCGGTGGCAGTGGGTGCTGGCTGGGCCGGCAGGGGCGCCTCGATCGCGCGCTCCAGCAGCTCGGCCTGGCGCTGCTCGCGCTGGGCCGCGGCGAGCTCCAGCAGCGACAGACCGCTGGTGGGAGCGGCGGGGACGGAGACCGGGGCAGGAGAGGCCGGGGCCCCGTCAGGGGCGGGGCTTGCCGCGGCGGCGGGATCGGGTGTGGGAGCAGCCTCCAGGGCTGGAGACACCTGCGGGGCTGGGGCGGAGACCGGTGCCGTGACGGCTGGCGCCGGCTCGCTCGGGAGCGCGGCGGGCGGTGTGGACACCGCGGGCTCGGCGGCAGCAGCCGGCAGCGGTGCGGCGGCCACGGCGGCCGGTGGCGGGTCAGGCTGTGGGCTCGCTGGCGCCGCCGCTTCCTGCTGGCGGGCGGCCTCCTGCTGGGCCTTGAGGCGGGCGTAGGCCTGGCGGGCCCACTCCAGGGCATCCTGATCGACGCCGGGGCTACTGGGCGCCTGGCTGCCGGGCGAGGACTCCGCCGCCGGGGCGCTCGCGCCGGCGGCATCGGGAGCGCTGGCGGCCGGGACGGGGGCCTCCTGTGCCGGAGCGGCCGGAGGCTCGGAGCGCTCATCCGGCTCGGCAGGTGCGGGGGCCGCGGCGGCGGGCGCCTGCTCAGTGGCCGGCGGCTGCGCGGCTGGTTCCGGCTGGGAATCCGGCGGGCTCTCGGGGGCCAGCTTGCGCTTGAACCAGTCGAACACCATGGCGACCCTCAGCTGGCGGCGCTGGTGAAGCGGCGCAGGACGCCGTTGATCATGCGCCGGCCCTGCTCGTCGCTGTAGCGGTTGGCCAGTTCCACCGCCTCGTTGCAGGCCACCGCCGGCGGGGTCCGGAACTGCTCGATGTCGATGGCGGCCAGGCGCAGGATGTCTCGGTCGATGCGGGGCAGACGGGTGAGGCGCCAGCCCTCCATCACGGCGTCGAGGCGGGCGTCCAGGGCCTCGCGCTGGCGCAGCACGGCGCGGGCCCGATCCAGGGCGCCGCGGCGCACTTCGTCCTGGTCGGCGAGCATCAGCAGCCGCGGCAGCTCCAGGCTGGCCGAGAGGCGGTTGAGGCCCTGTTCGGCGTGGGCCAGGCCCTCCTGCAGGTGCTGGCGCACCCGCGGCAGCTGTTCGGCACCCTCCGCCTGCAGCTCGCTGTCGAGCAGCTGCTGCTGGGCGGCCTGCAGGTCCGCCGCGGCCTGGTCGAGGGCCTCGCGCACATGCTGGCTGAGGGTGGCCTGGGCCTGCTGCAGCAGGGCATCGAGGCCGGTATCGGCGGCGGGCTGGCGGTCGCTGATCTGGCCGAGCAGCAGCAGGGCCAGTTCACGGGCGATGGAGCGGCTCTGCATCAGGCCTTGTTGGGGGGGATCGAGGAATAGGCCGGCGCCCGCAGCTGGGCCAGCAGGCTGGAGAAGCTGCGGCTGGAGGGGGCTTCGCGCTCGTCGGGGTTGACGATGCCGGCGGAGATGATCGTGCGGAAGGCATCCTCCACCGAGATCTCCAGGTCCCGCACCGAGGTCTCAGGCACCACGGCGTACCAGCCGGTGGTGGGGTTGGGCGCCGTGGGGATGAACACGCTCAACATGGGCTGGTCGAAGCCGCCGGCGATCGAGCTGCCCAGGACACCCGTCACGAAGCCGAGCGCAAACAGGCCCTCGCGCGGGTACTCCACCAGCACCACCCGGCGGAAGCGGGTGGAGTTGTCGCGCAGCACCGTTTCCAGCAGCTGCTTGAGGGTCTTGTAGACCGAGCCGGCCAGGGGGATGCGCTGCAGCGTGCCCTCGCCGAACTCCAGCAGCCAGCGGCCCACGATGTTGCGGGCCATCAGGCCGATCAACAGGATCGCCAGCAGCGGCACCAGCAGGCCCACCCCCACGTTGATCAGCTCCTGCAGGAGCGGATTCAGGGTGTTGAACGGGTTGAACTGCTTGGGAACCGAGGTGAGGAACGCCAGCACGAAGCGGCTCACCGTGGTGGCCAGCCAGATGGTGGTGGCCAGCGGGATCACCACCAGCAGGCCGGCGATCAGATCGTTCTTGAGGTCCTGCTGGAGCCTGTCGCCAAGCGGCTGGTCAGGTCTGGGACTGGATTGCACCAACGGGGGGCCCGGCTCTCCGGTCAGCAGATACCAATCCGCAACTTAGCCAGCCGCCGGTGCCGGCCAGCGGCAGGCCAAACCTCAGAGCAGCGCCGCCAGGGCCACCAGGGTGAAGGCGATGGCCAGCACCACGGCGGTGCCGGTGCCGCCGATGCGGCGCTGGTTGGTGGCCAGATCGCGGGCCCGCTCGGCCTGCTGGATCTGCTGGTCGGCCTGGCCCAGCTGGCGCTCCATGAAGGCCGTGGCCGCCTTCTGCTTCTCCTCCGGGCTGGCGTTGGGGGGAATCTGGCCGGTCTGTTCGCCCTGGGCGATCACCTGCTCCAGCACCTGGGGGTTGCTGAGCTGGGCCCGGGCCATCGCCACCTGGCCCTTCTGGGCCTGCAGCGCCTGGTCGGCCTTGACGCTGATGGCGCTATCGCCGCTGATGGACACCGGGATCGCGGCCAGCAGGGCCAGGGCCAGCACGCCGCCGATCACTCCCACCACCCACTTCAGGGCGGTGCGGCCGGCGTGGGGATCGTCGAGGCGGGCGCCGAACAGCACCAGCAGCAGACCCACCAGCGCCATCGGCGCCTGGGTCACCAACCGCTCCACCAGCAGCTGGCGGAAGGCCTCCTCGCCCCAGCCGTTGACGGCCAGCACGGCCAGCAGCTGCAGGGCCAGCAACACCACCAGGGTGAAGCCCAGCCAGCGCGACAGGGTGCCGAATCGGCCGGTGGGGGCGGTGGTCACAGCAGGATGGCGCAATCGCGCAACTGTACGGGTGGCCACCGAACCTGCCCAGCTGGCGGACGCCATCCGGCAAGAGGCGGGACGGCTGGGCTTTGATCCGGTGGGCATCGCCGCGGTGCCCGGCGGCCCGCGGCTGGCCCTGCGCAGCGCCGCCCTGGAGCGCTGGCTGGCGGCGGGCCACCAGGCCTCCATGGGGTGGATGGCGGACCCACGCCGCCGTCAGGTGGAGCAGCTGCTGCCGGGGGTGCGCAGCCTGGTGGCCGTGGGCCTCTCCTATTACGTGGCCGCCGAGCGGGCGCCGGGCAGCCTGGCGGTGGCCCGCTACGGCTGGGGGCGCGACTACCACCGGGTGATCGACGGCCGCCTGCGCCAGCTGGGCCGCTGGCTGGAGGCCCAGGTGCCCGGGGTGCACTGGCGGGCCTGCGTGGACAGCGCCCCCCTGCTGGACAAGGCCTGGGCGGAGGAGGCGGGCCTGGGCTGGATCGGCAAGCACGGCAACCTGATCCACCGCGAGCGCGGTTCCTGGCTGCTGCTCGGCCACCTGCTCACCAACCTGGAGCTGCCGGCCGACGCCCCGGCCACGCCCCACTGCGGCGCCTGCAGCGCCTGCCTGGACGCCTGCCCCACCGGCGCCATCCCCGAGCCCTTCGTGGTGGATGCCCGCCGCTGCCTGGCCTTCCACACGATCGAGAACCGCGACCCGGCGCTGCCCCCCGGGATCGCGGCGGCCCTGGGGCCCTGGGTGGCCGGCTGCGACATCTGCCAGGACGTGTGCCCCTGGAACCAGCGGCCCCTGGCCAGCAGCACCGACCCGGACGTGCAGCCGCGGCCCTGGTGGCTGGACCTCAGGCCCGAACAGGCCCTGGCCTGGAGCGACGCCGACTGGGACGAGAAGCTGCGGGCCTCGGCCCTGCGCCGGATCAAGCCCTGGATGTGGCGCCGCAACATCGCCGCGGCCCAGGGCGCGGCCAGGGCTGGCCCACAGGCCGGGGACGGCCTGGCGGGAGCTCCCTAGGCTGGGCGTTGGAAGGAACGGCCGCGATGGCTCCGCGTTGGTTGAGGTCCCTGGCGGCGGTCCCCCTGGTGGTCGGGGCGCTGCTGGCGATCCCACGGCCTGCCCAGGCCCTGGTGCCCTACGTGCTGGTGCCCGGCAACCGGGACCTGGAGGCCGCCGGCCTCGGCATCGCCCAGGCCGCCGCCCGACTGCTGCGGCTGGGCCAGGCGGAGGATGCCGCCCGGCTGGCGGCCCTGACGGTGCAGCTGCTGCCCCAGGATCCCCGCGGCTGGGTGCTGCTGGCCGAATCCCAGCTGCGCAGCAACCAGATCCAGAAGGCGGGCGTGGCGCTGGCCCGGGCCAAACAGCTGGACCCCAACAACCCCGGCATCTGGTTCGCCGAGGGCTCCCTGGCCCTGCGGGACGGCAAGCCCAAGGACGCCAGCGGGCTGATCCGCCAGGGCCTCAAGCTCGACCCGAAGAACGCCAGCGGGTATTTCGACCTCGGCAACGCCCAGATCCTGATGGGCAACCGCAGCGCCGCCCTGGAGGCCTTCGAGCAGGCGGCCACCCTGCGCAAGGACTTCTGGGAGTCGATCAACAACCAGGCGCTGGTGCTCTACGAGCAGGGCAAGGAGAGCGAGGCGATCCAGCGCTGGCGCCGCGTGCTGGCGATCAAGGCCGATGCGGCCGAGCCCAGGCTGGCCCTGGCCGCCGCCCTCAATGCCGGCAAGGCCGGCAGCCCGGAGGCGATCGAACTGGCCAACAGCGCCCTGGCGGATGAGCCCAACTACGTGCTCGACAGCTACCAGAAGGAACAGCTGTGGGGCGATCGGCTGCGCTCCGCCACCCGCACCCTGCTGGGCCGCACCGAACTGAAGACGGCGGTGGAGCGGGCCCAGGCCAACGCCGGGGCCAGCAGCGGCGACGACGAGGGGCCCTAGACCCGCGGGCTCCAGCAGCGGAGCGGCGCTGGGTTGGCCTGGACGGGATCTGTAGGCTGAGCGCCACTTTCCGCCCCCAGAGCCCAGCACCGGATGGCCGAGGAGCGCCCCGAGGAATCGATCGGAAAGTCGATCGAACCGATCGCCCTGCATCAGGAGATGCAGCGGTCGTACCTCGAATACGCCATGAGCGTGATCGTGGGCCGGGCCCTGCCGGACGTGCGCGACGGCCTCAAACCGGTGCAGCGGCGCATCCTGTTCGCGATGCACGAGCTGGGGCTCACCCCGGATCGGCCCTACCGCAAGTGCGCCCGCGTGGTGGGCGACGTGCTCGGCAAGTACCACCCCCACGGCGATCAGGCCGTGTACGACGCCCTGGTGCGGCTGGTGCAGACCTTCTCCAGCCGCCATCCGCTGCTGGATGGCCACGGCAACTTCGGCTCGGTGGACGACGATCCGCCGGCCGCCATGCGCTACACGGAAACGCGGCTGGCGCCGATCGCCAACACGGCGATGCTCGATGAGATCGGCGCCGACACCGTCGATTTCGCCCCCAACTTCGATGGCTCCCAGCAGGAGCCCACGGTGCTGCCGGCCCAGCTGCCCTTCCTGCTGCTCAACGGCTGCACCGGCATCGCCGTGGGCATGGCCACCAACATCCCGCCCCACAACCTGGGCGAGGTGGTGGACGCGCTGATCGCCCTGATCCGCAAGCCCGAGCTGAGTGACGAGAAGCTGCTGGAGCTGGTGCCCGGCCCGGACTTCCCCACCGGCGGCGAGGTGCTGCTCGGCAGCGGACTGCGCGACACCTACCTGGGCGGCCGCGGCAGCATCCCGATGCGGGGCGTGGCCCACATCGAGGAGGTGCAGCCGGGCAAGGGCCGCCACCGCCGCGGCGCCGTGGTGATCACCGAACTGCCCTACCAGCTCAGCAAGGCCGGCTGGATCGAGAAGCTGGCCGAGCAGGTGAACGACGGCAAGATCACCGGCATCGCCGACATCCGCGACGAATCGGACCGCGAGGGCATGCGGGTGGTGGTGGAACTGCGCCGCGACGCCGACCCCGAGAAGGTGCTGGCGGAACTGCAGCGCCGCACCGCCCTGCAGAGCAACTACGGCGCGATCCTGCTGGCCCTGGTGCACGGCAAGCCGGTGCAGCTGAGCCTGCGGGAGCTGCTGCAGCAGTTCCTGGAGTACCGGGAGCTGACGATCATGCGCCGCACCCGCCACGCCCTCAAGCGGGCCGAGGACCGCCTGGAGGTGGTGGAGGGCCTGACCAGGGCCCTGGCCTCCCTGCGCCAGGTGATCGACATGATCACCGCCGCCCCCGACGCCGGCGCCGCCAAGGCCAGCCTGCAGGTGCACCTGGACCTGAGCGAGCGCCAGGCCGATGCGGTGCTGGCCATGCCGCTGCGCCGCCTCACCGGCCTGGAGCAGGAGAGCCTGCGCAAGGAGGCCGACGAGCTGCGACTGGAGCGGGGCCAGCTGCGCCACCTGCTGGAGGAGCGGCCGGCGCTGCTGGACGCGATGGTGGCGGAACTCAAGGCCCTCAGGAAGCGCTACGCCACACCACGCCGCACCCGGCTGGTGCAGGGCGGCGACGAGCTGGTGGCCCAGCGCAGCGCGGCCGTGCGCCCCAACGCCGAACTGCAGCGCCGCCGGGCCCTGGAGGGACTGGCCAGCGACAGCCGCCTGCTGATCCAGGCCGATGGCGCCGTGAAGATCGTGGGTCCGCAGCTGCTGGGGCGGCTGCACCTGGAGGAGGCCGCCGATGCAGGCGAGCATCCGGCCCCTGCGCGGCTGATCCTGCCGGTGACCCAGCAGCCGGCGCTGCTGGCCTTCACCGCCAGCGGTCGGGTGGCGCTGCTGCGCTGGGAATTCGCCGGCCAGCAGCCGGGCAACCTCGAGAAGTTCCTGCCCGATGGCATCAGCGGCGATCCGGTGGTGCAGGTGCTGCCCCTCCCCGGGGCCGGGTCAGGCGGCAGCGGGGCGGCGGCGGGGGTGAGCCTGGGCCTGCTCAGCAGCGATGGGCGCTTCAAGCGCCTGCCGCTGGAGGACTTCCAGGAGCTCTCGGGACGGGCCGCCACCGTGCTCAAGCTCAAGGAGGGGGTGAGCCTGCAGCGCGTGGTGGTCTGCCGGGAGGGTGAGGAGCTGGTGGTGGCCAGCAGCACCGGCCGCATGCTGCGGCTGGCGGTGTCGGAGGCCAACCTGCCGCTGATGGGCCGCACGGCCCAGGGGCCGATGCTGATGCGGCTGCTGCCGGGCGAGACCGTGGTGGGGGCCGCCTGCGCGGGCGAGGACGGCAGCGTGCTGCTGGCCAGCCGCCTGGGGCAGATCAAGCGCCTGGCGATCACGGGCCTGCGGCGCTGCGACCGGGGCGACCTGGGCCAGATCGGCCTGCGCTTTCAAGGGCGCGGCGATGCCCTGGTGGATCTGCAGGGCGGCGAGGCGGCCGTACTTGGGGTGGTGCTCGGCGATGGGCGTAGCCTGCGGCTGGCGGCCGATCAGCTGCTGGCCGAAGATTCGACGGGCGCCGGCCAGCTGCTCGGGCTCAAACCAACGGATGCCGTGCAGGGCCTGGTGCCCCTGATCCAGGCGGTCTGAGGGGCACCCCTGAGGCGCCCCCACTCAGACGACCAACTCAGACACCAAACTCAGACGGTGGCGGCAATGCCGGCCGGCTCCAGCATCAGCTTGCTGTTGCGCAGCGATTCCTCCATGGCGATCGGATAGGCGCCGTCGAAGCAGGCGGTGCAGAAGTGGCTGGCATTGGCCTGGGCCGCCTCCACCATGCCCTGCTTGCTCAGGTAGGCCAGCGAATCGACGCCGAGGTGGGCGGCAATCTCCTCCAGGGTGAGGCGGGCGGCGATCAACTGGTCCTGGGTGTCGGTGTCGATGCCGTAGAAGCAGGGGTGGGTGACGGGCGGCGAGCTGATGCGCATGTGCACCTCGGTGGCGCCGGCCTCCCGCAGGGCGGCCACCAGCTTGCGGCTGGTGGTGCCGCGCACGATCGAGTCGTCGATCACCACCACCCGCTTGCCGGCCAGCACATCCGGCAGGGGATTGAGCTTCACGCGGATGCCGGCCTCGCGCATCGCCTGGGTGGGCTGGATGAAGGTGCGGCCCACGTAGCGGTTCTTGATCAGGCCGTCGCCGAAGGGGATGCCGCTGAGCTGGGAGTAGCCGATGGCGGCCGGGATGCCGGAATCGGGCACGCCGATCACGATGTCGGCCTCCACGGGGGTCTCACGGGCCAGGGCCTCGCCGATGCGCACCCGGTAGCTGTAGAGCGACTCGCCGAAGAAGCGGCTGTCGGGCCGGGCGAAGTAGATCATCTCGAACACGCACAGCTTCGCGGGTTCGCTGCACCACTGCTCCCGGTGGGGGTTGGGATCACCCTGGCGGAAGTGAATGAGTTCGCCGGGGTTGACATCGCCGTCGAAGCTGGCGCCGATGATGTCCAGGCCGCAGCTCTCGCTGCTGGCCACCCACTGGGCCTCCTCCAGCTCGCCCATGTGGCCGAACACCAAGGGGCGGATGCCGTGGCCGTCCCGCAGGGCATAGAGACCCTCCGGGGTGCCGATCACCAGGCTGAAGGCACCGCGGCAGCGGCCGGCGGCCTGGCGGATCGCCCCGTCCCAGTCGAGCCCCCCATTCACCGCGTGCTGCAGCGCGAAGGCGATCAGCTCGGAGTCGGTGGTGGAGGTGAACTCGGCCTCGGGGGTGTCGGCGGCGATGGCCTCGCGCAGTTCGCCGGCGTTCACCAGATTGCCGTTGTGGGCCAGGGCGAAGGGGCCCAGGCGGGTCATCAGCACCACGGGCTGGGCGTTGCAGGCGCGGCTGCTGCCGGTGGTGGAGTAGCGGTTGTGGCCGATGGCCAGGCTGCCGGGCATGCGCTCCAGCACGTCCTGGTCGAACACCTGGCTCACCAGGCCCATGTCCTTGTGCAGGCGCACCTGGCCGTCGTCGAACACCGCGATGCCGGCCGACTCCTGGCCGCGGTGCTGCAGGGCGTAGAGGCCGAAGTAGGTGAGGTTGGCCACGGGCTGACCCGGTGCCAGTACAGCGAAGACGCCGCAGGCCTCCTCGGGCTTGTCGGGCCGCTCCGGAGTGGCCGCGGTGCCGGCGGCAGGGATGCTGGCGGCAGGCACAGCCTGTAGGACCTGGGTGGGCTGGTCAGGCTGGTCGATCGGCACGGGCCATCCCACCTTCAGGTTCGTTTCATCATTGTGCCTCAGTGGGTCGGAGGCACGGCGGCGCCGATGCGGCGGGGAATCGCCTGCTCGAAGGCCTGGCGCAGGGGCTCCAGGTCTTCCCGCAGCAGCGAGGTGCCCGCCTGGGTGATCGAGAGTTCCGGGTCGGCTTCCACCACCCCCAGGCACTGGGCCGGCACCGGGCGGCCGGAGGCGGCGGCCTGATCCAGGGCCTGCTGCCAGGCGGCGGTCTGGGCCGGGGGGACGCTCACGAGGATGCGGGCCCCGCCCTCGGCGAACAGCAGCCGATCGAGGCGCACCGCGCCGGCCGGCAGCTCCAGGTGGGCCCCCAGGCCCGAGGCGATGCTGGCCTCGGCCGCGGCCACCGCCAGGCCACCGTCACTGAGGTCGTGGGCGGAGGCCACCAGGCCGTCGGCGATCGCCTGGCGCAGGAAGGCCTGCACGGTCTTCTCCAGGGCCAGATCGATCTCCGGCGGCCGGCCGGTCACCTGGCCGTGCAGGCGCTCCAGGTAGCTGCTGCCGGCCAGGCCCACGCGGGGATCGGGACCAGCGGTGGCGGTGCCGTCGACCCCTGCTGCTGCTGCGCCCGTTTCCAGGGGGGCCCCCAGCAACCAGATCAGGTCCCCCGCCTCTCGCCAGGCCAGGCCCCGCACCTGGCTGAGGTCGTGGACCAGGCCCACCATGCCCACCACCGGCGTGGGGTGGATCGGCTGCATCGAGCCGTCGGGCCGGCGGGTCTCGTTGTAGAGGGAGACGTTGCCGCCGGTGACGGGGGTCTCCAGGGCGCTGCAGGCGGCCGACAGGCCACGGCAGGCCAGGGCCAGCTGCCAGTAGCCGGTGGGGGTTTCCGGCGAGGGGAAGTTGAGGTTGTCGGTCACGGCCAGGGGCTCGGCGCCGACGCAGCTGAGGTTGCGGGCGGCCTCGGCCACCGCCGCCATGCCGCCGCGCTCGGGATCGAGGGCCACCCAGCGGTTGGGGCAGTCGACCACCGCCGCCACGCCGCGGGTCGCGGCCTCCAGGGAACCCTGGCCCAGCTGGGGCCGCAGCCGCACCACCGCCGCATCGCCACCGCCCGGGGGCAGCACGGTGTTGGCCTGCACCTGATGGTCGTACTGGCGGAACACCCAGCGCTTGGAGGCGATGGTGGGGTCATCGAGCAGGGCGCGCAGCACCGGGCCCCAGCCCAGGCTCTGGCCCGCGAACGCCCCGCCGGCCGGCGTGATGCCGGCGGCCGTGGCCGCGGGTAGATCGGCCTCGCGCCAGCGCCAGTGGGCCTGGATCTCGGCCGGGGGCTCGCTGAGCAGGTCGTGGTGGTTGATCGGCGTGTCGTCGGCAAGGGCGCTGGCGGGCACTTCGGCGGCCACGGCGCCGTTCTGCAGCACCCGCACCACGTTCTCCTGCAGCACCCGGCCCACCACCGCCGCCTGCAGGCCCCAGCGGGTGAAGCGCTCCATCAGCGCCTGCTCGCAACCGGGCTTGACCACGAACAGCATCCGCTCCTGGGATTCGCTCAGCAGGAACTCGTAGGGGGTCATGCCGGCCTCGCGGGCGGGCACCTTGTCGAGGTCGAGCTCGATGCCCAGGCCCCCCTTGGCGGCCATCTCCGAGCAGCTGCAGGTGAGGCCGGCGGCGCCCATGTCCTGGGCGGCCACCACATCGCCGCTCTTGAAGGCGTCGAGGCACGCCTCGATCAGGCCCTTCTCCAGGAAGGGGTCGCCCACCTGCACGGCGGGGCGGTCGTCGAGCGAGGCATCGGTGAGCTCGGCCGAGGCGAAGCTGGCGCCTCCCATGCCGTCGCGGCCGGTGGTGCTGCCCACGTAGACCACCGGATGGCCCACGCCCTCGGCGCCCGAGCAGACGATCTCCTCGGTCTCCATCAGGCCCAGGGCCATGGCATTGACCAACGGGTTGCCGGAGTAGCTGGGGTCGAAGGCCACCTCACCGCCCACGGTGGGCACGCCCACGCAGTTGCCGTAGTGGGCGATGCCGGCCACCACACCCTCCATCAGGCCCACATTGCGCTCGTCCTCCAGGGGCCCGAAGCGCAGGGCGTTGAGCAGGGCGATCGGCCGTGCACCCATGGTGAAGATGTCGCGCAGGATGCCGCCCACGCCCGTGGCCGCCCCCTGGAACGGCTCCACGGCCGAGGGGTGGTTGTGGCTCTCGATCTTGAAGGCCAGGCGCTGGCCCTCGCCCAGATCCACCACGCCGGCGTTCTCACCCGGGCCCACCAGGATGCGCGGCCCGGTGGTGGGGAAGCCCTGCAACAGGGGCCGCGAGTTGCGGTAGCAGCAGTGCTCCGACCACATCACCCCGAACATGCCCAGCTCGGCCCTGTTGGGGGCGCGGCCGAGGCGGCGGCAGATCTCGTCGTAGTCGGCCTGGCGCAGGTTCTCCTTCTTGAGGGCCTCAGGAACGGAGTACTCGGGTGGGGCAACGACCACAGGGAGCTGGGCAAGTGGGTTCCAGTCTCGCCGAGCGACTCACCGGGGGCGGGGTTGGGCTGCGCCCGGACGGCCGGTCTGCGCGACAGCGTCCAGGCTGTCCCGATCGGCAGAGTCCAGGGCCAGGAGGCTCGAGAGTGTCCCTCAGACCCAGGGATCCTCGTCCGGGGCAGGGGGTGGCGGCCCATCGCGGAAGGCACCGCCGTAGCGGGAGCGGCGCGATTCAGGACCGTCCGGTGGATCGGAGGGGCGATCCCACGCCGCGACCTCAGGCTCAGACTCCTCCAGGCCCCAGTCGTCGTCATCCCAGGCCTCGGCTGACGGTTCGGGCGAGCGCCAGTCCGGCTCGGGCCCGGGGTCCGGCCAGCGCCTCTCCGCCTCCCGTGCCGCCGTGGGCCGACGCCGCGGTTCCGGTTCGGGTTCGGGCTCGTACTCCCGCTCCGGCCCCCGTTCCTCCCAGCCAGCTGCCTGCTCGCCCTCGTCCCAGGGGGGCTCCTCCAGCCAGCCCTCCAGGCGCTCCTCGAAGCGGTCGCCCGCCTGCTGGAACTGGTCCCGCAGGCGGCCGGTCTCCTCCTGCACCTGGTCGCGCCAGCGGCGGGAGCGGCGCAGGAACTGCTGGCGCACGCTGGCGCGGGCCAGGGGAAGGTCGTCGAGACCCTGCAGGGCGGTGACCACCTGGCCGGGCTGCTGATCGACGATGCGATCGGGGGCCAGGCGCCAGCGGCTGGTGCCGGGTAGGCGCGGATCGCTGCGGGCCACCAGGTAGTGGCGGATCCGGCCGCTGCGCAGCTCCACGGCGGCATCGGCCACGCTGCCGAGCACGGCGCCGCCCTGGCCCACCAGCGCCGCCTCGATCAGGGTCGGCAGGCGCTCCACCGTCATCAGGTCGGTGACCGCGGGCTCCCCCTCCACGAACAGCTCCAGCTCCGCCAGCCCCCGCAGCTGGTTGAGCCGCCAGGCCAGGCGCCGATCGCCGAAGGCCGAGGGCTTGCTGATCCAGCCCAGCAGCCGGTGCACCGGTGGATGCATCCAGGCCAGTACGCCGGGTCCGTGGTCCACACCCTGGGCGTCGCGCACGCGGCGGCGCAGCAGGTCGCTCAGCAGCAGCTGTTCCGGCAGGGCCACAGGCTCAGCTGCGGATCTGCACCGGCATCACCAGATAGGTGAAGCCGCCGTCGTCCTGGGGGGAGAGCACCACGGGGGTGGTGGGGGCGTTGCAGCGCAGCTCCACCCGCTCGGCGGCGATGGCCTTGAGACCCTCGAGCACGTAGCGCACGTTGAAGGCGATCTGGATCGCATCGCCGCTCACCTCGGCGGCCACGGCCTCGGAGCCGCTGCCCACGTCCTGGGCGTCGGCGCTGATCTGCAGCTGGCCCGCCACCGGATCGCTGGTGATCTTCACCACGTTGTTGTGCTGATCGGCCAGCACCGCCACCCGCTCCAGGGCCGCCACCAGGGCACGGCGGTCCACCACCAGCGAGCGGGCGAAGCTCTCCGGGATCAGCTGGCGGTAGTTGGGGTAGGTGCCATCGAGGCTGCGACTGGTGAGCACCTGGTCGGCCCAGAGGAACACCACCTGGCCCCGGTCGCAGAACAGGCTCACCGGATCGCCGCCGCTGCGGGCCGAGAGCAGCCGCTCCAGCTCCCGCAGCGAGCGGGCCGGCACCGTCACATCCATCAGGCCCGTGCCGGGGGTGGTGTTGTCGAGGCGCAGCACCGCCAGACGGTGGCCATCGGTGGCGGCGCACTCCAGGCCCTGCTCATCGAGGCCCAGGTGCACGCCCGTGAGCAGCTGCTTGGCCTCGTCGCTGCTGCTGGCGAACAGGGTGGCCCGCAGGCCCTTGATCAGCACCTCGGGATCCAGGCGGATCGGGGTGCCGCTCTGCACCAGCGGCAGCTCGGGGAAGTCGTCGGCGGGCATGCCCCGCATCTGATAGCTGCCCGACTGGCTGGTGAGCTCCACCTGCTCGCTGCCCTCCTCGCAGCTGAGGGTGATCGGGCTGTCTGACGAGAGGCGCGCCACGATCTCACCGAACAGGCGGGCCGGCAGGGTGATGGCGCCACTGCTCTGCACCGAGGCCGGCAGGCTGGTCTGGATGCCGAGGCTCAGGTCAAACCCCGTGAGACTCAGGCGACCGGTGCCGGCATCGGCCGTGAGCAGCACGTTGGCCAGCACCGGATGGGTCGGGCGGCCCGCCACGGCCCGGCTCACCAGCTGAAGGCTGGCATTGAGTTCGGCCTGGGAGCAGACCAGCTTCATGGCGCGGCATGGGGGCCCTCCACGGTTCCACAAGGCGTCCCGATCCGCAACGGGCCTGGCCGGACGGATCCCCGCGACCCGCTGCCCGACTGTCCAACGGATTGAAATCTTCTTAGAGAAGAAAAGAACCCAGCAGTCGTAGGGGGTGCGGAAAACGGGAAGAACAGTCCAGATCCCTTGCCATGACTGGTTTTTTGCTTCCCCCAGCCTGGGGAATCCGGTTTTGGATTTTGGGACAGGGCCTCGATTTCCACCGTTTCCCGCTTCTGGGGAAAAGCGACTCGTGGCCTGCCGGGTCAGGGCTGCTCCCCTCTCCCAAGGCCCTCCGCCGCTTTTCCCCAGCTTGTGGACAGGCGCTTGTTCAACTGGTTGTGGAGGACCGGGGTGGTGGTTGCGGCGTGGAGGCGGCCTGGGGCGCCCAGCACAAAGCCCCGCAGTGCCGAGGCACCACGGGGCTGAAGGGGATCGGGGTTGGGGCGATCGGTCCGGGGGGCGGCCGCGATCAGGCCCCGGGTCGCGGTCGCGACCGGCACCTGGCCGCGGCTCCGCTCAGAAGCCCATCACCTGGGCCACGGTGGCCGTCACGGCCTCCAGGCCGGTGTGGAACTTCGAGTCGTTGTGCTCGATGGCCGTGGTGGGGTCCTTGAGGCCGTTGCCGGTGAGCACGCACACCACCGTGGCGCCGGCGGGCACCTCCTCCCGCCGCTTGATCAGGCCCGCCACCGAGGCGGCGCTGGCGGGCTCACAGAACACCCCCTCGCCGGCCCCCAGCAGCTTGTAGGCCTCGATGATCTCGGCGTCGGTCACGGCCATGAAGCCGCCGTTGCTCTCGGAGCGGGCCTTGAGGGCGTTCTCCTTGTTCACCGGGTTGCCGATGCGGATCGCGGTCGCGATCGTGTCCGGCTGCTCCACCGTGTGGCCCAGCACCAACGGTGCGGCGCCGGCGGCCTGGAAGCCCATCATCCGCGGCAGCTTGCGGCTGTGGCCCGCGGCCTTGTACTCGTTGAAGCCCATCCAGTAGGCGCTGATGTTGCCGGCGTTGCCCACGGGGATGCACAGCCAGTCCGGGGCCTCGCCCAGGGCATCCACCACCTCGAAGGCGGCGGTCTTCTGGCCCTGCAGGCGGTAGGGATTGAGCGAGTTCACCAGGGTGACGGGGTACTGCTCGGCCACCTCGCGCACGATCGCCAGGGCCCGGTCGAAGTTGCCTTTCACCGCCAGCACCTCGGCGCCGTAGAGCAGGGCCTGGGCCAGCTTGCCCTGGGCCACATAGCCATCGGGGATCAGCACGAAGGCCCGCATGCCACCGCGGCGGGCATAGGCGGCGGCGGCGGCCGAGGTGTTGCCGGTGCTGGCGCAGATCACGGCCTCGGAGCCGGCTTCCTTGGCCTTGGAGATGGCCATGGTCATGCCCCGGTCCTTGAAGGAGCCGGTGGGGTTGAGGCCGTCGTATTTGAGGAACACCTTCACGCCCTTGCCGATCCGCTCGGCGATCACCGGGGCGGGAATCAGCGGCGTGGCTCCCTCCCGCAGGGTGATCACGGGCGTCTTCTCCGACACCGGCAGCCAGCGGCGGTAGCCTTCGATCAGGCCCGGCCAGTCCTGCATGGAGGGCTTGGGTCCCAGGCGCCGGCGCAGGGAGGACAGCAGGGGCACGGGCGGCAAGGGGGGGCTGGGCCGAATCTACGGCCCGGGCCAGAACCCTGTTCAGGAGGCGTTTTTCGCCGGCTTCTGCCCCTCTTCGCCCCGCAGGCCATCCAGGGGGGAGTCGGAGAAGTACTTCACCAGCGCGCTGATCGAACTGGCCTTGCTCATGATCTGGAGCAGGGCCGGGATGCTGATCTCCATCTCATCGTTCGGGTAGGCCTTGAGGAATCCCACCGCCGTGAGGCTGCCGTTGCCGCTCACCAGGCCGTTGATCACGCCGGCCTTGAGGGCGGGCACCCCCGCCGAGCTGGCCTTCAGCGGATACACGATCGTGGCCACCCGCGCCAGGATCGCCTCGCCGATGCGGGTGCTGAGCAGCCGGCTGGTGAGCACCAGCGGCAGGCTGAGCGGCTGGTTGAGCAGCTTGGCCACCTCTGCCGGCTTCTGCTTGCCGAGGGCCATCACATCCGCCAGCAGGCCGCGGGCCTGGCCGGTCTGGGCCAGGTGCTCCATATCCGCCACCGGAATCGAGCGACGGAAGGCGCCACTCACGAACACCACCTGCTCGGCCGCCAGGGCAGCGGGGCTGGCGCCGATCAACCCCAATCCAAGGGTGACCGCGGCGGCGCTGGCGCTGAGGCGGCCCCGCAGGGTGGCGATGGCCATGGGCGAACGGGCCTCGGAATCGATGCCTGAACTGTAGGTGGGTTGTTCAGGAGGCCTGGGCGGTTTGCCGTGCGGCCAGCCCCACCCGCCGGCGGGTCTGGGGGGCCACCAGCACATCCCGCAGCAGCCGCACCACGCCCCGTTCGGCCAGTCCCCGGGCCACATCCAGCCCCATGCGCCGCAGTTCGGTTTCCTGCAGCAGCCGGGGCAGCCGCTTGAGCAGCAGCTGGGGATCGAAGCCCGGCAGCTGGCGCAGGATCTCCACCAGCCGCTGGATCGGCTCCAGCGACAGCAGCTCCAGCTCGCCGGCGCTGATCGGTTCGCGGTCCCGCAGGCCCGGCGGCAGCAGCCGCTGCGGCAGCCGCTGGCCCAGGCGCAGGGCCGTCTGCCAGCCCAGGGCATCGAGCTGATCCACCACGGCCTCCACCAACTGCTGGCGCAGCAGGCCGGCCTTGGGGGAGAACAGGAAATCGAGCACCTGATCCAGCAGGCCGTCGAGATCGAGCTGGCTGCCGCTGGCGGCGCTGCTGATCAGGTTGTCGAGCCGCTGCCAGCGGAAGATCTCGCCGTCGAACAGCATCTCCTTGAGGCTGTTGCGCAGCTCGGGGTCCGGGTCCTCCATCAGCCGGCGGGCGAAGTAGGGGTAGGCGGCGCCGAGGATCTTGAAGTCGGGGTCCACGCTCAGGGCGATGCCCTCCAGGGTCACCAGCGAGCGGATGATCAGGGCGTAGTAGGGCGGAACCCGGAACGGGAAGCGATACATCACCCCCGAGAGGTCATCGGTCACCGCCTTGAAGTCCATGCGGCTGACGCCCATCTCCAGGGCCTGGCCGAACACCCCCTCGAAGGCCGGCACGATCGGCTCCAGGTTCACGTCCTCGGCCAGGAAGCCGAGGTTCACGAAGTCCTTGCTGAGCTTGCCGAAGTTGCGGTTCACCAGGTGCACCACCGCCTGGATCAGGCCGGTGCGGGCCTCGCGGCTCACCTCGCTCATCATTCCGAAGTCGAGGTAGGCGAGGCGGCCATCCGGCAGGGCCAGCAGGTTGCCCGGGTGGGGATCGGCGTGGAAGAAGCCGTGCTCCAGCAGCTGCTGCAGGCTGCAGTTCACCCCCACGGTCACCATGTCGTCGGGGTCGATGCCGAGGGCCCGCACGGCATCGAGGTTGGTGAGCTTCACCCCGTCGATCCACTCCATGGTCAGCACCCGCCGGCTGGTGGCCTCGTGGTAGATGCGGGGAACGGCGATGCGCGGATTGTGGGCGTGCAGGGCGGCGAATGTTTCGGCGTTGGCGCCCTCGTTGCAATAGTCCATCTCCTCGAACACCCGCTTGCCCAGCTCGTCGATCAGGGCCACCAGATCGCTGCGGATCAGGCCCACGTTGCGGTTGAGCCAGGCGGCGATGTTGCGCACGATGTAGAGATCAAGGGTGATCTGCTCGCGCAGGCCCGGCCGCTGCACCTTCACCGCCACCCGCTCGCCGGTGCGCAGCACGCCGCGGTGCACCTGGCCCAGGGAGGCCGCGGAGATCGGTTCGCGCTCCAGCTCGGCGTAGATCGCGTCCACCGGGGCCCCGAGGTCCTCCTCGATGCAGGCCATCGCCAGGGCCGAATCGAAGCCGGGCAGCTGGTCCTGCAGCTGGGCCAGTTCCTCCAGCAGCAGCGGCGGCACGATGTCCGGCCGGGTGGAGAGGGCCTGGCCGGCCTTGATGAAGGCGGGGCCGAGCGAGGCCACCAGGTCGGCGGCCTCCTTGGCCCGGGCCCGGGCGTGGCTCTTGTTGTTCAGGCGGCCCGTGAGCCAGTCGACGCCCACCCCCAGCAGGTAGAGGCCGATGGGCACCAGGGTCTGCCAGAGGCGGCGGATCAGGCGCTGGGGGTGGCCGGCATAGATGCGGGTGATGGCGGCCGGGTCGTAGCTCAGCAGGCCGGCCGCCTCGAGGAAGTCGCTGAGGTCGGCGTCGGCGGCAGCGCCGGGGCGGGAGGCTGGGCCGCGGGAAGAGGGCTCTGCCGGGCCGGGCGCCGGTTCATCGGCGCGCGGGTGCGGCTCGGCAGCCGCGGGGTCGGAAGGTGTTGAGCCGGACGGAACTGGGTGAGATGCCGCTGGTTCGCCAGGAGTTGGCTGGTCCGCTGGCTCCAGGGACTCAGCGGCATCCGCCATCACCGCTTGGGCCGATCCACCCGCCTCGCCGAACACCGCCGCCTGCATCGCCTCCAGGGCGGCCTCGGCGGCGGTGTGGACGGGCGCGCCGGCGGCCGTGGGGGCGGGTGCCGGCTGGGGAGCGCTGCTGGACTGCGCGCGGGCCATGGCGCTGTGCCGGTTGCCCGGACTGGGACGGTTCCCCTTCTAAACGAAAGACACAGCCGCTACGGTCGGGGCGAACACCTGTTCCACTCCGGAGGCCGGCGTGCTCACGGGTCTGCGCCTCGAGAACATCGCCCTGATCGAGCAGCTCCAGCTCGACTTCCGGGCCGGGTTCACGGTGCTCACCGGCGAGACCGGGGCGGGCAAGTCGATCCTGCTCGATGCCCTCGACGCCCTGCTGGGTGGGGCCCAGGGCGCGGCCGGTGGCCGGCTGCTGCGGCCCCGGGCCGAGCGGGCCGTGATCGAGGCCAGCTTCAGCCTCAGCCCGCCCCTGCGCACCTGGCTGGAGCAGCAGCAGCTGGAGGCCGAGGAGGGGGAGCTGCTGCTCAGCCGCGAGTGGCGCCGCAGCGACGACCGCCTCAGCAGCCGCAACCGCCTCAATGGGGTGGTGGTGAGCCGCCCGCAGATCCAGGAGCTGCGGCCTCTGCTGCTCGATCTCACCGTGCAGGGGCAGACCCAGCAGCTGGCCCGCCCCGGCCAGCAGCGCCGCTGGCTCGACCGCTTCGCCGGCCAGGAGCTGCAGCGGGCGCTGGAGCCCGTGGCCCGCGCCTACCGCAGCTGGAAGCAGGCCGCCGCCGCCCTGGAGGCGGCCCGTGCCAACTGGCAGCAGCTGCAGCGGGAGCGGGAGCGCCAGGAGCAGCTGCTCGACGACCTGGAGGCGGCCCAGCTGCAGGACCCGGCCGAGCGGCTGCGGCTGCAGCAGGAGCAGGACCGGCTGGCCCATGGCGTGCGCCTGCAGGAGGGGGTGGGCACCCTGCTGGGGCGGCTGGTGGAGGGGGCCGACCAGGCGCCTTCGGTGCTGGATCACCTGGCGGCCTGCGAGCAGGAGCTGGCCCAGATGGAGCTCTGCGATGCCGGTGTGGCGGAGCTGCGCAGCCGCTGCAGCGATGGCCTGGCCCAGCTGCAGGATCTCGCCCGCGACCTGGATCGCTACGGCGCCTTGCTCGAGAGCGACCCCGAGAGCCTGGCGGGGCTGCAGGAGCGGATCGCCCAGCTCAAGGCCCTGGAGCGCCGCCACGGCCAGGATCTGGCCGGGCTGATCGCCCTGCGCGACCAGCTGCGGGAGCAGCTGGCCCCCGGCGGGGCCGAGGGGTCGCTGGAGGCCCTCGAGCAGCTGGAGTGCGGGGCCCGATCGGGCCGCGACCAGGCCAATACCCAGCTCAGCGCCCGGCGCGCCAGCGCCGCCCGCCAGCTGGAGCAGCAGCTGATGGAGGCCCTGCGGCCGATGGGGCTGGCCAACGTGCGCTTCGCGGTGGCGATCGCACCGGCGCCGGCCGGCGAGGAGGGGGCCGATGCGGTGCAGTTCCTGTTCTCCGCCAACCCCGGCCAGCCCCTGGCCCCCCTGGCGGAGGTGGCTTCCGGCGGCGAGATGAGCCGCTTTCTGCTGGCCCTGAAAACCTGCCTGGCCGCGGCGGATCCCCACGTGACCCTGCTGTTCGATGAGATCGATGCGGGCGTGAGTGGCCGGGTCAGCGGGGCCATGGCGGAGCTGCTGCAGCGGCTGGCGCAGCAGCGCCAGGTGTTCTGCGTCACCCACCAGCCCCTGGTGGCCGCCGCGGCCGACCACCACTTCCGGGTGTCCAAGCAGGTGGTGGGCGGCCTCACCCACACGCGGGTGTCCCAGCTGCGGGACACTCAGGCCCGCCAGGCGGAACTGGCGGAACTGGCCGGCGGCGACTCCGGCGAGGCCCGCAGCTATGCCGCGAGTCTGCTGGAGAAGCGCAGCGCCTGAGCCCGGGCCCTGGCGCTGTCCCCCACGGCGGCCAGCGTGGGAGGCGTCCCAGGGCCTGGGGGGGTACAACAGGGCCATGGCGTCCCTGCCCCGTCCGTTCCCGCTGCGTCACCTGCTGCTGCGCTTCGGGCTGCTCACGGCCGCCAGCACGGTGCTGCTCAGCGTCGCCCTGGCCGTCCTGCTGGGCTCCTTCGAGCGGCAGCGGGTCGCCGTGATCGAGGTCCAGGCCGCGGGGGCGGTGCGGGAGGCCTCCCGCGACCTGGAGCGCCTGTTCTTCGAGGTGATCGGTGATCTGGGGATCATCAGCCGCTTGCCGGCGGTGCGCACGGCCGTGGATCAGCCCAGCGAGGTCCACTGGCGTGCCGTGGCGGAGCAGCTGGAGGGGTTCGCGGTCGAATACGGCCGCTATCCCTCCATCAGGGTCCTGGATCGAGCCGGCGTTCCCGTGGTCTCGTTCCCGATGGCCGCGGCGAAGACCCGCCTCGCCGCGGCTCTGTCCAAGGCCGACGCCGAGCGGCTGGTGCAGCAGCGTCAGCTGGTGGTGCAGCAGCTGGTCTGGCAGGGATCCCGGGCCCTGCTGCCCGTCGCCCGCCCTCTGCTGGATGCCGCTGGCCATCCGCGCTTCGAGCTCTGGGCCGACGTCCAGCTCAACGGCACCTTCGACGGGATCGCCAGGATCCTGCAGGTGCCGGAGCTGAAGATCGAGGCCTGGATCCTCGATGCCCGGGGCCGGGTGATCAGCGTGCCGCCATCCGGGGGGTCCCGCCAGCAGCCCTTGAACCTGCTCCAGCGGTTCCCGATGCTGCGGACTCCGCTTGCCGAGCACGCGAGCGGCCGACTGCAGGGGCCGCAGGGACTGTTCGTTTACCAGGCGATCAACCCCCTCGAGCAGGGGGCCAACGCCGCCCTCAGCTCCAGCCTTGGGCGAGGTGCCCCGTCCGGCCGCCTGGACTGGATGCTGGTGATGCGGGTGCCACCCGACCAGCTCCAGCGCGGATCCCTGCTGACATCGCCCCAGGGCCAGCTGCTGATCGGGGCCCTTTACCTGGCGGCGGCCACGGCCTGCGGTCTGCTGGCCTACAGCCAGTTGCTGGCGCAACAGCGGCAGCGGGAGGCCGATCGCCATGCCCAGGAGCTCTGGCGCCTCTCCAGCACCGATTCGCTCACGGGGCTGGTGAACCGGCGGCGGTTCGAGGAGCTGGCCACCTACGAGATCGCCCGCTGCCATCGCTCGGGGGCGCCCCTGGCCCTGTTGCTGCTGGATCTCGACCACTTCAAGGAGATCAACGACCGCCATGGCCACGGCACCGGTGATCTGGTGCTGCGGGCCTTCGGCGAGGCGGCCCAGTCCGCCGTGCGGGGGATCGACACCATCGCCCGCTGGGGCGGTGAGGAGTTTGCGGTGCTGATGCCCGAAACCGGCCAGCAGCCCGCCGTGGCGGCGGCTGAACGGGTGCGCCGGACGGTGGAGGGTCTGGCGGTGATGCCGCGCTCCAGCGGGTCGGACGCCACCCCACCGGTCCACATCACCGTGTCCGTCGGTGTGGTGGCGATGGAGGTGGGCGAGCTGTCGCTGGAGGCCCTGATCCAGATGGCCGATCACGGGCTCTACGCCGCCAAGGCCGCTGGCCGCAACTGCGTGGCTGTGCTGCCGGCCCCGGGGCAGCCGCCACGCATCGCTTCGCGCTGACCGGGAGCCCCTCGCCCCTGCGCCGGCCCTCAGGCCCGGCCCGGCGGCGGCTCCAACCCCTGGCCCACCAACCAGCGCCCGTAGAATCCACTGTTCACGAAGACGCTGGATGCCCCGCGCGAGCGCCGGTTCCGGGCCCAAGGCCACAGCAGCGAAACGGACGGCCGGCAGCAGCGAAGCGAGGCAGCCGAGGGCCAAGGGCCCGGCGGAAGCGCCCCCGGCCCTCACCCTGCACGAGAAGGCGGCCCAGCGCGATGGCAGCCGCGCCCTCAGCGGCGGTTCCCTGGAGGATGTGATCCGGGTGCGGGGCGCCCGCCAGCACAACCTCAAGAACGTCGATCTCACGATCCCGCGCAACCGCCTGGTGGTGTTCACCGGCGTGAGCGGCAGCGGCAAGAGCTCGCTCGCCTTCGACACGATCTTTGCCGAGGGGCAGCGCCGCTACGTCGAGAGCCTCTCGGCCTACGCGCGCCAGTTCCTCGGCCAGGTCGACAAGCCGGATGTGGACGCCATCGAGGGGCTGTCGCCGGCGATCTCGATCGACCAGAAATCCACCAGCCACAACCCGCGTTCCACCGTGGGCACGGTGACGGAGATCCAGGACTACCTGCGCCTGCTGTTCGGCCGCGCCGGCGAGCCCCACTGCCCGGAGTGCGACCGCTCGATCCGGCCCCAGTCGATCGACGAGATGGTCGACCAGATCCTGGCGCTGCCCGAGGGCACCCGCTACCAGTTGCTGGCCCCGCTGGTGCGCGGCAAGAAGGGCACCCACGTGAAGCTGCTGGGCGGCCTGGTGGCCGAGGGCTTTGCCCGCGTGCGCATCAACGGCGAGGTGCGCGAGCTGGCCGACAACATCGAGCTCGACAAGAACCACGCCCACAGCATCGAGGTGGTGGTGGACCGGCTGGTGGCCCGCGAGGGGATCCAGGAACGGCTCACCGATTCGCTGCGCACGGCCCTCAAACGTGGCGACGGCCTGGCGCTGGTGGAGGTGGTGCCCAAGGCCGGCGAGGAGCTGCCGGAGGGGGTGGAGCAGGAGCGGCTCTATTCGGAGAACTTCGCCTGTCCGGTGCACGGCGCCGTGATGGAGGAACTCTCGCCGCGCCTGTTCTCCTTCAACAGCCCCTACGGAGCCTGCCCCGACTGCCACGGCATCGGCCACCTGCGCAAGTTCACGGTGGAGCGGGTGGTGCCGGATCCATCGCTGCCGGTGTATGCCGCGATCGCGCCCTGGGCTGAGAAGGACAACTCCTACTACTTCTCGCTGCTCTATTCCGTGGGCGAGGCCTTCGGCTTCGAGATCAAGCTTCCCTGGAACCAGCTCACTGATGCCCAGCGCGACGTGCTGCTGCACGGCAGCAAGGAGCCGATCGCGATCCAGGCCGACAGTCGCTACCGCAAGGGCGCCGGCTATGAGCGGCCCTTCGAGGGGATCCTGCCGATCCTGGAGCGCCAGTTGCGCGATGCCAGCGGCGAGTCGGTGCGCCAGAAGCTGGAGAAGTTCCTGGAGCTGGTGCCCTGCGCCAGCTGCCAGGGGCTGCGGCTCAAGCCCGAGGCCCTGGCGGTGCGGGTGGGGCCCTATCGCATCCACGAGCTCACCAGCAGCAGCGTGGGCGAGAGCCTGCGGCGCATCGAGGCGCTGATGGGGGTGGGCGAGAGCGAGGGGGCCGAGCCGCTGCTGACGCCGCGCCAGATCCAGATCGGCGATCTGGTGCTGCGCGAGATCCGCATGCGCCTGAAGTTCCTGCTGGATGTGGGGCTCGACTACCTGAGCCTGGATCGTCCCGCCATGACCCTCTCCGGTGGCGAGGCCCAGCGCATCCGCCTGGCCACCCAGATCGGTGCCGGCCTCACGGGCGTGCTCTACGTGCTGGATGAGCCGAGCATCGGCCTGCACCAGCGCGACAACGACCGGTTGCTGAGCACGCTGATCAAGCTGCGCGACCTGGGCAACACGCTGATCGTCGTTGAGCACGACGAGGACACGATCCGCGCCGCCGACTACGTGGTGGACATCGGCCCCGGAGCCGGCGTGCACGGGGGTCACATTGTGTCGGAGGGGTCGCTGCAGAACCTGCTGGACGCGGAGGAGTCGCTCACCGGCGCCTACCTGAGCGGCCGGCGCTCGATCCCGACGCCGGCCGAGCGACGCACCAGCAGCAGCCGCAAGCTCACCCTGGTGGGCTGCGGGCGCAACAACCTCTCCGGCTTCGATGTGGAGGTGCCGCTGGGGCGGCTGGTGTGCGTCACGGGGGTGAGCGGCAGCGGCAAGAGCACCCTCGTGAACGAGCTGCTGCATCCGGCCCTGGAGCACAAGCTCGGCCTGAAGGTGCCCTTCCCCACGGGCCTGGCGGAGCTCAAGGGCATCCAGGCGATCGACAAGGTGATCGTGATCGACCAATCGCCGATCGGCCGCACGCCCCGCTCCAACCCCGCCACCTACACCGGCGCCTTCGATCCGATCCGCCAGGTGTTCGCCGCCACCGTGGAGGCCAAGGCCCGCGGCTATCAGGTGGGCCAGTTCAGCTTCAACGTCAAGGGCGGCCGCTGCGAGGCCTGCGGCGGCCAGGGCGTGAATGTGATCGAGATGAACTTCCTGCCCGATGTGTATGTGCAGTGCGATGTGTGCAAAGGCGCTCGCTACAACCGTGAAACCCTGCAGGTGACCTACAAGGGCCACACCATCGCCGATGTGCTGGAGATGACCGTGGAGCAGGCCGCCGATGTGTTCTCTGCCATTCCCCAGGCGGCGGATCGGCTGCGCACCCTGGTGGATGTGGGCCTGGGCTACGTGAAGCTGGGCCAGCCGGCGCCCACGCTCTCCGGCGGCGAGGCCCAGCGGGTGAAGCTGGCCACCGAACTCTCCAAGCGCGCCACCGGCAAGACGCTCTACCTGATCGACGAGCCCACCACTGGCCTCAGCTTCTTCGATGTGCACAAGCTCATGGATGTGATGCAGCGCCTGGTGGACAAGGGCAACTCGATCCTGGTGATCGAGCACAACCTCGATGTGATCCGTTGTGCCGACTGGATCGTCGATCTCGGCCCTGAGGGGGGAGACAAGGGGGGGGAGATCGTGGTGTCGGGCACTCCTGAAGAGGTCGCCGCCCATCCCACCAGCCATACGGGGAGATACCTCAAGCAGGTGCTGGCGCAGCATCCTCCTGAGCTCGAGGCTGCGGTGGCCTGAGCCCTCAGCCCTTCCCGCAGGCGTCGCTGCCGACGTAGCCCAGGGCCTTGCTGTGGCTCACCTCGTCGTAGACGGAGAGCAGGGCCGGCGCCCGCCGGCCATCGGCGCAGGCGGCCACCTTGTTCTCGCTGCACACGCTCACCTTGTGGCCCAGCTGGAAGTTGTCGAAGAAGGTGGTGTCGTTGGCCTCCTGGAGGGCCGTGAGGGTCACCCCGTTGAACAGGGTGAGGATCGTCTCGCGGGTCGGCACCGCCACCGCCGTTTCGAAGAAGGGGGTCTGGGCCGGGGCCATCAGCCGGCCGAAGCGCCGCTCCTTCACGACCCCCTGGAAGCAGCCGGGTCCGATTACTGCAGCCCCGCCTGGGCCGGCGCTGGCCAGGGCCGGTGTGGACAGCTGGCCCAGCAGCAGAGCCGCAGGTCCCAGGCCGAACAGACGGGTTCGATGGGTCATGGCCGAGTCGGGCAGGGTCGCGCCGTGGCGCCCTCGCCAGAGCTGCAGGCTAGGCCGCGATTTCGGTGGACCGGCGCCCCGCAGCGGGGACTGCTGACTGTTTCATTGCGTAACGACTTTGGCGCTGGGGCTGGCGCCCGGGAGCCTCGCTTCCCTTGTGCCGCCGTGGATCTGGCCCTCCGCAGCACCAGCTGGCGGCGGCGGAGCCCTTTCGGGTGATTTCCTCCCACCCCCTTGAAACGCACCTAGGCATGAGCTAATTGCCGGCGCCTGGCGCTGTGCCCACCGCTTCGGGGGAACCATGGGCTTCCAGCTTCTGCATCTCCACCTGCACGGCCTGTTCCGCGGCCGCGACCTGGAGCTGGGCCGGGATGCCGATACCGGCGGCCAGACCACCTACGTGCTGGAGCTGGTGCGCGCCCTGGCGGCCCGCCCGGAGGTGGAGCGGGTGGAGGTGGTGACCCGCCGCATCCACGACCGGCGCGTCTCGCCCGACTACGGCGAATCCCTGGAGTCGCTCGGCCCCGGCGCCGCCATCCTGCGCCTGCCCTGCGGCCCGCGTCGCTACCTGCGCAAGGAGCAGCTCTGGCCCCACCTCGACGAGCTGGCCGACGCCCTAGTGGCGACCCTGGCGGCCCGCCCGCGCCTGCCGGACTGGATCCACGCCCACTACGCCGATGCCGGCTACGTGGGCACGCTGGTGAGCCGGCGCCTGGGCATCCCCCTGGTGTTCACCGGCCACTCCCTGGGCCGCGAGAAGCAGCGGCGCCTGCTGGCCAGCGGCCTCACCCATGAGCAGATCGAGCAGACCTACGCCATGGGTCAGCGCATCGAGGCCGAGGAGCAGGTCCTGGCGGCCAGCTCCCTGGTGGTGACCAGCACCCGCCAGGAGGTGGAGGGCCAGTACGCCCGCTACGACCGCTTCGCCGGCGAGCGGGCCGAGGTGCTGCCGCCGGGGGTGGACACGCGCCGCTTCCATCCGGCCCTGCTGCCCGGCGAGGCTGCGGCGGTGGAGGCGCTGCTGGCGCCGTTCCTGCGGGATCCGGCCAAGCCGCCGCTGCTGGCGATCTGCCGACCCGAGCGACGCAAGAACATCCCCGCCCTGATCGAGGCCTTCGGGCGCTCCGACCTGCTGCGCCAGCGCCACAACCTGGTGCTGGTGCTCGGCTGCCGCCAGGACCCCGGTGAGATGGACCGCCAGCAGCGGGAGCTCTTCCAGCAGGTGTTCGAGCTGGTGGACCGCTTCGATCTCTATGGCCAGGTGGCCTACCCCAAGCAGCACAGCGGCGCCCAGATCCCCGCCCTCTACCGCTGGGCCGCCGCCCGGGGCGGGGTGTTCGTGAACCCCGCCCTCACCGAGCCCTTCGGCCTCACCCTGCTGGAGGCGGCCGCCTGCGGCCTGCCCCTGGTGGCCACCGACGACGGCGGGCCCCGCGACATCCTGGCCCGCTGTGACAACGGCCAGCTCGTCGATGTGACCGACCTGGATGCCCTGCAGGTGGCCTTGGAGGCCGCCGCCGCTGATCCGCTGCGCTGGCGCCGCTGGCGCGACAACGGCCTGGAGGCGGTGAGTCGCAGCTTCAGCTGGGATGCCCACGTGTGCGGCTACCTGGGCCATGCCGCCCGCCGCTGCCGGCCGGCCGCCGTCGGTGCCGCCCCACGGGTCGCCCGTCCCGTGGCCAGCCCTGCCTCCAGCGGCCTGGATCCCATCCCGGAGCGGCTGCTGCTGCTGGATCTCGATGGCTGCCTCCAGGCCCCCGAAGCCGCCGGCCTCGACCAGCTGCGCCGCCGCCTGGCCGCCGATCCCCGCAGCGGTCTGGGCGTGCTCAGCGGCCGCAGTTTCCAGGCGGCCCGCCACCGCTATGCCGATCTGCAGCTCGTGGATCCCCAGGTGTGGATCACCCAGGCCGGCACCGAGATCCGTCTGGGCCGTGGCGCCGAGCTCGACCTGCTCTGGCAGCGGCAGATTGCCCCGGGCTGGGACCGCCAGGCGGTGCTGGAGGCCCTGGCCGAGCTGGACGCCCGCCTGCGGCTGCAGGCGGAGGCCCAGCAGGGGCCCTTCAAGCTCAGCTATCTCCTGAGGCCGCCGCCGGCCGGGGCGCTGGCGATCGTGCGCCAGACCCTGCGCCAGCGGCGCCTGGAGGCCCGGGCCCAGCTGGTTCAGCACTGGTACCTGGACGTTCTGCCGCCGCGGGCCTCCAAGGCCGAGGCGATCCGCCACCTGTCGCTGCGCTGGGGGCTTCCCTTGGATCGCTTCCTGCTGCTGGCCTCGCCCCAGGAGGACGCCGAGGGGCTCGGGCGGCTCGTCAACCAGGCCAACCGGGCCCGTTTCCCCGTTGCGGCAAGGCTGGGCTCCTAGGGCAGGGGCTGCTCGTGGCTGCGGTAGTAGGCGCTGTCGGGATTGGCGTCCGGCATCCAGTAGCTGATGTCCTCGTGCCAGTAGGGGGTGCCGGGCAGCCGGCTGGAGGAGAGCTTGGTGGTGGCCATGGCCGTCATCAGGGTGCCCAGATCCACCGGTGAGAGGTCGGTGCGGATGTCGCTGCCGGCGATGCGCAGCAGCTCGGGCAGGCGGGTCACGGTGGCGGGACTGGCCAGCTTGCGGAACACCTCGGCGAGCACCAGCTTCTGGCGCTCCATGCGGCCGATGTCACCCAGCTCGTCGTGCCGGAAGCGCAGGAAGCCCTCCAGCTCCTCGCCCTTGAGCAACTGGCGGCCGGGGTAGAGGTCGATGTAAAGGCCCTGGCTGTTGTCCACGTAGTAGAGGCGCTTGGGCACGTCCACCTCCACGCCGCCGAGGGCGTCGGCCAGGCGCTGCACCGCCTGCAGGTTCACCAGCAGGTAGCGGTCCACCGGTGCCCCCAGCAGCTTGCTCAGCTCCTGCTTCACCAGCTCCGGCCCGCCGCTGGCGTAGAGGGCATTGGCCTTGATCACCCCATACCGGGGCGAGTCGATGAAGGTGTCGCGCGGCACCTGGGTGAGCACGGTGCGGCCCTGCTGGAGCTGCACCGTCATCATCACGTCGGTGTTGCTGGCCACCTGGTCGCTGCCCAGCACCACGATGCGGCGGTTGCCCATGCCCGCCGGTGACACCAGGTCGGTGAGCGAACTGCCGGGGTGGGGCAGGGCGGCCAGGGCGGCGCTGGCCAGATGGGGCAGCGGGCCGCTGAGGCCGTAGCCCAGCCCCAGGCCCGCCACGAACACCGGCAGGCTGGAGAGGCCGCGGCGCAGCAGTCCGGGGGCCGCCTTGCCGCCGCGCTGGCGGGGATCCTGCCGGCGCTTGCGGCGGCCGTCCAGGGGCGTCACCGTGGCGGGCTCCGCCTCGGCCCGTGCTGCCGCCGGGCGCCGTCCGTCGTCCCGCCGTCCATCCACCCGCCGTGCATCCTCCCGCCGGGCCCTGCCTCGGCGGGGGCGCTCACTGTCGCGACGGGGGGCGGCCTGGGCCATGGCTACTTGCGATCGCCGCACCTTAAAGCCCGTGATTGGCCGCGGCCAGGGGCGTCCGCCGGTTCAGGGACCCGCCACCACCCGCACCTGCCCGGCGGCGCGGTCGGCCCTGGCGCGGGCCTCCTCCAGGTCGGAGCCGCTGGCCAGGGCCACGCCCATGCGCCGCTGCGGCCGCGCCTCGGGCTTGCCGAACAGCAGCACCTGCACGTCGGTTTCGGCGAGGGCCTGCTCCAGGCCCGTGTAGGCCACGCTCTCCAGGGTGTCCTCCGCCAGGATCACGCGGCTGGCGGCGGGGCCGGTGGAGCGGATCTCCGGGATCGGCAGGCCCAGCACCGCCCGCAGGTGCAGCTCGAACTCGCTCAGGTTCTGGCCGGCCAGGGTCACCAGGCCGGTGTCGTGGGGCCGCGGCGACAGCTCCGAGAACACCACCTCGCTGCCACCGTCCGGGGTGGCGCACACGAAGAACTCCACCCCGAACAGCCCCGCGCCGCCCAGGTTGTCGGTCACGGCCCGGGCCATGGACTGGGCCGCGGCCAGCTGGTCCCAGTCCAGGTGGGCCGGCTGCCAGCTGGTCTGGTAGTCGCCGCGCTCCTGCAGGTGGCCGATCGGCGGGCAGAAGAGGGTGGGGCCCTGCCACGGCTTCACGGTGAGCAGGGTGATCTCCTGCTCGAAGCGCAGGAACTCCTCCACGATCACGCGCGCGCCGCTGCCGCGGGCGCCGGCCATTGCCGCCTCCCAGGCCGCCGTGATCCCCTCGGGGCCCTCCACCACGCTCTGGCCCTTGCCCGAGGAGCTCATCACCGGTTTCACCACCACGGGCCAGCCCAGGGGCGCGGCGGCCGCCGCCAGCTGTTCGGCGCTCTCGGCGTAGGCGAAGCGGGCCGTGCGCAGGCCCAGCTCGCCGGCGGCCAGGTCGCGGATGCGGTCGCGGTTCATCGTCACCGCCGTGGCGCGGGCGGTGGGGATCACGGTGATGCCCTCCGCCTCCAGCTCCGCCAGGGCATCCACCGCCAGCGCCTCGATCTCCGGGATCAGCACATCGGGCCGGTGGCGCCGCACCACGGCCTTGAGGGCCTCGGGGTCGGTCATGGCGATCACCTCGGCCGTGTCGGCCACCTGCATGGCCGGGGCGCCGGCGTAGCGATCCACGGCGATCACGCGGCAGCCCAGGCGCTGGGCGGCGATCGCCACCTCCTTGCCCAGTTCGCCGCTGCCCAGCAGCATCAGGGTGCGGGGAAACGGTCGGCTGGCCATGGCCGCTGCGGGGGCGAGATACTCAACAGACTCTGCCGCGTCGAACTCCGTGCCGACCCCCGCACTGCTGGCCTATGCGACGGCAGGCGATGCCGCCAACGGCCTGCTCAACGGCTGGAGCATCGACGATCTGCAGCGCTGGGCCCTGATCTACCTGGGGATCTCCTCGCTGGCCTTCATCGTGGTGTGGGTGCTGGGCTACGTGCGGCGCCCCGGCTGATGGCCCCTCACGCGATCAGGTCGAGCTGGCGCTCCGGCGACTCCTCGTCGATGAAGCCGTAGGCCTCGAACAGGGCGGCATCGCCATGGGTGATGTGCTGGCCGTCGCTGTGGCGCTCCAGCACGAAGCCCTCGCTGGCCATGCGCCGCATCAGCGCCGCCGCCTCCTCGAGGCGGGCCGCCATCGCCTCGAGGCTGGCGCAGTCGGCCGTCAGGCCGGTTTCCTTCCAGGTGAAGTAGGCCATGGCAGAGGGGCGAGGACAGGGGCACCCGCTGGCGGGCGCCGGGTCAGGGCAGCAGCACCAGACCCACCAGTACCAGTAGCAAGCTCGCGCCCCAGAAGCCCACCACCACCTGCTGCTCGCTGGCGCCCCCCAGCTCGAAGTGGTGGTGCAGCGGCGCCATGCGCAGCACCCGCCGGCCCACGCCATCGGGGCCCTTGGTGGCCTTGAACACCCACACCTGCACGATCACCGACAGCGATTCGGCCAGGAACACCCCGCCCATCACCAGCAGCGGCCAGAGGCTGTTGCTCAGCAGGCTCACCGCCGCCAGGGCGGCGCCCATGGCCAGCGAGCCCGTGTCGCCCATGAACATCCGCGCCGGGTGGCGGTTCCAGAGCAGGAAGCCCAGCCAGGTGCCGGCCATGGCCGCGCAGAACCCCGCCAGGGCGGGGTCGCCCTCGTTGCCCCGCAGCATCAGCTGCAGGCCCAGGCCGCTGAACACCGTGGCGCCGCAGCCGGCCGCCAGGCCGTCGAGGCCGTCGGTGAGGTTGGTGGCGTTGCTCTCCGCCAGCACCACGAACAGCCCCAGGGGCCAGATCAGCAGCCCCAGGGGCAGCACCCAGCCCAGGGGCAGGGCGATGTCGCCGGGATCGGCGCCGCCCAGCCACTGGCCCTGCCAGGCCCAGCCCAGGAAGGCGGCGGCGGCGAGGGCCTGCAGCAGCAGCTTGCCGCGGGGGCTGAGACCCGTGTTGTGGCGTTTGGTCAGGCTCTGCCAGTCGTCGACGGCGCCGATGGCCATCGCGGCCAGGGTGAGGCCGGCCACCGCCAGCAGCCGCGGATCGCCCGGGGCCACCAGCCCCCCCACGATCACCCCCACCGGCACCGCCAGCAGGCCGCCCATCGTGGGTGTGCCCGCCTTGCTCAGGTGCGCCTGGGGGCCCTCCTGGCGGATCACCTGGCCCAGCTTGAGGGCCCGCAGCCGCGGCACGCCCCAGGCGCCGAGGCCCGCGCTCACCAGGGCCGCCACCAGCAGCGGCAGGCTCAGCTGGGGGGCCCGGGCCAGCCAGTCGCCGGCGAGGGCCAGCCCCAGCAGCACAAGGCCCAGCAGCAGGGCCAGAGGGCGACTGTTGCCGGGCAGGGAAGCCAGCAGCCGGGTGATCGGCCCGGCGGGGCGGCTGGGGGCCCCGGAGGGCGAGGTCGGGGAGGCCAAGGGGCGGCTGCGGTGGCGGGCGAAGGGCGAGCGGGCCGCGCCCTGGCCGCGCGAAGCGGGTGAGCGCGGTGCGGGCGAGCGCGATGCCCGTGCCGGGCCGGACCCTAGATCAGCCGATCAGGCCGGCAACCGATTGGGCGGCCAGCCGTGCGGGGACCTGCAGGGCCTCAGTCTTCCCAGTCCTCTTCGGTCTGCTCGTCGGCGGCGTTGTAGTCCTCCTTCTCGCCCATCAGCGCCGAGAGTTCCTCCTCCTCCACGGTGCTCACATCCGGGCTGGCGGTCTCCTCGTCGGCCACCAGGCGGCCGCTGGTCTCCAGCCAGCTGAGCAGATCGGGCTCCTCACGCAGCGGCAGCACCGGAGCGGGCTCGTTGCGGCCGTAGCGGGTCAGCGACGGGTTGATCCCGTCCAGCTGACTCAGGCTCTGGCTGAGGCTCGTGCTGGGACTGCCCATGGATGTGGAATCTCCGCCAATCAGCCATTGTAACGGACCTGTGGCCAACCCCCCCCTTGACCCCTGCGATCACCGCCAAGCTCGTGCAGCTCGCCTGGGTCTGGGGCTTCGCCCTGGGGCTGAGTGCCCTGCTGCGCTGGGCCGGGCTGCTCTGGCCCAATGGCCTGGCGGTCAACCCCGAGCTGGCCCTGGTGCTGGTGCTGGTGCCCCCGGCCCTGATGGCCCTGGCGCTCGTGCGGGGTCTGCTGGCGCCCCCGCCGACCGGCGCCGGTGCGCCCCTGGGCGACCCCGGCAGGGGAGAATCGTCCGACTGAGCACACGGAGAGCGTTGATGGGTCGGGCCAAGAAGGCGGTGCTGGCGTATTCCGGCGGCGTGGACACCAGCGTCTGCATCCCCTACCTGATGAACGAGTGGGGCGTGGAGGAGGTGATCACCTTCGCCGCCGACCTGGGCCAGGGCGACGAGCTGGAGCCGATCCGCCAGAAGGCCCTCGATTCCGGCGCCAGCCAGTCGATCGTGGGCGACCTGATCGAGCCCTTCATCACCGAATTCGCCTTCCCGGCGATCCGCGCCAACGCCCTCTACGAGGGCCGCTATCCCCTCTCCACCGCCCTGGCCCGGCCCCTGATCGCCCGTCGCCTGGTGGAGATCGCCCGCGAGGTGGGCGCCGACGCCGTGGCCCATGGCTGCACGGGCAAGGGCAACGACCAGGTGCGCTTCGATGTGGCCATCGGCGCCCTGGCTCCCGACCTGAAGGTGCTCACCCCGGCCCGGGAGTGGGGCATGAGCCGGGAGGAGACGATCGCCTACGGCGAGCGCTGCGGCATCCCGTCGCCGGTGAGCAAGAAGTCGCCCTATTCGATCGACCTCAACCTGCTGGGCCGCTCGATCGAGGCCGGTCCGCTGGAGGATCCCAACGTGGAGCCGCCCGAGGAGATCTACGCCCTCACCGTGAGTGTGGAGGCCGCCCCCGATCAGCCCCAGGTGGTGGAGATCGGCTTCGAGAACGGCAACCCGGTGAGCATCGACGGCGTGCGCCTCGATCCGGTGAGCCTGATCCGGCAGGCCAATGGCCTGGCCGGCGGCCACGGCTTCGGCCGGCTCGACATGATCGAGAACCGGGTGGTGGGCATCAAGAGCCGCGAGATCTACGAAACCCCGGGGCTGCTGCTGCTGATCAAGGCCCACCAGGAGCTCGAGAGCCTCACCCTGGCGGCGGACGTGCTGCGCACCAAGCGCCAGCTGGAGCAGCAGTGGGCCGACCTGGTGTATCAGGGCCTCTGGTACGGCCCGCTCAAGGAGGCCCTCGACGGCTTCATCGAGCGCACCCAGCAGACCGTGAATGGCACGGTGCGGATCAGGCTGCACAAGGGCAACGCCACTGTGGTGGGCCGCAGCAGCGCCACCAACAGCCTCTACGTGCCCACCATGGCCACCTACGACGCCGGCGATCAGTTCGACCACCGCGCCGCCGAGGGCTTCATCTACGTGTGGGGCCTGCCCACCCGCCTCTGGGCCGCCGCCCGGCGCGGCTGATCAGCGGGATCGGCCGATCCTCAGGCCACCCGGCCGTTCTGACCCATCAGGCGGCTGGTGGTGGGGCGGCCGCGCCGCAGCTGGGGCAGTGACGGCAGGCTCGGCTGGCCGGGGCCCTGGTCCTCCGGCGCCTGGGTCTGGGCCAGGGGTTCCGGGCCTGGGTCCGTCTCGGCGGCGGTGGGTTCCGGCGGCTCGACGGCCGCCGGGCTGCCCCCGGTTTCGCCCGCCTGGGGCAGCAGACGGCTCAGCCGGTCGTGTAGGGCGTGGTTTTCATCGAGCAGCAGGCGCTGGCGCTCAATCAGCGGTTCGATCCGCTCGCCGAACTTGCGCTCGAAGATCGTCGGCAGGTCGTTGAGCAGCTCCTCCAGCTCGGCGATCTGGCGCTGGCTGGCCTCCAACTCAAGGCGCGCAGCCTCCAGGGCGGCCCGCTCCAGCCCACCGACCACGCGACCAGGAGTGGCCTCGCCGGCGGCGGGGGTGTCGCTGGTCGTGCGGCCGGCGGGCTCTCCAGGAGTGGGACTGTCGCTGCTCAAGGGTGTCTGCAGGGCCTGATCGGGAGGACCTTCGGGCTTGGCTCGGATGGCGATGCTGGCGGATCGACCATCCGTTTGGGGGCCTGGGCGGGCGATGCGTCACCGGGTGGGACTCAGCCTAGACCGATTCCGCCGTGTCGGCCCCCCGGGCTGCACCTGCCCGGGCCGGTGTGGCAGTCGCTGGGTGTCCCGCCACAGCGAAAGACCCCCGCCACGGCACGAGCCATCGCAGGGGCCAGAGTTGAAGGGATCACCGGTCTGGCCGGTGATGGCGGGGCCTCAGGCCTCGGTGGTCTGCAGGGCCGCGGCGTCGCTGGTGGCGGTGGGCACGGGGCCGCTGCGGGGAGCGGGCAGGGGGCCGTCCTGCTTGACGGTGAGGTAGCGGATCACGTCCTCGCTGAGGCGCATGGCGCGCTCCAGGCTGGCCACCTGCTGACCGTCACCGTTGTGGGTCAGCTGCACGTAGATGCCTTCCTTGTGCTTGGCGATGGGGTAGGCCAGGCGGCGCTTGCCGCGCATCTGGCAGTCCAGCACCTCGGCACCGGCCTCGGTCACGAGGTCGCGGTACTTGGTCACATGGGTTTCCACCTCTTCCTCCGGGATGTCCGGACGAAGGATGTACATCGTTTCGTAGTAGGGCTGCGACATGGCTTGCGCGATCCGACGTGGGCGCCGAAGGGGACGGTGGCTGGCGGCGTGGCCCTGGGGCTTGCCCCACCAGCGACGGATCCACCACCTTATCTCGCAGGGGGGAGCCCCTCAGTAGAGCTGCATCCGCACCGCGTCGGACACGCTGGGGATGTCCGCCTCCTTGCCCTGCACGCACTGCACCACGGCATAGGCCACGAGCACCAGCACCCCCAGGAACACCGTGTTGCTGAGGGTGCGGGCGGCGAAGCCGCCGCCCAGGGGGCTGAGCAGGATGCTGAAGGCCAGGGAGATCACCACCAGCACGATGTCCAGCAGGATCGCCTGCAGCACGTTGAAGCGCAGGTAGTAGGGCACCTTCTGGTTGCGCACCACCGCCAGATAGAGGGCCAGGAACAGCAGGAAGCCGCCGAAGGGCACCATCTGCTGCAGCATCACCACCGGCAGGGCGGGCAGGCTGAGCCACTGCAGCGCCGGGAACAGCCCGAACAGGGAGCGGCCGAAGGGCAGCCCGTCGCTCCAGGGCAGCAGGTAGGCCAGCACGGCCAGCAGACGCTGCCAGAGGGGGATGTCGGCCATGGGAGGGGCAAGCCCGCTGCTGGTCGGAGGCTAGGGCGCCCGCCACGGGCCGGGGTCCTTGTGCACGTCCGCCCGGGTCTTCCCGCCGGGTCTGCGGCCCAGCGGTCGTCCCGCTCAGCGGCCTTCCAGCCGGGCCAGGGCGGCGGCGCGCATCGCTGCCACGGGAATCGCCTCCTGGCCGCTCCACAGCCGCAGGGCGGCGGCCCCCTGCTGCACCAGCATCTCCAGGCCGTCGTGGGTGGCGCAGCCCCGGGCCGCGGCCGCCTGCAGCAGGGCCGTGGGTCGGGGGGTGTAGATCAGGTCGTACACGCTGGCGCCGGGCCGGAGGGCCTCAAGCTCGGCCGCGGTGAGCGGTGAGCGCTGGGCGGCGGAGGGATCGGTGGCGCTGGCCATGCCCACGGGGGTGGTGTTCACCACCAGATCGGCGGCGGCCAGCGCGGCGGCCAGGCCCCCGGGCTCGCCCCAGGCCAGACCCTGCAGCTGCGGCGCCCAGCCGTGGCAGTCCGCCAGGAAGGCTTCACGGCCCGCGGCGCGCCGGCCCGCCAGCTGGATCGAGCCCAGCCCCAGCTCCACCAGGCCCGCCACCACGGCCCGGGCGCTGCCGCCGCTGCCCAGCACCAGGGCCCGCAGGCCCCGCCAGCTCCGGCCGCCCTGCCGCAGCGGCGCCAGGAAGCCCTCCACATCGGTGTTGGTGCCCAGCCAGCCGCCGTCCGAGCGCGGCACCAGGGTGTTCACGGCCCCCAGCCGCTGGGCCAGGGGGCTCAGCTCGCTGGCCAGGCCTGCCACCGCCTGCTTGTGGGGGATGGTGACGTTCAGGCCGCGGCAGCCCATCGCCTCCAGGCCCCGCACCACGGTCTCCAGCTGGGCGGCAGGCGCCGGCAGGGCGAGATACACCCAGTTCAGACCCAGCTCCCGCAGGGCCGCGTTGTGCATGGCCGGCGAGAGCGAGTGCCGCACCGGATCGCCGAGCACCCCCACCAGGGCGGTGTGGCCATCGATCGCGAGGGGGCCGATCGCGGCGGCGGGAGGGGTGGCAGGCGGCATCGGGGCGCACGCGCCGGCGCGGGCCGGACGGGGTCGGGGCCGCACCGTACGGCCCCGGTTCGGCAACCACACCTAGCCCCAGCAGGGGCCTGCTGTTGAGGATGCCTTCAGTCTGAAATCCCCTGCGGGAGGCGGTTATCCATGGGCAAGGTTGTCGGAATTGACCTTGGCACCACCAACAGTTGCGTCGCGGTCATGGAGGGCGGTAAGCCCACCGTGATCGCCAACGCCGAGGGCTTCCGCACCACGCCCTCAGTGGTGGCCTACACCAAGAACCAGGACCAGCTCGTCGGTCAGATCGCCAAGCGTCAGGCGGTCATGAACCCCGAGAACACCTTCTATTCGGTGAAGCGCTTCATCGGCCGTCGCGTTGACGAAGTCAACGAAGAGTCGAAGGAAGTGAGCTACGGCGTGGAGAAGGCCGGCTCCAACGTGAAGGTGAAGTGCCCGGTGCTGAACAAGCAGTTCGCCCCGGAGGAGGTGAGCGCCCAGGTGCTGCGCAAGCTGGCCGAAGACGCCGGCAAGTACCTCGGTGAAACGGTCACCCAGGCGGTGATCACCGTGCCCGCCTACTTCAACGACTCCCAGCGCCAGGCCACCAAGGATGCCGGCAAGATCGCCGGCCTCGAGGTGCTGCGCATCATCAACGAGCCCACGGCGGCGGCTCTGGCCTACGGCCTCGACAAGAAGAGCAACGAGCGCATCCTGGTGTTCGACCTGGGTGGCGGCACCTTCGACGTGTCCGTGCTCGAAGTGGGCGACGGTGTGTTCGAGGTGCTCTCCACCTCCGGTGACACCCACCTGGGCGGCGACGACTTCGACAAGGTGATTGTCGACTACCTGGCCGACAGCTTCAAGGCCAACGAGGGCATCGACCTGCGCCAGGACAAGCAGGCCCTGCAGCGCCTCACCGAGGCCGCCGAGAAGGCCAAGATCGAGCTCTCCAGCGCCACCCAGAGCGAGATCAACCTGCCGTTCATCACGGCTACGCCCGAGGGCCCCAAGCACCTCGATCTCACCCTCACCCGCGCCAAGTTCGAGGAGCTCGCCTCCAAGCTGATCGACCGCTGCCGCGTGCCGGTGGAGCAGGCCCTCAAGGACGCCAAGCTCTCCTCCTCCGAGCTCGATGAGGTGGTGATGGTGGGCGGTTCCACCCGCATCCCCGCGGTGCTGGAGCTGGTGAAGCGCGTCACCGGCAAGGACCCCAACCAGACAGTCAACCCCGACGAGGTGGTGGCCGTGGGTGCCGCCATCCAGGGCGGTGTGCTCGCCGGTGAGGTGAAGGACATCCTGTTGCTGGACGTCAGCCCGCTGTCCCTCGGCGTGGAGACCCTCGGCGGCGTGATGACCAAGATGATCCCCCGCAACACCACCATCCCCACCAAGAAGTCGGAGACCTACTCCACGGCGGTGGATGGTCAGACCAACGTGGAGATTCACGTGCTGCAGGGCGAGCGCGAGATGGCCAGCGACAACAAGTCGCTCGGCACCTTCCGCCTCGACGGCATCCCCCCCGCTCCCCGTGGCGTGCCCCAGATCGAAGTGACCTTCGACATCGACGCCAACGGCATCCTCAGCGTGACCGCCAAGGACAAGGGCAGCGGCAAGGAGCAGAGCATCTCGATCACCGGTGCTTCCACCCTCAGCGACAACGAGGTGGAGAAGATGGTGAAGGACGCTGAATCCAACGCCAGCGCCGACAAGGAGAAGCGCGAGCGCATCGACCTCAAGAACCAGGCCGAGACCCTCGTCTACCAGTCGGAGAAGCAGCTCTCCGAGCTGGGCGACAAGGTGGGCGCCGAGGACAAGGCCAAGGTGGAGGGCTTCGCCAAGACCCTCAAGGAGGCGATCGAGAAGGAGGACTACGACACCATGAAGGGCACCCTGGAGCAGCTCCAGCAGGCCCTCTATGCCGCCGGTGCCGCCGTGTACCAGCAGGCCGGTGCCGAGGGCGCCGCCTCCCCGGGTGGCGATGGTGCCGGTGCCGGTGCCGCCGGCGACGACGTGATCGACGCCGAGTTCACCGAGTCGAAGTGAGCTGACGCGGCCTGATCCCATCAGGTCCGATCAGCAGAAAGCCCCCCATCCGGGGGGCTTTTTCATGGGCCGGTGGCGTGGCCAAGACCTCGCCCTGCCGCCGGCTCCGCCGCGGGGGCCTACGGGGCGACCGTGGCCAGGGCGGCGCGGGCCTTCTCCAGCACCGGCGCCGGCAGGCTCACGTAGCCGAGGGCGGGGGCGCCGGCCTGGGCGGCATCGGAGAGGGCGTAGCCGAAGGTCTTCTGCAGGGCGGGCAGTTTGGCGCCGTTGCCGCCCTTGTAGAGCAGCACCCAGGTGAAGGTCACGATCGGGTAGCCCGCCTTGGGGTTGGGATCGCTGCCGGTGAGGTCGGGGCCCAGGGCGATGCTGGCGAGGGCCTTGGCGGCTTCGGCGGTGTCGGGCTTGCTGAAGCTGCCGGCGGCGTTCTGCACCGCCGCCGCCTGCAGGGGCGGGCGCACGAAGGCCGCCTCCACGTAGCCGAGGCCGCCCTTCACCTGCTGCAGGCTGGCGGCCACGCCCTCGTTGCCCTTGGCGCCGATGCCCATGGGCCACTGCACGGATTTGGCGGCGCCGGGGCCCGCCTTCCAGCTGGGGCTGAAGGCCGAGAGGGAGTTGGTGAAGTTGTAGGTGGTGCCGGAGCCATCGGAGCGGTAGACCACCTTGATGGCCTGATCGGCGCAGCCCAGCTCCTTGTAGTTGGTGATCTTGCCCTCGAAGATCCCCACCAGCTGGGCCTGGGTGAGCTTGAGGCTGCAGCCCGGGTGGTTGTAGGCCACGGCGATGGCGCCGGCGGTGAGCGGGATCTGCACCACGCCGCGCTTCACGGCGGCGGCCTCCGCGGCATCCAGGGGTTTGTCGCTGGCGGCGAAGTCCACGGTGCCGGCGCTGAACTGGCGCACGCCGGCGCCGGAGCCCACCGATTGGTAGTTGACCCGGGCCTCTCCCTTGGCCGCGAGGTCAGCGAACCAGCGCTGGTAGATCGAGGCGGGGAAGGTGGCCCCGGCGCCCTGGAGTGTGGCCCCGCCGCTGGGTGCCCCACCCGGGCTGCCGCCGCCACAGGCCGTGAGGGCGAGGCTGCCCAGCAGGCCCAGGGCGGCCCCCACGGGGACGCGGCGCGGACTGCTGAAGCACGGGCGATTGAGAACCATCGGGGGAAGACGCTGGGTCGGGCGGCGCCGTGGAACGCCGTGCCGGCGCCGCCCCAGCAGGTTACGGCGAGCCTGAAATCCCGCTCAGGCCACTGCCCGCCGCGATCCGCTCCGCCACCCACTCCGCCGTGGCCGGGGCCAGCAGCACGCCATTGCGGTAGTGGCCCGAGGCCAGCAGCAGGCCAGGCTCCAGCTCCTCCAGCAGCGGTGCGGGTGCCCCGTGGGGCCGGGCCCGCAGGCCCTGCCAATGGCGCAGCACCGTGGCCTGGCGCAGCCAGTCGGGGGCGCTGCCGCCCAGATCCCGCAGGCTGGCCAGTTCCGCCGCACTGGCCTGGGCCAGCGGCGGTTCGCCCGCCGGCGGCTCCAGGGTGGCCCCCAGCCAGAGGCGGCCGCCGGGGCGGGGCACCAGGTTCACGCCCCCCCAGCTGACCGACCCCGGCCACTGACAGGGGTCCGGCGTCCCCGCCGGCAGCTGCAGCTCCAGGGCCTGCCCCAGTACGGGCACGTGGGGGCGGTGGTGGCCCAGGGGGTCGAGCAGAGCCGGGCAGCCCAGGCCGGCACTCAGCACCAGCCAGGGGGTCTGCAGCCATCCGCCTCCGGCCAGGGCGAGGCGCCAGCGATCCGCACCCGCCTGGCGCTCGATCGCACCGGCCCCGTTTGCCACCAGCTCCAGGCCCCGCTCGATCGCGTCGGCACGCAGGGCGGCCATGGCGGGGAGGGGATCCAGCTGGCCATCGTCCGGGGAGAACAGGCCGCCCACGGCGCCGCTGGGCAGGCAGGGAGAGAGGGCGGCCAGGGTCTCCGCGGCCAGCGGCTGCAGGGTGAGGCCCCGGCGGGCCCGCTCCGCCGCCAGCCGCGTCTGGGCGGCGAACGCGTCGGCATCGGCGGCCAGCTGCAGCAGGCCTGGGCGCCAGGGCAGCGGGTGGCCTGCCGCCCCCAGCTGCTGCCTCCAGCTGGTCCAGAGCTCAAGGGAGCGCTGCCGCAGCCGCCAGCCCCGGCCGCTGGAGCGGCGGTAGATCCGGGCCATGAGCAGCCCCAGGGCCGCGCTGCTACCGGCCTGCGGCGGCTGGGGCCCGGTGCCGGTCGGATCCACCAGGGTCACCCGATGGCCTTGGTGCTGCAGCAGCCAGGCGATGGACAGGCCCACCACCCCCGCGCCGATCACCACGACCGGCTGTGGATGCTGGGCCTGGGCTTGGGACCGGTTCAGCTCAGGGCGGCGGCGGGGATCACCTCGGCGTAGGAGCCGAAGCCGCTGGCCACGCGGATGTAGGCCTTGCGCAGCTTCTCGCCGTCCTGTTGGCGGGCGGCTTCATCCAGGTCGGCGAGGGCGGCCTTGAGCTTGTCGGCGCGCTGGTTGGCCTCGGCCCGCTCACTGGGCAGCAGGCGCTGGTTGATGTAGAGCATCTCGCGGCCCACTTCGTGCATCGGACCGTGGATCAGGTTGCGGGTGAAGACCCAGTCGCGGTCGTTCACCAGGCTGGCCAGCTCGGGCAGGCGATCCTTGGCGGCCAGGAAGCCCTCGGCCTGGCGGCTGATGATCTCGAGATCGGCTGGGCTGATGGTGGGGGGCTTGGCCTGGGCGCCGCTGCAGGCCACCAGGCCCACGCTCAGCACCAGGGCCATCGCCAGCAGGGCCAGGCTGCGCAGCGAGGAGCGGAGGGTCTGGAGGAACGCGGACACGCGCTGGACGGCCATGGAGGGCTTTGCTTGTCCGGCGACTTTACCGGCGGCGACTGCCCTGGAGACCCGCCAGTCGCGCACGGCAACCCCAGGCAGGCCCCTGGGAGTCCAGACGGTCCGTGGCCCCGTAACGCCCCGTCCGGTCCCATCGCGGCCCCCGCCGCCGCCGCCGGCAGCACCCGCGCAGCGCCACGACACGGCCGCAGGTCACACGCTAAAACGGAGCCACTACGCGTTGGCCCCATGCGTGAGCTGGTTCTCCCCCCTCGCCGCCATCACCCGGCCCCTGCAGCGCCAGCTCGATGAGGCCAAGGTGGCCTGGCTGATGGAGGCGATCGCCGCCGAGGGCCAGCAGGAGCCCATCGACGTGCTGGAGCTCGATGGCCGCTACTGGGGCTTCAACGGCTGCCACCGCTGGGCCGCCCATGGGCGCCTCGGCCTCACGACGATCCGGGCCAGGGTGCGCCGCGCCACCCCCGACGTGCTGCGCCTGCACATGCCCTGAATCCCCTGCCGGCACAATGCCTGCACGTCCCCTGCCAGCGGCCATGACCGGCCCCACCGCCATCCTGCAGATGATCTGCCCGGATCAGCCCGGGCTGGTGCGGGAGCTCGCCGGCTGGGTGGCGGCCAACGGCGGCAACATCGTCCACGCCGACCACCACAGCGACCAGGGCGCCGGCCTGTTCCTCAGCCGCATCGAGTGGCAGCTGGAGGGCTTCGGGCTGCCCCGCGAGGCGATCGATCCCTCCGCGGCGGCCCTGGCCGAGCGCCTGGCCGGCAGCTACCAGGTGCACTTCTCCGATGTGCGCCCGCCGGTGGCGATCTTCGTGAGCAAGCAGGACCACTGCCTGCTCGATCTGCTCTGGCGCACCCGCACCGGTGAGCTGCCGATGCAGGTGCCGCTGGTGATCTCCAACCACCCGGACCTGGGGCCCATCGCCGAGGAGTTCGGCGCCCGCTTCGAGCACGTGCCGATCAGCGCCGCCAACCGCCAGGAGGCCGAGGCCCGCCACCTGCAGCTGCTGGCCGAGCACGGCATCGAGCTGGTGGTCCTGGCCAAGTACATGCAGGTGCTCACCCCCGGTTTCCTGGCGGCCTTCGATCCCCCGGATGCGTTCCACCAGGTGATCAACATCCACCACTCCTTCCTGCCCGCCTTCAAGGGGGCCCAGCCCTACCACCGGGCCTGGGAGCGGGGCGTGAAGCTGATCGGCGCCACCGGCCACTACGTGACCGAGGAGCTGGATGGGGGGCCGATCATTGCCCAGTCCACCCTGGCGGTGAGCCATCGCGATGAGGTGGAGGACCTGATCCGCAAGGGCCGCGACACCGAGCGGCTGGCCCTGGCCCGGGCCGTGCGCCTCCACATCAAGCGGCAGGTGATCGTCTACCGGGGCCGTACGGCGGTGTTCGAATGAGCTCAGCCCTGCCGGAGGGTCCGATCGGGGCGCAGCGCCAGGCCCTGCCGGCGCGGCTGCTGAGCCTGCTCGACAGCGCGCGTCCCGAGCCGGCCAACCCGCTGGCCTGGCGCTGCTTCCAGCTCGGTGTCCTCGCCCTGGCCTCCAGTGCCCTGGTTGCCGGCGTGCTGCTGTTTGTCGCCCTTGTGCTGGGCAGTCGCCAGCGGCAGCCCTGGTGGCGTGATCGCGCCAATGGGGCGCTGGCCATTGCCGCCGCCCTGATGCTGCTGGGCTGTCTGGGGGCCAGCAGCGGCCCCCTGGCCTGGGTGGGACTGGGCAACTGGCTGCCCTTCTTCTGGGCCTTCTGGGGCTTCCAGCCCTATCTGCTCACCCCGGCGGCGCGGCGGCGGGTGGCCCTGGCCCTGGTGGCCGGCACCGTGCCGGTGATCGTCACCGGTCTGGGCCAGCTGTGGTGGGGCTGGAGCGGGCCCTGGCAGATCCTGGGGGGCCTGATCGTCTGGTGGATCAAGCCCGGCGGCAATCCCGAGGGTCGGCTTTCGGGCCTGTTCGACTACGCCAACATCACGGCGGCCTGGCTGGCGCTGAGCTGGCCCCTGGTGCTGGCGGCCCTGCTGGAGCGGGCCCGCCGCTGGCGTCAGGGGCTGGTGGGCGGGGCCCCGCTCGCCGATCGCGCCGGCGGCGCGGCTCCGCTGCTGCTGGCGCTCGGCCTGGCTGTGGCCCAGGTGGCGGCCCTCTATCTCACCGATTCCCGCAACGCCTGGGGGGCCCTGGTGCTGGCGGCCCCGATCGTGGCCGGGCCCATCAGCTGGCCCTGGCTGCTGCCGCTGCTGGCGCTGGTGCTCGTGCCGGTGGCCCTGGCCAGCCTGCCGGGGGTACCGGCGTTGTTCCAGGCCCCCGCCCGTGCCCTGGTGCCCGAGGCGATCTGGTCCCGCCTCAACGACATGAAGTTCGCCGGCGAGCGCAACCTGGCCAGCACGCGTCTCAGCCAGTGGGGCGTGGCCCTTGGGTTGATCGCCGAGAGGCCCTGGCTGGGCTGGGGGGCGGCGGCCTTCAGCGTGATCTACCCGCTGCGCACGGGCCAGTGGCACGGCCATCCCCACAACGTGGTGATCGATCTGGCCGTGAGCCATGGCCTGCCGGTGGCCGCGATCGTGGTGGGCCTGGTGCTGTGGCTGCTGATCCGCGCGGCCCGGCTCGGGATCGCCAGGGCACCGGTGTTCGAGCGGGCCTGGTGGGCGGCGGCCCTGGTGCTGGTAGCCCTGCATGCCACCGACATCCCGATGTACGACAGCCGCATCAATATTGCCGGTTGGATCCTGCTGGCGGGGTTGCGGTGCTACTGATCTGGTCCGGTGGCCAGGGCCTCGGACCGGTGTTTGCCCAAGGTGCCCTTGGGGAGGGGCCCCTCCAGATGCTCCCAGGGGAGCACCGCATCGGCGTCCCAGCGCTGGTGGATCACGGCCTCCCAGGCGGGCGGGGGCGGCAGCGGGTAGCCGGGGGCAGAGGGGCCGGTCGGACAGTCGCCGGCGAGCACCGCGCGGTAGGCCTTCTTCCAGCCCCCCAGGCTCTCGTGGCTGCCGCGGGCGGCGGCGATCACCGGGGCCAGGCGGCGATCGCTGCGGGAGAGCAGGGCCTGGATCACGCTCCAGCCGTAGCTCTCGGGGCGCAGCTCGATGCCCTTGGGCTTGAGGCGCTTGGCCAGCAGCTTGAGGCGCTGCTCGGCCTCGGGGCGTACGCCCTCCCACTGGAAGGGGGTGTGGGCCTTGGGCACGAAGCTGCTCACCCCCAGGGAGAGGCGTAGCCCCGGCGTGGCCTTCTTCAGCTCCAGCAGCAGCGCGGCGGTGTCCTCCACGTCGGTCTCCTCCTCCGTGGGCAGGCCCACCATCCCGTAGAGCTTGAGGCCCGTGAGACCGCCTTCCTTGGCGTAGCGGGCGGCGGCGAAGATCTCCTCGCGGCTGAGCTTCTTGTTCACCACCGAGCGCATCCGCTCGCTGCCGCTCTCGATCGCGATCGTGAGCGACTTGCTGCCCCGCTTCGCCAGGATCCGCCCCAGCTGCGGTGTCACCGTGGCGGCCCGCACCGAGCTCACGCTCACGCGGATACCGTCGAAGCGGTCCTCGTCGAGCCAGGTGAGCAGGTCGGCGAACTGGGGGTGCTGGGTCACCGAAGCGCCGAGCAGGCCCAGGCGCTGGGTGGCGGTCAGGCCCTTCTCCACCGCGGGGATCAGGCCGTCATCGAGGCTGGGGGTGCGGAAGGGCAGGGTGAGGTAGCTCGCCAGGCAGAAGCGGCACAGCTCCGGGCAGCTGCGCACCACCTCCACCATGTGGATCGAGGGCCAGGCGGCCTCCGGCGTGATCACGGTGGAATGGCTGAGGGTGTTGCCGCGCCAAGTCTGCTTGGCCACGGTGGCCGGAATGCCTGCTTCGGTGGGGTCAATGCCCAGTAGCTCCCCCTCGGCGCCGTAGCGGGGGGCGTAGAGGCTGGGCACATACACCCCCGGCACCTGGGCCAGCCGCCGCAGCCGCTCGGACCGGGGCGCGCCGCGGTGCTCCTGCAGAGCCTCGACGAAGGTGGGCAGCAGCAGCTCGCCGTCGCCGAGCAGCACCACGTCAAAAAACGGTGCCAGCGGTTCGGGGTTGGCGGTGAGCACCGGGCCGCCACCGAACACGATCGGATCGCCGTCGCCCCGCTCGCTGGCCCAGATCGGGATGCGCTGCCGCTCCAGCAACTCCAGCAGCACCGGTCCATCCAGTTCCCAGCTCAGCGACAGGCCGAACAGATCGAGGGCGGGTCCGCGGCCGCGGCTGCCGCCGTGGGGCGGATCGCCCTGGTCGGTGAACAGGCGGCGCACATCCACATCGGAGCGCTGGGCGAGCGTGGCCCACACCACCTGGTAGCCGAGGCTGGTGATGCCCACCGAATAGGTGCTGGGAAACGCCAGCACGGCCCGCAGGGCTCCGGCCTCGGGCTGGGCGGGCTCGAACAGCAGGGTTTCCTGGTTCAGGGGGACGGTTGAACAACGAACTCACCCCACCCTCTCACCCCGTTGTGCCCCTGCCGGCAGAATGGCTGGAGTGATGTCTCCACCATGCTTCAGTTCTCCTCCCGACTCACGCTGCAAGAGCTGATTGATGCTCTGGTGCGCCTCTTAGTTGAAGGAAGCGCGGAATCCTCCAAAAAGCCAGGCAAGACCAGTACAATCTCGCCTTTTGACTACAATGCCTTTCCTGATGATTCGTCAATCACCTATCTGCAGGGCATCAAGGGGGGAGATCAGCCTGGCACGTTTCTGCTCGTCGGTGCCAACGATTCGCCCGGGCCCAATCCCCAGGGCTTTGCCTATGTGGGGCCATTGGATCCGGTGGCCAACCCTGCCTTTAATGGGAGCAGTGGCTCGGGGACGTGGTATCCCATCGCCGTGCCGGACACGTTTGGGGCGGCGGGAACCAGTGTGTACGGCCCTGACAATCTCGGCGCCGGTTTCGTGAACTATGTGGGTGCCTATACCCGTGATCTGGGTGGTGCTGCGCCCAGCCCTGACAATCCCAGCATTGTGGGCTTTACGTATGCTGGTTCCGTGGACGGCTCAACCACGGCGGGTTATCGCTCGGTGCAGGGCGTCACGGACGAGGGCCTGGCCGGCACCTACACATTTGTCCATTCTGTGGATGGGGGATTGGCCGTTGGCAATACGGATCTGGCTGCATCAGACGGCCGCACTGGCTACTTCAGCCTGAAGTCGACACCCTTCATCGTGAGTCTGGCCGACGGCTCGCAGACGCCGATCCAGTTTGCCACGGATGACACGGATGATAGTGATCTCATCACCCATACGGCCTATGCGATTTGGTATAATGGTGACGGGAAATACACTATTGCCGGCGGTTCTGGCACTGTTTTAGATGGTGGCCGGGGTGTTGATGCCGGTGCCGGTTATCTGGTGGATTACGACAGCATCACGGGCCAGTTTGCCCATTACACCGAATTCAACTATCAAAACCGCAACGCCACCGATCTCATCACCCATTTTGAGGGGATCTACCGCGATGACTCTGGCGACTATTGGTTGCCGGCCACTTCTGTGGCGCTCAACCCCCAGGAGGAGCTCGCCATTGCCTCAGTGGTGCGGGTGGAGCGTGACCGATCCGGAGGCTTCGATGCCGAAGCTCGGTGGCTGCCGCTCCAGGTCAAAGAGAGTGCCACCGGGGTGGAAAGCATTCTGTCCACGGGCAATTCCCTCTTTGGCAATGCCGTCGTTGGTTTTGCCAATTACCCCACATCCGCCGATGGGCTGACCCAGGCCGACTACGTGATTCAGGGGAACTGGCTTCCCCAGGGGTGGATCTGAACGGGAGTCGGATCGGCGATCCCCATCGGCCGCTGCCTCATCGGGGTGAGGGCCCGCCCCAGCTGCGGCTGGCAGCGTGGGGCGGGTCGGGCTAGTCGGGAATCGGCGGGCCACATCCACATCGGCGCGCTGGGCTTCCGCTGCCCGGGCGCCTACTTGCCAATCAGTGCGGACAAGGGGCCCGCCAGGCCGCTGATGGCCGAACTGGCGGCCGCTGCATCGGGGCTGGCCCCCTTGTCGAACGTGCTGAGCACCGTGTTGGCAGCGGTGTTGATCGTGGCCCACTTGTCGCCGGCCAGGGGCTGGATCACGGGCGCGGCCTTCTCCCAGAGCCCCTTGAAGCCGCCCAGCGTGGCCACGCCGCCGCCAAGGTTGCCGGCCTTGACCTCACTCTCGCCCTGCTTGAGCAGATCGAGCACGGGCTGGACAGCAGGGGCAAGGGCCGCCTGACCGGTGGCCTTGGCGGTGTCCGCCAGTTTCTCGGTGGCCTGCCGGGCGGCTTCCTTCTGGCTGGAGCAGGCGGTGAGGCTGAGGGCCCCGACCACCGTCAGGGCCATCCCCGTGGTCAACAGTCGGTAGAAGCACATGGCCGCTCCGAGCGGAGGTTCGGCTGAACCGTAAGAGCGCCAGTCGCCACCGGCGGTTTCTTCGGGTTGTTGTCGGCATTGCTACCAAACTCCGGCTGTCCTGGGCGGCCTCACACCCCCGCCAGTACCTGGGCCTCCTCTTCGGCGCTCACCACCCGGCCGCTGTCGCCAAAGCCCTCGATCTGGTCGAAGTTGAGGTAGCGGTAGAGCTCGGCGCCGCGGGGATCGATCTTGGCGGCGGCGATGGCCAGGTACTGGTCCTTGGTGGGGATCCGGCCCAGCTGGGCGCACACCGCCGCCAGTTCGGCGCTGCCCAGGTACACCTGGGCGCCGTTGCCGAGGCGGTTGTTGAAGTTGCGGGTGCTGGTGGAGAACACGGTGGTGTTGTCGTCCACGCGGGCCTGGTTGCCCATGCACAGGGAGCAGCCGGGCATCTCCATGCGGGATCCCGCCTTCTCGAAGATGGCGTAGTAGCCCTCCTGCTTGAGCATCTCCTCATCCATGCGGGTGGGCGGACACACCCACAGGCGGGCACTGTTTGCCCCCTGGCCCTCCAGCACCGTGGCGGCGGCGCGGTAGTGGCCGATGTTGGTCATGCAGGAGCCGATGAACACCTCATCGATGCGGTTGCCCGCCACCTCGCTCAGCGTCCTGACGTTGTCGGGGTCGTTGGGGCAGGCCAGGATCGGCTCGGTGATCGCATCGAGATCGATCTCGATCACGGCGGCGTACTCGGCATCGGCATCGGCCTCCAGCAGCACCGGGTTGGCCAGCCAGGCCTCCATCGCCTGGATGCGGCGGGCAAGGGTGCGGGCATCGCCGTAGCCCCGGGCAATCATGTTCTTGAGCAGGGCCACGTTGCTGCGCAGGTATTCGCTCACCGTGTCCACCGAGAGCTTGATGGTGCTGCCGGCGCAGGAGCGTTCGGCGGTGGCATCGGTGAGCTCAAAGGCCTGCTCGAGCTTGAGATCGGGCAGACCCTCGATTTCCATGATCCGGCCGTTGAACACGTTCTGCTTGCCCTCCTTGGCCACCGTCAGCAGCCCCTGCTGAATCGCCACATAGGGGATGGCGTTCACCACATCGCGCAGGGTCACGCCCGGCTGCAGCGAACCGCTGAACTTCACCAGCACCGATTCGGGCATGTCCAGTGGCATGGCGCCGATGGCGGCGGCGAAGGCCACCAGGCCCGAACCGGCCGGGAAGGAGATGCCGAGCGGGAAGCGGGTGTGGCTGTCGCCGCCGGTGCCCACGGTGTCGGGCAGGAGCATGCGGTTGAGCCAGCTGTGGATGATGCCGTCGCCCGGGCGCAGGGCCACGCCGCCGCGGGAGGCCATGAAGTCGGGCAGCTCGGCGTGGGTCTTCAGGTCCACCGGCTTGGGATAGGCGGCGGTGTGGCAGAAGCTCTGCATCACCAGATCGGCGCTGAAGCCCAGGCAGGCCAGCTCCTTCATCTCATCGCGGGTCATGGGCCCGGTGGTGTCCTGGGAGCCGACGGTGGTCATCAGCGGCTCGCAGCTGGTGCCGGGGCGCACGCCCGCCAGGCCGCAGGCCTTGCCCACCATCTTCTGGGCCAGGGTGAAGCCCTTGCCGGTGTCGGCGGGAGCGCTGGGGCGGATGAACAGCTCGGAGGGGGGCAGCCCCAGCTGGGCGCGCACCTTGTCGGTGAGGGAGCGGCCGATCAGGAGAGGAATGCGGCCGCCGGCGCGCACCTCATCGGTGATCGTGCTGGGCTTGAGCTCGAAGCGGGCCACGATCTCCCCGGCGCTCGGCTCCCCGGCGGCCCGCTCGATCGTGCCGGCGTAGGGGCGGATGGTGATCACATCGCCGCTGTTGAGGGCGGTGACGTCGCACTCGATCGGCAGGGCGCCGGAGTCTTCGGCGGTGTTGAAGAAGATCGGTGCGATCTTGCCGCCGAGCACCACACCGCCGCCCCGCTTGTTGGGCACGTGGGGGATGTCGGTGCCGGTGTGCCACAGCACCGAGTTGATGGCGGATTTGCGGGAGCTGCCGGTGCCCACCACATCGCCCACGTAGGCCACAGGATGGCCCTTGGTCTTGAGCTCGGCGATCAGCTCCAGGCCGCCGGGCATCCGCGTTTCCAGCATCGCCGTGGCGTGCAGGGGGATGTCGGGACGGGTGGTGGCGTGGGTGGCGGGGGAGAGGTCGTCGGTGTTGGTCTCACCCTCCACCTTGAACACCGTCACGGTGATCTCGGCGGGCAGCTCGGGCTTGGCGGTGAACCACGCGGCGGCGGCCCAGCTGTCGATCACCCGCTGGGCGTAGGGGTTGGTCTGCGCCAGCTCCAGCACGTCGTGGTAGGCGTCGTAGACGAGCAGGGTGCGGCTGAGGCCCTCGGCCGCGGCCTCGGCAATGGCCGGATCGCTGCTGCTGAGCAGCGCGATCAGGGCGCCCACGTTGTAGCCGCCGATCATCGTGGCCAGCAGGCGCACGGCCTCCACCGGGCTCACCAGGGGGCTGGTGGCCGTGCCCTGGGCCACGCCGGCCAGCCAGCCGGCCTTCACGTAGGCGGCCTCATCCACGCCGGGGGGAATGCGCTCGCTCAGCAGATGCAGCAGGAAGGCCTCCTCGCCGGCGGGGGGGGCCTGCAGCAGTTCGGTGAGGGACTGGGTCTGCTCGGCGCTCAGGGGCAGGGCCGGCACCCCCAGGGCCTCGCGCTCGGCCGCGGCGGCCCGGTAGCTGGAGAGGAAGGTGGCGGCGCTGGACATGGGCGCGGTGGACATCGGCGCGAGCTTGCGGGGCGCAGCCCCGGGCGGCGGAGTTGCTCTCCATTCTTCTGTGCCGCCGCACCGACCTGGGTGGCAACGGCTGCAGAACCGGTGCCAGCGGGCCCTGCGTGGGTTTCAGGGGGCATGACCCGCGCTGCTGCTCGCCATGGGCGGCCGGGGTGCGCCGGTTCTGACGCCCCGGACCCGCCCTCCGGTGGAGCTTCTAGGCTGGCGGGTCAATCCGTCGACCCGGATCGCGGCCATGCTTCCCACCTCCGATCTCCACGTGGTGGAAACACGGCCGCTGGTGCCTCCGGCCCTGCTCCACCGAGAGCTGCCCCTCAGCGATGTTGCTGCCGCCACGGTGCGTGACGCCCGCGAGCGGATCAAGGCGATCCTGCGGGGCGATGACCGGCGCCTGCTGGTGATCGTGGGGCCCTGCTCCGTCCACGACGTGGACGCCGCCAAGGAGTACGCCGAGGCCATCGCCGCCGAGCACGCCCGTTACCGGGGTCAGCTCGAAGTGGTGATGCGCGTGTACTTCGAGAAGCCCCGCACCACCGTGGGCTGGAAGGGCCTGATCAACGACCCCCACCTCGACGGCAGCTACGACATCAACACCGGCCTGCGGCTGGCCCGGGGCCTGCTGCTCCACCTGGCCGAGATGGACCTGCCGGCAGCCACCGAGCTGCTGGATCCGGTGGTGCCCCAGTACATCGCCGACCTGATCAGCTGGACCGCCATCGGTGCGCGCACCACCGAGAGTCAGACCCACCGCGAGATGGCCTCGGGCCTGTCGATGCCGATCGGCTTCAAGAACGGCACCGATGGCAGCGCCTCCACCGCCCTGCACGCCATGGAGGCGGCAGCCCGGCCCCACCATTTCCTGGGCATCAACCGCGATGGCCACGCCGCCATCGTGACCACCACCGGCAACCCCGATGGCCACCTGGTGCTGCGGGGCGGCAAGCGCGGCACCAACTTCCACCCGGAGGCGGTGGAGGAGGCCGCCGCCGCCGCCGCCAAGGCGGGTCTGCCCGCCCGGGTGATGGTGGACTGCAGCCACGGCAACTCCAACAAGGACTACCGCCGCCAGGGTGAGGTGGCCGGCCAGGTGGCTGAGCAGCTGCGCAGCGGCTCCCGCCACGTGATGGGCGTGATGATCGAGAGCCACTTGGTGGCCGGCAGCCAGAAGATCTGCCCCGACCGCTCCCAGCTGACCTACGGCCAGAGCGTCACCGATGCCTGCATCGATCTGGCCACCACCCGCGAGCTGCTGGCCGAGCTGGCGGCGGCGGTGGCCGAGGCCCAGGATCGCGAGCTGGCGGTGGCCTGAGAGCCCGGGGGACGTGAGGGCCAACGACACAGCTGATTCAGCTCGATTGCACGTCCCTTTTCACTCTGGCACTCGCCAAGTCTGAGTGCCAGAGCGTTACTCCCGTCGCAAACTGTCCATGTCTGACAGTTGCCTCGGCGGCCTTCCCTAGGGTGGACCAACCAAGGTAATCGGGAGGTCATGCCATGACCTATCTCCTGCAGTTCTGCGGTTTCAGCGATCCGCTGCAGCTCTTCTATCTCGAGCAGAGTGCCCTCGGCACCGCTCCCTCTCCCGCCCAGATCCCTGGGGGGCCCATCCCTTCGCAGGCCCTGGCTCCGGGGGCTGCCGCCGGTCCGGCCTTCGGCGGCTTCCGCCCCTTCCAGCTCGACGACCTGCTGGCCTGGGCCCTCGACACCGCCCGCCAGCGCCAGTGGGATCCGGTGGTGATCCAGCGCACCGTGCTCGACTGCTGGATGGAGCGGGCCGAGGCGATCCGCCAATGGCAGCGGCGCCTGCGCGAGGAGCCGGCCGATCGGCTGCTGGTGGCCGGGCTCGGCAGTCAGCACGACTGGCAGCGGCGCTGCGAGGCCATGCTGCGGGCCTGAGGGGCGTGGCCCCCCAGCTGAGTGCCGGGGGGCCTGGGCCGGACCCTGACGCTCAGGCGCCCCGTGCCAACAGGTCCCAGAGCAGACCCACTCCCAGCGGCACAGTGAGGTTGTCAAGGCCCAGCAGCGCCACCTGCTCCAAGGCCACCCCCACCGCCACGATCAGCACCAGGGCCGCCGGGCTGGGCACGGGGATGGGCGTAGCGCTGACCGACCCGCCCACCGCCACCAGCAGGCCCCACAGGGCCAGCAGCGCCAGCAGGCTCACCGCTGCCATGGCACCGGTGCCCAGCAGCGACTTGCGATGCCCCCACAGCGTCCAGCTGGGGGATGGCCACAGCGGACCGATCAGGCCCGCCGTGCCATCGCCGAGGGCGAGCACCAGCACGCCGGCCGTCACCGCCGCCGGCTGGGCGGGCCAAAACAGGGCCAGCAGAGCCGTGATCGCCGCCCCGTAGGCGATGGTGCCGTAGCTGTGGCGACCCACGTCCTCGATGGCGGGCAGCACCCGCAGCCGGTGGTTGAGGGCTGCAAGCAGGGTGATCGTCGCCGCGGCAGGCAGGGCGATGCTGCGATCGATGCCGGTGGCCCAGGCGATCGGCACCACGGCGCCGGTGCCGATGTGCACCAGTTTGCGGCTCCACTCGCGCTGCTCAGGCCAGCGGCGCCGCACCGCCAGGGCCGCCGCGGCCAGGGCCACCAGCCAGAGCCCCACCAGGGCGATGCCGAGCAGCTGGGACTGCATCAGGGCGGGGCTGGGCATGGAACCGAACCGAAGCCGCCTATCCAATCAGCAACCGGGCCAGCCGGCACCGGCTGAGGGGCCGGGGCGAGCCGTCGATCCGAGCCGCCGATGCCCGCTGGGGCGTCAGGCGGCCTGCTGGTAGTTGGTCATCAGCCGCAGCTTGAGGATCGCCTTGGCCTCCAGCTGCCGCACCCGCTCGCGCGACACGTTGATCTGGCGGCCAATCTCGGCCAGGGTCAGCGGCTCGCTGCCCTCCAGGCCGAAGCGCAGCTTGATGATCTTCTGCTCGCGCTCGTTGAGCTGGGCCAGCCAGGCGCCGAGGTGCTCCTTCTGCAGGCTGCGGTCCATGGAATCCATGGAGCTGTGGCTGGCCGGATCGGCGATCAGCTCACCCAGGGTGCTGCGGTCCTCCTCGCCGCGGGCGTGGGCATCCAGGGAGGCACAGGGGGCGCTCTGGGCGATCAGCTCCTCCAGCTCCGTGGGCTGCATGCCCATGGCGTGGGCGAGCTCCAGCCGGTTGGGCTGGCGGCCGAAGCGGTGCGACAGTTCGCGGGTAACGCGCCGCATCTTCGAGAGCTTCTCGCTCACGTGGATCGGCAGGCGAATCGTGCGGGCGCTGTTGTCGATCGCCCGGGTCATGCCCTGGCGGATCCACCAGTAGGCATAGGTGGAAAATTTGTAGCCCATGGCCGGATCGAACTTGTCGACGGCGCGCTCCAGGCCGATGGCCCCTTCCTGCACCAGATCGAGCAGTTCCAGGCCCTGGTTCTGATACTTCTTGGCGACGCTCACCACCAGCCGCAGGTTGGCGGCCATCATGCGATCGCGGGCCCGGGTGCCCATGCGGATCTGGTGGCGCTGGCGGGGGGTCAGTTCGTCAACCGGAAGGGCCTGCAGACGCTTCATCGCCTGCACATGGTGGGCCAGCTCGATCTCTTCGGCGGGCGTCAGCAGCGGCACACGGCCGATGTTGCTGAGGTACCAGCCGATCGAATCGGCGCCGAGGCGTCCACTCTGGCGAGCGCCACCGGTCTTGGCGACGGGCGCCTTGGCCGCTGCGGTCTTGGTGATGGCGGGTTTGCTGAGCGACGACTTGGCGATCAGCTGAATGCCGGAGGCCGAGGCGTCTGCAGGCCCGGAGGCGGGGGCGCCATCCCCCTCATCGCCGGCCCTGGAGCCCGACGATCGTGGATCACGGCTCGATCCAACTGGGTTGGAATGCTGAGGTGTCCCCATGACCCCCGGCCTCCTGTTTTGATGTGGCCGGAATGTAGCACCGTTGGCAAGTGGTCACCGATGTAAATCGGAAGACATCTGGTAGGAATTGCCACCGTTTTTGTGGGTCCTTCGCCTGCGCTGCAAGGGACACCGCTGTTGATCCGTTCCGTTGACCGTGTGGCGCTGTTGTATCTCAGGCGACAGTTTGTAGCCCGCGGCGCCAGCCGTCGATCAGCTGCCGCTGCACGGCATGCTCCACATCTCCTTCCGGCACCCGCTGCACGAAGCGGCCATCGCTCTGCATGTCCCAGGCGCTGGAGTTGTCGTGCAGATAGCTGTCGATCAGGGTTTCCAGGCGCTGGCGCAGCAATGGATCCTCGATCGGCGTCACCGCTTCCACCCGCCGATCCAGGTTGCGCGGCATCCAGTCGGCGCTGCCGATATACATCTCTTCATCGCCGCCGTTGGCAAACCAGAACAGGCGTGAGTGCTCGAGGAAGCGCCCGATCACGCTGCTGACACGGATGTTGTCGCTGATGCCCGCCAGGCCCGGCCGCAGGCTGCACATGCCCCGCACCACCAGATCGATCTCCACCCCGGCCTGGGAGGCCTCATAGAGCAGGGCAATGAGGCGCGGATCCACCAGCGCATTCATCTTCGCCTTGATGTGGGCCGGCTTGCCCAGCAGGGCGTGCTCGGTCTCCCGGACGATCAGGGCCTCCATGCCCTTGCGCAGCGTCACCGGCGCCACCAGCAGCCGTCGGAAGTTCTGCTGCTTGGAGAAGCCGGTGAGGTAGTTGAACAGTTCGGCCATGTCCTGGCCCAGCTCCGGGCGCGCCGTGAGCAGGCCCAGGTCGGTGTAGAGGCTGGCGGTCTTGGAGTTGTAGTTGCCGGTGGCGATGTGGCAGTAGCTGCGCAGCCGTTCCTTCTCCTTGCGTACCACCAGCGTGATCTTGGTGTGGGTCTTGAGCCCCAGCACCCCATACACCACGTGCACGCCCGAGCGCTCCAGCTGGCGCGCCCACTGGATGTTGTTGTCCTCATCGAAGCGGGCCTTGAGCTCCACCAGCGCCATCACCTGCTTGCCGTTCTCGGCGGCGCGGATCAGCGCCGCGATGATCGGCGAGTCCTTGGAGGTGCGGTAGAGGGTCATCTTGATGGCCAGCACCGAGGGGTCGTCGGCGGCCTGGTTGATGAACTCCTCCACCGAGGTGGAGAACAGGTCGAAGGGATGGTGCAGCAGCACGTCGCCGCGGCGCAGCACCGAGAAGATGCTCTCGAACTCCTCGGCCTTGATCGAGCCGTCCTCCAGCCGACTCTTCTGGGTGCGCACCAGGGCCTGGGCGGTGCGGCCCAGGTGGGGCTTGTCCTTGAGCTGGGGCAGGGGGATCGCCAGCAGGCTCATCAGGTCGTCGAGCCCCAGGGGACCGTTGATCCGGTAGAGGTCGTCGGGTTCCACGGCCGTGCCCTCCATCAGCAGGTCCACCACCTCGTCGGGCATCTCGTCGGCCACCTCGAGCCGCACCACTTCGCCGCCGCGCCGCCGCTTGCGCAGACCCTCCTGCAGGGCCTCCATCAGGTCGTCGGCCTCAAGATCCCGCAGTTCCAGGTCGGCGTCGCGGGTGACGCGGAAGAAGTAGTGCCCCTCGATCGTCATGCCGGGGAACAGCAGCTCGAGGTTGAAGGCCACCACCTGCTCCAGCGGCACTGCCGTGTAGATCGGCGTGGGCTCGTGCTCGCTCAGCTCCGTCGGGATCTGCACGAAGCGCGGCAGGTTCTTCTGGGGCACCTTCACCCGGGCGAACTGCTGGTGGCCTGTGTCCGGGTCGCGGATCAGGGCGGCCACGTTGAGGCTGAGGTTGCTGATGAAGGGGAAGGGGTGGGCCGGATCCACCGCCAGGGGGGTCAGCACCGGAAAGATGGCGTTCTGGAAGTAGGCGTTCACCCACTCCTTCTGGCGGCGGCTGAGCCGGGTGTAGTCGAGCAGCTGCACGCCGTGCTCGGACAGCTGGTGCTTGAGGTAGTGGCGGTAGTGGGCCTGCTGCTGCTCCAACAGGGGCAGCAGGCCCTCGCGGATCCTCTCCAGCTGCAGGCTGGGGGTGGCGCCGTCGTCGCTGAGGGTCTGCAGGCCCGCCTCGATCTGCGACTTCAGGGAGGCCACCCTCACCATGAAGAACTCATCGAGGTTGTTGCTGAAGATGGCGCTGAACTTGGCCTGTTCCAGCAGGGGCGTGTGCTCGCTCAGGGCCTGGGCCAGCACCCGCTGGTTGAAGGCGATCCAGCTCAGCTCCCGGTTGATGTAGTGCTCCGGAGCGACCACTGGTTGTGCCATTGCCTGTACCGCCCCTGCGACTTTTCCCCAGCTGGAACCATAGCCAGCCCCTCCGGCTCGCTCCGTGTTCCCCCCGCTTGACGCTCCGCCGGCTGCCGGCTCAGGCGGGGCTCCGCTCCGGTCCCGGTGCGCGCCCGGCCACCAGCGCCACCACCCCCAGCATCAGGGCGATGCCGAGCCAGAAGGGGCTCTGGCGGCCCACCAGGTCGTAGGCCACCCCCGCCAGGGGCGGCCCCACGAAGCTGCCCAGGCTCTGCAGCCCCTGCAGGCTGCCCAGGGCCGCGCCCTGGCCGGAGTCATCCAGGCGGCGCGACACCAGGCTGCGCAGGCATGGCGTCACCAGGCCGGTGCCCAGGGCCAGGATCGCCACGGCGATGAACACCAGGGGCTGGGCGTTGGCCGGGGTGGCCAGGGGCACCAGCAGGAAGCCCGCCATCACGAACCCCAGGCCCGCCAGGCTCAGGCGCCACTCGCCGAAGCGCTGCACCAGCGGGCCGATCAGGCCGCCCTGCACCAGGGTGGCCACCACCCCCACCACCAGGAAGGCGGTGGCGGCCGGCGCCGGCCCCCAGCCGAAGGCCTGCTTGAAATAGAGCACCAGCACGGCGGTGAAGCCGTTGAAGGCCAGGAAGAACAGGAAGAAGGCCAGGCAGAGGCGCCGCACCTGGGGGTTGGTGAACACGCGCCTGAGTTGGGTGAAGGGGTTGAGCTCGCGCTTGCGCGGCAACGGCAGGCGCGCCTCGATCGGGTGGGTTTCCGGCAGCAGGCCCAGCACCAGCAGCAGGTTCACCAGGGCGAACCCGGCCGCGGCCCACACCGGCAGGGTCACGTTCACCCCGGCCAGCAGGCCGCCGAGGGCGGGGCCGAGGATGAAGCCCAGGCCGAAGGCCACGCCGATCAGTCCGAAGGCCTTGGCCCGGTTCTCGGGGGTGGAGATGTCGGCCAGCACGGCGCCGGCGGTGGCGGCGGTGCCGCCGCTCACCCCATCGATCAGCCGGGCCACGAACAGCAGCACCAGTGGCAGGGCGGTGCCGGCGGCCCAGGGCACCGTCGCCCAGTCGATCGTGATCGTGAGGGCGAACAGGCCCAGGCCCAGCACCGAGCCGGCCACGCAGGCGGCCATCACCGGCCGGCGGCCGAAGCGATCACTCAGGGCGCCGATCAGGGGCGTGAAGGCGAACTGGGCCACGGCGTAGCTGCCCGCCAGCAACCCCAGGGTGCGGCCGCTGCCGCTGAAGCTGGCCAGCAGGTAGGGCAGCAGCGGAAACACGATGCTCTCCCCCAGCCGGTCGTTGAGCAGGGTGAGGAAGGCGCAGAGGGTGGTGGAGGGGCGCGACCAGCGCATCGCGACGGACCCGGGGTGCCTCACCTTCCCATGGGGGCCGGGGCCTGGCGGCGAGCGCCGCGCTGATTCCTACCTATGATTGGGTATTGACCTGCCGGTGGTGGCGTCCCTGGAAGCTGCGCGACCCCTTCCCCCGGAGCTGCTCAGCAGCCGGGTCGTGGTGGTTTCCGACTTCAACTGCCCCTATTGCTACACCCTCAACGAGTGGCTCACCGAGCTGGATCTCGCCGGCCGGGTGTTCTGGGTCGGAGTGGAGCACAAGCCCCATCTCCCCACCGACCTCAGCGCCAGCAACCGCCCGGACGACGTGGCGATCCTGCACAGCGAGGTGAGCGACGTGCAGCGGCGGGCGCCGGAGGTGGAGGTGCAGCTGCCGCCGGTCTGGGTGAACTCCCAGAACGCCCTGCTGCTGCAGGCTGCGATCGAGGCCGACCATCCCGAGCTGGCGCCGGCCCTGCGCCAGGCCATCTTCCGCCGCTTCTGGCGCGAGAAGCGCAACATCGCTGCTCCAGATGAGCTTGCGGCCTGCCTCGCCCAGGCGGGACTCACCTGGGATGAGGAGCGCTTCCTCGATCCAGGCCAGCTGCAGCGGATCACCGGCTGGTGGAGCCTGGAGCTCGACCGCATCCCCTGCATGCTGGCCCCCACCGGCGCCCGCCATCTGGGCCTGCAGGACCGGCCGGCCGTGGAGGCCTTCGTGCAGGGCGCCCTGCATGAGCCGCCGCCCGGTCGCGTCTGTCGATGACCGCGCCGGGGTCGCCCGCTGCCGATGACCCCCGCCGTCTGGAGCGCGAGATCAGGCGCTTGCGCCACGAGCTCGACGCGGCGGTGCACGCCCTGCCGCACCTGCGCCAGATGGTGCAGTTCAGCGGCGATCTGCTGCTGCTCGTGGGCCCGGCCGGCCGGATCCTGGAGGCCAATGCCCGCTGTGCCGCGCTGCTGGGGGTTCCCCAGACGGCGCTCTATGGCCAGGGCCTGCAGCGCTGGATCCCCAACCCCGGCCAGGCCCTCGTGCTTGAGCAGCGCCTGGCCGGCCTGACCGTCGGCGATCCGCTGCGCATGGAGCTCGACCTCGAGCCGGAGGGCGGCGGACCCGTGCCCCTGGAGCTCGAGGCCCACCGCCTGGACGTCGCCGGCGAACCCCGCTGGACCCTCGCCCTGCGCGACATCGGCGAGCGGCGGCAGCTGCAGTCGAGCGAGGCGGCGCGCCAGGTGCAGGTGGCCCTGATCAGCTCGCTGCGCAGCAGCGAGGGGCGCTACCGGGAGCTGGTGGCCCAGCTCGCCGACGGGCTGGGCCAGCTTGACGCCAGCACCCGCCTGCTGTTTGCCAATCCCGCCCTGCATCGCCTCCTGGCCGTGCCGGAGGGGACGCTGGAGGGGTGTCGGCTGGTGGAGTTCGTGGCGCCGGCCGGCCGCCCGGCCTTCGAGCAGTACTGGGGGGCCCTGCTGGCCGGTCAGGCCCGCCAGTTCGAGCTGCCGCTGCTGGCGGCCGATGGCACCCCCCGCCAGGTGGTGATGGAGCTCACCCCCCGTAGTGACGGGGTGGGGGAGCGGGTGGGCGGGGCGGTGGGCAGTGTGCTGCTCCGCGATCTCACCGAGCTGCGCCGGGCCGTGGCCGACCTCACCGACCTCGCCTTCCGGGACCCCCTCACCGGCCTGGCCAATGCCGAGGCCACCCGCCGGGAGCTGGAGCGGCGGTTGGCCGAGGCCCAGGAGCGCGCGCAGCTGGTCTTCTGGCTCGACCTGGACGGCTTCCGGCGGGTGAACCACAGCTTCGGCCGTGCCGCCGGCGATGCCCTGCTGCGCACGGTCTCCGAGTGGTTGCGGCAGTGGGCCGGTCCCCGCGATCTGCTGGCCCGGCTCGGTGGGGATGAGTTCCTGGTGGTCCGCGAGCTGCTGGATCCGGCGGAGGCGGAGGCGGTGGTTCAGGACCTGCACCGGCATCTGGCCCAGCTGGAGGCCCCGGCCGCCGGGGCCGCGATGCTGCTCGGCTTCAGCGCCGGCTACAGCCTGGCCCCCACCCACGGCCGCCAGGCGGAAGACCTGCTGCAGGCGGCCGCCACGGCCCTCGCCCGGGCCCGGGAGATCGCGCCGGGCACCGCCCTGCGCTACGAGCAGACCTTCACCAGCGAGCTGCGCCAGGAGATGGCCCTGGAGGCCCGCCTCAGCCAGGCCATCGCGGCCGGCGGCCTGCGGCTCGTCTACCAGCCGCAGCAGGATGCCCAGGGCCGGCTGGTGGGCTGCGAAGCCCTGCTGCGCTGGAACGATCCGGTGCATGGTCCGGTGTCACCCGCCCACTTCGTGGCCATCGCCGAGCGCACGGGCCTGATCCACCCCCTGGGCCAGTGGGTGCTGGAGGAGGCCTGCCGCCAGCAGCGGGCCTGGCTCGACGCGGGGCTTGAGCCGCCGCGGCTGGCGGTGAATCTCTCGCCCCGCCAGTTCGAGTGCACCCTGCCGCCCCTGATCGATCAGATCGCCACCCTGCTGGCCCGCTACCGGCTGCCGCCGGATCTGCTCGAACTGGAGATCACCGAGTCGTGCATCCTGCCGATGGCCGGCGCTATCCCCCAGATGGAGGCCCTGGCGGCCCTGGGGGTGCGCCTGGCCCTCGACGATTTCGGCACCGGCTATTCCTCCCTGGAGGTGCTCAACCGGCTGTCGATCCACAAGCTCAAGATCGACCAGAGCTTCGTGGCCGATCTGCAGACCAGCCAGTCGGCCCGCATGATCGTGCGCACCGCCCTGGCCATGGGCGAGGGGCTGGGCCTCGCCACCCTGGCCGAGGGGGTCGAGACCCAGGCCCAGCTGGCGGTGCTGCAGGAGCTGGGCTGCCACACCTACCAGGGCTACTGGTTCAGTCGCCCCCTGGAGGTGGATGCCTATCGGGCCCTGCTGCCCACCCGCGGCGCCGGCCAGCAGGATGGGGCCACCGCTCCCCGTGCCGATGCCCCCTGATCCCGCCGGCGCCGGCCTCAGCCACCTCAACGCCAGCGGCGAGGTGCACATGGTGGAGGTGGGCGACCGGCCCGCCAGCGACCGCCGCGCCGTGGCCGAGGGGTTCCTGGCGATGGATCCGGCGGTGCTGGCCCTGGTGCTGGAGGGCCGGGCCGCCAAGGGCGACGTGCTGGCGGTGGCGCGGGTGGCGGCGATCCAGGGCGCCAAGCGCACCTGGGAACTGATCCCCCTCTGCCATCCGATCGCGCTCACGGGCCTGGAGGTGCGGATCGAGCCCGCGGCCGATGGCAGCGGCCTGCGCATTGAGGCGTCCGCCCGCACCACCGGCCCCACCGGCGTGGAGATGGAGGCGCTCACGGCCGTGCAGGTGGGCCTGCTCACCCTCTACGACATGGTGAAGTCGGCCGATCCGGCCATGACCATCGGCCCGGTGCGGCTGCTGGAGAAGACGGGGGGACGCCACGGCCCCTGGCGCCATCCCGCCGCCGTGGGCTCCCGTGCCTGAGCGTCCCATGGCCGATTCCGCTGGATCGTCTGAGCCGTTCCCCGCCGAGGGACTGCCGCTGGAGCAGGCCCGCCGGCGGATTCTGGAGGCCATCGCCGCCCCCCGCGCCGCCGAGCGCCTGCCGCTGGCGGCGGCCCTGGGGCGGGTGAGCGCCGAGCCGGTGCGGGCCAGCGCGGCGGTGCCGGGCTTCCGCGCCGCCATCCTGGATGGCTACGCCATTGCGGAGGCGAGTGTCCCGCAGCTGGGACACACCTGGCCCGTGGTGGGCCGCTCGGCGCCGGGGGCGCCCTTCCGCCGGGCCGTTGGGGCGGGGGCTGATCCCGGCCCCGATCCCGCCCGGCTGGAGGCCGGCGAGGCGATCCGCATCCTCACCGGCGCACCCCTGCCGGAGGGGGCGATCCGGGTGCTGGCCCAGGAGCTGGTGGAGGTGGAGTCCGCGCCCCCACGGATCCGCCTGGCCCGGGAGGCCAGCGCCAACCCCTGGATCCGCGCCGCCGAGGAGGAGGCCGCCGCCGGCCAGGAGCTGCTGCCCGCCGGCGTGCGCCTGGGCCCGGCCGACCTGGGCCGGCTGGCCGGCTGCGGCGTGGCGGAGCTGGCACTGCGGCCCCGGCCCCGCATCGGCCTGCTGGTGAGCGGCGATGAACTGGTGCCCGCCGGCCAGCCCCGCGGCCCGGGCCAGATCTGGGAGAGCAACGGCACGCTGCTGGAGGTCCTGCTGGCCCGGCTCGGCTACGCCGTGGCCGAGCGGCGGGTGGTGGGTGATGCGCCCGAAGCCCTGCGGGCCGCCCTGCTGGAGCTTGCCGCCGGCTGCGATGTGGTGGTCAGCACCGGCGGGGTGTCCGCCGGCGACAGCGACTGGATCCGGCCGCTGCTGGCCGAGCTCGGCGCCGTGGACTTCTGGAAGCTGTTCCTCAAGCCCGGCCGGCCCTTCGCCTTCGGGGAGCTGGCCGGCAAGCCCTTCTTCGGCCTGCCGGGCAACCCGGTGGCGGCGGCGATCACGGCGCTGCAGCTGCTCTGGCCGGCCCTGCAGGCCCTGGAGGGGGCGGAACCGCAGCTGCTGCCCCGGCTGAAGGTGTGCCTGGCGGCGGATCTGAAGCGCGGTCCCGGGCGGCCCGAGCTGGCCCGGGCCCGCCTGCAGGTGGGCCCGCAGGGGGAGCTGCTGGCCCTGGTGGAGGGCAGCCAGGCCTCCTCGCGCATCGGCTCGCTGCAGGGGGCTGACCTGCTGCTGGAGATCCCGGCGGAGGCGGGCAGCCTGACTGCGGGCAGCGCGCTCTGGGCCCAGCTGCTGCGCTTGCCGATCCTCTGATGGTCTGGGGCTGGGCCCTGCGGCGGACGCCAACAGCGGGCCGTGGGTGAAGCCGTGGGCCGTGGCCTTATCCCAGCGGCGTGTTGCCCTCCACCCAGGTGCCCAGGCCGCCGCTCCACTCGCGCTTCCAGAAGGGGGCCTCGTGCTTGAGGGCCTCCAGCAGCTCGCCGCCGCAGCGCTGGGCCGGGCCGCGGCGGTCGGCGGCCACGGCCACCAGCACCAGGGCCTCCCCGGGCCGGGCCCGGCCCACCCGGTGGGCCACCAGCACCGCGGCCACGCCATGGCGGGCGGCGCAGGCCTGGGCCAGGCCCTGCAGTTGGCGCTCGGTCATGCCGGGGTAGTGCTCAAGCTCCAGGGCCTCCAGCGGCCCGCCAGTGGCCGCCGTGCCCCGCACCCGGCCGATGAAGTGGGCCTCGGCGGCCGGGGCCTCCAGCCCCAGGGCGCCGCACCAGCCGCCCGTCCGGGTGTTGCTGGGCCCCCCGGCCAGCAGGGCCAGGGGATCGAAGGGCCCGGCGTGCAGCTGCACCTCCACCGGGATCGGATGCGCCTCAGCCACCGCTGATCGGAGGCAGGAAGGCCAGTTCGTCGCCGGCGGCCAGGGGCTGGTGCGGGCTGGCGAAGGCCTGGTTCACGGCCACCCGCACCGTGGCCGGGATGGCGCCACCGCCCAGCCCCAGCTCCCGCCAGACCCGCTCAGGCGTGGTCCCCGCCGCCAGCGCCAGCCGGCGGGCGTCCCAGCCGGCGTGCTCCCGCAGGCTCGCGAACAGGCGCACCTGGATCGTCAGGCCGGCCTCTGCCCCATGGGCTGCTCCGATCGCCCGGCTCATCGCGTCGCCACCAGCACCCGGTGGCGCGGGTCGCAGGCCTCGCGCCGCACCCCGTGGAAGCCGGCCTCGACCAGGGCGGCGGGCAGGTCGAGGCGGAAGTAGGCCTCCAGGTAGGGCTCGGTGCTCTTAAGCAGGGTGGCGATCGGGGCCGGCAGGCGGCGGATCACGGCCGAGTCGGGGTCCTGATCCACCAGGGCCAGCACGCCGCCGGGGCGCAGCAGCCGGGCCATCTCACGCAGGATGGCGCGGGTGGCGTCGCTCGGCAGCTCGTGGCACACGAACTGCAGGGTGATCAGATCGACGCTGGCCGATGGCAGCCCGCTGGCCTCGGCGGCCGCATGGTGCCAGGCGCGGATGCGGCCGCCGGCGTCGCGCACCCGGGCCACCGCCAGCATCTCGGGGGAGAGATCCAGGCCGCTCACGGCCACGTCCCGGCCCTCGCGCCGATCGAGCCAGTCGTTGAGGGCCAGGGTGCCCACCCCCACCGAGCAGCCCACGTCGAGCGCGTCGTGCACGGGGCCGCTGAGGCTGGGTTCGATCGCGGCAAAGATCGCGGTGCGCAGGCGCGTCTGGGCCTCGGCCGGCGCCAGCGACTCCTCGGGCCACACCCGCAGGGCCATCGAATCGGTGGCCTGCTCGGCCTCGCAGGCGGCGGCCCAGCAGAGGTTGCCCTGCTGGTAGGCGTGGAAGCGGGCGCGGTAGTAGGCGGGGATCTCCGTGGCGGGGTCGGTGCTCGCCGCCAGCAGCGGTTCGGCCTGGCGCCGCAGCTGCTCGCGACGCTCGCGCCAGGCGATGCCCCGCTGTTCCGCGGTGCGGATGATCAGCTGGCGGGCCTGCAGGAACAGCAGCCGGCGCAGGGGCTCGATCGCCAGCAGCCGGTCGATCGCCCAGCCCAGGGGGTTGCCGTTGTCCACCCAGTTAGGCGGGGCCGTCGCGGAGGAGCTGGCGGGGGTGGGGGTCATCGGCGCGGGTGCCGGCAGTGGGCAGGGCTCGCCGCTGGATGCAAGCACAGATCCGGCCGACCTTGGCTCGTCAGCCCCAGGCGCCCTGCGCCAGGACGGCCAGCCGTGGGACCCGAGGCCCCCTGACCCCTCAGCCTCGGCGTTGGCGACCTGCCCTGCTTCCGCGTGCCCGCCTGGGCGAATCGGTGTAGACCTCCCCAGGCGTGGCTCGATCGGCATGGACCTCACCACCTCCCACTTCCTGCAGCTCGCCACCGGCAACTGGGTGACGCAGATGCTCCACGTGGCGGCCGAGCTGGGGGTGGCCGACCAGCTGGCGGCGGGTGAGCGCTCGGTGGAGGAGCTGGCGCCCGCCGTCGGGGCCGATCCCGACAGCCTGTTCCGCCTGCTGCGGGGCCTGGCCGGCCTCGGCGTGTTCGCGGAAACGGCTCCGCGTCGCTTCGCCCTCACGCCTCTCGCCGAGCTGCTGCGCTCGGACCACCCCGGCTCCCAGCGTCAGTTCGTGCGCATGCTCGGCGGTGAGCACTACGAGGCCTGGGGCGATCTACTCCACAGCGTGCGCACGGGCGAGAACGCCTTCCCCCACCGCTACGGCGAGCCGGTCTTCGCCTGGTATGCCCGGAACCCCGAGCGGGGGGCGATCTTCGATGGCGCCATGACCGATTTCTCCCGCGTGGAGATTGAGGGGCTGCTGGCTGTCTATGGCTTCGAGGGGATCACGCACCTAGTCGATCTGGGTGGCGGCCACGGCGCGCTGCTCCAGGCGGTGCTGCGCCGCCACGGCAACCTGCGCGGCACCCTCGTGGACCAGCCGGCGGTGGTGGCCCCGGTCACGGTGCCGGACGACCTGGTGGGCCGCTTCAGCGTGGAGGGGGGGAACTTCTTCGAAGCCGTGCCGTCCGGCGGCGACGTCTACCTGCTCAAGCACATCCTTCACGACTGGGGCGATGACGCCTGCCTCACGATCCTGCGCCTGATCCGAGAGGCGCTGCCCCCTGGCGGCCGGGTGCTGATCCTCGAGCAGGTGGTTCCACCGGGCAACGATCCCTCCCCCAGCAAGCTGCTCGATCTCAACATGCTCGTGATGACCGAGGGCGGTCGCGAACGCACCCCCGAGGAGTACGCCAGGCTGCTGGAGCGGGCCGGCCTGCGGCTGGCCGCCATCCACCCCACCGCCTCACCGATCAGCGTGGTGGAGGCGCTGCCCGCATGAGCCTCGCCATTGCCCTGCTCACCGTGTCGGATCGGCGCAGCGCCGACCCCGCCAGCGGCGATCCCTCCGGTGATGCCCTGCTGGAACGGCTCACGGCAGCGGGCCATCGGCTCGCGGCGCGCGCCATCGTGCCCGACAACCGCTACGCCATCCGCGCCGTGGTGAGCCAGTGGATCGCCGATCCTGCTGTTCAGGTGGTGCTCAGCACCGGCGGCACCGGCCTCACCGGCCGCGATGGCACCCCCGAGGCGGTGGCACCCCTGCTCGACAAGACGATCGAGGGCTTCGGGGAGCTGTTCCGCGTGCTCTCCTTCGAGACGATCGGCACCAGCACCCTGCAGAGCCGCTGCCTGGCCGGTGTGGCCAACGGCACCGTGCTCTTCGTGCTGCCGGGCTCCCTCGATGCCGTGTCCACCGCCTGGGACCGTCTGATCCGCGCCCAGCTCGATGCCGGCACCCGCCCCTGCAACCTGGTGCAGCTGCTGCCGCGGCTCACGGAGTCCCCCGACCGCGCGGCTGTTCCTGACGAGCGTCAGCCGGATGTGGCCGGCGCTTGAATCCGTCCAGTCGCAGCGCGTCCGGTTCCTGGCCGGTGGAGGCCATGGGTGAGCAGCTGGTGGGCGATGCCGTGACGCTGCTGGACTGACGGGCCCCGTCAGCCGCCGATCGGGTCCCTCACCCCCCCAAGTAGGCCATCTCGGCGTGGGGCTGTTGGCTGGCTGAGCCTGGGCCGCCCCCGTCTGCCAGGGCCGCACGGCGCTCCTCGCTGTAGCGGTCGTCGCGCTGGCGCCACAGGCCGGCCAGGGCATGGCTCAGGCCAGAGCTGTCCGTGCCCGCCGGGTCGGCGCGCAGGACGGGCTTGAGGTCCGTGCCGCTGGCGGCGAACAGGCAGGTGTAGGCCACGCCGTCGGCGGTGATGCGCAGGCGGTTGCAGTCGCCGCAGAAGGGGGCGCTGATCGAGGCCACCACCGCCAGGTGGCTGGCGCCCGCTCCCCTGCCCTCGCCGCCGCCGCCATCGCGGTAGCGCCAGCGGCTGGCGGTGCCGTGGCTGGCGCGGCCCACGGGCTCCAACGACCAGCGCTCGCCGATGCGCCGCACCATCTCGGCCGCCGGCAGTACCTGCTCCGGGCTCCAGCCGTTGCGGCTGCCCACGTCCATGAACTCGATCAGGCGCAGCTCCAGCCCGCGCTCCCGGGCCAGGGCCGCCAGGGGCAGCAGCTGGTCGTCGTTGCGGCCGCGGGCGATCACGCTGTTGAGCTTGAGCTGGCCGGCGGCCGGATCGAAGCCGGCGGCGCGGGCGTGCTCGATGGCCGCCAGCACCCGGGCCAGGAGCGCGTCACCCTGGCTGGGAGCCGCTGCCCCGAGCCCCGCCATCCGCGCCACGCTGGCCCCGTCGGCCCCGTCCAGACTGAGGGTGATCCGGTCCAGGCCGGCGGCCCGCAGGGCCCGGGCCCGCGCGGCGCTGAGCAGGCTGCCGTTGCTGGTGAGGGCGATCTCCCGCAGCCCGCCCGCCTCCCGCAGGGGCCGCAGGGCCGCGATCAGCTCCTCCAGCTGGGGATGCAGCAGCGGCTCGCCGCCCGTCAGCCGCAGGCTGTGGACCCCCAGCCCCAACGCGGCCGTCACCAGCGCCACCCGCTCGGCGGTGCTGAGCAGCCCGGGGGGGTCCCGATCGTCGGGCAGGCAGTAGGGACAGGCCAGGTTGCAGCGCGCCGTGAGCGAGAGGCGCAGCACCCCCGGGGGGCGGCCGCGGCGATCCAGGGGCGGGGCGGCCAAGGACGGAGCAGCCATGGACGGAGGCTAGGCCGTGGGTTCTGGCCGCTGTTGATCCGGCAGCGGCCGCCCGGCCGGCCCCGCCAGATCCGTCAGATCCTCCGGGCGGTTGGCGTTGCGCAGGGGCCCGGCGGGCAGGGGCACCGGGGTGTGGCCCACGCCGGCCAGCCAGCGCTGCAGGCTGCGGCCTCCGGCGGCCGTGAAGGTCGCCAGCGACTGACGGTGCGGCCCATCGGCGGGGTAGAGGCCCAGCAGCGGTTGCAGGCGGCTGCCGTCGTGGGCGGTGTGGATGCGGGCCGGATCAGCCGTTGCGGCCGCCCGCAGATCCGCGAGGGTGGCGACGTCCAGCCAGGGCATGTCCACCGGGCAGAGCAGCAGCCGTTCGTTGGGGTAGCGCTCCATCAGCCGCGCCAGGGCCAGCAGTGGCCCCTGCCACGGCGCAGGCTCCTGCACAACCTCGAGGGCCGGCGCCCCCGCCTCGGCGAGGCTGCAGGCGCGGGCCCCGCCAAGGCTCCGGTCCGCCCAGGCCCGGGCGAGGGCGCCGTGGGCCCGGTGACGGCTCAGCAGGGTCACGGGTGCCCCGAGCTCCGCCAGCAGCGCCAGGCTGCGCTCCAGCCAGGTGTCCCCGCTGGGATGGGGCAGCAGGGCCTTGTCGCGCCCCATGCGCCGGCTCTCCCCACCGCTCAGCAGGCAGCAGCGCAGCGACAGGGTCAGGGGTGCCTCGCAGTAGGGCGTGATCCTGGCCAGCGGGGTGCGCGGCGTTCGTAGCAACCGACACCGCTGCGGCCCAGGCGCCTTGATCGAATGCAACCCCGCGCCGCCTCCGCTTGAGTCCGTCCCCCCTCGAGAGCGCCCGCAGCCAGTGCCCCTACTGCGGCGTGGGCTGCGGCCTGGAGCTGCGGCCTCCGGCCGCCAAGGCGGAGGGTGCCGGCGAGGACGACGACGAGGATCCCAGCGGCCGGGGCCGTGCCCCCTGCGCCATCACGGCTCCGGACGGCATCGATCTTCCCTGGACCAGCCGCGGCGATCGGCTGCATCCCTCCTCCCTGGGTCAGGTGTGCGTGAAGGGCGCCACCGTGGGCGAAACCCTCGCCCCCAATCGCCTGAGCCAACCCCTCTACCGCGCCAGCCGCGAAGAGCCCTTCGCGCCAATCAGCTGGGAGCAGGCCTTCGCGCTGCTGGTGGAGCGGATCACCACCGAGCTGGCTACACGCGGTCCCGGTGCCCTGGCGATGTATGGCTCCGGCCAGTTCCTCACGGAGGACTACTACCTGGCCCAGAAGCTGTTCAAGGGGGCCCTGGGCTGTAACAACTTCGACGCCAACTCGCGGCTGTGCATGAGCTCGGCGGTGGCCGGCTACGCCCGCAGCCTCGGCTCCGATGGCCCCCCCTGCTGCTACGACGACCTCGACCTCGCCGACACCGTGCTGCTGATCGGCACCAACACCGCGGAGTGCCATCCGGTGCTGTTCCAGCGGCTGCTGAAGCGCCGGCGCAAGCAGAAGACCAGGCCCCGGCTGATCGTGGTGGATCCGCGCGCCACCGCCACCAGCGATGCCGCCGACCTGCACCTGGCGATCCGTCCCGGCACGGACCTGGCCCTGCTGCACGGCCTCGCCCATCTGCTGATCGCCAAGGGGGACCTGGATCGCGCCTTCATCGCCCAGGCCACCGAGGGGTTTGAGGCGCTGGCGGAGCGGGTGCAGGCCTGGACGCCGGAGCGGGTGAGCCGTCTGTGCGGTATTGGCGAAGCGGCCCTGCGGGAGGCGGCGGCGGCCTGCGGCGGCGGCAACGCCCTGCTGAGTCTCTGGTCGATGGGGGTGAACCAGAGCGTGGAGGGCACCGCCACCGTGGGCGGCATCATCAACCTGCACCTGCTCACCGGCCAGATCGGCAGGCCCGGTGCCGGGCCCTTCTCGCTCACCGGCCAGCCCAACGCCATGGGCGGGCGCGAGGCGGGCGGCCTGGCCCAGTTGCTGCCGGGCTATCGCGCCGTGGCCCAGGCCGAGCACCGGGCCGAGCTGGAGCGCCACTGGGGCCTGGCGCCCGGCTCCATCGCCCCTGAGCCGGGCCTGGCGGTGTGGCAGCAGATCGAGGCGATGGAGCGGGGCGAGCTGGGGCTGTGGTGGGTGGCGGCCACCAACCCCTTGGTGAGCATGCCCTCGCTGGATCGGGTGCGGGCGGCGGCCCTGAACTGCCCGCTGGTGGTGCTGAGCGAGGCCTATGCCGGCACCGAGACCGCCGCCGTGGCCCACCTGCTGCTGCCCGCGGCCCAGTGGAGCGAGAAGCAGGGGGTGATGACCAATTCCGAGCGGCGCGTGACCCTCTGTTCGGCCTTCCGCGATCCCCCGGGCGAGGCCCGTCCCGACTGGGCCGTCTTCGCCGAGCTGGGACGGCGCCTGGGCTTCGCCGAGGCATTCCGCTACGGCTCCAGCGCCGAGGTGTATGCCGAGTTTGCGGCGATCACCGCCGGCCGTCTCTGCGACCACGCGGGCCTGAGCCACGCCCTGCTGGCGGACCACGGCCCCCAGCAGTGGCCCTTCCCCGCCGGCACCGCCCCGGGCGGCGGCCAGGCTCGCCTCTACACCGACGCGCGCTTCCCCACCCCCACGGGCCGCGCCCGCCTGGTCGCCGATGCGCCCCTGGGCCTCGCCGAACCCCCCTGCGACGCCTACCCGCTGGTGCTGACCGTGGGCCGCTACCTCGGCCACTGGCACACCATGACCCGTACCGCCCACGTGGCGCGGATCGCCAAGGCCCACCCGGAGCCGCTGCTGGAGGTCCATCCCGGCGATGCCGAGCGCCATGGGCTGGTGGATGGCGAACGGGCGCGGATCCGTTCCCGCCGCGGCGCCGTGACCGCCAAGGTGCAGATCACCGAGCGCATCCGCCCCGGCACGGTGTTCCTGCCGATGCACTGGGGCGCCTCCCAGGCCAACGCCTGCGAGGCCAACCGCCTGATGCACGAGCTGGGCTGCCCGATGTCCAGGCAGCCCGAACTCAAGGCCGCCGCCGTGGACCTGGAGCCCGCCTGGGCCTGATCAGGCCTGCACCAGTTCCGGGGCCAGCCGCAGGCCCCCCTGGGCGTTGGTGTCGCCGGCCACCAGGCCCGCCTGGCGCCATTTGGACAGCTGCCGCGTCACCGTGACGCGCGTGTGCCCCACCAGCTCGGCCAGGCGCTGGTGGCTGAGGTGCAGGGGCAGCTCGTACCAGTCGCCGCAGCGGCGGCCCAGCCGCTCCACCAGCAGCTGTAGCAGGGCCGTCAGGCGCTGCTCCGCTTCCCCGAGATGGCGGATCAGCAGCAGGGCCACCGTCCAGTCGTGCAGGGAGGTGGAACCCTCGGGGGGCAGCAGGCCGCCGCCCTCCTCCAGGCGCACGGGGGTGAGGGCCTCCAGGTGGAAGCGGCTGCGGCGCAGCAGGTCGAGGGGGAGCTGATCGCCGGCCTGCAGGAAGCCGAGGGTGATCGACTCACTGTCGAGGGCCTCCACATCCGGGCCGGAGACGGCCACCCGCAGCAGGCCCTGGGCCACGCTGAGGCAGTGGCTGAGCTCCATGCTGCTGCGCTCCAGGCTGGCGGCATCGAGCAGCATGGTGTGGCCGGGGGCGATGCGCAGCGTGGTCGGCACCGGCACGGCCATCGCCATGCCGATCCCTATCCCCATCGCCGCCGACTCAGTCGTCATCGTGGGCATAGCGGCGGAACAGGAAGTCGAGGGCGTGGTTGCGCAGCTGGCCGTAGCGGGGATCCTGCTGGATCGTCTCGTAGCTGCGGGGGCGATCGAAGGGCACCTCGAGGATCTCGCCGATCGTCGCCGAAGGACCGTTGGTCATCATCACGATCCGGTCGGCGAGGAACAGGGCCTCGTCGATGTCGTGGGTGATCATCAGCACCGTGGGGCGCTGCTCCTGCCAGATGGCAAGCAGTTCCTCCTGCAGTTCCTCCTTGGTGATCGCATCGAGGGCGCCGAAGGGCTCATCCAGCACCAGCACGGCCGGATTCACCGCCAGGGCCCGGGCGATCGCCACCCGCTGGCGCATGCCGCCCGAGATCTGGGCCGGCTTCTGGTGGCGGGCATCGAGCAGGTGCACCATCTCCAAGTGGTGCTCCACCACCTGGGCCCGTGCCCCGGGGCTCAGCTCCGGCCGGGCGGCCTTCACCGCCAGCTCCACGTTCTGCTGCACCGTCTTCCAGGGCAGCAGCGAGTAGTTCTGGAACACCACCATCCGGTCGGGCCCGGGCCGCTCGATCGGTGCCCCCCGCAGGCTCACTCGGCCGCTGCTGGGGGTCAGGAACCCCGACACCATGTTCAGCAGGGTGCTCTTGCCACAGCCTGAGTGGCCGATCACGCAGAGGAATTCCCCCTGCTGCACCTGCAGGTTGATGTCGCGCAGGGCCTCGAAGGGGCCGCGCCGGGTCTGGAACACCTGGCCGACGCCGTCGAAGCTGAGGAAGGCCTCCGGGGCGGCGCCGGTTGCGGTGGCCGCGGGAACGGCACCCGCCGGGGAGACGTTGGTTGTGCCGTTGTCAAGCATGGCGGGCATCGCTGCGGGCGGCGAGGGGGCGGGGGCTGGCGGCCGGCGGCAGGGTCACCGGTTCCACCGTGGGGGTGGCGCTGAAGGGGAGTCCGTCGAGGTAGCGCAGGGGCGCGTCCTGGTCGAAGCGACGGCCATCGGCGAGGGCGAAGGGCTGGCGCTCCGGCCAGAGGCAGGGCAGGCCGGCCTGGGCCATCGCCGCCTCGTACAGATCACCGCGGTAGGTCTGGCTCAGCAGTTCCAGCCGGTTGCTGGGGAAGGGGCACCAGCCCCAGCGGCTGAACTGGCTGAGCATCCAGGCCCCTTCCGCCTGATCGGGCACCTGGGCCCGATCGGCGTGGTAGCGGTTCAGCAGCAACCGATCGCTCGACTGCTCACCGGTGCCGAAGTCGAACTGCCGCTGCAGGGCCAGGGCGGAGCTGGGGCCCAGCCACTGGGGGTCGCTGAGCAGGCCGATCAGGCTGGTGCGCTGGCCGCCGTCGTCGCAGATCAGACCCGCCTGCAGCAGCCCGGCGCAGAGGTCGAGCAGGGCCTGGCGATGGCTTTCGGCCCAGCCCTCATGGCAGGTCAGTACCTTTTCCGGATGGGCGGGCCAGATGTCGCGGTCCGTGGCGACCACGTAGGCGAGCCCGTCCTCCACCGCCTTGGCCACCCGGTAGCGGCCGGCGATGAAAGCGTCGATCTCCCCCGCCCGCAGCGCCGCCTGCATCGCCATCGGCGAGAGGGTGCGCAGCTGCAGGTCGCGGTCGGGATCGAGGCCGCCGCTGGCGAGCCAGTGGCGCAGCAGCAGCTCCTGCATGTTGCCCCGCTGGGCGATCGCCACCCGCAGGGGCGACCCGCCGGCCCGCTGCCGCTGCACCAGGGCGGCGAGGTTGTCCAGTCCCTGGTCCAGGAAGCGCTGCGACAGGCAGACCGCATTGCCGTTGCGGGTCACCGTCATCGGCGTGATCGCCGGCCAGGGGGCCTGGCCGTGCAGGCCGAGGCTGAGGGCCAGGGGGGTGGTGGCCGAGGTGATCGCCGCCTCCAGCTCGCCCGCCATCAGCTTCTCCTCCAGCTGCTGCCAGCGGCTGAAGGGCACCGGCAGCACCCGCAGCCGCCCGCGGTCGAACAGCTGCCGCTCCAGCGCCACCGCCAGGGGGGCACTGTCCAGGCCGGGCAGGTAGCCGATGCGCACGCTGGTCACGGCAGCGGTCGTCGTCGGGCGCGCGCTGCGGCTGTGCGCAGCGCCTGGCTGCAGGCTGCCCTGGCCCAGGCTCTGCTTGCGCTGGCGCAGCCGGCGCTGCTGCTGCAGGAAGCTGATCAGCTCGCTGCGCAGCGCGTAGTAATCGGGGTGCTCCATCACCTCCAGCCGCTGGCGCGGCCGGGGCAGCGGCACCTCCAGGATCTGGCCGATCCTGGCCTCCGGCCCGTTCGTCAGCATCACCACCCGGTCCGAGAGCAGCAGGGCCTCGTCCACGTCGTGGGTCACCATCACGGTGGTGATGCCGCTGGCCTGGCAGAGCTGCATCAGTTGCTGCTGCAGGTTGCCGCGGGTCAGGGCGTCGAGGGCGCCGAAGGGCTCATCCAGCAGCAGCAGGCGCGGCTGGATCGCCAGGGCCCGGGCAATGGCAACCCGCTGCTTCATGCCGCCGGAGAGTTCAGCGGGGTGCTTGTCGGCCGCGGCGGCCAGCCCCACCAGCATGAGCTGCGCATCCACCCGCTCGCGCTGCTGCGCGGGGCTGAGCTCGGTGAGCACATTGCGCACCGCCAGCGCGATGTTCTGGCGAACGGTCTGCCAGGGCAGCAGCGAATAGTTCTGGAACACCACCATCCGGTCGGGGCCGGGGCTGGTGACTTCGCGGCCATCCAGCAGGATCCCGCCCTCGCTGGCGCGGGTCAGGCCCGCCAGCAGGTTGAGCAGGGTGCTCTTGCCGCAGCCGGAGTGGCCGATCAGGGAGACAAATTCGCCCTCGGCGATGTCCAGGTCGATGTCCCGCAGGGCGACGTAGGCGCCGCCGCCGGCCAGCGGGAAGCTCTGGGTGACGGCGTCGACGGTGATCAGGCCCGGCATCTCAGCGACCCCCTGCGGCGACGCGATCACCCACCAGGCCCACCAGCCGGTCCAGGGCGAGGCCCACCAGGCCCACCACCAGGATCGCCAGGATGATCTGGCTGGTGCTGGAGTCGCCGCCGGCGTTGTAGGCGTCCCAGATGAAGAAGCCGATGCCGCCGTCGGCCTTGAGCATCTCGGCGGCCACGATCGCCAGCCAGGCCAGACCCACGGAGATGCGCAGGCCGGTGAACATGTAGGGCGCCGTGGCCGGCAGCAGGATGTCGCGCACGTAGCTGCGCTTGCCCAGCCGCAGCACGCGGGCCACGTTGGTGTAGTCCTGCGGGATCTCGCGGATTCCCACCGCAGTGTTGATCACGATCGGCCACACCGCCGTGATGAAGATCACGAAGATTGCGGCGGAGTCGGCCTGTTGCAGCAGCAGCAGGGAGATGGGAAGCCAGGCCAGGGGCGGCACGGTGCGCAGCACCTGGATCAGCGGGTCGAAGCCGCGCCGCAGGAAGGCATTGAGGCCGATCGCCATGCCGGCGGCGATGCCCACCACCGCCGCCAGGGTGTAGCCGATGGCCACCCGCTGGAGCGAGATCAGGATCTGCAGGCCGATGCCCTTGGAGGTGCCGCCGTCGTCATAGAAGGGCTTGCTGATGTAGGGATCCCAGGTCTGGCTGATCACCTGGATCGGGCCGGGGAACCCCTCGGTATTGCCGAGGCATAGCAGCTGCCACAGCAGCAGGGTCAGGCCGATGCAGACCACCGGGGCCTTCAGCTGGTTGACCAGGGGGGAGCGGAGCCAGGCGGCCCGCGGTCGCCGCTGGCTGCGGGGGGTGGCGAGGGCGGTGGTCATGGGGGCGGAGCTGAGGGGTTGGAGGTGATCCGGCGTGGCTGGTGGGCGCAGGAGACGCGGTGATGCGGGGGCCTGGGGACGGCCTGCCTGCCAGTCCCCAGCGCGCATCGGAGCTCAGAGGCTCACTTGAGGGCCTTGATCTTGAGGCTGTCGAGGTAGGCCTTCGGGTTGGCGGGGTTGAACTTCACGCCGTCGAAGAAGGTCTCCACGCCGCGGGAATCGCTGCTGGGGATCTCCTTGTAGCCGTTGGCCCTGGCGGCGGCGCGCCACAGATCGGAGCGGTTCACGCGGTTCACCAGGCCCTTGATGTCGGTGTTCTTGGGCAGATACCCCCAGCGGATGTCCTCGGTCACGAACCAGGTGTCGTGGCTCTTGTAGGGGAAGGAGGCATTGTTGGCGAAGAACTGCATCTTGTAGGGGGAGTTCTTCACTTTGCGGCCGTCGCCGTAATCCACGGTGCCCTGCAGACGGGGCAGCAGGTCCTCCACGGTGGCCTTCACGTACTTGTCCTGGGCCAGGATCCTGGCCAGCTCCTGGGTGTTGGCGGGGTTGTCAGCCCACTTCTGAGCCTGCTGAACGGCCTTGAGCAGCCGCAGGGTGGCGTTGGGATTCTTTTTCACCCAGTCGGCACGCATCGAGAAGGCCTTCTCGGGATGCTGCTTCCAAAGTTCACCAGTCTGGGCAACGGTGTAGCCCAGTTTCTTGTTCACCAGACGCTCGTTCCAGGGTTCACCCACGCAGAACACATCCATCGTGCCGGACTGCATGTTGGCCACCATCTGCGGCGGGGGAATCACCACCAGATCCGCCTGCTTGTTGGGATCAACGCCGTTGGCGGCCAGCCAGTAGCGCATCCACAGATCGTGGGTGCCACCGGGGAAGGTGACGGCGGCCTTGAACTTGTCGCCCTTGCTGTTTTTCTCTGCAACCACCTTCTTGAGGTTGCCGGCTTTGATCTGCAGTTTCGCGCCCAGGAACTCCTTGGAGGCGGAGATGCCTTGCCCCTGGGTGTTCAGCCGGGCCAGGATGGCCATCGGCACCGGCTTCTTGCTCTTGCTGATGGCGCCCGTGGTGAGCAGATAGGGCATCGGCGAGAGGATATGGGCGCCGTCGATGCCGCCGCGGCTGCCGCCCAGCTCCAGGTTGTCGCGGGTGACGGCCCAGGAGGTCTGTTTCTTGAGCTCCACGCCGGGCATCCCCTCCTTGGCGAAGAAGCCCTTCTCCTTGGCGATGATCAGGGGAGCGGCGTCGGTGAGGGCAATGAAGCCCAGATCCACCGAGGTGGTTTCCGGCTTGCCGGGGGCCGTCTGGGCCTGGGCCGGCGCCAGGCTGAGGCTGCTGGCCAGCTGCAGCGTCAGGCCGGCGGTGGCGGCGATGCCGATGGCCAGAACCTGGCGGCGGGACAAGCGGGTGGAAAGTTTGGCCATGGAGGGGAAGAGCTGCGGAGCGCAGGATGGAGTCGGCCGATGCACAACGGCATTGGCCACAGGACAGTGGCGGGTCGTTCTCTGGGAGCCCAGGCATGAAACCCATCACCGCGGGACGTAACGCACCCGGGCGGTGACACGCGTCGTTGGCGCACAGGCTGACCAACGGCATTCAGAACACCACGCCGCCCGCACCGGCCAGCGTCACATTGGCTACCGATTGGCGGATGATGCGGATTCGGCGATGGTGCCCAGGCCGGATTTTGGTGCCGATGGCGAACCAGTCAGGGCCGAGCCATGGCGGGTCATGGGCGCAGCCGCTCCAGGGCCGCCAGGCCGGCGCGGGCCGCCAGCAGGGCGTCGGCCTGGGCCAGGGCGGCAGGCAGGGACTCCAGTTGCCCCGCGAACCAGAGGTAGGCCCCCACGTTCCAGCGCAGCGCCGCAGCCAGCGGGCCTGCGCCGGCCAGAGCGGCCAGGGCCTGGCTCTGCCACTGCTCCAGGTCGCTCCAGGCCACCTCGTCGGCGTCGATGCCGTGCTCACGGGGATGCAGCAGGATCCGCTCGGGCACGCCATCCCGCAGCCGGGCCGTGATCGCGGCGCGGGTGGTGGGCAGGTCCGTCGAGCCCTCCAGGCCCTTGACGGTGAGCACGTCCTGTTCGCCGGCGGCCTGGAGCGCCTCCCAGGCCCGGCTCTCGGTGGGGGGGTGCACGAAGCCGCTCACCAGCAGGTGCTCGCCCCGGTGGGGGGTCCAGAGCAGCTCCAGGCTGGCCACCGGTGGGCGCTTGCCGATGTCCTCGCGGATCCGCACCAGCCGCTCGGCGGCAGGGAAGTGGTCGGGCTGGTGGGTCAGCGCCAGCCCCTGCCGGTCCAGCCGCTCCTGCACCGCCGCCAGCGCCAGACCGCGCCACTCCACGCCGAGGCAGGCGAACAGTTCGCTGAGGGTCACGCCGTATTTCACCGGCATGGGGGCACCGCCGTGCAGCACCACCGGCTGGCCCGCCGCCGCCAGCACCAGGGCTACGAGCGGCAGCAGCGGCGCCGTGCGGCTGCGGCCGTCGTAGGGAACGCCGAAGCAGAGGGGCCGGCGGCCCGGGGTCTCCAGCCGCGGGCCCTGGTCCCGGTAGCTGTCGAGCATGCCGGTCAGCTCGATCGGCGTCGGCCGGCGGATGCGGTGGGCGATCAGGAAGGCGCCGAGCTGGCTGTCGCTGGCCTCGCCATTCAGCATCAGCTCCATGGCCTCGCGGGCTTCGGCCCGGTCCAGCCCCGTGCTGGTGTGCTCGCCGCTGCCCACCTTGCCGAGCAGGTCGCGGAAGCGCGCCCGCGCCGGGCCGAGCTCGCCGCGGCGTTCCTGGCGGCGGCGCGTGTCGCGGCCCTCGGCCCGCAGGGCGGCGCTGCCGGCGGCGGCGTCAGGGGCGGCCTCAAGGGTGGTTTCGCTGCCGCTGCCAGGTGTCGTGCCGGTGCGGGTCATCGGTAGCGGTTGTGACACGGGGGCCCGGGGTGCCGCCGCCACATTGTCACTCTCCCCATGCTGGCCGGTCTGTCCATGGCGTCTGCAGCTCCCGAGGCCGAATCGCCGCTGGCCGCGGCCCCAGGGCCTGGGGCTGCCGTGGCGGACGCATCCGGCCCCGAGAAGCTCAGCAAGGTGGAGCAGGCCAAGGCCTCCTTCTGCGGGCTCGACCTGGAGCCCCGCCTGGCGGAGCTGGGCACCCAGGGCTGGGAGGCCCTCGACGAGGCCACCCTCACCATTCACCTCAAGTGGCTGGGCATCTTCTTCCGGCCCGTCACCCCCGGCCGCTTCATGCTGCGGCTGCGGCTGCCCAACGGCGTGATCCAGGCCGATCAGCTGGCCGTGCTTGCCGAGGCTGTGGATCGCTGCGGGGCCGAGGGCAGCGCCGACATCACCACCCGCCAGAACCTGCAGTTGCGGGGCCTGCTGCTGGAGGACATGGCTCCGCTGGTGGAGGCGATGACCGCCGTCGGCCTCACCAGCCGCCAGTCCGGCCACGACAACCCCCGCAACATCACCGGCAACCCCCTGGCCGGCATAGACCCCGACGAGCTGGTGGACACCCGGCCGCTGGTGGAGGCGATCCAGGCGCGGCTGCTGGGGCCGGGCGGGCCGCGCAACCTGCCCCGCAAGTTCAACGTGGCCGTAGGCGGCGCCCCCGACAGCTTCCTGCTGCACAACGACCTGGCCTTCCTGCCGGCCGAGCGCGACGGAGAACTGGGCTTCACGGTGATGGTGGGGGGCTTCTTCTCCGCCCAGCGCAACGCCCTGGCGATCCCGCTGGGGCTGTGGTTGCGCGGCGCCCAGCTGCCCGATTTCAGCCTGGCGGTGCTGCGTCACTTCGAGCGCCACGGCAACCGCGCCGCCCGCAACCGCAGCCGCTTGCTCTATCTGATCGACGACCTGGGTCTGGAGGCCTACCGCACCGAGCTGTTGGCCAGCTTCGCCGCGGTGCTGGCCGAGGCTGCGGGGGCTGGTGCGGCCGCTGAGTCTCCTGCCGAGCGCGCCGCCTTGCTGGCGCTCCCCCACGACGGCTCCCACCGCGTGAACCAGCCGCCCCGCTCCGGGCTGGGGGTGCACGCCCAGGCCCAGCCGGGGCTGCATTGGCTGGGTCTGCACGTGCCGATGGGCCGCCTCGACGCCGAGTCGATGCTGGAGCTGGCCCGCCTGGCCCGCCACTACGGGAGCGGCGAACTGCGCTTCACCGAGGCCCAGAACGTGCTGCTCGTGGGCATCCCCAGCGAGCGGCTGGAGGCTCTGCTCGCCGAACCGCTACTGCAGCGCCTGCGGCCTGAGCCCGGCGCGCTGCAGGCGGAGGCCGTGAGCTGCACTGGCAGCCGCTATTGCAGCTTCGCGCTGATCCCCACCAAGACCACCGCCCAGGCCGTGGTGGAGGAGCTGGAGCGGCGCCTGGAGTTGCCCCATCCCCTGCGCAGCCACTGGACCGGCTGCCCCAACGCCTGCGGCCAGCCCTACATGGGCGAGATCGGGCTGATGGGGGCCAAGGCCCGCCACGAGGGCCAGATGGTGGAGGCCGCCAAGATCTACCTGGGGGGATCCCTGGGGTCCGAGCCGGCGCTGGCCGAACTGCACGGCAAGCCCGTGCCCCTCACCCAGCTGCCCGACGTGCTCGAGCAGCTGCTGGTGGAGCGCTTCGGTGCCCGCCGCCGGCCGGGGACCTGAGGCCGCGGCGCCGGCCGGGCCACCAGCCCACGCCCCGGCGCAGCGGGACGCTGCCGCGCCGCCAGGCGTCGTCCAGCGTCTGCAGCACCTGTCGATCGGTCACGTCGTGGCCGCCGTAGAGCAGGGCGGTGATCCGCTCCGGGTCGATCTCCAGGGCCGCCACCTCCTGCCACAGCCGCTCCCGGAGGGCCGCGGCGGCCGGCTCCTGCTGGGTCGCCGCCAGCTGGCGCACCAGCAGGAGCACCAGCTGCTGCTCCTTGCGCTCGGCAAAGCTGCCCTCAAAACGGCCCGCCCCGCCGCCGCTCCCCCGGCAGTCACCGTCCGTCCAGCCCGCGCCGCCTGGTCCGTCCATGCCCCGTTCCCGTCCGTGACTCCGTGCTAGGTCCCCCCCTCCGTTCTGCCAAGCACCCGCCGGGCCCTGGCCGCTGGGCCCTGGGCCCTGCTGGCGTCGGTCCCACCGCCAGCCCCACCGCGGCTGCCAGGGTGGGGCCTGCCGCCGCCCCCCAGCGGGTGCCTGAGGCCCTCCCCCAGTCCGAAGCCCGTCAGCCCCTGCCCGAGTCGGGCAGCGAGGCCCGCTGGCTGCTGCTGCAGCGGCTGCGGCGCCACGGCGCCGATCCGCGGCCCTGGCTGGAGCGCCTCGAGCATGGGGAGCTGGATCCCGAGCCCGACCTGCTGGCGGCGCTCACGGTTCTGGTGGACCGCGCCGGTGCCGAGCGCCTGCTCGCCCTGGCCCGACGCCAGGGGCCTGAGCCTCTGCAGCAGGCCCTGGTCCGCGAGCTGCCGGGGGTCGATGGGGTGGTGGCGGCCACCTGGCTGGAGCCGCTGCTGGCGGCCTGCGCCGTCGAGCCCGTCTGGCTGGCCCCGCTGGGGCGCTGCCGCGAGCGGCGGGTGGCGCAGCGGCTGCGCGCCGCCATCGCCCAGGCGTTGGCGGAGCCGGCCGGGGTGCTGCAGGCCGCGGCGCTTCAGGCCCCGCCCCTCGATCTGCTCGACCTGCTGCCGTTACTGGGCCAGCAGCGGCAGGGGCAGGACGCCGCCCTGCTGCTGCGCCTGGCTCTGGATCCAGGCCCGCTGGCGCTGCGGCGGGCGGCCCTGGAGGGTCTGGCCCTGGGCCTGGCCGCCTGGCCCCAGGCGCCCCTGGGCCTGGGCCTGGCCCGGCTCGCCCAGGATCTCGACCCGGCCCTGGCGGCCAAGGCGGTGGACCTGCTGGCGCGGCTGCCGGCTGGCCAGCCCCTGCTGCATCGGCTGGCGCATCGCCCCCTGGAGGCCAGTCTGCGGGCGCGCCTGGGCCGGCGCCTGCGCTTCTCACCCCTGGTGCTACTGGTGCACGGCCGCAGCGGTGGTCGCATCCCCGCCGAGCTGGAGGCCCTGGCCCGGGATCTGGCGGCGCGCCGCGGAGCCCCGGTGCTGCTGCAGGCTCTCACCGCAGCAGCGCCCGACGCCGATGCCGCCTTCTGGGCCGCCGCCCGGGCGGCCGGGGCCCTGACGCTGGTGCCCCTGCTGCTGCTCCCCGGCGGCCACGTCCGCCACGACCTGCCGGCCATCGCCGGGCGCTGGCGCGGCCTGGCGGGCGCGGCGGCGGGCGTGGCCCTGCGGCGCCTGCCTTTCCTCGGAGCCTGGCCCGCCTGGCAGCGGCAGCTGGCGGCCCGCTGCGCCGCCGATCGCCAGGCCGGCTTTGATCCCCTCTGGTTGCACCACCCGCTGGAGGGGCCCCTGGCCGCCCGCTATCTGGACCATCTCGCCCGCCGACTGGCGGCGCCGGGCCTCGCCACTCCATACAGTGCCCAGGCCTGGGAGCTGCCGCTGGCGGGTTCCAGTCCAGTGGCGCTGCTGCCGATGACCCTGGCCAGCAACCGGCTCAGCGAGACCCTCCAGGCCGCCGCCAGGGCCGCCGATCCCAGCCCTCAGCTCCCCGGCCAGCCCCCCGTCCGGCTCCATCCCCCGTTGCTGCAGCAAGCCCCCGTGCGCCAGTTCCTGATCGACACCCTGGAGGTGCTGCCATGAGTGGCTCGGAGGCCCCGGGTGGCGGCAAGGTGTATCTGGTGGGGGCGGGCCCGGGCGATCCCGAGCTGCTCACCCTCAAGGCGCACCGGCTGCTGAGCCAGTGCGATGCCCTCGTCTACGACTCGCTGGTGCCGCGGGCCCTGCTGGATCTGGTGCCGGCCCACTGCGAGCGCCACTTCGTGGGCAAGCGCCGCGGCCACCACTCCGTGCCCCAGCCCAGCACCAACGCCGTGCTGGTGGACCTGGCCAGCCGTCACAGCCGGATCGTGCGGCTCAAGGGCGGCGATCCCTTCCTGTTCGGCCGCGGCGGTGAGGAGGCCGCCCACCTGGCGAAGCACGGGATCGCGGTGGAGGTGGTGCCCGGGGTCACGGCGGGGATCGCGGCCCCCGCCTACGCCGGCATCCCCGTGACCCACCGCCGCGCCGGCTCCAGCGTCACCTTCGTGACCGGCCATGAGGAGATCGACAAGGCCCGCCCCGGTGTGGACTGGCAGGGCCTGGCCCGCAGCAGCGACGGCCTGGTGATCTACATGGGGCTGCACAACCTGCGTCGCATCGCCGCCGAGCTGATGGCCGGCGGCTTGGATCCCGACACCCCGGCGGCTGTGGTGCAGCAGGGCACGGTGCGGGGCCAGCGGCAGCTGGTGGCCTCCCTGGCCGAGCTCGCCGACCGGGTGGAGGCCGAGGGCTTCGGCTCCCCCTCGATCGTGGTGATCGGCGCGATGGTCAACGAGCGGGTGCCCGCCTGTGCCCCCGAGCCCGCCGATGCCGAGATGCCGATTCCCTTCTGAGCGCTCAAGCCGGTTGTGCCCAATCCTGTGGCGCCCAATCAGTTGGGGAACTGGTCTGAGACGACGGCGGTTTCGTAGCCCACTACACGGTCGGCGGCTCCGCCGGTCGGTTCACTGGGCCCTTCTCAGCAGGCGCCTGTCGCCCTCGCCATGACCACTGCTCCCCTCCGGCAGGATTCCTTCCAGCAGGAAAGCCGATCGGTGGCGCCAGGAACGGCGCCCATGTTCGAGCTCATTCCCTACGAGAAGTTTCGCGATACCCCGTCGGTTCGTTTCTTTGACATCACCGTTGCTGAGTCGAATGCCCGCGATCTGGTGATCCATGCGGGTCCGGCCGTCAGCCCTCCCGATGAGCAGAGCACAGGTGCCTGGCAGTTCTATCTGCATCCCCATCAGGAGGATAATCTGCTGGCCCTGCATGGTGGCCGCACCTTCTATCTGGTGAACTTCGGCTGGAATTACCCGTACCACATTGTTCGTCTGGACACGGGCGGCGACATCCTGCGCATTCCCCCCGGCACCTTCCATCGCTCCGTCTCGGATCCCGATGGTTCCGTGGTGCTCAATCAGGCCGTGCGTGACCAGGGGGCCAGCGTGGTGCGTGAGTTCCGCGTGTACAACAGTCGCCGTATTCCGCGCCTGTTCGCTACCACCTTCAAGACGGCCCCGTTGCCGAAGTTGCATGGGGTCAGCTGGTAGGGCTGTTCCGTCCTGGTGGCGCGAGCGGGGCCGGGCCACGGCCCCGCTGGTGGAACAGTTCACAGGCGGCGTAGGCGGCCGGCAGATTAGCCACCCGTTGCCAGCTCCCTTCGGCCTGGTCGTGTTGCACCACATAGCCGCCCGCGCCATCCCTGGCGATGCGGCAGCCGTCGCCTGTGAGCCCTACGAGATGCAGTGTTCCGCCCATGGTGTGTGCCCCGTGATTCCTTGGTTGTAGGCCCGGGGACTGGGGCGCGGCCTGTCTGGCTTTGCTCACGCAATCAAATGTGAGACTGCCTGGTCTCAACCGAAGGCGGGCCGGGCCGTTGCCCGGCAGGTGTCAGGCGCCCAGCCGCAGGTCGAGGCTGCAGCCGTCGCGGATCGAGCCCACCAGCGGAGGCTGGTCCGGAGGGCAGGGCGCAGGTTCTGTCAGCGCCTCGAAACCATCGGACTCGCTGCGCAGCAGCCAGCTGCCCAGCGGCTGCTCCTGGGGAGCGGCGAACAGATCGAGCCGCAGGGGCAGATCGATCGGCAGGCAGGGGTGCAGGCAGGGGAACAGGGCTTCGTGGCGGTAGCGCAGGGCCACGGGCCGCTGGCTGTCCGCGGGCCACAGCAGTGGGCGGCCCTGGAGCGACAGCGTGAACTGCCGGCGAAACGCCGGGTTGGCGATCAGCTCGAAGCGCCGCAGGGAGCTGTCCACGAAGCGGCTGGTGCTGCCACCCTCCACAGGGGTGTCGCAGAGCAGTGGCCAGGGCTCGAGCGCCTGGCGGATCGTGAGTTCGGCCTCTCCCGAGCGCCAGTGCAGCAGCACGGGGAAGCGCCAGTCCCAGATCGCGCGCAGGGGGGCTGGATCGATGGGCAGGCCATCGACGGACAGCTGCTCCAGGACCTGCTCCAGATCGGTCCAGAGCTGGCTGGGCAGCAGGGCCCGGTCGTGCAGGACCGGGCCCCAGTCCTTCAGCTGGGTGGGCCGATGGCCTGGTTCCAGCAGATGCACAGCCAGGCTGCGCCAGAGCAGGGCCACCGCGGTGCTCCACTGATGGTGCGGCAGCGATTCCAGGGCACGGAACTCCAGCAGTCCCTGGCAGCCGGCCGTCCAGGCGGGGTTCCAGAACTTGTCGAAGCTGATCTCACTGCGGTGGGTGTTGCCGCTGCGGTCGGCGTGCAGGTGGCGCAGGGTCTCGCCGATGGCGACCCGTTGATCCCCCGCCGGCAGCTGCTCCAGGGTCCGATGGGCCAGCTCCAGATCCAGCAGGCTGGCGGAGCCCTCATCGGCGCGGGGGGCCTGGGAGGCTGGGCCGACGCTGCGGCCGCTGAACAGGTAGGCCAGGCTCGGATGGTGCTGCCAGAAGCGCAGGATTCCCACCAGCCAGGCCGGCCGACGGAAGAAGGGGTTGGCGTCCAGGCTGGGCCCACCGAACAGCAGGTGGTTGCCGCCGCCGGTGCCTTCGCTGCGGGGGCCGTGCTGCTTCCAGCTGCGCAGCTCCACCGCTGTACCCGCCTGCTCCAGGAGCTCGATCCAGTCGGCGTACTCCTGCCAGGTGTGGCACACCGGCAGGTTGACCTCCAGCACCCCGGGATCCGCCGTCAGTCCCAGCACCTGCCAGTGGCCTTCGCTGTCCACGGGCAGGACCCCGCTCAGCTCCGGCTGTCGCCAGCCAGCGCTGTGGCGGGCGATCACCCGCAGCAACTGTTCCATCGGCCGACGGGCCAGCGGTGGCAGGAACAGCCCCCAGCTGTCGTGATCGCGCTCCAGGGTGAGCACCTGGCGCAGACCCCCCTCGGGGAAGTGCTCCAGCGGCAGGCGCAGTCCCGCCGGGCCGCTGGCGGGACTCAACTGCCGCAGGGAGGGTTTCAGGGCCCAGGTCAGCGTCTGCCAGTGCCGCTCGAAGGAGAGGGGCACGGCCCACACCTGGCGATCGGCCTGCAGCGGATCCCGCAGCTGCAGGGGCTCCACGGGGCAGCCCAGCTGTTGCCCGATGGTCACCAGCAGGTGCTCGGCCTCTGCGGCCGTGGGGATCGGCCGACTGGCGGCTGGCGCGGCGGACGGCCCCGACCCCTGGGGCCAGGGCACTAGGGGATGGCCATCGGCCCCCAGGATCAGACGCAGGGCCCAGCGGGGGTTCACCTCGCCGTCGTAGCGCTTGCCGGTGCAGTAGAGCAGCGTGCTGCCGGGCCAGGCCCGCTGCTGCAGTTCCCTGGCGAGGGTCCTGGCGTAGCGCAGTTTGGTGGGGCCGTCGGCGGCCACGCTCCACTCGGCCCCTTCCGGGTCGGTCGGCACCAGGGTTGGCTCACCGCCCATGGTGAGCCGGATTCCGGCCCGCTGCAGGCGCTGTTCCACGGCCTTGGCGGTGACGGCTGGGGTGGCTGCCGTCCCGAGAGTGATCGAAGGGGGCACCACGGAGGCTCGTCTAGACCCGTCATCGCGCGCTTCGGCCGATGCGGCAGCACCAACGGTTACAGACAGGGGCCCATGGGCTGAAACCGCCTGATTTGGTTGCTGTCGTTGGCTTCAGCTGCCACTGAGCAGCGGTGCGGTGCCCGCGCTGAGGATCTCGGCGCTGATGGTCCACTCCAGGTCGCTCTCCACCCCTGGCGGCCCCGAGAAGCTGCCGGTGATGGCCGCCGTGAGATCGGACCGCGAGGAGGTGGCCACGGGGATGTAGCGGTCGTCCACGGCACCCATGCCGCTGGCATCGAAGCCCCGCCAGCCGGCCCCCTGCAGGTACACCTCCGTCCAGGCGTGCAGGTCGTAGCGCTCGGGTTTCGGCTCCACCAGGTGGTAGCCGCTCACGAAGCGGGCCGGCAGCCCCACGCTGCGGCAGGCCTCGATCATCAGCACCGCCAGGTCGCGGCAGGACCCCACGCGTTCCTTGAGGGTCCGACCGGCTGGCCAGGCCGGTCCCACATGGCGCTGGGTGTACTTCACCCGGTCCTGAATGATCTCGATCAGCTGCTGCAGGAAGGTGAGACTGCGCTGGTCGCTGCCCATCAGGGCCTCCTGGGCCAGATCGACCGCCGCCGGATCGTGCTGGCCGTTGGGCAACCACCCCTGCAGGTTGCTGAGCAGGTCAGGGTTGAGCCGGCCGATCGACACCGGCAGCCGGGTCATGTCCTCGTCGAGGCAGGCCGTCACCAGGGGCTGGCTGAGGGTTTCCACGTCGGAGTGGGCCACCACCAGGAAGCGGTCGGTCTCCCCCAGGAAGCGGGCCCGGGTCACCATGTCGCCGCTGGCGGCCAGGAGGTCGTAGAGCTGGCTGGGCTCAGGACTCACCTCCAGCCGATAGTCGAGCAGTCGCTGGAACCCGTGGGGTCGCGGCCGCAGGCAGAAGCGATGCGGCCCCAGCAGCACCGGTGCGCTGTAGCGGTATTCGAAGCGGTGGATCAGGCGGGCGCGCATGCCGGGGCGGAACTGGAGACGGGTGAAGGGCTGGACGGGGCTGCCGCAGGTGCCGCTGGGGCGTCGGCGGGGTCGCTGCTGCCGCCGGTGGCGGTGATCACGAAGTAGCGATCATGGATCAGGTCGTGCAGGCGGTTCAGGTCGCTTTGCAGGTCGTCAATCGCCTCGTGCAGCCCACCGGCGATCAGCTCATCGATGTGGGTGTAGCTCCAGCGGGCCAGGGTCAGGCCGCTGAGGCACTCCAGTTCGTCGGGCGTGCCGGGCAACCGCTGGCCGTTGACGATCCGCAGCGTTTCGTGGATCCGTTCCAGGCAGTAGCGAACCGAGCGCGGGAACACCGGATCCAGCAGCAGGAAGCCGGCGACCGCCCGGGGGTTGATGGCCTGCTGGCTCGACTGGCGGAACATCTGATACGCCCCGGCGCAGCGCAGCAGTGAGATCCACTGCAGTTCGTCCAGCACGCCACCCACCTCCTCGGGGCTGGGCAGCAGCAGGAAATACTTGACGTCCAGGATGCGGGTCGTCTTGTCGGCCCGCTCGATCAGCCGCCCCAGCCGGCTGAACTGCCAGGAGAGGTCGCGGCTGAGGGTGGCGTCGGTGATGCCGTAGAAGAGCTGGCAGCCCCGCCGGATCTCCCGCAGCTGTTCCTGGGGCGGCTGGTCCCAGAAGCTGTCGCTTTCCAGCAGGGTCCAGTACAGGCCATTGATCTGCTCCCACATCTCGGTGGTGATCACGTCGCGGATCTGGCGCGTGTTCTCCCGGGCCAGGGCGATGCAGCTCACGATGCTGTTGGGGTTGTCCGGACAGCGCACCAGGAACTCCACCACTTGGCCGGGGCCACCACAGGGGAAGAGGCGGTCGAACAGTTCGCGGTCACCGCTGGCGTCGATCAGCGGTAGCCAGGGCTCGGCGCTGCCGGGGGGGCAGTCGAGCGCCATGGCCTCGCTCACCTCCACGAAGCGGGAGATGTTCTCGGCCCTCTCCACGTAGCGGTTGATCCAGTAGAGGGAATCGGCAACGCGGCTCAGCATCAGCTGGCCTCCTGCTCATCGACGATCCAGGTGTCCTTGCAGCCGCCGCCCTGGGAGGAGTTCACCACCAGCGAACCGCGGCGCAGGGCCACGCGTGTCAGGCCCCCCGGGCTCACCCAGGCGTCCTTGCCCCGCAGCACATAGGGTCGTAGATCAACATGGCAGGGATAGAGCTCCCCCTCGCTCAGGGAGGGCACGGTGGAGAGCTCGAGGGTGGGCTGCGCGATGAAGTTGCGCGGATCGGCCTTGATCTTCTCGGCGAATTCCGCGATCTCCGCCGGAGCGGCGTGGGGACCAATCAGCATCCCGTAGCCCCCGGCCTCCGAGACGGCTTTCACCACCAGCTCGCTCAGGTGGGCCAGTACGTAGGCCTGATCGTCGGGCCGGGAGCAGAGGTAGGTGGGCACGTTGGCGATGATCGGCTCCTCGCCGAGGTAGTAGCGCACCATCTCCGGCACGTAGGCGTAGATCAGCTTGTCGTCGGCCACGCCCGTGCCCGGTGCGTTGGCGATGGCGACCCGGCCTGCGGCATACACCTCCATCAGGCCCCGCACCCCCAGCATCGAGTCGGGGCGGAACACGGCGGGATCGAGGAAGTCGTCGTCGATGCGGCGGTAGATCACATCCACCGGCTGCAGGCCGCCGGTGCTGCGCATCCACACCCGTCCGTCCTGGCAGACGAGGTCGCGCCCCTCCACCAGTTGGATGCCCATCTGCTGGGCCAGGTAGCTGTGTTCGAAATAGGCGCTGTTGAACACCCCCGGAGTCAGCAGCACCACCCGCGGATGTTCGGTCCAGGGGGCCAGGTCCCGCAGGGTCTGGAGCAGGTGCGAGGGGTAGGCGTCGATCGGCTGCACCGTGCGGCCCTGGAACAGGCTCGGGAACATGCGCTTCATCACGCGCCGGTTCTCGAGGAAGTAGGCCACGCCCGAGGGACAGCGCAGGTTGTCCTCCAGCACGCGCCAGGTGCCGCTGCCGTCGCGCACCAGATCCAGCCCGGAGATGTGACACCAGCGGCCCAGCGGCGGCTTGAAGCCCCGCATCTGGGGCCGCCAGCCCTGGGAGCTCTCCACGTCCTCGCGGGGCACCACGCCGTCGTTGAGGATGTGCTGCTCGCCGTAAACGTCGGCCAGGAACCGATCGATCGCCTCCAGGCGCTGGATCAGGCCCCGTTCCAGCCGCTGCCACTCGCCGGTGCGGATCAGCCGGGGCAGGGGATCGAAGGGCAGGATGCGCTCGCCTCCGGAACTGCCCGACCCGTTGAGCCGGAAGGTCGCCCCCAGGCGTTTGAGCAGAACGCCCGCGGCAGCGTGGTTCCGGTTGAGCTCCTCCAGGCCCAGGGCCCCCAGGGAGGAGAGCAGAGGCCGCAGGGCCGCGCGAGGCTCCTCAGAGCTGCTGAAATATTCGTCGTAGCCCTTGTTGGGCCGGTAGTCGGTGAACATGGCGGGCCTCGGGTGGGCGTCATCCTGCTGAGCGCCAAGGCCCTTCCAGGTCTCGATTGCTACGGAATCACGGGCCGTCGCGCGGGGCCGGTGCCCTGGGTGTCGGGGCGCCTGGGCGGATGTGGGGCGCGGCGGCGGCCGCTCCTGGTGTTCCTGGATGGGAGTGGCCGGGGTTGAGCAACGGCATTAAGATTTGGACGGACTCTGCTGGCGCCCAGCGCTCCCGCCGCCGGTTCTGATCCATGCCTTCTATCTTCCCGCCCGAGGAGTCACCCCGGCCCCACGCGGGCCCCACGCGCGGCACAGTCGGGGGTCCGGACAGCGTCGCGAGCGCCCCAGAGAGCACGCCCGACAACACCTCGGAGAACGAGCTCGCCCTGGCCGAGCTGGAACTGCTCCTGGAGGTGGAGGCCGGCACCCTGCTCTACGGATCTCCTGAGGAACTGGGGGAGGAGGGGCGCGGTCCCGATCAGCGGCGCACCTACCGCCATCCCGTGGAGGTGTGCCGGCCGATCGGCCTGCAGCTGCTCAACGAGGCGCTCGAGCCTGTCACGGCCTGGCTGCTGGCCGACATCCTCGATGTGAGTCTGGGCGGGCTCTGCCTGCTGATCACCGAGACCACCGATCACCCCTTCGCGCCCCGCTACCGCGTGCGCCTGAACGTGACGGCCCACCCCTCCTTCGGCGTCAGCGAGGTGATGGGCGAGCTGCGCTGGTTCGTCAAGTCCGATTACGTGGTGACCATGGGGATCGGCTTCGACCAGCAGCTGTCCGAACTGCCGGATCTGCTGCCCTGCCGCCGGACGGTGCGCCGGCCGCTGGGGGTCTGACGGCCGCGGCGGCCTGGGGCCTCAGGCACCTTCAGAGTAGGAAATAGCGCTGGGCCATCGGCAGCACCTCGGCCGGCTCGCAGGTGAGGAGTTCGCCGTCGGCGAACACCTCGTAGGTCTGGGGATCCACCTCCACCCGGGGCAGGGCGGAGTTGTTCTTCATGGCCGCCTTGCCGATGCCGCCACGGGTGTTCTGCACCGGCACGCAGGTACGCTCCAGCCCCAGCCTGCGGGGCACGCCGTCGTCCAGGGCGGCCTGGCTCAGGAACGTCAGGCAGCTGGGAGCCAGGGCCTTGCCGAAGGCTGCGAACATCGGCCGGCCGTGTACGGGGCCCGGGGTCGGGATCGAGGCATTGGCATCCCCCATCTGTGCCCAGACGATCGAGCCGCCCTTGATCACCAGCTCCGGCTTCACGCCGAAGAACCCCGGCTTCCAGAGCACCAGATCCGCCAGCTTGCCCACCTCCACCGAGCCCACCTGATGGTCGATGCCGTGCACGATTGCCGGGTTGATCGTGACTTTGGCGATGTAGCGCTTGAGCCGTGTGTTGTCGTTGCGATCCGAGTCGCCCGGCAGGGGGCCCCGCTGCACCTTCATCTTGTGGGCGGTCTGGAAGGTACGGGTGATCACCTCGCCGACCCGGCCCATGGCCTGGGAATCGCTGGCGATCAGGGAGAAGGCTCCAATGTCATGCAGGATGTCTTCGGCGGCGATCGTCTCGCGGCGGATCCGCGATTCGGCGAAGGCCACGTCCTCCGGGATCCTGGGATCGAGGTGGTGGCACACCATCAGCATGTCGAGGTGTTCCTCGAGCGTGTTGCGGGTGTAGGGCCGGGTGGGGTTGGTGGAGCTGGGCAGCACGTTGGCTTCCCCGCAGATCTTGATGATGTCCGGCGCGTGGCCGCCGCCGGCCCCTTCGGTGTGGAAGGTGTGGATGGTGCGGCCGCCGATGGCGCGGATCGTGTCCTCCACGAAGCCCGCCTCGTTGAGGGTGTCGGAGTGGATCGCCACCTGGATGTCGAAGCGATCCGCCACCGAGAGGCAGCAGTCGATCGCGGCCGGGGTGGTGCCCCAGTCCTCGTGGAGCTTGAGGGTGATGGCGCCGGCGCGGATCTGCTCCTCCAGGCCCTCGGGGGTGCTGGCATTGCCCTTGCCGAAGAAGCCCAGGTTCACCGGCAGGCCCTCGGCCGCCTGCAGCATGCGGGCCATGTGGAAGGCGCCGGGGGTGCAGGTGGTGGCGTTGGAGCCCGTGGCCGGACCGGTGCCGCCGCCGAGCATGGTGGTCACCCCGCTGGCCAGGGCCGTCTCCACCTGCTGGGGACAGATGAAGTGGATGTGGGTGTCGATGGCGCCGGCGGTCACGATGTGACCTTCCCCGGCAATCGCTTCGGTGCCCGGTCCCACCACGATCGTCACCCCAGCCTGGGTGTCGGGGTTGCCGGCCTTGCCGATGGCCACGATGCGGCCGTCGCGCAGGCCGATGTCGGCCTTCACGATGCCCCACCAGTCGAGGATCAGGGCGTTGGTGATCACCGTGTCCACGGCGCCATCGGCGCGGGTGCTCTGGGACTGACCCATGCCGTCGCGGATCACCTTGCCGCCGCCGAACTTCACCTCGTCGCCGTAGACGGTGTAGTCCTTCTCCACCTCGAGAATCAGCTCGGTGTCGGCCAGCCGCAGCCGGTCGCCCGTGGTGGGGCCGTAGGTCTCGGCGTAGGTGCGGCGATCGATCCGGTAGGGCATGGCCGGGGCGGCTGAGGAGATGGGCAGGTAAGGGGCCGGGGTTCGCGTCGCGGCCGGGACAGCTCAGTCGAGCGAGCCGTTGATCAGGCCGTTGAAACCGAACACCCGCCGCTCGCCGGCGTAGGGCACCAACTGCACCTCACGGCTGTCGCCGGGCTCGAAGCGGATCGCCGTGCCGGCCGGGATGTCGAGCCGCTGGCCGCGGGCCGCCTCGCGATCGAACTGCAGGGCGCCATTGGCCTCGTGGAAGTGGAAGTGGGAGCCCACCTGCACCGGCCGATCGCCGCTGTTGGACACCAGCAGCGTGGTGACGGGCCGGCCGGCATTGAGCTCCAGGTGGCCGGGTTCGGGGATCAGCTCGCCGGGGATCAGGGGGGCCATGGCGGAGGTGCGGGCGTGGGGAGTGGGCCTGGGGCTCAGCGGATCGGGTCGTGCAGGGTCACGAGCTTGGTGCCGTCGGGGAACACCGCTTCGATCTGCACCTCATGCACCAGCTCGGGCACCCCGTCCATCACCTGGTCGCGGCTGAGCCAGGTGCTGCCCTCGGCCATCAGCTCGGCCACGGTCCTGCCGTCGCGGGCACCTTCGAGCACCTGGAAGCTCAGCCAGGCCACGGCTTCCGGGTGGTTGAGCCTGAGGCCGCGGCCCAGGCGCCGCTCCGCCAGCAGGGCGGCGGTCACGATCAGGAGCTTGTCCTTCTCCTGGGGGGTCAGGTGCATGGCGCCTGGGAGGGTCCAGCGGACGTGGGGTCTGAAGGCACTCTGGCAGCGGTGGGTCCCGATGGAAGGTTCAGGGGGAACGGGCGGGTCGTCTGTCCGGGGCCTTCAGGCCGCCATCCCCGCCAGGGGATCCTCCTGAAACGGCCACACCCTTGGCAGGGCCGGCGGCTCCAGGCCGCGCACGGCGCGGGTGCGGGCCCAGAGGCGCGTGAACCAGAAGCGCGCCGCCTGGGTGGAGCGGCCCCGGTAGCGGGCCACCAGGCCCTGGGGCAGGGGACCGCAGGCCATCTCCCCCTCCAGGCCCTCGCGGTCGCCACGGCAGGCGGCCAGGAGCGCGGCCAGGCGGCCGGCCTCGAGCGGTTCGGGCGCCGCCCACACCAGGCTGCCGAACACTGGCTGGCCCGCCATGCCGTGCTCCTGCGCCAGGCCCTCGCCGCCCAGCTCCAGCCGATCCACCAGCTCCCAGCGGCTGCCCTCACCGTGCTGGCGCCGGATCTCCAGCTGGGAGCGCCAGCGGCCCGGGCCCAGGTCCTCGCCGGCGGCACTCAGCCCCAGCCGCACCACCTCGGCGCTGAGGAAGCCGGCCCCGGGCGCCAGCTCCACCCGGGTGCGCTGCTCGAACAGGCCGCCGCCGTAGAGCACCAGCTCCTGGGGCAGCCACTCCAGGTCGGCGCCGGCGGCCAGCCGCAGCTCCAGCTCCTGCTGGGCCCAGCTGCCCTCGGGCGCACGGCGGGAGCGCCCCACCGAGCCGTAGACCTTCTGGGCCGCCACGCTGGTGAGCAGGGCCCGGCAGCCGGGCGCCAGTTCGGCCTGGAGCCGCAGCTGGTCGCCGCCCACCAGGCCGCCGGCGGTGTGGAGCAGCGGCAGTTCACAGCGGCCATCGCCGCGCTGCACGGCCCGCTGCAGCTTGAGCGGCGCCGTGGCCCCGCCCTGGTGCACGGTGCGGCCGCCGTCGCCCAGGGCGAACTGCAGCCGGGCCTCGCCGCGCCAGGGGGCTGGGGGCGGCATCAGGGAGGGACCGGCCTGGGGG
>NZ_JAGQBX010000039.1 GCF_024345855.1 Synechococcus sp. GreenBA-s | reverse complement strand
CGCCGCCGGTGCTGCTGTTGATGTTGAACAGCGCAGCATCGGTACCAGCGATCGAATAGGTGAGGGTGGTGCTGGCGTCTGGATCGGTTGCGTTGGCGGTGTAGACCGTGCCGGTGCCGTTTTCAGCGAAGGATGCAGTGGCACCGGAGGTGATGGAGGGGGCGTCATTGACGCCAGTAATAGCAACAGTATTGGACTGATTGGCTGCTCCTGCGATGTTGCCAGAGCTGTCGGTAACCGTAATTGTGGGATTATTCGTCCGAGCTGGAGCGTCGCTGGTGCTGGAAAAGGTTGCTGCATTGAAAATTGCACCCCGATTTGCCCTTGACAGTGCATTAAGGCCACTGCCGCTGAAAGTGATAACTGCCTGCTCAGTCCCGCTGTTGTAAGTAACAGAATATGTGAGGCCCGAAACACCCGTAGCAGTTCCAGGGGCTACGGCGGTTGTCAGTGAAACTGCTCCCAGGGTGAAGCCGGTGAAAGTCGCACCCGCTCCAAAGTTAAGCTGATCGCCAGCCTTTACGTTGGAAATGGTGAAAGCAAGACTTACGTTAAGGACGTTGACGCCAAAGTCATTATTTGCGTTATTGGTGTTAAATAGGTCAGTAGCTGTGCCCTGTTCTGTATATGCACTTGAAGGTTTCGTGACCGCCTGCTCCACCGCCACCTGCGCCCCCTCAATCGTGAGCACGGCGCTGTCGACCTGCGCATCAATCAGGGAACGCTGATCCGCCGTGAGCGTTGCCCCAGTCACTAGGTTGGCGAACAGTTCGCCCTCATCCCCGGGGCTATCAACGCCACCATTCAGCCTGCGATCGATCGCGTGGCCGAATTCCTCCAGCAGGGCGCTGGTGGTGAGGGTGAGATCGAGCTGGCCGTTGTTGAGCTTGTCGCCGTTCACATAGATGCGCTCGCTGCCCGTGTGGCCCACGGCGGCATAGGCGGCCAGGGCGCCGTTCAGCTCGGCATCGCTGCGCAGGTCCACCTCGATACGCAGGCCGGTGCTGCTGAGGCTGTTGAGCAGCGCCTGCAGGTTTGCTGCAAATGTGGCGGCATCGGTGCCGGCCTTGCCGAACACCTCCTGCAGGAGCTGATCGCGGTCGGCGCGGTTCAGCAGCTCGGCCAGGGTGCGGCTGGCATTGCTGAGCGCCTGCTCCCACAGCGCCTCGGCGGCGGCGCTGAGCATCGGAGCGCTGTCGTCCGCCAGCACGTACTGCTCCGGCGACTCCGTGCTGCCGCTGAAGGTCACCAGCAGCGCCTGGCTGGTGCTGCTGATCCCATCACTCACACGCAGCTGGAAGTTTTTGCCGCCGCTGTCGCTCAGGTTCGTGGCGTCAGCCAGGCCGTAGGTGAGGGCTGCTGCCCCCGGATTGGTGGTGGCCAGGGTGCCGCTGCTGGCCGCGAAGCTGTCCTGGGCGGCGGTATCCACCAGGTTGATCGCGGCCAGGTGGGCCAGCTGAGGGCCGGCGGGCTCCTGCGCTGCTGGGATCGGTTCGGCCGAAGCGATGAGAGGGGTGTCGCTGCTGCAGGCTGCGGTTGCCGTCGGGGCGGCGGTGTCTTGACTGGTTTGTTCAGTTCTGGTGGTTTGCAGCCACTCAGTCAACTTGTCCTGCAGCCGCCCGCGCCGCGACCTGCCGATGCCGTCCCATTGTGAAAACCAGTTGGGGAGCGGCTTCTGGCGCATGCCTCAGAACTTGCGATGGCTGAGGGAGCCGCAGTACAGCTCCCAGATCCATCGTTTCCCAAGGAGCTGCCATTCCGTCTTTGGAACAGCAGCGGGTCCGCTGAGAGTTTCCTGAAGACCCGCTCAGGCCGCTCCTACCTGGCCCCCCGGCGGTTCACCAGGGGTCGCTGTTGTCGAGCCGGCGGGGTAGCAGATCGCCCTCCAGGGGTTCCACATCGAGGGGCTCCTCATCCCGGCTGTAGCGGCGCGCGCCGCGATCGTTGCCACGGACTTCTGAGGCTCGTGATTCACCTGGGCGCCCGCTCTCCCGGCGGGATTCGTAGCGGGGGGCCGGTTCCGGCACGCGGTAGGCGGGTTCGCGCCCATCGGGCTCGAACTCGCTCTCATAGCGAGGGCTCTCGCGGCGTGCGGGGCCGCCCCGCGCCTCCTCCTCCTCATCGAGGTAGCGGCGCTGGCGTAGGGGTTCCCGCTGGCTCCGCTCTTCCAGCTCCACGTACTCGTAGTCGGGCTGGACCTCGACGCGGCGGCTGGTGGCCGGCTGGATGCGGCGCTGCTGCTGGGGCTCGACGGCGGGCTGGCCGGCCGCCAGCTGGTTCTCCACCGGCACCATGTTGAGCCGGTAGCGCTCGCGCTCCTCCTGCTCCCAGGAGGAGCCGCCGATCCCCAGCTTCTCCAGCAGGCCGGTACCCAGCTGCTTGAGCTTTTCCTCGGCGCCCTCGTACACGATGATCCGGTCCGGACCGCTGCTCACGATCTCCTCGACCGCCAGCTCCCAGGTGCTCAGCACCCCTTCGCCCAGCAGAGGGATCCCCAGGGCGCCGAGCACCAGGGTGGTGAGTTCGCCGGTCTCGATATCGAAGCTGAAGCCCAGCACCTTGCCCAGGGTCTCGCCGGCCTCGGTGACCACCTGGCAGTTGATCACCTTGCTGTAGCGCTCGGGGTTGAACCCCTCGGCGAGGGAGTCGGCCGAGTCCACCAGGATCACATCGCCCACCTGGCGGATGCTCTCCAGCGGCATCCAGCGGGGCAGGCCCGGCAGGAAGCGGGTCAGGGGGTTGTCGCGCAGGCCCAGGGCCACCACCTCGCGCCGGTCGATGTCCACGACCACCTCGCCCACCACGCCCAGGCGCCGGCCCGTGTCGCGGGTGATCACCTGGGTGCCCATCAGCTCCGAGCGCAGCCAGAGGCGATCGCTGGGGGTGCCGGCCGGTGTGGCGGTCGGGTCGCTGCCGGGAGTCGTTGTCATGGAGGGCATTGTGGCCGAGCGGGCGGGTCTATGCCGCCGGTGGTAACCCCACCACCTGGGTGTGGGCACCGCGGGCCTGGGTCACGCCGATGGTGCGGGTCGCCGCCGCGATCATCGGGCGGCGGTGGCTCACCACCATGAACTGGGCCTCCTCCGCCTGGCGGGCGATCAGGGCGGCGAGCCGCTCCACGTTCACGCCATCGAGGAAGCTGTCCACCTCATCGAGGGCGTAGAAGGGCGAGGGGCGGAAGCGCTGCAGGGCAAACAGGAAGCTCAGGGCCGTGAGCGACTTCTCGCCGCCGCTCATCGAGGCCAGCCGCCGCACCGCCTTGCCCTTGGGGTGGGCCACCAGGCTCAGGCCGCCATCGAGGGGCGACTCAGGGTTCTCCAGCTGCAGGTAGCCCTCGCCGTCGGAGAGGCCGGCGAAGATCGTGCGGAAGTGGCCATCCACCGCGGTGAAGGCCTCCATGAAGGCCTCCTGGCGGAGGGTGGCCACGGTCTCGATGCGCAGCAGCAGCTCCTCGCGCTCCTTGCACAGCACATCGAGCCGGTCCTCCAGCTCGGCCAGCCGGGTCTCCAGCTGCTCCAGCTCCTCCAGGGCCAGCATGTTGACCGGCTCCAGGGCCTCCATGCGCTGCTGCAGGCTGCGCAGCTCCGCCTGCAGGGCCTCCAGGCCGTTCGCACGCACCTCCTCGGGAATCTCGGGCAGCGGATCGGGCAGCTGCTGCTCAAGCTGCTGCAGCCGCAGCCCGGCGCTGCGCTCCTGCTCCGCCAGGGCCAGCAGCTCCTCGCCCAGGCGCTGCAGCTCCCACTCCTGCTGCTGCAGGGCCTGGCGCCGGTTGGAGAGCTGCAGTTCCGCCTCGTCGCGGGCGCGGCGGCGCTCGCCGAACTGGGCCTGCAGCTGCTGCTGGCGCTCCTCCAGGGCCGTGCGCTGCTGCCGGTCGGCCTGCTGCTGCTCCTTCCAGCGGCTGCGCTCGGCCACCAGCGCCTGCACCGCCTGCACCAGGCGCTGTTCCTCGCCGGCCAGGGCCTGCAGCTGGCTGGCCAGCCGCTCGGCGGCCAGGCCCCGCTCGCGGCGGGCCGCCAGCAGGCCGTCGCGGCGGGCGCGGGCCTCGGCCAGGCCCCGATCGGCGGCCTCCAGCTCCTGCTGCAGCCCCTGCCAGCGGCCGCTGTCGCCCGAGGCCTGGGCCCCGGCCTCGGCGGCCTCCAGGCTGGCCAGCTGCTCCAGCAGCGGCGCCAGCTCCGCCACCAGGGCCTCCAGGCGCTGCTGGCCGCCGGTCAGGGCGGTGTCGGTCTGACGGAGGCGGGCCTGGAGCTGCTGCTGGCGTTCGAGCAGGGGCGCGTGGGCCCGCTGGGCGGCCTTGCGCTCGGCCTCCAGGGCCGCCTTGCGCTGCTCCTGGCGGGCCAGCAGCGGCCGCAGCTCCTCCAGCTGGCGGCCCAGCTCCGCCTCCTTGCGGCGGCTGGCGGAGAGGGTCTCGCCCAGCTCCAGCAGCCGCCGGCGCAGCGGTTCGGCCTCGTCGCTGTCGCTGGCGGCGCCGAAGCTGAGCTGGTTGCCCCGCTGCTGGAAGCTGCCGCCGGTCATGGCGCCGCTCTTCTCCAGCAGCTCGCCATCGAGGGTCACGGCGCGGCTGCGGCCCAGCTCGCGGCGGGCGCTGGCCAGGTCGCGGAACACCAGGGTGTCGCCGAACACGTAGCGGAACACCTCGGCGTAGACGGCCTCGTGGCGCACCAGCTCCACGGCCCGGCCCACCAGCCCCTCGCCGCCGGCGCCCCGGCCGCCGCCCCGCTCGAAGGCCGCGCCCGATCCGCCGCCGCTGCCGCCGCGGATCTTGTTGAGGGGCAGGAAGGTGAGCCGGCCGGCGCGGCGGCTCTTGAGCAGCTCGATCGCCCGGGCGGCGATGCGGTCGTCGTCCACCACCACCTGGCCGAGGCGGGCACCGGCGGCCACCTCCAGGGCCAGGCGGTGCCGCTCCTCCACCTCCCCCAGCTGGGCCACGGGGCCGTGGATGCCCTCCAGGCCCGCCTCCAGCAGCAGCCGCAGGGCGCCGGTGCCGCGGCTCTCCTGCAGGGTCTCCCGGCGCGATTCCAGCCGGGCGATCTCCCGTTCCAGCGTGGTCTGCTCCTGCTCCAGCCGGCTGCGGGTGCGCTGCTGCAGGGCCAGGGCCTCCACCAGTTGCTGGGCCCGGGCCTGCTCGCCGGCCAGGTCGGCCAGCAGTCGGTCCCACTCGGCGTCCAGGGCCGTCAGGCCGGTCTGCACCCCCTGGCTGCTGGCGGCCTCCTGCTCCAGCTGTTGCCGTAGCTCCAGCAGCCGCTCCTGCTCCTGGCGCAACCGCTCGCCCAGCTGCTGCTGCTCGGCCTGCAGCGGGCCGATCCGGCCCTGTAGCTCCTGGCGCCGGCGGCTGCGCTGCTGCTGTTCCTCCAGCCAGCTGCCGCTGCGGCCGGCCACCTCCCCCAGGCGGCGCCGCGAGAGCTCCACGGCGGCCTCTCCGGCGCGGCAGTCGGCCTCGCTGCGCTCCAGCTCCGCCCCGTCGTCGCCGCTGGCCAGGCGGCCCTGCTCCTGGCGCAGCTCCCCCTGCTGGCGGGCCAGCTCCTGGCGCTGGCGCTGCAGTTCCTCGGCGCTCTGCTGGTGCTTCTCGGCCTGGCGGGCCAGTTCACGGCCGCTGGCCTCCAGCCCCGCCAGCTGGGCCTGCACCGCCAGCAGCTGGTCTTCGCCGAGGGCCTTCACCTCGGCCTGCAGGGTTTCCAGGGCCCTGGCGGCCAGATCCAGGGCGGCGCGGCCCTCGGCCACCGCCCCGCGGCCCTGCTCCTGCTGGCGGCCGAGGGCCTGCTGGCGCTGCTGCAGCTGGCGCAGCTCCTGGCCGGCCGCTTCGAACACCAGCACCTGCTCCTGCAGCCGGCCGGTGTGCTGGCGCTCGCGCAGGCCCTGGTAGGTGCGGGCCTTGGCGCAGTCGCGCTCCAGCTTCTGGCGACTGAGCAGCAGCTCCTGCTGCACGATCGCGCAGCGCTCCTCGCGCTCCTGCACCTCCTCGAGCTTGCTGCGGGTCTGCTCGATGCGAGAGTCGAAGAGGGCCACCCCCGCCAGCTCGTCGATCAGGCCGCGGCGGTCCCGCGGGCCCATCGAGACGATGCGGGTCACATCGCCCTGCATCACCACGTTGCTGCCGTCGGGGTCGATGCGCAGGCGCCGCAGCTGGGTCTGGAGCTGCTGCAGGTTGCAGGCCACGCCGTCGGCGCTGTAGCTGCTGCTGTAGGTGCCGCCCGGCGCCACCCGCAGGCGCCGGGTCACGCTCCAGCGGGTCTGGCCCGGCTGAATCCAGGGGCCCTCGGCCGGGGCCTCCAGGCCTGCCTCCGCCTCGTCGGGCTGCCAGTCGCCCAGGTCGAAGTGCACCGTGACGCTGGTCTCGGCGGCGCGGCCGCCCTTGAGCATCGCGCTGTTGACCAGATCCGGCAGCCGCTCGGCCCTCATGCCGCGGCTGTTGGCCAGGCCCAGGCAGAACAGCACCCCGTCGAGGATGTTGCTCTTACCGGAGCCGTTGGGGCCCGTCACCACGGTGAAGCCCGGCTCGAGCGGGATCGCCACCGAGCCGCCGAACGACTTGAAGTGGGTGAGCTCGACCTGATTGATGTGAACCAACAGGCCCGATGCGCCGAGCCCACGCAAGGTAGCGGAGCTGCTGACGGCTTCAAGGGCTCCCCCTAGCGTTGGCGCACGTGCGGCCCCAGCGGCGGACCGCCCCACCTGCGGACCCATGGATCAGGACGCCCCCAGCGATCCCCTCGGCAACGGCACCGCTGCGGACCCGGGTCCGTCGGCCCGATCGCCGGTTGAGGCGGTCGGTGACGGCGATCGGAGCCACGATGCCGGGCCCGAGCGTCCGTTGACCCCGGCGTTGCTGCTGGATCGCTTCGAGGCGCTGCTGCCGGCGATCCAGCGGGAGTGGCCGGAGGTGGCGCGCCACACCCTGGAGGCCAGCCGCGGCAGCGTCGATCGGCTGGTGGAGGTGATCGCCCGCCAGACCGGCCGCACCAGCGAGGGGATCAAGGCCCAGCTGACCGAGCTGATCCAGGCCACCGGCGATTCGGCCCATCAGGTGTCGGACTCGCTGCGGCCCCTGGAGCAGCAGCTCGAGCACCTGCTCGATGAACTGCACACCACCCTGCGGCCCAAGATCGAGAAGCCGGTGCGGGAGCGGCCCCTGCTGGCCCTGGCGGTGGCCGCCGGGGTGGGCCTGCTCACGGGCCTGCTGCTCTCCTCGGCGCGGCGTCGCCCATGACCCGCAGCGACGACAGCCGCGCCGACAGCCGCGACGAGGGCGGCCGGCGCGCCCGGGGCCTGCCGCTGCAGGCGGCGTCCCGGATCACGGGCCTGGTGGGCTCGGTGATGGATCTGCACGTGCGCATCGCCCTGCAGGAGGCCGACCGCGAGAAGCGCCGCCTGATCGGTGGGGCCGTGCTGCTGGCCATCGGCCTCACCACCTTGATGCTGGCCCTGGTCAGCGCCCAGGTGGCCCTGGGGTTCTGGTTCCACCTGCGGCTCGGCTGGGGCTGGCTGGAGGCGGCCCTGGCCCTGAGCGGCCTCAACCTGCTGCTGGCCGGCCTGCTGATCCGGATCGGCGGCCGCCTCACCCGCGGCCCCTACCTGCCCGAAACCATGGCGGGCCTCAGCAAGACGACCCGGGCGGTGCTGGGGCGCTGAGGGTCTCCAGGGAGACGAAGCGGTAGCCCCGTCGCTGTAGCTCCGGCAGCACCGCCGCCAGGGTGGCGAGGGTCTGACGGTTCAGTTCCGGCGTGTCGTGCAGCACCACGATCCCGCCCGGATGGGCGTTGGCGAGGATGAACCAGCGCTGGAACCAGGCCGGCGGGCGCAGCGTGTCCCAGGGGAAGATCGAGCCGAGCACGGGGCGGCTGCGGCGGCTGGCGGCCCAGCGAAGCAGCCCCGGATGGACCAGGCCGCGGCCCGGGCGCAGCCAGCGGATCCGTGGGATCCGGGGTGCCGCGCAGCGGCGGATGCGGCGCTCGGTGGCGTCCAGCTGGCGCAGGAACTCCCGCTGGGGCAGCAGGGCCGAGCACGTGTCCACCCACAGGTGGTTGCCCAGCTGGTGCCCCTCGGCCAGCGCCCGTTGCGGGAAGGAGGGATGGCGGCGCAGGTGGGAGCCGATCAGAAAGAAGGTGGCGGGCACCTGCAGCTCCCGCAGCAGATCCAGCAGGGCGTCGGAGCCTTCGCCGCTGGGTCCGTCATCGATCGTGAGCGCCAGCCAGCGCCGCTGGCTGGGACCGCGGAACAGCACGCCGGGACACAGGCGGGCGATCCCATGGCGGATCACCAGGGCGGGACGCAGCGCGATCAGGGCGGCGAGCCCCAGCAGCAGGAGAAGTACCGCTCCGGCCGCGATTGGCGGGCTCACCGCAGCTCGTACTGCAGCCAGCGGCAGTCGATGCCGCCGTTGCTCACCGGCACCCGACGGCTGGCCTTCATTCGCAGCGCGCCGGTGAGCTCGGGATTGCCGCTCAGCAGCCACAGGGTCCAGCCGCTGCAGCGCTGTTTGAGCATCGCGCCCAGGTCGGCGTAGAGCGCCTCCAGTGCGTCGTGCTGGCCGATGCGCTCGCCGTAGGGCGGATTGCACACGAGGATGCCGGGCCCCTCGGGGGGGATGAAGTCGCGGCAGTCGCCGCCGCGGAGCTCCAGCCAGGGGGCCACACCGGCCGCTGCGGCGTTGGCGCGGGCCTGCTCCAGCACGGCGGGATCGGCCTCGTTGCCCACGATCGGGGCCAGGGGCCGGCCATCGGCCAGCGCGGTGCGGGCCTCAGCGGTGGTCGCCGCCACCTCCCGCTGCCACAGGGCGGCGTCGAAATCGGGCCAACGCTCAAAGGCGAAGGGCCGCGGCCGGGGCACGCCGCCGGCATCGCGCCACAGCCCCGGCGCCCGGCCCAGGGCGGCGCAGGCCGCCTCGATCAGCAGCGTGCCGGAGCCGCAGAGGGGATCGGCGAGGGGCACGCTGCCGTCCCAGCCGGTGAGGGCGATCAGGCCGGCCGCCAGGTTCTCCTTGAGCGGCGCCAGGCCCTGGCGGGCCCGGTAGCCGCGGCGGTGCAGGCTCTCGCCGCCGCCATCGAGGCTCAGGGTGGCGGTCGGGCCGCTGCCGGCCGGCCCCGGCCGACCCGGGCTCAGGTGCAGGTGCAGGGCCAGATCCGGATCCTCCAGGTTCACCGAGGAGCGGGCGCCCCAGGCCTGGCGCTGCCCGTCCACCAGGGCGTTCTTCACCTGCAGGGCGCTGTAGTGGCTGTGGTTCAGCCCCGGCACGCTGCCGCTGGCATCGACGCGGAAGCTGCGGTCTGGCGGCAGCCAGCGGCTCCAGTCGGCGGCCTCCTGCACGCCCCAGTAGAGGTCGTCGCGGCCGCGGCAGGGGAAGACGGCCAGCTGGCGCAGCAGCCGGAACGGCAGCCGGGCCCGCAGGTGCAGGCGGTAGAAGGTGGCCAGATCGCAGCGGAAGCGCGCGGCCCGGCGCAGCGGCGCCGCCTCACTGGCCCCGAGGGCCGTCAGCTCGGCGGCGCCGGCCTCCTCCAGCCCCGGCGGCAGCACGGCGATGCAGGCAAAGCTGCCCGTCCGGCCCTGTTCGGTCATGCCCACCCCCGCCCGCGTCCGCTGCTGCTGCCACAATGAACGAGTCCGGTTTCGGCCGGACTAGGTGGCTCACACCGGTGTTTCGGACAGCGGTTCGATTCCGCTCAGCTCCATGCCTGGGTTCTGGCGTCATGCCAGGCCGCTCCGCCCCTGCCTCCGGCAGATCAGGCGGACCTCCCGGGGCTGCCATGGTTTCGACGGGGCATAAGGAGAGTGACTGAAGCCTGCTCGGTAAGAGCAAACCCGTAACAGCGAACAACATCGTTCGTTTCTCCCGTCAAGCCGCCCCTGTGGCTGCCTGACCCTGTAAGGGAGATGGGGTGAGATCAGCCTTATCACCCAAATGATCCATTGGGGCTGGAAGGCCCCTTCTAAGAACGCATCACCCGGAGCGAAACGGCATGGGGCCGGCCACTGCCCTCGCCTGGGCGCTGCTGGTGCTGGCCGCCGCGGCAGCCCTCGGGCTCCTGATCCTGATCGGCGGCCTGGCCAGGATGTTCGCTCGGGCGCCGCGGCTGGTCGAGGGCTCTGACGCACCGGCCCCCCTGGCGGCCCCATCGCTGACCGTGGTGGTGCCCGCCTACAACGAGGCCGCCAACATCGCCGCCTGCCTCACCAGCCTGCTCCGCAGCGAAGAGCCCGGTGGCAACTGGCGGGTGCTGCTGGTGGACGACGGCTCCACGGACGCCACGCTGGCGATGGCGAAGGAGGCGGCCCTGGCCTGCGGTGCCACGGAGCCCCGCTTCACGGTGCTGGAGGCCGGGCCCCGGCCGGAGGGTGAGCGCTGGGTGGGCAAGAACTGGGCCTGCAGCCGCGCCATGGAGCAGGTGGACAGCGACTGGGTGCTGTTCGTGGATGCCGATGTGCGCCTGCACCCCGCCACGCTGCGGCGTGCCCTGGCCCAGGCGTGCGCCGATGGGGCGGACCTGCTCAGCCTGGCGCCGCGGCTGAGCTGCGGCTGCCTGGCGGAGTGGATGGTGCAGCCGATCATGGCCAGCCTGCTGGGGCTCGGTTTCCCGATCGCAGCCGCCAACGACCCCGCCAGTCCGGTGGCCTTCGCCGCCGGGCCGTTCATGCTGTTCCGCCGCGAGACCTACGCGGCCATCGGTGGCCACAGGGCCCTGGCGGCGGAGGTGGTGGAAGACCTCGCCCTGGCGCGGCGGATCAAGGCCGGCGGCCATCGCCTGCGCTACCTGCTGGGCCTCGATGCGCTCGAGCTGCGCATGTACCCCGATTTCGCCGCGCTGTGGGAGGGCTGGACCAAGAACTGGCTGCTGGGCCTCGATGGCAGCGTGGCCAAGGCCCTGGGGGCGGCCGGGGTGGTGCTGCTGCTGTTCAGCGGCCCCTGGCTGCTCACGCCGGCGGCCGCTAGCGCGGCCGCGCTGCTGCCCGCCCAGCGCCTGCTGCTGCTGGCCGCCCTGGCGCTGGCTCTGGTGGGGATCAGCCTGCAGCTGGTGCTGCGCCTGTGGACCCGCCGCCAGTTCCAGGTGCCGCTCACCCTCTGGTGGCTGATGGGGGCCGGCGGTCTGGTGGTGGCGGCGATCGGCCCCGTCTCGGTGTGGCGCACCCTCAGCGGCCGCGGCTGGACCTGGAAGGGACGGCCGTTGGCGTGAGCTGGCCTGGCGCCACCGCTGGGGGCCCGGCTGCCTACCGGCTGGCCTGGGGCTTCTGGCCGGAGGGCTGGCCTGCCGGGCCGCCCGGAAAGCCTGACCACACCTTCAGCTCCTCCAGGCTCAGCACGCCCTCGCGCCGCTGGCCATTCAGGTCCCAGCTGGGATAGGCGCGGATGTCGGCGGTCTGGCAGCGCTGGCGGCCGGCGTCGTCCTTGTCGCACTCCACGTAGGGGAGCCTGCGGCCGGCTTCGGTGCCGAACAGGTTCTTCTGGGTGAAGCAGTGGGGGCACCACCAGGCGCCGTAGAAGGTGGCCCCCTGACGCAGCAGATGCTCCACCAGGGCCAGCTGCTCCGGCGTGGAGGGGCTCACGGCCTCGCCGAGGTGGCCGGGCGCGGGCTGGCCCGTCGGGATCTGGCCGGCGGCACGGCCTGGCGAGCCGGCGCCCGCCAGCACCCCCAGCAGCAGGGCCGAGGCCCCCAGCCGCCAGGGCGCTCGCCACGGCCGGGTCCGGCGACGCACGGGGGTGAGGGCCATGGCAGAGGCGGGCGCTGGACAACGACGCTACGGCCAATCGCCGGCGATGCACCCGTTCGGCCTTCCGCCCTGCCGACCCCTCGCGGGAGTCCGGTCCCAGCTGGGACACTGGAGTCGCCGTTGACCATTCACACCAGCACTGCGATGGGGGCCAACGGATATCGCGACTATTTCAAGGTGCTGGACCTCGATCGCGGCGCCGATGCCGACGCGGTCAAGCGCTCCTTCCGCAAGCTCGCCCGCCAGTACCACCCGGATGTGAACCCCGGCGACAAGGCCGCCGAGGCGAAGTTCAAGGAGATCAGCGAGGCCTATGAGGTGCTCTCCGATCCCGACAAGCGCCGCCGCTACGAGCAGTTCGGCCAGTACTGGAACCAGGCCGGCGGCGCCGCGGGCGGCGTGGATGTGGACTTCGGCCGCTACGGCAACTTCGACGACTTCATCAACGACCTGCTCGGCCGCTTCGGCGGGCCTGGCGGCGGCGGGGGGTTCGGTGGCTTCGGCTCCGGTTTCCCGGGTGGCTTCCCCGGTGCGGCCGGCTTCGGCGGGCCCGGTGCCGGCGGCCGCGGTGCGGCGCCCCTCAACCTCGATGCCGAGGCCACGATCAGCCTCAGTTTCTCCGAGGCCTTCCACGGCTGCGAGCGCACCCTGGCCGTGAACGACGAGCGGGTGCAGGTGCGCGTGCCCGCCGGCGTGAAGAGCGGCAGCCGCCTGCGGCTCAAGGGCAAGGGCAACCTCCAGCCCGGCACCGGCCGCCGCGGGGACCTCTATCTCAACCTGCAGCTGCAGGACCACCCGATCTGGAGCCTGGAGGGCGATCAGCTCAAGGCTGAGCTACCCCTCAGCCTCGATGAACTGGCCCTGGGCGGTGAGGTGCGGGTGGCCACCCCCGACGGCGAGGCCACGGTGCAGGTGCCGCCCGGCATGGCCGTGGGCCGCAGCCTGCGGCTCAAGGGCAAGGGCTGGCCCGGCCCGGCCGGCCGCGGCGATCTGCTGCTCAGCCTCAGCCTCAGGCAGCCCGGCAGCTACAGCGACCAGGAGCGCCAGCTGCTGGAGCAGCTCCGTGCCGCCCGCAGCTTCGACCCCCGCCAGGACTGGAGCGGCGCCGCCCGGCTCTGACCGCTGCGCCCGGCGTGGCACCCCCGCCCGGCCCAGAATCAGCCGCTCCGTAAGATCCGGCCAGCATTGCGGCCCCCATGGAGCTCACCTACCGCCCGCGCCGGCTGCGCCGTACGCCTGCCCTGCGGGCCCTGGTGCGGGAGAACCACCTGAGCCCCGCCGATTTCATCTATCCCCTGTTCGTGCACGAGGGCGTCACGAACGAGCCGATCGGCGCCATGCCGGGCTGTCAGCGCTGGAGCCTGGAGGGGCTGCTGCAGGAGGTGGGCCGGGCCTGGGATCTGGGCATCCGCTGCGTGGTGCTGTTCCCCAAGGTGGCCGACGGCCTCAAGACCGAGGACGGCGCCGAGTGCTTCAACGAGGGCGGCCTGATCCCCCGGGCGATCCGGCGCCTCAAGGAGGTGCATCCCGGCATGGCGATCATGACCGACGTGGCCCTCGATCCCTACTCCTGCGACGGCCACGACGGCATCGTCAGTGAGCAGGGGGTGGTGCTCAACGACGAGACCGTTGCGATCCTGTGCAAGCAGGCCGTGGCCCAGGCCCGCGCCGGCGCCGACCTGATCGGCCCCAGCGACATGATGGACGGCCGCGTCGGTGCGATCCGGGAGGCCCTCGACGAGGAGGGCTTCGAACATGTGGGGATCATCAGCTACACGGCCAAGTACGCCTCCGCCTACTACGGCCCCTTCCGCGAGGCCCTCGATTCGGCCCCCCGCGCCGCCGGCGGCAAGCCGATCCCCAAGGACAAGAGCACCTACCAGATGGATGCGGCCAACAGCCGCGAGGCCATCACCGAGGCCCAGCTCGACGAGCAGGAGGGCGCCGACATCCTGATGGTGAAGCCCGGCCTGGCCTACCTGGACATCATTCACCGCCTGCGCGAGGAGAGCGAACTGCCGATCGCCGCCTACAACGTCAGCGGCGAGTACGCGATGGTCAAGGCGGCCGCCGAGCGGGGCTGGATCGACGAGCGGGCCGTGGTGCTGGAGACCCTGCTCTGCTTCAAGCGGGCCGGTGCTGATCTGATCCTCACCTACCACGCCTGCGATGCCGCCGCGTGGCTGCGCCAGGTCTGAGCTGACGCCCCGCCGTCCGCCCGGGCGGCCGCTTGAATGGGGGCAGCGTTGTTCAGCGAGGCCATGGCTCTCCACCGCCTGGGGCACGTCGCCCTGCGGGTCCAGGATATGGGCCGGGCCAAGGCCTTCTACCAGGCCCTGGGCCTGCGGCTCACCTGGGATGCCGACGACTGGGCCTACCTGCAGTCGCCCGTGACCGGGGACGGCATTGCCCTGCTCAGCCCGGAGTACACCGCCGCCGGACCCCACTTCGCCCTGCACACCGCCGATCGGGCCGAGGTGGAGCGGGTGCGCGAGCAGCTGGTGGCCGCCGGCCACAGCTGCGGCCCGGTGCATGACCACCGCGATGGCACGGCCTCGTTCTACCTGCAGGATCCCGAGGGCAACTGGCTGGAGATGCTCTATGAGCCCGCCGAGGGCCTGCCCTCCAACGTCGGCGCGGCGCCGATCCCGGCCCGGGCCCCGCAGGTTTGAGGGGGGCGATCCTGGCTGCTGCGATTCCTTCTGAAGCCATCCAGTCTGCTTCGATCCCGTCCGAGGCCATCCAGGCCGAGGCGCTGGAGCTGCTGGAGTGGCCGCGGCTGGGGGAGCAGGTGGCGGGCTTTGCCGGCACCACGGCCGGCCGCGCCCTGGCCGCCGGCCTCCCCCTGGCCCCGGATCGGGCGGCGAGCCAGCGCCTGCTGGCGGAAACCACCGAACTGCTGGCCCTCGATGGCCTCACGGAGGGCGGCCTCAGCTTCCAGGGGGTGGCCGATCTGAGCCGCACCCTGCCGCTCTGTGCCAAGGGCGGCATCGCCCCGGCCGATGACCTGCTGGCGGTGGCCACCACCCTGGCGGCGGCGCGGCGGCTGCGGCGCCAGATCGACGACCCCCAGCTGCGGCCCGTGACCACCGCCCTGGTGGAGCAGCTGCGCACCCTGCCGGAGCTGGAGCAGCGCCTGCGCTTCTGCATCGAGGAGGGCGGCCGCGTGGCCGATCGGGCCAGCCCCGTCCTGGCGGAGCTGCGCCGCCAGCTGGCCGCCGCCCGTGCCGACCGCCGCGACCGTCTCAACGGGCTGCTGCGCCGCTATGCGCCCCTGCTGCAGGACGCGGTGATCGCCGAGCGCAACGGCCGGCCGGTGCTGGCGGTGAAGGCCGGTGCCGCCAGCCAGGTGCCGGGCCTGGTGCACGACAGCTCCGCCTCCGGCAGCACCGTGTTCATCGAACCCCAGGCGGTGCTCCCCCTGGGCAACCGCATCCGCCAGCTGGAGGGCGAGGAGCGCGAGGCCGAGCTGGCGGTGCTGCAGGAGCTCAGCGGCCTGGTGGGCGAGGAGGCCGACACCCTCGAGCAGCTGCAGCGGATCCTCACCGCCCTCGACTACGGCGTGGCCCGGGGCCGCTACGGCGCCTGGCTCGGCGCGGTGCGCCCCGAGCTGGAGGCCGACCCCAGTGCGCCGCTGCTGCTGGAGGAGCTGCGCCACCCGCTGCTGCTCTGGCAGCACAGGCACCAGGGCGGCCAGCCGGTGGTGCCCGTGAGCGTGCGGGTGGGACCGGAGCTGCGGGTGGTGGCGATCACCGGCCCCAACACCGGCGGCAAGACGGTGACCCTCAAGAGCGTGGGTCTGGCGGCGCTGATGGCCCGCGCCGGCCTGTTCCTGCCCTGCAGCGGCTCGCCGCGGCTGCCCTGGTGCGCCCAGGTGCTCGCCGACATCGGCGATGAGCAGTCGCTGCAGCAGAACCTCTCCACCTTCAGCGGCCACATCCGGCGGATCGCGCGGATCCTGGCGGCCCTGCCCCCCGCCGGCGTCGATCCCATCGGCGGCGATCCCACGGCAGCGCAGGCTGCGGTCGAGGCCTCCCCTGCGGCTACAGCCCCCTGCGGCGCCTCCCTGGTGCTGCTGGACGAGGTGGGGGCCGGCACCGATCCCACCGAGGGCACAGCCCTGGCCATCGCCCTGCTGCGCCAGCTGGCCGAGCGGGCCCGTCTCACCATCGCCACTACCCACTTCGGCGAGCTCAAGGCCCTCAAGTACGGCGATCCGCGCTTCGAGAACGCCTCGGTGGCCTTCGATGTGGACACCCTCTCGCCCACCTACCACCTGCAGTGGGGCATCCCGGGCCGCAGCAACGCCCTCGCCATCGCCGCGCGGCTGGGGCTGGAGCCGGCCGTGCTGGACCGGGCCCAGGAGCTCCTCGCCCCCCGCGGCGAGGGCGAGGTGAACCAGGTGATCGCCGGCCTGGAGAACCAGCGCCAGCGCCAGCAGGAGGCCGCCGAGGAGGCCGCCGCCCTGCTGGCCCGCACCGAGTTGCTGCATGAGGAGCTGCTGCAGCGCTGGCAGCAGCAGAAGGAGCAGAGCGCCGAGCTGCAGGAGCAGCGCCGTGAGCAGCTGGAGCGCTCGATCCGCGACGGCCAGCAGGAGGTGCGCCGCATCATCCGCCGCCTGCGCCAGGGCCGTGCCGTCGACACCACGGCCCTGGGCGAGACGGCCCGCCGCGCCGGCCAGCGGCTCAAGACGCTGGAGCAGGAGCACCGGCCCGTGCCAGAGCGGCGCGAGCACCGGGGCTGGCGCCCCGCCGTGGGCGATCGGGTGCGGGTGCTCTCGCTCGGCAAGGCGGGCGAGGTGCTGGCCCTCAGCCCCGACGGCCGCGAACTGAGCGTGCGCTGCGGCGTGCTGCGGCTCAACCTGGAGCTCGCCGCCATCGAGGGGCTCAATGGCGAGAAGCCCGCACCGCCTGAGCCCGCCAAGGCCCAGGTGCAGATCCGCAGCCGCCGCAACCCCGCCAGCCGCGGCCCCCAGGTGCGCACCGAGCGCAACACGGTGGACGTCCGCGGCATGCGTGTGCACGAGGCCGAGGCGGCGGTGGAGGAACAGCTGCGGGCCGCCAACGGGCCGCTGTGGGTGATCCACGGCATCGGCACCGGCAAGCTCAAGCGCGGCCTGCGCGAGTGGCTGGCCACGGTGCCCTACGTGGAGCGGGTCAGCGACGCCGAGCAGGGTGATGGCGGCCCGGGTTGCAGCGTGATCTGGCCGAAGTGATCAGGGCGACCTGGAGTGTCGCCGCCGGGGTGGTTCTGCCCCCAGCCTGAGGCCCGCGGCGCTGCGTCCGCGCTCCTCTGCGCTCAGGCGGCCGGCAGATCCGGCAGCACCGGCTCCGGGCCGCTGGCGCCCAAGGGCTCCGCGGGCCTCGGCAGGGCCTCGCCGGCCCCATCGAACAGCCGCCAGCCGCCTGGATCCACCTCCAGATGCACGGTCTGCCCCACGGCGACCGCCTGCTCCGGCGCGGCCCGCAGCTGCACCAGGTGATCGCCCTCCAGCAGGCGGCAGGTGAGCAGCTGCTCGTTGCCGAGGGCCTCGCGGTGGCTTACCTCGGCGGGCAGGTTGCGGTTGGTGGCCGGGGCCAGCTTCAGGTGCTCGGCCCGCAGGCCGCCGCTGAGCTGCTCGCTGCCGCCGCGGCTCTGCCACTGCAGTAGGGCGTCGGCCGTGGGGCCCTCCGGCAGGAAGCGCCTGCTGCCCAGCTGCAGCTGGCCGCCGCCCACGCTCAGCACCGGCAGCAGGTTCATCGGCGGGCTGCCGATGAACTGGGCCACGAACAGGTTCGAGGGCCACTGGTAGAGCTCGATCGGCGTGCCGAGCTGCTGCAGGCAGCCTCGGTTGAGCACGGCGATGCGGTGGCCCATGGTCATCGCCTCCACCTGGTCGTGGGTCACGTAGACCGTGGTGGTGCCGAGCCGGCGCTGCAGCTCCACGATCTGGGCGCGGGTGCCGGTGCGCAGCTTGGCGTCGAGGTTGCTGAGCGGTTCATCCATCAGGAACACCGCCGGCTGGCGGGCGATGGCCCGGCCCAGGGCCACCCGCTGCTTCTGGCCGCCGGAGAGCTCCTTGGGCAGGCGATCCAGCAGGGCGCCCAGCTCCAGGGTGTCGGCCACCGAGCGGATGCGCTGCTCGATCCGCTCCTCCATCGCCGAGGGGACGCGCAGGGGCCGCGGCAGGCGCCGGGTCGCCCGGTGCAGCCCGTCGCCCAGCTGCTGCAGCGGCGTGCGGGCCCGCTGGCGCCGCAGCCCGAAGCCGATGTTGTCGGCCACGCTCAGGTGCGGGTAGAGCGCATAGCTCTGGAACACCATCGCCACGTTCCGCTCGGCCGGCCGCAGCCCCGTGACGCAGCGATCGCCCACGAACACCTCGCCGGAGCTGGGGCTCTCCAGGCCCGCCAGCAGCCGCAGCAGCGTGCTCTTGCCGCAGCCCGATGGGCCCACCAGCACGAGGAACTCGCCGTCGGTGATGTGGAGATCCAGCTGGCGCAGCACCTCCACCGGTGCGCTTCCCCGCCGCGGCGGATAGGTCTTGCTGACCTGCTGGAAGCGAACCTCTGCCAAGACGGGCCCTCTGGAGGGGCCGATCCTAGGGTTGCCGCATCGGTGGAGCCGCCCCGCGGCACCGCAGGCAGGCTTTTGTCAGCTCCGCTGGCGGGGCCCGGCTGCGCGGGGTGGAGGCCGTCCAGCCTTTTGGGAGTCAGGGTCTTTTGCAGTTCATCGATCAAGCCCGCATCGCCGTGCGCGCCGGCCGTGGCGGCGACGGCATCGTGGCCTTCCGCCGTGAGAAGTACGTGCCGGCGGGCGGCCCCTCCGGCGGTGATGGCGGCCGCGGCGGCGACGTGTGGCTGGAGGCCGACCCCAACCTCCAGACCCTGCTCGACTTCAAGTACAAGCGCCTGTTCGAGGCCCAGGAGGGCAAGCGCGGCGGGCCCAACCGCAGCAGCGGTGCCAGCGGCAACCACCTCACGGTCAAGGTGCCCTGCGGCACCGAGGTGCGCGATCGCCGCACCAACATCCTGCTGGGGGACCTCACCGACAAGGGCCAGCGGCTGCTGGTGGCGGCGGGCGGCCGCGGCGGCCTCGGCAACGCCCACTACCTGAGCAACCGCAACCGGGCCCCGGAGAAGTTCACCGAGGGCCGCGAGGGTGAAGAGTGGCACCTGCAGCTGGAGCTCAAGCTGCTGGCCGAAGTGGGCATCATCGGCCTGCCCAACGCCGGCAAGAGCACCCTGATCTCCGTGCTCTCGGCGGCGCGGCCCAAGATCGCCGACTACCCCTTCACCACCCTGGTGCCCAACCTGGGGGTGGTGCGCCGCCCCACCGGCGATGGCACCGTGTTCGCCGACATCCCCGGCCTGATCGCCGGCGCCGCCCAGGGGGCGGGCCTGGGCCACGACTTCCTGCGCCACATCCAGCGCACGCGCCTGCTGATCCACCTGGTGGATGCCAGTGCGGAGGATGTGGTGCGGGATCTGGCGGTGGTGGAGCAGGAGCTCGCCGCCTACGGCCATGGCCTCGATGAGCGGCCCCGGATCGTGGCGCTCAACAAGATCGAGCTGTTGCTGGAGGAGGAGCTGGCGGAGAAGCTGCAGCAGGCCAGCGACCATTGCGGCCGGCCGGTGCTGGCGATCTCCGCGGCCACCTCCAAGGGGTTGGATCAGCTGCTGGCCGCCACCTGGAAGGAGCTGGGGATCTGACGCGATCTGCTGCGGCTAGGCCGCTGCTGGATCGGTGCGGCTAGGCCGCTGCGCGACTGGTGCGGCCATGCCGTCGCGGGGAGAGGCCTGCTGTTGAAAACCTGGGGAAGCGTTGGGGACCCCTGCCTGAGCGGGCGGCCGCGCTCAGGCACCAGGGATTCGATCGGGTTGTTCAGGCGCGCTGTTCAGATTGCGCGGCTCAGTCGTCGTAGACGCGGCACTCGGGGGCTTCGGGGTTGAGGTCGCAGTAGACCTCGAGGGAGTTGGGATCCCGCTGCTCGTCGGGGTGGTGGGCCTTGTACTCCTCGAGGCTCTTGAGCTCCTCTTCGAGGTGGCGGACCTTGCCCTCGTCGCCAGCCGCCTTGGCTGCGGCGATCTCCGACTGGTCCTTGGCGATGTGCTCGTCGATGCTGTTCATGAATCAGACCTGAGCTGCCAGGCCGTTCGACATCGCCCACACCATACGGGTCGCGGGTGTCGCCTGGCGCCGATTGTGGCCGGCTTCTGATCCCGCCCCCGGGAGGCGCCAGGGGGGTCCCTGGGGGGCCTCAGCCCGCCAGTTCGCTGAGCTCCAGCCAGCGCTCCTCGCCCCGCTCGATCCGCACCAGCAGCTCCGAGAGCTCGTGGGTGACGGCTTCGAGGGCCGCGTAGTCGCTGCCGCCGCTGCCCAGCTGCGCCTCCAGCGCGCCCCGCCGCTCCTCCCAGGCCGGCAGGTTGGTCTCCAGCTCCGCCAGCTCGCGGTTCTCCTTGAAGCTCCGCCGCCGCACCTTCGCGGGGGGGGCGGAGCTGGCCGGGCCGGGTGGCTGGCCAATGGTGCCGGCGGCCAAGGCCCCGCTGGCGGGGGATGGGGTGCCGCTGCTGGGGCCTGTGTTGCCCGTGGCGGTGCCCGCCGTGGTGGTGGTTGCCCCGGAGGCCTGGGCCGCCTGCCGCTCCAGGTAGGCGCTGTAGTTGCCCTCGAAGCGGTGCAGCTCGCCGTTCTCGAAGCTGAACAGCCGGTCCACGGTGCGATCGAGGAAGTAGCGGTCGTGGGACACCACCACCACGCAGCCGCGGAAGTCCTCGAGGAAGTCCTCGAGCACCGTGAGGGTGTGCACGTCGAGGTCGTTGGTGGGCTCATCGAGCAGCAGCACGTTGGGTGCCTCGATCAGCAGCCGGCACAGGTGCAGCCGCCGCCGCTCGCCCCCGGAGAGCTTGCTCACGGGCTGGTGCTGCTGGGCCGGCGGGAACAGGAAGCGCTCCAGCAGCTGGCTGGCGCTGAGCTGGCTGCCGTCCAGCTCCACGCTGCTGGCGGCCTCCTTCACCACGTCGATCACCTTTTTCTCTAGGGCCTTGCCGCTGCCCAGCACCGCCTCGGAGTGCTGGTCGAAGTAGGCCAGCTTCACGGTGGCGCCCAGCTCCAGCCGGCCGCCGTGGGGCTGGCGCCGCCCGGCGATCAGATCCAGCAGGGTGGATTTGCCCGAGCCGTTGGGGCCGATGATCCCCACCCGGTCTTCAGGGCTGAAGTCGTAGCTGAAGTTCCGCAGCAGCGGTGGGGCGCCGGCGGTTCTGGCGTCGTCGGTGGCCCACACCTCCAGGTTCTCCGCCTCGATCGCCCGCTTGCCCAGGCGCCGCTGGTTGCTGGCCAGGCTGATCTGACCCTTGAGCTGGCGCCTTGGGGCCTCCTGCATCGCCTCGATCCGCTGGATGCGGGCCTTCTGCTTGGTGCTGCGGGCCTTGGGGCCCCGCTTGAGCCACTCCAGCTCGCGGCGCAGGGCCCCCTTGAACTTGGCCTCCGTGGCGGCGGCGGCGGCCTCCTCCTCGGCCTTGCGGGCCAGGTAGTAGGCGTAGTTGCCGCTGTAGCTGCGGGCTTCGCCCCGGTCCACCTCCACGATGCGGCGGGTCACCTGGTCGAGCACGTAGCGGTCGTGGGTGATCAGCACCAGGGCGCCGCTGAAGCGCTCCAGGTAGCCCTGCAGCCACTGGATGCAGTCGGCATCGAGGTGGTTGGTGGGCTCATCCAGCAGCAGCACATCCGGATCGGCCACCAGGGCCGCCGCCAGGGCCAGGCGCTTGCGGTAGCCGCCCGAGAGATCCCCCACCCGGCGCTGGGTGTCGGTGATGCCGAGCCGATCGAGCACCTCGCGGATCTGCTGCTCCAGGCCCCAGGCCTGGCTCTGGTCCATGCGGGCGTTGAGGCTGCCCAGCTCCGCCAGCAGGGCCGCGTCGTCGGCACCCTCAGCGGCACCTTCGCCATGGGCGTGGGCCAGGGCGTCGCTCACCGCGGTGTAGCGGCGCAGCAGCTCTATCTTCTCGCCGCTTTCGGCGAAGACCTGCTCCAGGACGGTGCGCTCGGGGTCCAGCTCCGGCTCCTGGCTCACCAGCACGATGCGGGCCTGGGGCAGCACCCGCCGCGCCCCGGCTCCGGGGGGCTCGAGCCCCGCCAGCACCCGCAGCAGCGTGGATTTGCCGGCCCCGTTGGGGCCGATCAGCCCCAGCCGCTCCTTCTCGCCCACGTGCAGGGTGAGGTCCTCGAACAGGGTGCGGATGCCGAAGTCCTTGCGGACCCCCACCAGGCTGATCAGGCTCACGCGTTGGAGGGCTGCCGTTGCGCCTCCAGATAAGCAAACACGCTCTTGTCGCCCACATCGGCGGCCGCCGGCATCGGGAACTTGCGCAGCGTGAGCACCAGCAGCAGGGCGGCCTCCAGCGCCAGCAGGGTGCCGGTGGCCTGGGCGTCGAGCAGGCCACCGAGGTGCCCCAGCAGGGCGATCGGCAGCAGCAGCGTCACGCCGATGGCCTCGGGCCGGCGGAAGCAGAAGAACTCCTTGAAGCCGATGCCCGCCAGGGCGGCGAAGAAGGGACCCACGGCCCAGATCCAGCGGCCGTCGCCGGCCAGGGCGCCGGCCATGGCGTCGGGGCCGGCCGCCAGCGCCAGGGCGACGAAGCCCGCGCTGCCCAGCAGCCACAACAGCTGCAGGGCCCGGTGCAGCGGCCGCACATAGATGTGGATCCAGCGCAGGGCCAGCCCCAGACCCACCGCCATCGGCAGCAGCCAGGGCCAGAGCCAGGCCGTGCCGAGCCAGTGCCACTGGGCCAGCAGCGCCGCCTGGGCGATGGCGACCGTGCACAGGGCCAGGCGGTAGCCCAGCACCTCCCGCCGGTCGGTGGCGGTGATCGTGAAGGGGCCGTAGACCCCCTCGAACACCGGATCGGGGCTGGACTCCGGGCCTGGGGGGCCGGCGGCGCTGGCACGGGTCATGGCGGGCAGGAGGCCTGGGGGCCGGCGGCGACGGGATGGGCTCCCACCAGTGTGGCCAGCTCCGGGCCGGTCGGAACGATGCCCGAGGGATGCAGGGGAAACAGGGCGCCGAAGTAGTCGGCGCGCCAGGCTTCGGGGAAGCAGGTGGCGGCTACGCCGGGCAGGCCATAGAACCGCTGGCGCCAGGCCCACAGCGCCGGGAGCTGCCACAGCGGCTTGCGGCTCACGCCGAACAGGGGCGCGTAGACCAGCTCCAGCCGGATCAGGGTGGGGAACAGCTGCACATCGGCAAGGCTGAGGGCCTTGCCGCAGAGCCAGGGTCCGGCCCCCGGCGCCGCCAGCGCCGCCTCGGCCTGCTCCAGGGCCGCGAACAGTGCGGCCTCGGCCCGGTCGTAGGCGGCCTGGGTGCGGGCGAAACCGCAGCGGTACACCCCGTCGTTGACGGCCTCCTGCAGGGTGGAGCGCCAGCGCCCGATGGCCGGCCTGAGCGCCTCCGGCTCCAGATCCGGGGCGCCATCGGAAGCGGGCCAGCGATTCAGCAGCTCGATCAGCCGCGCGCTCTCCCCCAGCACGATCCGTCCGCCCCCCCGGCTGAACAGCACCGGCACCGTGGCCCGCTGGCGCGGATCGGCGCCGGCGCGGCGGTAGAGGTCCGCCAGGGTGATGGCCCCCTCAAAGGGTTCGGCGAAGCGCCAACGACCCGCCCGGGGGTCGGGCTCGGCCACCAGGAGCCGGATGCTGTCCTGCAGCCCCCGCAGGGCCCAGGTGAGCCAGGCCCGGTGGGCCCAGGGGCAGCTGCGGCCCACGATCAGCACGTGGCCATCCCGGCTGGCGGCATCGCCGGGCAGGGGCGGCACGTCCGCGAAGGGGCTGGCCGGCCGGCGGTAGTTCCCCTCCGCATCGGCCGGCCCCAGGCCGCCCATCAGCTGGTGCCACTGCCAGCGCCAGCCGGCCCGGGCGGCAGCCACCACCAGGGGAGGAATCGACATGGGCGCAGGCCGCGGCAACGCCTGCCAGGCTGGCCCAGCTTGGGCGGCGGGGCGAGCCAATGGGTACGGGCATCAGAGGGGCGCGGCTGCTGGTGGTGGCGGCCACCCACGGCAACGAGCGCAACGCCGCCTGGCTGCTGGAGCAGTGGAGCCGCCGGCCCGAGCTGCTGGCCAGCGCCGACCTGCCCCTGGAGCTGGTGATCGGCAACCCGGCGGCCTACGCCGAGAACCGCCGCTACCTGGATCGGGACCTCAACCGCAGCTTCGTGCCGTCGCTGCTGGCCGATCCGGCGCGCCAGGAGCGGGAGATTCAGCGGGCCCGCGAGCTACTGGCGGCCCATGGCCCCGAGGGGCAGGCGCCCTGTGCGGTGGCCGTCGATCTGCACAGCACCACCAGCGCCATGGGCAACTCCCTGGTGGTGTACGGCCGACGGCCGGCGGATCTGGCCCTGGCCGCCGGCATCCAGGCCCGGATCGGCCTGCCGGTGTATCTCCACGAGGCCGATGCCGCCCAGACGGGCTTTCTGGTGGAGCGCTGGCCCGCCGGCCTGGTGATCGAGGTGGGGCCCGTGCCCCAGGGGCTGATCACGGCCCGCATCGCCCGCCAGAGCCAGCTGGCCCTGGAGGCCGCCTGCGCCACCCTGGCCGCCGCCCGCGATCGCTCCCTGCGGCTGCCCGCGGGGCTGACGGTGCACGTGCACCACGGCAGCCTCGACCTGCCCCGCGAGGCGGCGGCTGAGGGGCCCGGTCAGCGGCCCAGCGCCACCCTCCATCCCCAGCGGCAGGGCCGGGACTGGTGGCCCCTGGCCCCCGGCGATCCCCTGTTCTGGAGCCCCGATGGTGGCGTCCAGGTGTTCGACCCCGCGGCCGCGGCGGCGGTGGAGGCCCGGCCGGACCCCGGGGCCCGCTGGCCCGTGTTCATCAACGAGGCCGCCTACGGCGAGAAGGGCATCGCCCTGAGCCTCACCCACCGCGAGCGTCTGGTGTGTGAGCCCGCCTGGGGGGAGGCCCTCACGGCGCTGATGGCGGCCTGAGCTCAGCGCGGTTTGCCGTTGTAGATCACGCGCACGACCGAGCGGCCATCGCGGCTCACCAGCAGTTCCGTCTCGGTGGTGGCGGGCAGGCCCAGCTGCTGCCAGCCCGGGGCGCCGCCCTGGAAACGGAACAGGTAGCCCTCGGTGTCGCGCTGGAGCAGGCAGTCGCCACCGGCGATGTCGGTGGCGAACATGCAGGCGGCCGGCCGGTATTTCGAGAGGCCGCCGTTGAGGTTGATGGCCGCGTTGCGGGCCGTGTTCAGGGCGCGTACGCCGGAGAAGGGTTCCACGCCCTGGGCCAGGGCCGGAGCGCCGGCCAGGCTCAGGGCCGTCAGCGCGGGCAGGCTGGCCAGCAGGCCCAGGCGGGCGGGGGACAGATGGGAAGCGATCACGGCGATGCCGGCGCGGGCCGGTGGGTGACGCTGCCGTTCTAGGTCTGGAGACCAGGCCGCGGTGCCGACCCTGGGACGCCGGCCGGATCGGGTTCAGCCGCAGGCCCAGGTGGCCTGCTCCTTGGTGCATTCCAGGTCGGAGGAACTGCCATCGGCCCAGTAGATGCGCAGCCGATCGGAGTCGGTGCCGCTGCGGAAGGTGAGTGACTTGACCACGCCCGCCGGCGGCTTGCCGGATCGATCGGCCGTGTCGTCGGCGTTGGGCTGGGCCTGGCGCTGCTCCAGCTGCTGCACCCGCAGTTCCAGCCGATCCAGCCGCTGGCGCTCGGCGCCTGGGTTCCAGCCGCAGCCCCCAAGGCCGAGGGCCAGCACAGCCAGGGAGATCAGGGCCCCGGAGGGCAGTGCGCGCAGCCGCATCGGCCAGCACCAGCAATGGATGGCGCTGAACTCCTAGCAGTGCCGCCGGTGGGGCGCCAGCCTCAGGTCAGCCGCTCGCTCCAGTAGACGACGGCCCCCTGGCGCTCCAGCTGTTCGCGCTGGGCCCGTGCTTCCTGGAGGGGGACGGTGATCTCGCCGCGCTGCCCGTCCCTGTCCCACCGGATCAAGACCAAAGCACTTCTCCGCTCAATTCCAAATAAAAGCTTAAGCCCTCCGTGCGCGACGTGGGCTGGGAGCCGCCATTGCGGCGGCTCAGGCCTCAATGGGACTTCACGGCCGAGCGACGTTGCTCAATCCCCCTTCACAGAACGCGCAATCTTCCGTTACAGTGCAGCAGGTAGTTGATCCACGCCCCTCGGGACCGGTTCACCGCCCTACTTACCGCCCCTGGCCTTCGGGTCCGGTGCACACCCAACCGTTCTCATGACCACCACTCTCCAGCAGCGCCAAGGCGCTTCTGCGTGGAACCAGTTCTGCGACTGGGTCACCTCCACCGACAA
>NZ_JAGQBX010000038.1 GCF_024345855.1 Synechococcus sp. GreenBA-s | reverse complement strand
CCTCGATCGTGCTGCACCAGCCCCGCAGCGGTGCCCGCGGCCAGGCCAGCGACATCCAGATCCGGGCCAAGGAAGTGCTGCACAACAAGCAGACGATGCTCGAGATGCTCTCGCTCAACACCGGCAGGCAGCGGGCTGGGCAGCTGCTTCTGGCTGGTCAGCACCCGGTCGATCAGGCCGTACTCCACGGCCTCCTGGGCCGTGAGGTAGGTCATGCGGTCGGAGTCCTTGGCGAGCTGCTCCACGCTCCTGCCGGTGTTGAGCGAGAGCATCTCGAGCATCGTCTGCTTGTTGTGCAGCACTTCCTTGGCCCGGATCTGGATGTCGCTGGCCTGGCCGCGGGCACCGCTGCGGGGCTGGTGCAGCACGATCGAGGCATGGGGCAGGGCGGCGCGGTGGCCCTTGGTGCCGGCGCTCAGGATCATGGCGGCGGTGCCCATGGCCTGGCCGATGCAGATCGTGTGCACCGGCGGCTTGACGTAGCGCAGCGTGTCGGCGATGGCGAAGGCCTCGGTCTCGAAGCCGATCGCATCGCCGGAGTACCAGCTGGTGCCCGTGGAGTTGATGTAGAAGAAAATCGGCTTCTCCGGGTTGTCGAACTCCAGATAAAGCAGCTGGGCAATGATCAGCTCGGTCACGTCGATGCCCATCTGGCGCTTGGCATCGTCGTCGCTGAACAGGGGCAGGCCCAGGTAGACGATGCGCTCCTTCAGCAGCAGCGACGGCAGATCCGGCGGCGGGGTGCGCAGCACGGCGGAATCGCCGTAGTAGGGGGCTGACACCGACATCCGCGGATCACTGCAGGCTCAGGCCGGAGCCTAGCGGGGGTTCGCAGCGTCCTGATCGCCGCGGCCGGACCGTTTCGGGGCGGATTTCCCCTTGCCGCTGCGGCGGGGCTGCTGCAGGGGTGGGGTTGCGGCCTCGCCTGCAGGGTTTGTGGCGTTGCCGGTTGAGGGCGGCGGGGTGGCGGTCTCGCCAGCGTGGGGCGCGGGGCTGGTGCTGCCGCCGGCGGAGCCTGCGGGTTCGGCCTGGCCACTGCCGGCCAGTCGGGCGAACACCATGCGGCCGGTGGGCGTCTGCAGCGCGCCGGTCACGATCACCCCCAGGCGCTCGCCGCCGCGGCCGTGGCCGCCCTCCACCACCACCATCGTGCCGTCCTCCAGGTAGCCCACGCCCTGGTCGGCCTCCTTGCCGTCGCGCACGATCTTGAGCTGCAGCTCGTCGCCGGGCTGCACCTCGGGCCGCAGGGCGATCACCAGCTCGCTCAGGTTCATCACCTTGAGCTCCTGCACCTGGGCCACCTTGGCCAGGTTGTAGTCGGCGGTGAGCAGGGTGCCGCCGGTGTCGGCGGTGAGGCGCAGCAGCTTGTCGTCGGCGCCGTTGCCCTCGTAGCGGGTGGTGTTCACCACCAGCCGGCGGCCGTACTGCTCGCGCAGCTCCGCCAGCAGCTTGAGGCCGCGGCGGCCCTTGCCGCGCTTCTCGGCGTTGCTCGAGTCGGCCAGTTGCTGGAGTTCGTCGATCACGGCCTGGGCCACGATCACCTGGCCCTCCAGCAGGCCCGAATCCAGCAGCCCGCGGATGCGGCCGTCGATCACCACGCTGGTGTCGAGGATCTTGGCGCTGGCGGGCATCAGCACCCCATCGGCCACCAGCAGGGCCTCGGTGCTGGTGGGGCTGAACAGGCGCAGCAGGGTGCGGCCGTGAACCTCGGCCAGGTTGTAGCCCGAGATGCCGAAGAACACGTTGCTCATCACCGCCGCCAGCGGCTTGACGAACACCACCTCCCAGGGCAGGGGCAGCAGCAGGATCGGCGCCAGCAGCAGGTTGGCCACCAGCAGGCCGAGGATCAGGCCCACGGCCCGGCTCACCAGCAGGTCGGTGGGCATGGTGCGCACCTGCTGCATCAGCCGGCGGCGCAGCTGCTGGAAGAACAGGCCCGCCACCAGGCCGAAGAAGGCGCCGAAGCCCCCCAGCACCCAGCGCAGCCCCTCCAGGTTGGTCACCTGGATCAGCAGGTCCTCGGGCAGCAGATCCACCCCCAGCCAGCCGGTGGCGGCGCCGGAGATCGCGAACAGCACCAGGATGAGGGTGTCGAGCATGGCCGGTGCTGTGGCTGCCCTGGACGTCGAAGAGGCAGCATGCCCGATCCCGGGCGCTTTGGCCGAGGGAGGTAACCGGCCTTGAGTGAATCGCCACCGCCATCGAGCCAGGCAGCGGCCCCGGCGCCGGGCTCCGTGGGCCCGGCCGCTCCGCCAGGCCCCTGGCCGCCGCGCAGCGCCTACCTGCACATCCCCTTCTGCCACCGCCGCTGCTTCTACTGCGACTTCGCCGTGGTGCCCCTGGGCGACAAGGCCGATGGCGCCAGCTCTGGCTCGATCGCCCGCTACCTGGAGCAGCTGCTGGCGGAGATCGCCGCCGCCCCGGAAGGTCCGCCGCTCTCCACCGTCTACGTGGGGGGCGGCACCCCCTCGATGCTCACGCCGGCCCAGCTGGGGCAGCTGCTGGCCGCCCTGCGGGCCCGCTTCGGCCTTGCCCCCGGGGCGGAGCTGAGCCTGGAGATGGATCCGGCCAGCTTCGATCAGGTCCGCCTGGCCGGCTATCTGGCCGCCGGGGTGACCCGGGTGAGCCTGGGGGGCCAGAGCTTCGATGACGCCGTGCTGGAGCGGCTGGGCCGGCGCCACCGCCGCGCCGACCTGCTGCAGGCGGCCGCCTGGCTGGCGGCGGCCCAGCGCCGGGGCGACCTGGCCAGCTGGAGCCTGGATCTGATCCAGGGCCTGCCGGGCCAGGACCTGGCCGCCTGGGATGCCCAGCTGGCCCAGGCCATCGCCCAGGGGCCGCCGCACCTCTCGGTCTACGACCTGATCGTGGAGCCCGGCACCGTCTTCGAGCGGCTGGAGCGCCGCGGCCAGCTCGACCTGCCCGATGCCGACCTCGCCGCCGACCTGATGGAGCACACCGGCCGGCGCCTGGCGGCGGCGGGCTATGGCCACTACGAGATCTCCAACTACGCCTGGCCGGGCCACGCCTCCCGCCATAACCGCGTCTACTGGAGCGGCGCCGGCTGGTGGGGCTTCGGGCTGGGGGCCACCTCGGCCCCCTGGGGCGAGCGGCTGGCCCGGCCCCGTACCCGCGAGGCCTATGGCGCCTGGTTGGAGCAGCAGCGGGGCGCGGAGGGTGTCGCTGGGGCGACAGGCCCCGGTGCCGCGGCGGCCGCAGGCGAGGCCGCGGGTGAAGCCCTCGCCGGCATGCCCTTTGACGAGCGGGTGCTGGTGGGGCTGCGGCGCCGCGAGGGGGTGCGGCTGGAGCGACTGGCGGCGGCCGCGGGGCTGGGGGCGGCCGAGCTGGCGTCGCTGCTGGAGCGCTGGCGGCCCTATCGCGAGCGCGGGCTGCTGCGGGCCGAGGGCGGCCGCTGGCGGCTCAGCGATCCCGAGGGCCTCGCCCTCAGCAATGCGGTGCTGCGGGAGCTGCTGGAGTGGTGGGAGGAGCGGGATGGCCGGGACCGGCCGGGGGATTGAGGGCCGGGGGCGTGGCCTGCTCCAGGCCCTCCACCCAGCCCCGCAGGGCCGTGATGCCAAGCTGGCGCCCATTCAGCAGCGGCGGGCAGAAGGGGGGCTGGCGCTCGGTCAGGCCCAGCAGGTCGGCGGTGACGCGCACCTGGCCGTCGCAGTCGTCGCCGGCGCCGATGCCGATCACCGGAATCGTGAGCTCGCGCCGCAGGCTGCCGGCCAGCTCCGCCGGCACGTGTTCCAGCACCAGGGAAAAGCAGCCGGCGGCCTCCAGGTCGAGGGCGGCGCGCCGCAGCCGCTCCTGGCTGATCGGATCGTTGGCCTGGCGCCGGTAGCCGAGCCGGTGCACCGACTGGGGGGTCAGGCCCAGGTGGCCCATCACCGGGATGCCGCTGCGCACCAGCCGGTCGACCACCGCCACGGTTTCCGGTTCGCCCCCCTCCAGCTTCACGGCGGCGGCGGGGCTGGCCTTGAGCACCTGCCCCGCGGCGGCCACGGCGTCGTCGAGGCCGCATTGATAGCTGAGGAAGGGCAGGTCGGTCACCACCAGGGGCTGACGGGCCGGCGGGCGCCGCAGGCCCCGCCCCACCGCCTGGGTGTGCAGGATCATCTCCTCCAGGGTCACCGGCAGGGTGGTGGCGTGGCCCAGCACCACCATGGCGAGGGAGTCGCCCACCAGGATCACCTCGGCGCCGGCCTCCTCCACCAGGGCGGCCGAGAGGGCATCCCAGGCGGTGAGCACGGCGATCGGTTGGCCGGCCAGCTTGCGGCTGAGCAGATCCCCGGGACGCAGCGGCACGGATCCTCGGCAGGCGGAGGCCCATTGCTAGCATCTGATCGACTCGGACCCACGCGGCCCGGACGCCCAAATCTGGTCAGGACCGGAAGGGAGCAGCCACACGGGATGCTCCGAGCAGGCGTGGACTCCGGGTCACCCCCTTCAAGGCCTCCGTCGCCAACCGTCAGCTGTTCTGCTGGCGGTTGAGCAGGAACGAGGGAATGGCGGCACCGCTGGCTTCGGAGCTGCTGGAATTCAGGTCCGCGGCGAAGCTGGCGATCGGGCGATCGGGCCGGTAGCTGCCGCCGCCCTCGAAGCCGGTGGCGATCACGGTCACGTGGATCTCGCCCTCGAGGCGCTCGTCCACCACGGCCCCCACGATGATGTTGGCCTCGGGATCCACCACGTCGTAGATCACTTCCGAGGCGGTGGTCATGTCCTCCAGGGTCATGTCCTTGCCGCCGCTGATGTTGATCACCACGCCCTTGGCTCCATCGATGCGGGCCGCCTCCAGCAGCGGGCTGGCGATGGCGGCCTGGGCGGCCTCGATGGCGCAGGAGCGGCCCGAGCCCACCCCCAGGCCCAGCAGGGCGGTGCCGGCCTCGTTCATCACCGAGCGCACGTCGGCGAAGTCCACGTTCACCAGGCCGGGGCGGGTGATGATGTCGCTGATGCCCTTGACGCCGCTGCGCAGCACGTCGTCGGCGGCCCGGAAGGCCTCCTGCAGCGGGGCTCCGGCGATGGCGTCGCGCAGGCGGTCGTTGGGGATCACGATCAGGGTGTCCACGTGCTCGCTGAGGCGGGCGATGCCCTCCTCGGCCTGGCGCATCCGCCGCCGGCCCTCGAAGCCGAATGGCTTGGTGACGATGCCCACGGTGAGGGCTCCGGCCTCCTTGGCCACCTCAGCCACGATCGGGGCTGCTCCGGTGCCGGTGCCGCCACCCATGCCGGCGGCGATGAACACCAGGTCCACCCCCTGCAGGCTCTGGGCCAGGTCGGCCCGGGATTCCTCCGCCGCCTTCTGGCCGATCGCGGGGTTGCCGCCGGCCCCCAGGCCGCGGGTGAGCTTCTGACCCAGCTGGATCCGCTGTTTGGCCGCCGACTGCAGCAGCGCCTGGGAATCGGTGTTGAGCACCCGATAGCCCACGCCCTGCAGATCGGAGGCAATCATGCGGTTGACGGCGTTGCTTCCCCCGCCACCCACGCCGATCACCTCGATCCGGGCCGACTGGCTGGGCACGATGCCACCGCTGCCGTTGCTGCTCGCCGCGCTGAGGCCTTCGGGGGCAATCTCCATGGAGGGACCCAACCCATTCATCCTGGCCAGCATTATGTCGGCGGTGGGCCGCGATCAGCCCTTTTGGATGACACACATTTGCGTGGATCCGCTCACCCGGCAACGGCTTGTCAAGGTTTGCAGGCGGTGGCCAGCAGGGGCTTGGGCGCCGTGGGATCCGGGCCGCCGGCCCTGATCAGTCGACACCGGTGCCGCCGGCGCCCCGCTGGGGCGGAGCGGCGGGGGTCCGCAGGCCCAGTTCCGGTTTGTCGGGATCGCTGAGGTCGATCGAACGCACCGTGGTGCCCCGCACCCGGCCCGGCAGGCGGCTGGAGAGATGCTCCAGCACGTCGAGGCGCTCATTCAGCCGGGCATCCGGCGGCCCGAGCCGCACCTCCCCCAGGGCCGCCGTGACCAGCCAGAGGTTGCCATCGGGTTCGAAGCGCACCTCCTGCAGGGGGCTGCCCAGCTGGTTGCGGCGGGCCAGCACCAGGGCCAGGGGGGGGCGCAGTCGCTCCTGCCATCCCCGCACCCACACCAGCGGCCGCTGGGGGGTGGCCGTGCCCAGCTGCTGGCGGCTGCTCATCCAGTTGCCGAGGCGATCCACGAAGCCCTGCTCCAGGCCCTTGCCGGTGCGGCGCTCGGCCCGGGCCACGGCTTCCCGGTCCACCAGGTCGATGCGCAGGCGCGGCGGCAGCATCAGCCGGCTCACCTGCACTTTTTCCACCGGCAGGGCCGCCGCCAGCCTGGCGGCCAGGCCGCGGGGCGGCACGCTCAGCAGCTGCAGGGGGAAGCGCAGCCGACCCTCGCGGATCACCTGCTCGCGGCTCACCTGGCGGCTGCCGCTCACCTCCACCTGCTCGGGGCTGCGCAGGGTCCAGCCCTCCCGCAGCAGGCCGTAGCCCAGGCCCGCGGCCGCTGCGCTGAGCACCAGCACCCGCCAGAGGTTGCGCAGGCGCTCCTGGCGGCGCTGCTGGCGCAGCTCGCGGCGCCGATCGGCCCCGGGGCCCGCAGCGGCGCCCCTGGGCCGGGCCTGGGGGGCGCCGGCCTGGGCGGCGCGATCGGCGCGGCGGGGGGTCAAAGGTCGCAGCGGGAGCGGGCCATCAGCTCATCGATCCAGCGCCGGGCCCGCTCCGCGTCGGCAAACGGCAGATCCTTCTGCACCCCACCCCCCACGAGCCGCAGCCGGCAGGCCCCCTGGGATTCCTCGGTGAGGGGCGCCTCGCCGGAGCCCAGGGACAGCAGTTCCACCAGCTCCAGCGACTTGATCGTGAAGCTGTCGACCGTCTTGAGCTGGCCGGCCTCGAAGAGGCTCCAGCTCAGCACGCCATCCACCAGCCGGGCGCCGCCGCAGCCGTCCAGCTTGGCCAGTTCGGCACCGGCGGCCCAGTCGCGGAAGAGGCGCTGGCGGCGGCGCTCCAGCCAGCCCAGGGCCGTCAGCAGGGGAAAGACCACCAGCAGCGGCAGCCACAGCAGGCCATGACTCATGCGGCGTCCACTCCCCCAAGCTGCGGTGCGTCCGATTCTTGCGCCAGTTCCACCAGTTCGTGCACCAGCTCCTCCAGCGGCAGGCCGCTGGCCTCCCAGAGCATCGGGTACATGCTCTGGCTGGTGAAGCCGGGCAGGGTGTTGATCTCGTTGAGCCAGAGCTGGCCCGTGGCTTCCCCGTAGAAGAAGTCGACACGCGCCAGGCCGGCGGCCCCCACGGCCCGGCAGGCGGCGATCGCCAGCTGGCGGGCCCGCTCCGCCAGGGAGGCTGGCACCTCGGCGGGGATCACGGTGTGGCTGAGCCCCTCGCTGTACTTGGTTGTGTAGTCGTACCAGTCGGCCTCGAAGCGGATCTCGCCCAGCACCGAGGCCTTGAGCTGGCGGTTGCCCAGCACGGCGCACTCCAGTTCCCGGGCCGTCACCCCCTCTTCCACCACCAGGCGCGGATCGTGGCTGGCGGCTTCGACCAGGCCGGCCAGCAGCTCGCTGCGGGTCGTGGCCTTGCTGATCCCCACCGAGGAGCCCAGGTTGGCCGGCTTGACGAAGGCGGGGTAGCCCAGCTGCTGCTCCAGCCGGTCCAGCAGCGGCTCGGGGTGCTGCAGCTCGGCGGCATCGACGCAGGCGTAGGGCACCTGGGGCAGGCCTGCGGCGGCGAAGGCGGCCTTCATCGCCTGCTTGTCCATGCCCACCGCCGAGCCCAGCACGCCGGAGCCCACGAAGGGCACCTGCATCAGCGTGAACAGGCCCTGGATCGTGCCGTCCTCGCCGTTGGGGCCGTGCAGCACGGGCACCCACACCGCCACGTCCAGGGCGTCGGCGGGGAAGCCCTGGAAGCCGGGGCGGGAGGGGGCATCGGGCAGCTCGGCCGGCTCGGCGGGGGCCCCCTGGGCCAGCACCGCATCGGCCACGGCCGGCGGCCACCAGTGGCCCTGGCGGTCGATGTAGAAGCAGCTCAGCCGGTAGCGCTCGGCGTTGGCGCCGCGGCGCAGGGCCGCCGCCACGGTGTTGGCCGAACGGATCGAGACCGCGTGCTCTCCGGAGGCCCCCCCGAACACCAGGCCGAGGTGGAGGGGGGCAGGGGTCATGCGCCGGCGGACGGGAGGGGCCAAACGTATCAGCGATCCGGACGCGGACCAGGCCGCCCGGCTGTTTGGCACAGGCCAGGGGCTGTTGGGCTCAGGCCAGTGCCGTGCCGCTCAGGGAGAAGGCGCGCACCTCCTCGATGCGCACGCTCACCAGATCTCCCACGCCCCAGGCGCCGCCATCGGCCTTCGCCGCGGGGAAGAAGGTGAGGCGGTTGGTGCGGGTGCGGCCCATCACCTGCTGGGGATCCTTGGGGTTGGCGCCCTCCACCAGGATCTGCTCGATCCGGCCGGCGTAGCGGGCGCTGCGCTCCCTGGCCTTGCGCTCCACCAGGGCGTTGATCTCCCGCAGGCGCTCCACCTTCACGTCCTCGCTGAGCTGGTCGGGCCAGTCGGCGGCGGGGGTGTTGGGGCGGGGCGAGTAGGCGGCCGTGTTGACCGCATCGAAGCCGATCTCCTCGATCAGCTCCAGGGTGCGGCGGTACTGGGCGTCGGTTTCGCCGGGGAAGGCCACGATCACATCGGCGCTGATCGAGGCCTCGGGCATGCGCTCGCGGATGCGCTCGACGATGCGGCGGTAGCGGTCCACCGTGTAGCCGCGGGCCATCGCCTTGAGCACGGCGTCATCGCCGCTCTGGAAGGGGATGTGGAAGTGCTCGCACACCTTGGGCAGATCGGCGCAGGCATCGATCAGACGCTCGGTGAAGTAGCGCGGATGGCTGGTGGCGAAGCGGATCCGCTCGATCCCCTCCACGTCGTGCACGGCCTGGAGCAGGTCGGTGAGGGTGTGGGTGCGGCGGCCTTCGGGGGTGATGCCGGGCAGGTCGCGGCCGTAGGCGTCGATGTTCTGGCCCAGCAGGGTGATCTCCTTGAACCCCTGGGCGGCCAGGCCCTCCATCTCCAGCCTGATGGCCTCGGGCAGGCGCGACTGCTCCTTGCCGCGCACCGAGGGAACCACGCAGTAGGTGCAGCGCTCGTTGCAGCCATAGATCACGTTCACCCAGCCGCAGATCGTGCTGTCGCGGCGGGCGGTGGTGATGTCTTCGAGGATGTGGTGCTCCTCGGTGGCCACCACCTGCTGACCCTGCTCCACCTGGGCCAGCAGCACATCGAGGCGGTTGGCGTGCTGGGGGCCCATCACCAGATCCAGCTCGGGCACCCGCCGCAGCAGCGATTCGCCCTCCTGCTGGGCCACGCAGCCGGCCACCACCAGGGTGAGATTCGGGTTGGCGCGCTTCCGTTGCGCCTGGCGCCCCAGGTAGCTGTACACCTTCTGCTCCGCGTTGTCGCGGATGGTGCAGGTGTTGTAGAGGACCAGATCGGCCTCCAGTTCGGCCGGCGCCTCGCGGTAGCCCATCGCCTCGAGGATTCCGGCCATGCGCTCGGAATCGGCCTTGTTCATCTGGCAGCCGAAGGTGGTGATCCAGTAGCTGCCGCGCCCGGTCTGGGCCGCTGCCGGGGAGGTCGCTGCCGCTGCAGCTGCCGGGGGGCTGAAAGGTGTCGCCGTCATGGATCCAGTGTCCGCCATCGCGGGTGGGGGCGCTGCGGGGATGGGGGTGTGGTGGCGTTGGCCGGGCGGGAGTGCTGTGCGGGAGTGTCCGTCAGGTCTGTACAGGCTGTACGGATGGATGGAGGTCCCGGGCGAGGGGCGCTCCTGTCAGGAGACGGTGGGTTTCCGGAGGGCGTCCCTGGCCCCAGGCCCAGCTGACCTGGGCCATGCTGGCCCGCCGTGGCCCCACAGCGGCCCTCCCGGCCCTCGGTGTCCCACTCCGGCGCCCCCGACACCCCCCGCGCCCACGCCCCCCCAGGGCCAGCGGCGGCCGGCGCCGATCCATGCCAGCTTGAGGGCCACGGCCCGTCTCCATGCGCCTTCGCCTGCGTCGCTTTCGGCTCACCAAGGCCGTGCCGCTGGCCATCAGCCGCGGCAGCACCGCCGCGGTGGAGCACCTGCTGGTGACGGTGGAGCACGACGGCCTCACGGGCCGTGGCGAGACCGGCGGCTTCGACACCGGTCACCGCGCCTACGCCACGGACGCGATCGCCGCCGAGCTGGAGGCGCTCGCCCCCGCACTGGAGCCCTGGCCGCCCGAGCCGCTGCAGGCGCTGGAGCCGCTGCTGGCCCGGCTCTCGCCGCCGGCCCGCTGCGGCCTCGATCTGGCCCTGCACGACTGGTGGGGCCAGCGGCTGGCTCAGCCCTTGCACCGGCTCTGGAGCCTGGATCCGGGGGCCTGTGTCGCCACCAGCGTGACCCTCGGGCTGGGGGAGCCCGCGGCTGTGCTGGCGCGGCTCGAGCGCTGGTGGCTGCAGCTGCCCGCCACCCGCATCAAGCTCAAGCTGGGCAGCCCCGATGGCCCGGCCCACGACCGTGCCCTGGTGGAGGCGGTGCAGCAGGCCCTGGCCCGGCGGGCGGATGCCGGCGGCCAGGGCCTGGAGCTGCAGGTGGATGCCAACGGCGGCTGGGATCTGGCCACCGCCCAGCGGATGCTCCCCTGGCTGGCCCAGCGGGGGGTGGTGCTGGTGGAGCAGCCCCTGGCGCCGCTGCTGGATCCCGCCGCCGATGCGGCCGGCTTTGCGGCCCTGCGGGACCTGGCGCCGATCCCGGTGGTGGCCGATGAGAGCTGCTGGGATCTGACCGATCTGCTGCGCCTCGCCCCCCACGTGGATGGCATCAACATCAAGCTGGTGAAGAGCGGCGGCCTGGCCGAGGCGCTGCTGATGGCGCGCACGGCCCGGCGGCTGGGGCTCGGGGTGATGCTCGGCTGCTACTCCGACAGCGCCCTGCTCAACGGCGCCGCCGCCCAGCTGCTGCCGCTGGTGCGCTGGCCCGACCTCGACAGTCACCTCAACCTGGTGGACGACCCCTTCACGGGCGCCGAGCTGGTGGGGGACCTGCTGCGGCCCAGCGATCGCCCAGGGTTGGGGGTGCGTGGCCTGCCCCCTGAGGAGGTGCCCTGATGCTCACGGCCGATGCCCCGCTGGTGCTGCTGCAGCACGGCGGCCTCGACAACCTCTCCGGCAAGACCGGACTGGCGATGCTGCGCTACCGCCAGGGTCCGATCGTGGCGGTGATCGATCCCGCCCATGCCGGCCGCTCCCTGGAGGCGATCACGGGCATCGCGCGGCCGGTGCCGGTGGTGGGCTCGATGGCCGAGGCCCTGGCCTACGGCCCCCAGGCGGCGGCGGTGGGCCTGGCGCCCTCGGGTGGCCGGCTGCCGCAGGAGATGCGCGCCGACGTGGTGGCGGGCCTGCAGGCGGGGCTGAACCTCGCCAGTGGCCTGCACAGCCGCCTGGCGGATGATCCGGAGTTCGCCGCCGTGGCGCTGCGACCGGGCCAGTGGATCTGGGACCTGCGCCGCGAACCGGGGGGCCTGGAGGTGGCCGCGGCCCGCTGCGCGGCCCTGCCCTGCCGGCGGCTGCTGGCGATCGGCACCGACATGGCCGTGGGCAAGATGAGCGCCTGCCTGGAGCTGCAGGCCGAGGCCCGCCGCCAGGGGCTGGAGGCCCGCTTCGTGGGCACCGGCCAGGCGGGGATCCTGATCAGCGGCCAGGGGGTGGCCCTCGATGCCGTGCGGGTGGACTACGCCGCCGGGGCCGTGGAGCAGGCGGTGCTGCAGGCGGCCGCGGGGGCCGGGCCCGGGGCCCTGGTGCTGGTGGAGGGCCAGGGCTCCCTCTGTCACCCCGGCTCCACCGCCACCCTGCCGCTGCTGCGGGGCAGCCAGCCCACGGACCTGCTGCTGGTGCACCGGGCCGGCCAGGACCAGGTGCGCCCCCGCCCGGGGGTTGCCGCCGTGGCGATTCCGCCCCTGGCGGAGCTGATCGCCGCCGCCGAGGCGCTGGCGGCCCTGGGCCGCCCCGATGGCCACAGGCCGCGGGTGCGGGCCATCGCCCTCAACACGGCCCTGCTGGGGGAGGCCGAGGCCGCGGCGGCGATCGCCGCCGTGGCGGCCGCCACCGGCCTGCCCTGCGCCGACCCGGTGCGCCAGGGGGCCGCGGAACTCCTGGCGGCGCTGCTGGCGGCTTGATCGCCCCGTGCCGTTGCCGGGGCAAAAAAAACGGTGACGGCCAAAGCCATCACCGCAGGAGATTCAGGGGCGAGCGAGGGGACTTGAACCCCCGAATGGCGGAATCACAATCCGCTGCCTTAACCACTTGGCTACGCCCGCCAGGGCTCCGGCATCTTAGATCAAGGCATTCCCCCAGCTTCCGCCGGTCCCCGTGAGCGTCGAGTCGTCGAGTTCAGAGACGTCGGGCCCGGGGATTGCCAGCCCGGGCACTGCCAGCCCGGGGACCTCGAGCCCAGAACCCTCCCAGGCCCCCAGCAGCTGGGGGCCCTGGCTGGGGTGGTCGCTGCTGCTGGCCGGCCTGGCCACGGCCCTGGCCTGGACCAACCCCGGCCCGGCTGAGTTCGAGCGCTTCGCCGGCGAGCGCCTGGTGGAACTGGCCGCCGAGGAGGTGTGCGGCGAGGAGGGGCTGCCGCTGCTGCTGCGGCTGGTGGTGCGCGACTGCCACGGCCTGATCCGCAGCCAGCACCGGGCCCTCGGGGCCCTCGCCGCCCAGGCCACCCACCGCTACAACGCCGGCCTGTTCAGCCTCTACGCCACGGAGGTGGGGGGCCAGGAGCTGATGCCCGGGCTGGCCGTGCCGCGCTACCACGCCCTCACCCTGGGCCTGGCCGGGCAGTTGCTGGTGCTCCGGGCCGACAGCGACACCCGCGTGGAGCAGAAGTGAGCGGGGCCGGGGCGTCGGAACCGTCCGCCGGCGCCCCGCCGGGGCCACCCCGCTGCCAGCGCCGGCTGCTGCCGCCGCTGCGCCTGCCCCGCGCCCTGCTCGACCCCTGCCAGACCGACCTGGGCTGTGGCGATGCCGATGGGCTGCTCACGGTCCGGCTGGAGCTGGACGGGGGTCGCCTGGCCCGGATCCACCCCTGCGGCGCGTCCGGGGCCGCGGGCCTGGACGCCGCCACCGACGCCGACTCTGCTGCCTCCGGCAGCAAGCTGCCGGCCCCGCCGCCGCTGGCGATCACCCCGCTGGTGGAGCCCCACGCCCACCTCGACAAGGCCTACACCTGGGCCTCCTACCCCAACCGTGGCGGCGGGATGGACGGGGCCCTGGCGGCCAACCTGGAGGAGGGGGCGCACCGCAGCGTCGGGCAGGTGCTCGAGCGGGGGGAACGGGCCCTGGACCGGGCCTGGCGCTACGGCCTGCGGGCCCTGCGCAGCCATGTGGACAGCGGCGGGCCGGCGGGTGCGCTCAGCTGGCGGGCCCTGCTGGAGCTGCGCGAGCGCTGGCGGGGGCGCGTGGAGCTGCAGCTGGTGGCCCTGGTGCCCCTGGCGTTCTGGAGCACGGCCGAAGGCCTGGCCCTGGCGGAGCGGGTGGCGGCGGCGGGGGGGCTGCTGGGGGGTGTGCTCGGGCCGCCCTATCCGCCCTCCGGCGGCGAGGCCGAGGACCTGCGCGCCCTGCTGCGCCTGGCGGACCGGCTCGGCTGCGGCGTGGATCTGCACGTGGATGAGGGGGCGGGCCAGCCCGGCGTGGGCGTGGCCCTGCTGACCCGGCTGCTGGAGCGCGAGGGCTGGCGGCTGCCGATCACCTGCAGCCACAGCAGCAGCCTGGGGTTGCTGGCGGAGGGGCCGCGCTGGCGGCTGGCGGAGCGGATGGCCGCCGTGGGCCTGGCGGTGGTGGCCGTGCCCACCACCAACGCCTGGCTGCTGGGCCGCCGCCATGGCCTCACCACCGCTGAACGGCCCCTGGCGCCGGTGCGGCTGCTGCAGCAGGCCGGCGTGGCCGTGGCCCTCGGCGCCGACAACGTGCAGGACCCCTGGTATCCCGGCGGCGACTTCGACCCCGTGGAGCTGCTGCGCCTCAGCCTGCGGGCGGTGCAGCTGCCCCCCTGGCTGCGCCAGGGGCTGATGCCCTTCTCCACGGTGCCGTCGCGGTTGCTGGATCTGGCCTGGGATGGGGTGCTGCGGCCGGGATCCCCCGCCGACCTGCTGGTGCTCGGCGCGGGCAGCTGGAGCGAGCTGCTGGCCCGGCCGCCGCAGCGGCGGGTGCTGCGCGCCGGCCAGTGGCTGCCTCCACCCCCGGACCAGGATCCCGATCCGCGGATGGTGCCCTTCGCCTGAGGGCGGCTCTGGGGTACCGCGGCCGTTTCTCCCTGGCCAGCATGGGGAAGGTCTGGCCGTGTCCTGGGATGGCCCAGGCACGGCCGGGCCATCGTGTCGCCATGGGTTCGCCACGGCCGCGCTTTGGCTTCCCCTCCCCGCACTTCTGCCGCCATGACCCTGCCCTCCGCGCTGCCCACGGCCCTGCCCCCCGGCCTGCCGGCCCCCGCCGGCGCAGCGCAGCTGGCGGCCCTGGGCGCCGAGCTGGCCGCCGCCGGGGTGGAGCTGCTGGAGCGGCCGGAGCAGCTGGAGGCCCTCTCGGCCGATGCCTTCGTCTACTCGCCGGTGCTGGAGCCCCTGCTGCATGGGCGCCGGGCCCAGCTCGGGGTGCGGCCCCGCAGCGCTGAGCAGGTGCGGGCGGTGGCGGCGGCCTGCGCGCGCCACGGCGTGGCCCTCACCCCCCGGGGTGCCGGCACCGGCAACTACGGCCAGTCCGTGCCCCTGGCGGGGGGCGTGGTGCTCGATGGCACCGGCCTCAACCGCCTGCGCCACTTCGATCCGGTCAGCGGTGTGGTCACGGCGGAGCCCGGCATCCTGCTGGCGGAGCTGGAGCGCCAGCTGGGGGCCCACGGCCGTGCCCTGCGGCTGCTGCCCAGCACCGTGCGCAGCGCCACCCTGGGGGGCTTCATCGCCGGGGGCTCGGGCGGCATCGGCTCGCTGCGCTGGGGTTTCCTGCGGGATCCGGGCCACCTGCTCGGCCTGGAGGTGGTGACGCTCGAGCCCGAGCCGCGGCTGCTGCAGCTCGATGCCCTGGCCTCCCAGCCCCTCAACCACGCCTACGGCAGCAACGGCATCCTCACGGCCATCCGCCTGGCCACCGCCGCCGCCGTGCCCTGGCAGCAGCTGGTGCTCGGCTTCGACGCCTGGGACCAGGCCCTGGCGGCGGCCCAGCAGCTGCCGGCCATGGCCCTGGAGCTCAATGAGCTGGCGCTGCTGGAGGCACCGGTGGCGGCCCTGCTGCCCTGGCCCTCCGGCTGCCCCGAGGCCGAGGGCCGCCGCCACCGGCTGCTGCTGCTGGCGGCACCGGCGGCCGCGGAGGTGATCGCCGGACTGCTGCCGGGCCTGGGCGGCCAGCTGCTGTGGCAGGCGCCCCAGGGGGAGAGCCGCGGCATCCCGCTGCGGGAGCTGTGCTGGAACCACACCACCCTGCATGTGCGCGGCCGTGAGCCCGGCTGGACCTACCTGCAGCTGCTGCTGCCCCAGCCGGAGGCCCCGGCCCTGGCGGCCCTGCGCCAGCGCTGGGGGGACGACCTGCTCTGGCACCTGGAGGCGGTGCGCAGCTTCGGAGCCCAGCGGCTGGCGGCGATCCCGCTGGTGCGCTGGCGCGGCCCCGAGGCGTTGCAGGCCCTGATCGAGCACTGCCGCGAGCTCGGGGCCGTGGTCTTCAACCCCCACGTGGTCACGGTGGAGGACGGCGGCCTCGGAGTGGTGGATGCCGACCAGGTGGCCGCCAAGCGGGCCTATGACCCGGCCGGCCTGCTCAATCCCGGCAAGTTGCGGGGCTGGAGGGGCTGACTCCGACGGGGCGGGGCGGCCGCTGAGCTCAGGCGCTGGGCTCGGGCGTTGGGTTCAGACGTTGGCTTCAGTCCGTCAGCACTCCAGGCTGGTGCGGGTGTCGGCGCCGGTCACGGGGTTGGTGCCGCTGGCCCGCTGGCAGAGCTGGCGCTGGTCGAAGCGATCCAGCAGGGCGCCCGTGAAATCGGCGGCCTCGATCTGGGCGCCGCTGAAGTTGGCGCCGGTGGCGATCACCCCGCGCAGCACGGCGCCCCGCAGGTCGGTTCCGCTGAGATCCACGCGATCCAGCAGGGCCTCGGAGAGGTCGGCGCCGCTGAAGTCGGCGTCGGGGAAGGCGCCCTGGGTGAGGATCGAGCCGTGCAGGTTGGCGCCGGCGAAGCTCGCCCCCTTGCCGGTGGCGCCGGCGAAGGAGGCGTTGGCGAGCTGCTGGCCGCTGAAGTCCTTGCCGCTCTGGTTGGTGAGGGTGTAGTCCACCGTGTCCTGGAACAGGGCCCGCTCCTGCAGGCCCACGCCGGTGCTGGTGTCCAGGGCCGGCGCGGCGGCGGGCAGCAGCAGCAGCGCCAGGCCCAGCACCGCCGCCAGCAGGGGCGCCAGCGCCAGGGGCCGCCAGCGCGGCCGGGCTGCCGCAGGCCGTGGGGTCGGGGGGGCGCTTGGGGACGGGGCCATGCCGGGGTGCCTGCGGATCCGGTTCCAGTCTGGTGCCGCTCCGGCGGCCGTGCCGTTCAGGGATCGAGCAGCGGCAGCACCGCCGCCACCAGGTAGAGGGAGCCAGCCACCACCGGCAGCGCCGCCGAGTCCACCAGCCAGGCGAGCTCGTGCTCCAGGCTCCCGCTCCCCATCTCCAGCTGCGGGGCCAGGCCACCCCAGAACGCGGGGCCCCTGCCGGCGGGGTCGGTGCCAGCGGCGCCGAGGGCCTCGCTCAGCTCGGCGGCGCTCCAGCTGCGGTGCTCCGGCAGGGCCACGACCCGCACCGCATCGCCGGGCCGCAGCAGCGTGCGCAGCAGCTCCGGCGCGTCCTTGTGGCGCTGGATGCCGATCAGCCAGCGGCGTGGGGCCGGGGCGGTGGGACCTGCAGGCGTGCCGGCATCGAGGCCGCCGGCGGCCTCGATGCCATCCAGTTCCCGCCGCAGCGCCACTGCGGCCGGGGGATTGTGGGCCCCATCCACCAGCAGCGGCCGGCCCCGGAAGCTGCGCTGCTCCAGGCGGCCCGGCCAGCGGGCCTCGGCCAGGCCGCGGCGGATGGCGGCCCCATCGATCGGCCAGCCCCGTAGCGCCAGGGCCTGGGCCGCCCCCACCGCCACGGCGGCGTTGTGGCGCTGCAGCTCGCCCCGTAGCCCCAGCGCCGGCCCACCCTCGGCCTCCGCTGCCAGGGGGGCGACCCAGCGCAGCTCCGTGCCGCGCGCGGTCGCCTGCTGCTCCAGCACCCGCGCCACGGCCGGATCCTGGGGCCCACTCACGGCGACGGCGCCGCGGCTGAACACGCCGGCCTTCTCGGCGGCGATCGCCGCCAGGGTCGGTCCCAGGTGCTCGGTGTGGTCCAGGCCGATGCTGGCGATGGCCAGCACGGAACGGTCCGGGTGAGTGGTGGTGGCATCGAGCCGGCCCCCCAGGCCCACCTCCAGCACCGCCAGCTCCACCCCTGCCTCGGCGAAGGCCACGAATCCGGCGGCGGTGATCAGCTCGAACGGCGTGAGGCCGTGGCGCTGGCCGAGCCCCTGCAGGGCCTCCAGCTGCCGGCGCAGCTCAGCCTCCGTGATCGGCCCCGAGGGCAGCCGGATCCGCTCGCACCAGCTCAGCAGGTGCGGCGAGGTGTAGAGGCCGCAGCGGATGCCGGCGGCCGCCGCGATCCGCTCCAGCATCGTGCTGATCGAGCCCTTGCCGTTGGTGCCGGCCACCTGCACCGCCGCGAAGCGGCGCTCGGGATGGCCCAGCTCCGCCAGGGCCCGCTGCAGCCGCTCCAGGCCGAGGTCCACACCCCGGCTGCTGAAGGGGGCGATCAGGTCGCCGAAGGGGTCGTGGTGCGGCACGCCAGCAGGGCGCCCTCCAGGCGCCGGATCGCTTCGCGGATGTGACGGGGCTTGATCGTGAGCGGCGGCACGAAGCGCACCACCTGGGGGCCGGCCGGCACCACCAACAGCCCCTCGGCCATGGCGGCCTTGACCACCTCCAGGGCGCTGGGCCCATCCGGCCGCAGCACCAGGCCCTGCAGCAGGCCCCAGCCCCTGGCCCCCTCGGCCAGCTCCGGGTGGCGGGCGGCCAGGTCCGCCAGCGCGTTCTGCAGCAGCACCCCCATGGCCTCCGCGTGGGCCGGCAGGTTGCGGCGCGTCACCTCCTCGGCCACCACCAGGCCGGCGCGGCAGGCCAGCGGGTTGCCGCCGAAGGTGCTGGCGTGCTCGCCGGCCCGCAGGTGGTCGGCCGTGGCCTTCACCGCCAGGGCGCCGATCGGCACGCCCCCCCCCAGGCCCTTGGCCAGGGTGAGAGCATCGGGCTCCACCCCCAGCTTCTGGTAGCCCCACAGGCAGCCGCTGCGGCCCACGCCCACCTGCACCTCATCGAAGATCAGCAGGATGTTGCGCTCGCTGCAGAGCTCGCGCACCCGCTTGAAGAAGGCCGGGTTGCCAGGGTTGACGCCCCCCTCGCCCTGCAGGGGTTCGAGCAGTACGGCGGCCACCCGCGGACCCTCGGCCTCGCACTCGGCCAGCAAGGCCTCGAAGGCGGCGCTGTCGTTGTAGGGGAAGTAGCGGAAGCCCTGCACCATCGGCTCGAAGCCCTCGTGGTACTTCGGCTGGCCCGTGGCGGTCACGGCGGCCAGGGTGCGGCCGTGGAAGCTGGCCTGGGCCGTGAGGATCAGGGGATTCGCGATCCCGCGCACCCCATGGCCGTGCTTGCGGGCCAGCTTGATGGCGGCCTCGTTGGCCTCGGCACCGGAATTGCAGAAGAAGACCTTGTCGGTGCAGCTGTTGGCCGTGATCCAGGCCGCCAGACGCTCCTGTTCCGGGATCCGGTAGAGGTTCGAGACGTGCTGCAGCTTGCGCAGCTGGTCCGTGAGGCCGCGGCGCATCGCCCGGCTGCTATGGCCGAGGGTGCAGACGGCGATGCCGGCGACACAGTCGAGGTAGCGCTTGCCGCTGCTGTCCCACAGCCACACGCCCCGGCCCCGTACCAGCTCGATCGGGAAGCGGCCGTAGGTGGCCATCACCGAGGTCTCGGCGGGCGCCTCGGCCGGCGGTGGGCTGATGGGAGCGGTGGGACTCGAACCCACATGCCCGAAGGCGCTCGATTTTGAGTCGAGTCCGTCTACCAATTCCGGCACGCTCCCGCGGCCCCGACTCTATCGAGCCGGAGGGACGGACCTCAGCCCACGCGGCGGATCGTGGCGCCCACGGCGTTGAGCTTGCCCTCCAGATCGGCATAGCCCCGATCCAGGTATTCCAGGCCCTGCACGGTGGTCACGCCATCGGCCGCCAGGCCCGCCAGCACCATCGCGGCCGAGGCCCGCAGGTCGCTGCCCTTCACGGGCGCGCCGCTGAGGCGGGACACCCCCTCGATGAAGGCGGTGTTGCCCTGCATGCGGATCGCGGCCCCCATGCGCTGCAGCTCGGCCACGTGCTGCAGGCGGTTTTCAAAGATGTGCTCGGTGATCACGCTGGTGCCCTGGGCCGTGGCCAGCAGGCTCATGAAGGGGGCCTGCAGGTCGGTGGGGAAGCCGGGGAAGGGCTGGGTGCGCAGGTCCACCGCGCGGATCTGGTCGGCGCTGATGGTCACGCTGGTGCCGTCGATCTCCAGGCGGCAGCCCACCTCCTCCAGCTTGGTGAGCACCGCGCCGAGGTGGTCGGTGATCACCGGTCCCACGGTGAGGGTGGAGCGGGTGATGGCGGCCGCCAGCAGGAAGGTGCCGGCCTCGATCCGATCCGGGATCACGGCGTAGTCGGCGCCGTGCAGACGCTCCACGCCCACGATCGTGATGGTGGGCGTGCCGGCGCCGCGCACCCGGGCCCCCATGGCGATCAGCAGGCCCGCCAGATCCACCACCTCAGGTTCAAGGGCGGCGTTCTCGATCACGGTCTCGCCGTCGGCGAGGGCCGCCGCCATCATCAGCGTCTCGGTGGCGCCGACGCTCGGGCAGTCCAGGTGGATGCGGCCGCCCTTGAGGCGATGGCCACGACCCGGCACCACCGCCGACACCACCCCGTGCTCGATCGTCACCTGGGCCCCCAGGGCCTTGAGCCCCTTGACGTGCTCCACCACCGGGCGGGTGCCGATCTGGCAGCCGCCGGGCAGGGGCACCCGGGCGATGCCCAGCTTGGCCAGCAGCGGACCGATGCAGAAGAAGCTGGCCCGCAGGCTGTTGACCAGCTCGTAGGGGGGCGCGGATTGGTTGAGGCCGCTGCCATCCATCTCGATGCTGTCGCTGCCGCGGCGCACGGCCACCCCGAGCGAGGCGAGGATTTCACCCATGCCGGCGATGTCCGTGAGCGGCGGCACGTTGCGCAGCCGCAGGGTGTCCTCGGTGAGCAGGCTGGCGGCCATCAGCACGAGGGCCGAATTCTTGGCGCCGCTGACCCGCAGCTCCCCCGAGAGACGCCTGCCACCGGCAATCTCGAGTTGCGGATTGAGAACCTGTTGAGACGGGACAACAGTGACGGTCATGGTTCGGGCGTCCCGCCTGTGGGGACCCATCTTGACAACAAAGGTTGAGACCGTCTAGACGGCCGGCGCCTGAACTGGCTTGCTTGCCGGTGGGACTGGTGTCTGGTCGGGCCGGGCGGTGTGGGCCGGAGAGACGGGTCGGCCATGCGGTACATTTTCGGGGTCGCCATCGGCGGCCGCGGCCGTCGCCTTTGGGTGGCAGCAGCGTTAGTCGTTCGGAACTCGTTCTTGCGACCAGCCACGCGGATGTGGCGGAATTGGTAGACGCGCTAGTTTCAGGTACTAGTGGCAGCAATGTCGTGGGAGTTCAAGTCTCCCCATCCGCATCTGTTCCGTTTCAATCAACCCTCCCGAGTCCATCGGGAGGGTTTTTTGTTGGTTGCACAGCTGGTCCGCCGGGGGAAGGGCCCCTGCGTAGGGTCGCTGCAGGCTGGTGACTCCCCATGATCGTCCTCAAGATCAGCAATGCCTCCGAGCTGGTGGCGGCGAAGCTGGGCAAGTTCCTGGAATCCCTCACCCCCGACGCCCTCGACCAGGCCACGGTGGAGGACATCCTGCTGAAGGAGCTGATCAAGAACCTCGCCAGCGAGGGCCTCAAGGGCGAGGTGGCCTCCGTGAAAGGGCTGGATCTGGAGGGCTCCAAGCTGGTGATCAGCGAGTCGCTGCAGGTGCGTCGCCATCAATCCTTCTGATCCCACCCCAGGGCGCCGCGTCGGGCCCGTCGCCCCCGGCGGCGAGCGGCCCGCCGAGCTGATCACCAGCCGCCGCAATCCCCTGGTGGCCCGGCTGCGGGCCCTGCAGCAGGGCCGCGGTCGGCGCGAGCAGGGGCTGCTGCTGCTGGAGGGCACCCATCTGCTCCAGGAGGTGCTGCGCCTGGGCCTGGAGCCTGAGCTGGTGCTGGCCACGCCGCACTGGAGCGAGGTCCACGGCCCCCTGCTGGCGGCCCTGCCGGCCGGCACCCGGCAGCAGCCCGTGGGGGAGGCGGTGCTGGCGGCGGTGGCCACCACCGAGCACCCCGATGGCGTGGTGCTGACCCTGCCCCTGGCGGCCCTGCCGGCGGCTGGCCCGGCTCCCCAGTTCGTGCTGGCCCTGGATCAGCTGCAGGATCCGGGCAACCTCGGCACGCTGCTGCGCACCGCCCTGGCCGCCGGCGCAGAGCAGGTGTGGCTGGGGGGCGGCGCCGATCCGCTGCAGCCCAAGGTGCTGCGGGCCTCCGCCGGTGCGGCCCTGGCCCTGCCCCTGCTGCGGGACCCCGGCCGCGAGGAGCTGGCGGAGCGCCTGCGCGGGGCCCGCGCCGCCGGCCAGCAGCTGGTGGCCACCGTGGTGGCAGGCGGGGAGACCAGCGGTGTGGCCGCGGTCCAGCCCTACTGGCAGCTCGACTGGAGCCTGCCCACCGTGCTGCTGCTCGGCAACGAGGGCGCCGGCCTGGACGGCGCGCTGGCGGAGCTGGCCAGCCACCGCGTCACCATCCCCCACAGCGCCGCGGTGGAATCCCTGAATGTGGCCGTGGCGGCGGGGCCACTGCTGCTGGAGCGCTGGCGGCAGCGGCTCTCGCGGGGCTGACGCCCGCGCCGCGGCACCCCGGCCCAGGCCCGCAACCCCCTGGCAGGGGAGAATGCCCGCCAATCCGCGCAGGCCCCCGGTGAGCGACGAAAGCTTCGACTACGACGTGATCGTCATCGGTGCCGGTTACGGCGGCTTCGATGCGGCCAAGCACGCCGCCGACCACGGCCTGCGCACGGCGATCATCGAGAGCCGCGACATGGGCGGCACCTGCGTGAACCGCGGCTGCGTGCCCTCCAAGGCGCTGCTGGCCGCCAGCGGCCGGGTGCGGGAGCTGGCGGACGCCGAGCACCTCAAGGGCTTCGGCATCCATGCCGCCCCGGTGCGTTTCGAGCGCCAGAAGATCGCCGACCACGCCAACCAGCTGGTGGCCACGATCCGCTCCAACCTCACCAAGAGCCTGGAGCGCGCCGGCGTCACGATCATCCGCGGCAAGGGCCGCCTCGAAGGCGCCCAGCGGGTGGGGGTGCGCGAGATCAACGGGGTGGATCGGGTGCTCAGCGCCCGCGACGTGATCATTGCGACCGGCTCCGATCCCTTCGTGCCCCCCGGCATCGAGACCGACGGCCGCACGGTGTTCACCAGCGACGAGGCGGTGAATCTGGAGTGGCTGCCCCGCTGGATCGCCATCATCGGCAGCGGCTACATCGGCCTGGAATTCGCCGACGTCTACACGGCCCTGGGCTGTGAGGTCACGATGATTGAGGCCCTGGATCGGGTGCTGCCCACCTTCGACTCCGACATCGCCAAGATCGCCGCCCGCAACCTGATCGACGGCCGTGACATCGACGCCCGCGCCGGTGTGCTGGCCCGCAAGATCACCCCCGGCGCGCCGGTGCGGATCGAGCTGGCCGACATGGCCACCAAGGAGCTGGTGGAGACCCTGGAGGTGGATGCGGTGCTGGTGGCCACCGGCCGCATTCCCACCAGCAAGGAGCTGAACCTCGACGCCGTGGGCGTGGCCACCAACCGCGGCTTCATCCCCGTGGACGACCAGCTGCGGGTGCTGGTGGATGGCGCCCCCGTGCCCCACCTCTGGGCCGTGGGCGATGTGACCGGCAAGATGATGCTGGCCCACACCGCCGCTGCCCAGGGCACCGTGGCGGTGGATAACATCCTGGGCCACCCACGCCAGATCGACTACCGCTCGATTCCGGCGGCCACCTTCACCCACCCGGAGATCAGCTCGGTGGGCCTGAGCGAAGCCGATGCCAAGGCCCTGGCGGTCCAGGAGGGTTTCGAGCTGGGCTCGGTGCGCAGCTACTTCAAGGCCAACTCCAAGGCCCTGGCGGAGCTGGAGAGCGACGGCCTGATGAAGCTGCTGTTCAACAAGGCCACCGGCGAGGTGCTCGGCGCCCACATCTATGGCCTGCACGCCGCCGATCTGATCCAGGAGGTCGCCAACGCCGTGGCCCGCCGCCAGAGCGTGCGCCAGCTGGCCACCGAGGTGCACACCCACCCGACCCTCAGTGAAGTGGTGGAGGTGGCCTACAAGCAGGCGGCGGCAGCGCTGGCCTGACCCCCGCTTCGGGGGCGTCGCTGGGTCCGGCCCCGATCCGGGCCACTCCTACGATCAGGGCCCCTGCCCCCCGTGGCCCTTGGAGATCCGTCGCCGCCCCCCCAATCCCGCCATCAAGGTGGCGCACCTGGAGTACGCCATCCCCCACGAGGACGCTGAGCCGCGCCACATCCTGGAGCGCATCGTCTGGGAGAAGGACCGGGAGGTGACGGCGGCCCGCGAACGGGTGAGCCTGCAGAAGCTCCAGGAGCAGGTGGCCGAGCTGCCGGCGACGCGGGACTTCCTGGCGGCCCTCCGCGCCAGCTGCCGCAAGCCGGCCGTGATCGCTGAGGTCAAGAAGGCCAGTCCCAGCAAGGGAGTGATCCGGGAGGACTTCGACCCCGAGGCCATCGCCCGGGGCTACGCCGCCGGTGGGGCCAGCTGCCTCTCGGTGCTCACCGACAAACAGTTCTTCCAGGGCGGCTTTGAGGTGCTGGTGCAGGTGCGCCAGGTGGTGGAGCTGCCGCTGCTCTGCAAGGACTTCATCCTCAGCCCCTACCAGCTGTATCAGGCCCGCGCCGCCGGCGCCGATGCGGCCCTGCTCATCGCCGCGATCCTCTCCGACCAGGACCTGGCCTACCTGCTCAAGGCGGCCCGTAGCCTGGGACTGGCGGTGCTGGTGGAAGTGCACGACGCCGCCGAGATGGAGCGGGTGCTGGCCCTCGATGGGGTGGACCTGATCGGCATCAACAACCGCGATCTGGCCAGCTTCGACACCGATCTGGCCACCACCGAGCAGCTGATGGCCACCTACGGCGAGCAGGTGCGGGCCAAGGGCGCCCTGCTGGTGAGCGAGTCGGGGCTGTTCACCCGGGACGATCTCGATCGGGTGGTGAGCGCCGGTGCCGATGCGGTGCTGGTGGGTGAAGCGCTGATGCGCCAGGAGGATGTGACGGCTGCCCTGGAGACCCTGATCGGCGGCTGAGACGGCGCCGCCGGCGCTCCCCTGGTCGCTCCCCTGGTCGCTCCCCCTGGCCGCTCCCCCTGGCCAAAGGAACGGCCACAAAAAAGCCCCCGCGGGAGCGGGGGCTGTCGAAACCGTGTGGGTGGCTGATCCGGCTGGATCAGACCTTGCGGGAGTAGAACTCCACCACCAGCAGTTCGTTGATTTCGAGGGCGACCCACTCGCGCTCGATTTTGCCGCCCACCTTGGCGCTGAGCTTGTTCTTGTCGAACTCCAGGTGGGGCGGGATGTTGGACAGACCCGGGAATTCCAGGTTGCCCTCAGCCAGTTTCTTGCTCTGCTTGCGCTCGCGGATGGCGACCACGTCGCCGGCCCTGCACTGATAGCTGGGGATGTCCACGACGCGGCCGTTCACGGTCACGTGGCCATGGTTCACCAGCTGGCGGGCGCCGGGCACGGTGGGACCGAAGCCGAGGCGGAAGCAGATGTTGTCGAGGCGGTTCTCGAGCAGTTTCAGCAGGTTGGTACCCGTGGAACCCTCCTGGGCCCGGGCCTTCTTCACGTAGCGAACCAGCTGACGTTCGGAGATGCCGTAGTTGAAGCGAAGCTTCTGCTTCTCTTCGAGGCGGATGGCGTATTCGGAGCGCTTGCGACGGGCTTGGCCGTGCTGACCGGGGGGATAAGACCGCTTGGCGGACTTACGGGTGAGACCGGGAAGGTCTCCCAAGCGCCGCGTGATCCTCAGACGAGGGCCGCGGTAGCGAGACATGGAGAACGAAATCGGGGTGGTATCCGGCGCGGCCTGTCGTCGCTGAACGACGCGTGGCCTGCGAACATGGCGGAACTGGGCTCCGCTGTCGTGGGCCTTGAGCCACGCCAGCCGGCCATCCTATCCGCTGGACCGCTGCCCCTCCCGAGCCCCCTGCCCGTGACCCGGATCCTGCAGCAGCTGTTGATCGGGCTGATCGCGGCCTACCGCCGCTGGATCTCGCCGCTGCTGGGGCCCCGCTGCCGCTTCATCCCCAGCTGCAGCGCCTACAGCCTGGAGGCGATCGAGCGGCACGGGCCCTGGCGCGGTGGCTGGCTGACGCTGCGGCGGCTGCTGCGCTGCCATCCCTTCACCCCCTGCGGTTGCGACCCGGTGCCCGATTGATGGCGGCCCCCACGCTCCTGCTCTACAGCCGCCAGGGCTGCTGCCTCTGTGGGGGCCTCCAGGAGCGGCTGCTGGCCCTGGAGCCGACGCCGGCCCTGGAGGTGCTGGATGTGGACACCGACCCGGCGCTGCAGCAGCGCTATGGGCTGGAGGTGCCGGTCCTGGCCGTGAGGCTGGCCGATGGCGGCCTGCGGGAGCTGCCGCGGGTGTCGCCGCGGCTGGCGGGGGCCGGCCTGGCGGATTGGTTGCAGAGGAACGGTTTTTCGGGCGGCTCCGTCTAGAACGGGCCCACCTCGATCCCCCGCTGGACGATGACCCAGCTGCTTCACCCCCTGCTGCGCCACCTCGGGCTGGCCGTGCCGCAGGGGCTGGAGAACCGGCCGGTGAGCGGCATCAGCTGCGACTCCCGTCGCGTCGGGACCGGCACGGTGTTTGTGGGGCTGCCTGGCACCGGGGTGGACGGGGGCAAGTTCTGGCGGGAGGCGGTGGCGGCCGGGGCGGCGGCGGCGGTGATCGGCCCGGCGGCCGCGGTCGCCGTGCCGCCGGAGCCGGGGGATCCGGTGCTGGTGGTGGACGATCCGGTGGCCCGCTGGGCCGGACAGCTGGCGGCCGAGTTCTGGCAGCAGCCCAGCCGTCGCCTGGCCCTGATCGGCGTCACCGGCACCAACGGCAAGACCACCACCACCCACCTGATCGAGCACCTCAGCGCCCGTTGCGGCCGCCCCTCGGCCCTGTTCGGCACCCTGGTGAACCGCTGGCCCGGCCAGAGCGTGACGGCCCAGCACACCACCGCCTTCGCGGATGTGCTCCAGGCCCAGCTGGCCCAGGCTGTGGAGGCCGGGGCCCAGGTGGGGGCCATGGAGGTGAGCTCCCACGCCCTCGACCAGCAGCGCGTGGCCGGCTGCCAGTTCAGCGGCGCGA
>NZ_JAGQBX010000037.1 GCF_024345855.1 Synechococcus sp. GreenBA-s | reverse complement strand
CTTCATAGCGGGTCATCGCCTGCTTGCCCTTGAAGGTGCCGTTGGGGTAGCCAGCGACGCAGCCGTAGCGCTCGATCAGGTTGCTCAGCGCCTGGTAGGCCCAGTCGGTGGGCTGCACGTCCGAGAACTGGGTGATCGAAGTCACCTGCTCGTCGGAGCTGGTGTACTGGTTGACACCGGCGATGTTGAGATCAGCGGCGGACGCGGCCACCGGAGCCAGAAGGCCCAGGGCGGCAGGCGCCAGCAGCAGCTGCTGGAAGACGTTCATGCTCCTCAGAGCGATTGGGCTGTCCGGATTGCTGCGGGCCTCCGGAGGGTGGCCAGACCGTAGGTCGTGTTCCGGGGGATGGGCGGAGGCCTGATGCTCTGGGCCGTGCCTTTGCTCACGTCCGCTGGTTCTGTGGTCGACCGGGCCGGTGCCCGAGCCGTTGGGCTCCAGGCGCTGCAGCGCTTCAGGCGTCATCGGATGGCCTCCCACTGGCGGATCAGTTGGCGCTGGCCCTTCCGGTCGCACTGGCCCCCGAGGCCCTCGGCGATCGCGCAGGTGTTCCCCGTCAGGGTGAGCAGCAGGTTGCCGGCGCCGTCGCTGCCAGCGGCCAGTCCATCGGCCAGAAGCGGCTCGGCCGCAAGGGGCACACCGCTCAGGGTGCTGATGCGCTCCAGGTTGCGGGGGGCAGGCTGCTGTTCGGCAAACAGGACCGGCACCCGCTCCTGCTGCAGCTGACGGACCACGGCTTCGAAGGCCTGGGGCCGCAGGCTGGTGCTGCTGCTGCTTCCATCCACGACGGCCAGTTCCCGCAGCCCGTAGCGCCTGGCGAGGCTGGTGAAGGCGCGATGGCCGCTGGCCAGGGGTGGTGCCTGGCCGTTGGCGTCGCGGGGGATGGTGGCCAGCTGGCGGCTGTTCCACTGGTCCAGGGCCGTGAGCTGGCTGGTCATCGTGCTGGCGCGGCGCCGGATCGCCGGTGCGGCCGTGGGTGCGAGCCGGGCCAGACGCTCGCCCACGAGACGGACCATGGCGCTGGCCTGGCGCGGGTCGTGCCAGACGTGGGGATCCTGGTTGCCATGGTCGTGCCAGACGTGGGGATCCTGGTTGCCATGGTCGTGGTTGCCATGATCGTGGTTGGCATGGTCGTGGTCGTCATGGCCCCCGGCGGTGGGCGGCACGGGCTGCGCTGGCCCCGGCAGCTGCGGGCTCTCCGGCACCGCCAGTTCGGCGATGGGGACGGCCCCCGGCAGGCCGGCGACGGAGGGTGTGAGGCCGTAGCCGTTGATCAGCACCAGGGCGGCGCCGGCCAGGTCCCGCTTCTGGGCTGGGGTGAGCCGGAACTGGTGGGGGTCGTCGCCGGGGGCCAGCAGGCAGCGCACGCGCAGGTCGGGCCCCGCCAGCCGGGTGGTGAGATCGCAGAGCACCCCGTCGGCGGCCACCACCAGGGGAGCGGTGCTGCCCCCTGTCGGTTCCCGCGGGCTGGGGCCGCAGGCCGAGAGCCCCAGGGCCAGGCCGAGCAAGGGCGCAGCCAGGCCGGCAGCGAGGGCGGGGCGGAGCGCAGGCACGGCAGGCACGGGGACTGGGCGAATGATAACGGTTCTCATGCCTGTGGCCCGACTAGGGTTGATCCGGCTGCTCTGGCTCGTCTCCTGGCGCTTGAAGTTCGCGATCTCTGTGTGCGTCGCGGCACCGCCTTGGCCCTGGAGAACGTCGGTTTCCGGCTGGAGCCCGGCAGTCTCACGGCGTTGGTCGGTCCCAATGGCGCCGGCAAGAGCACCCTGCTGCAGGCCATTGAGGGGCAGCTCACCCCCGTCGCCGGTTCGATCCGGCTCGACGGCCAGCCCCTCAGCCCTGCCCTGGCGCGGCAGGGGCTGGCCCTGATGCCCCAGCGGAGCGAGATCGCCTGGCACTTCCCGATCACGGTGCGGGAGCTGGTGGCCCTCGGCCGACTCTCGGCCATTCGCCCCGGCTGCTGCGATGTGGAGGCGGCGCTGCAGCGGGTCGGCATCGCCGATCTGGCCGGCCGCCGCCTCGATCAGCTCTCCGGCGGTCAGCAGCAGCGCGCCCTGCTGGCCCGCACCCTGGTGCAGTCCGCCCGGGTGCTGCTGCTGGATGAACCCTGCGCCGCCATCGATCCGCCCTCCCGCACCCAGCTGCTCGGGGTGATGGGCCAGCTGCGCGACGCCGGCTTCACCCTTCTGGTCAGCAGCCACGACTGGGGTCGGGACCTGGACAGCTACGACCGGGTGCTGGTGCTGGACCGTTGCCTGCTCGCTGACGGCACGCCCGCCCAGGTGCGCCAGTCCCTCGGGGAGCTGCGGGTCGGGAACCACTGCTGCGGCTGAGACGGCTGCGGATCCAGGCCCAGCGGCGGCGGCGGCCCCTAGGGCTGGGCCTGCCGTTGCTGGCAGGCTTCGCAGAGGCCGAAGAATTCCAGGGTGTGGAACAGCAGCCGGAAGCCTCCGGTCTGCGGGCCGTGCAGGTGGACGTCATGCATCGGGCAGTGCTCCAGCACCACGCTGAGGCCGCAGTCCACGCAGGTGAGGTGGTGTTCGTCCCGGTCCGTCGGCGCGAACAGGGCCTCACCGCTGGGCAGGTGGCGGCAGCGCACCAGCCCCCGCTGCTGCAGCTGGCGCAGGTGCCGGTACACCGTGGCCAGGCCCATGGTCTGGGGGCCCTGGCGCAACAGGGCGTGCAGGTCCTGGCCGGAGAGCTCCCGGTCGGCCTGGCGCAGCTGCTCCAACAACTGCTGCTGCCGTTCGCTGGGGGCGGCAACCTGGAGGGGCATGGCCGGGGGATGGGGTCGGCTGGCCCCGATCCTATGGAGGGCTCCGGTCGCCGTTCTCCCTGCCGCCGTCAGCCGTGCGTCCTGTGCTGCCTGTTCCCCCGCGATGAGTGACTTCTGGTGGGGTCTGCCCCTCGTCCTGGCCTTGCTGATCGGGGCCCTCTGCCCGCTCACCGGCACCCTGCTGCTGGTGCAGCGGCGGCTGTTCCAGGCCAACCTGATCTCTCATGCCGTGCTGCCGGGCCTGGCCCTGGCGGTGGCCCTGCGCCTGGATCCCGGTTTCGGCGGCGTGGTGACCGGGGTGGCGGGGGCGCTGCTGGCCGAGCGGCTCAGCCGCGCTGAGCGGGCCGATCCGGGTGGCGATGAGGCTGTGCTCAACACCGTGCTGGCCGGCTTCCTGGGCCTCGGTGTGCTGCTGATCCCCCTGCTGCACATCCGGGTGGATCTGGAGGCGGTGCTGTTCGGCGACCTGCTGTCCGCCGGTCCGGTCGATCTGCTGCGCAGCCTGCTGGCCCTGGCGGCCCTGGGCCTGCTGCTGGCCCTGCGCTATCGCCAGCTCGTCTACCTCGGCGTGGATCCCACGGGCGCCGCCAGCGCCGGCCTGCCGGTGCGACGCCTGCGGCTGCTGCTCACCCTGGTCACGGCCTTCACCGTGGTGAGTGCCATGACGGCGGTGGGGGTGGTGCTGGTGATCGCCCTGATGGGGGCCCCGGCCCTGGTGGCCCTGGTCGGTGCCACAAGCCTGCGTCAGGCCCTGCTGCGGGCCGCCCTGGTGGGGCTGGCCCTCAGCGCGGCCGGTTTTCTGCTGGCGATCCAGCCGGCGATCAACCTGCCGCCAGGCCCCCTGATCGGCGTGCTGTGCATGGGACTGCTGCCCGTGGCGGCCCTGCTGCACCGGGCCTGAGGGGGAGGCGGCGGCCCCTCAGTCGCCCCTCAGCCGGCCGTGAGCCACTGCACCTGGCGCACCGGCCTGCTCAGCAGCTTCAGCTCGAGGCTGCGGCTGTCGATCAAAGCCGGCCGGGCGGCGTCGGCCACGCCCGGACTGTTGGCGCCCTGGCGGCGCAGGGCCAGCAGCAGCTGGCGGCGGGTGGGATCGAACTGCAGCCCCGTGCCGGGCTCCAGTTCCCAGCCCGCCAGCGACCGGCGTGCCACCAGGCGGCCACTCCGGTCGAGGACCAGCAGCTCGAGCCTGGGCCGCTCCAGGCCCGCACTCATCAGGGCCCACACCCGCTCGCCGCCCCGCTCGCAGGCGACGGCGAGCAGGGCCTCGCTCCCCAGCCACAGCTGCCGCGGCGCCTGGCCCGGCTCCACCAGCTCCAGGGAGCGGCGGAAGTCGGGCCAGTGCCGCCGCAGCAGGGCCCGGCCCCCCACGGGGCAGAAGCCGAGCAGGTCACGGCTGCCGGGCAGCAGCTGCCGCCGGGGGGGCTGCCCCGGCAGGGACTGCAGGCTCAGGCCCTCCAGCTGCGGCACCACCACCCCACTGCCCTCCGGCAGCAGCTGCATCGGCCCGCTGCTGGTCTGGGGCAGGGCCAGGCGGCGGCCATCCCGGCGCCGCAGGGTCGTGCTGGTGCCGGCCAGGACCTGGCTGCCGGCCTGCACCAGCAGATCGCCGCGGCGGTTGCTGCTCAGGTGGGCGAACACCAGCGGTTGCTCCGACAGCCGCTCCAGGCGCCCGAGCTCGGGTTCCCGCAGCGGCGCGCCGGCCCCATCGCGCCCACCGCCGCTCAGACCGCCGCTGAGGTTGTGCTGGCGCAGCGGCCGGCGCCAGACGCTCTGGCGGCCTGCGCTGTCGGTGGCGGCAAAGGCCAGGGCGGAGCCGTCGCCGAGGGGCGTGAGGTTGGGGATCGCCGGCCAGATCGGCGAGAGCGGCCGCCAGCGGCCGTCGTGGCCCAGCAGCTGGACCTGTTCGCCGCCGGCCAGGGCCACCACCGCCAGCAGGCGCGGGCGCGGGTCCCAGCGCCAGCGCTGGGGTGCCAGGGCCAGGCCGCGGCGGTCCTGGCCGGCCACCTCCAGCCCCAGCGGTTCCGCCACGGTCTGACCGCTGCCGAGCAGCAGCCGCAGCGGCGTGCCGTCGCCCAGCCACTGGTGCGGCAGCGGCGGCGTCAGCCGGCTGTCCCTGGCCACGCTGGCGTTCTGCATCGGCCGGCTGAAGCGCAGGTCCAGGGCCGCCGGCCCCGAACTGGCGGGGGCCGCCTCCAGGGACTCCAGCCGCGGCGGCCGCCTCAGCAGCAGCTGTTGCTGCAGCAGAGCCAGCAGCAGCCCCCCCGCCAGCACCAGGGCCCCCGTCCGGTTGCTCATGGCTCCAGGGGCCGGGCCGGCCGGCGGATCGGCGTGATCCGCCGCGGGATCACCACGTTGCGCAGCTGGTCTGCGTGGCGCTCCACGCCCATGACGCCCTGGAGTTCCAGCCACTGGTCCGCCCGGGGCTGGCGGCCCGGCGGCCAGCGCACCGCCAGGCCCACGGGCGTGGCGTCGGCCAGGCAGCAGCGCACCAGCAGCCGTGCCAGCTGGGGGCGGTCGCCCGGCTGGGGCAGAACGAAGCCGCTGATGCGCACGGGATCCCCGTCGTGCAGGGCGGGATCGGGCTGGCTGCGCAGCAGGCGCACCCAGTCGGTGAGGCTGCGCTCCGCCGGGGGCAGCACGAAGCTCAGCTCGGGTTCCTCCAGCTGTTCGGAGGGGCGGTTGGCGGCCAGGTTCGCGAAGGAGGGATTCGGGGGCAGCGCCAGCACCGCCACGGCGGCGGCGGCCGCCAGCAGCCACACCAGCTGGCGGCGGCGCTCCCCCGCGACCGGCCGCCCGCTCCGGGCCCGGCGCCCGCTGAGGGTCAGCCCCAGATCCAGCAGCGCCAGCCCCAGCAGCAGCACGCCGCTGCCCCACACCAGCGGATGGAAGTCGGCCCTCAGCAGCAGATCCAGGCGTCCGGCCAGGCTGCTCTGCAGCAGCACGGCCCCCCAGAGGGCCAGCCCGAGTGTGCGCAGGCCGATCTCCATCACAGCCGCAGCAGGTTGACCCATTGGCCGATCAGCAGCACCGCCAGGCTGGCGCCCGCCACCGTGAGGGCAATGGCCCGGGGCCGCAACAGCACCCCGAACAGCCCCACGAGCTTCAGATCCACCACCGGCCCCAGCACCAGAAACGCCAGCAGGGCGCCGGGGGTCACCTGGGCGGCGAAGCCGAGGGCCAGGAAGGCATCCACGCTGGAGCACACGGACACCACCACCGCCAGGGCCATCAGGCTGAGGATCGAGAGGGTGGGGGCCCCGCCCACGGCCAGCAGCCAGCTGCGCGGCAGCAGGGTCTGCACCAGGGCGGCGATGGCGCAGCCCAGCACCAGCAGGGCCGCCAGATCGAGAAACTCGCGGCCGCCGTGCTCCAGCACCTCCGCCAGGGGGGGCCTGGCGGAGACGGCGGCGCCGGGGGCTGCCGGGGCCGGGGCCGCCAGGCCCGCCGGAGCCGCCGGCAGCCCCACCAGCCCGCTGCGCCGCTCCAGCAGCCCCACCGCGCTCAGGGGCTGGCTGAGCCGCCGCTCCGCCAGCACCTCGGGCACCAGCAGCTCCGCTTCCGGCAGCAGCCGCAGCAGGCTGGCCAGCACCAGGGCCACCGCCAGGGCGCCCAGGGGCCGGGCGGCCAGCAGCCAGGGCTGGTTCGGGAAGGCCGCCCAGGTGCTGGCCAGCACGATCGGGTTCAGCACGGGAGCGGCGAACAGGAAGCCCAGGGCGGTGCCCAGGGGCGCGCCCCCCGCCAGCAGCCGCCGGGCCACCGGCACGTTGCCGCACTCGCAGGCCGGCAGGGCGAAGCCCAGGGCGGCGCCGGTGAGGGGGCCGAGCAGGGGATGGCGGGGCAGGCGCTGCAGCCATCGCCCGCCCGGGGCCAGCCAGCGGGCCAGGGCGGCGATGCTGACCCCCAGCAGCAGGAAGGGCAGCGCCTCCAGCAGCAGGCCCTGAAACACGGCCCAGGCGGTGACCAGCCGCGCCGAGACGCTCAGCGCCGGGACGCTCAGCTCAAGCAGCAGGGCCGGGAGCACCATCACGGCGGCCTCAGGCCTCGAACCAGTCCGGCAGCCGCTCGAAGCAGGCTGCGTTCTTGGCGTTCTCGCGGGCCTCCACCTTCCAGCAGCAGCTGCGGCCCTGCTCGCGGCCCTGCAGCAGCGCGTTGGCCCAACCCCACACCAGTTCGGCGCTGGCCTCCATGCCCACATTGGCCATCACCCGCAGGTCCAGGGCGCCCTGCTCATGCAGGGCCTGCCACTGCGCCAGCAGCGGATCGTCGGCATTCACCAGGAAGGTGTGGTCGAACTGGGCGGCCAGCTGCGCCTCCAGCTCCTTGAGGCTGGAGAAGTCCACCACGAAACCGTGCACATCCAGCTCGCGGGCCCGGAACCAGAAGGTGAAGCTGCGGCTATAGCCGTGCACGAACCGGCAGTGGCCCGGGTGACGCCACTGGCGGTGGGTGCAGGGAAAGCCGCTGAAGGTCTTGCTGCAGGTGTAGGCCCCGGCCATGGCGCGCGCTTGCTGCTGTCATCTTCAACGAACGGGTGGGTCAGCTGACGGATGGGGGCGGATCGGGCGCTGGGGGAAGATCGAGCCAACCGGTTTCCCTGCCCGTGGCGGCCAGCCCCCAGCCCAGCGATCTCGGCACGACCCGCGCCAGTGACCACACGACAGGTCCCGCCACGGATCCCGCCAGGGATGGGGCGCCAGCGTCCCCCTGGGATGACGCCGCCACCGAGCAGCTGCTGGCCCGGCTGCGCTTCAACGCGGCGGGCCTGATTCCGGCGGTGGCCCAGGACTGGCTCGACGGCGCCGTGCTGATGGTGGCCTGGATGAACCGGGAGGCGATCACCCGCACCCTGGCCAGCGGTGAGGTGCATTACTGGAGCCGCTCGCGCCAGGAGCTCTGGCACAAGGGCGCCACCAGCGGCCACCTCCAGACCCTCAAGGGCCTCCGCTACGACTGCGACGCCGACGTGCTGCTGCTCACGATCGAGCAGCGCGGCGACGTGGCCTGCCACACCGGCTCCCGCAGCTGCTTCTACGACGACGGCCCCGAGCCCACGGCCGGCGGCCCGGCCGCCGCGCCACCCCCGGCCGATGTGTGCACCGAGCTGATGCGGGTGATTGAGGGGCGCCGTGACCGGCCCGAGCCCGGCAGCTACACCAACAAGCTGCTGGAGGGCGGCGACAACCGCATCCTCAAGAAGATCGGCGAGGAGAGCGCCGAGTTCGTGATGGCCTGCAAGGACGACAACGCCGAGGAGATCGCCGGCGAGGCGGCCGACATCGTGTTCCACCTGCAGGTGGCGCTGGCCCACCACGGCGTCAGCTGGCGCCGGGTGCAGGAGGTGCTGGCCCGGCGGCGGGGGGCGCCGCGCCGCGGCTGAAGGGATCAGGGGCGGCGCATCCGCTCAGGGGCGGCCATCGGCCCCGGCGGGCGGGGGGCTTCCCAGGGGCTGGCCGAACGGGCTCGGGTGCCGCCGCAGCCAGTCCAGGGTGGCCCGGTCCCGGGCCGTGAGCTGCAGCACGGGCCGGGCGCCGGGCACCGCCGCCATCGCGTCGGCCGCATCGGGGCTGTGGCCCCACAGGCCGAAGCCGTGGCCCAGCTCATGCAGGGCCGTGGCCTGGATCGCCTCCTGGCGTTGATCGGGGCTGATCAGCACCCGCAGGCTCGGCTCCAGCCGCCAGCGTCCCTGGCGCTGCACCTCCAGCACGGTCAGTTCGGCGCGGCCGTGGCTGGCCCGCAGCCGACCATTGGCCTCGGCGCGGCGCGGCGGCCGGCGGCGCAGCAGCTGCAGATGGGCCCGCTCCGGCTCGTCCACGCGGGTGATCGGCAGCAGCGCCGTCCAGCTGGCGAGGGCCTGGTCCACGGCGCTGAGCCAGCGGCTCTCCAGCCAGGCCTGGGGCCCGGCGCCGCTGGCGGGCTCGATCCAGACGCACCAGTGGGTCAGCAGCGGCGGCCCCCAGGGGGTGAAGCGGATCGCCTGGCGGTAGTCGGCGGCGGTGCCGCCGGCTGCCGCCGGGCCACCCGCGCTGGGGCCTGGAGCTGGCGACTGCACCGCCGTGGCGGCTGGGTTCAGGGCTGCTGGCGGTGGCGCGGCCGGCCGAACCGCCTGCTGCCTCGGGCACGGGGACGGTGCCCCGGCGTCGGTGGGTTCGGGCTGGGCCGCCACGGCAGCAGGGGGCGAGCTCCACGCCAGGGCGGCCAGCAGGACCAGGCCCAGTGGCGGCCCCAGCCGCGGCCCCGGGGCGCGGCCCGCCATCAGGCCGCGCCGGGCAGCCCCACGCCGCGGGCCATCAGCGTGGCCAGCAGGGGAACGGCGGCGAAGCCCACCAGTTCGATGTTGAGGATCCAGCCCAGGCGGTTGGCGAGGGCCTCGCTCACCTGGGGCAGCTCGCCCTTGCGCAGCGGAATCGCCCAGAGGATGTAGGTGATCGTGGGATAGAGCGACAGGCCCCCCACCGCCAGGTACGTGCCCACCTTCCACCAGAACAGCGGGTTTTCGGTGTAGAAGGCACTCCCCTGGCCGAAGTAGAGCACCCGCAGGATGCCGCTGCCCAGCAGGGCCAGGGCCGCCAGGCCGTAGACGATGTCGGTGATCACCATCAAGGTGGCGTCCCGCCGGTTCGGGTTGGGCTGGATCAGGCGCCGCTCCAGCACCAGGGCCCCGAAGCACACCATGAAGCTCAGGTAGTGCACGTAGGCCACCCCGGCGCGGGAGAGCACGTCGGGGGGGATCGCCGCGAGGCCGGCCATGGGGCACTGAGCAGGAGAGGGCCCGACCGTAGCGAGCCGGCCCCTGGCCTGCGCAGCCTGCGCGGCGCTGCGATTGTCCTCCTGAGGGGGCGTGGCGGCTGGCGATTGACCGGAATGTCTCCGGATTTGTGTTGTAAAGCAGGGGCTCATTGCCTGCGGTTGTGAAGAACTAACACTGGATCTGTGGGGGCGGGGGATGGATGCAGCAGCCGGCCGCCAGGCGCTCCGCTCCGCAAGTCAGAAAGGAAGCGGCTTGTGGGCATCAATCTGAAGCAAATAGGTGCCTATTCGAGAAGTTGGAACTCTTTCGGGTGGTTTCGCTGGGCCCAGTGAAACCCCCTAGGTTCAACTCAGTGACGACGGCAGACCATGGCGAGTTCGCTCAGTGCCTTCCTCGGAGAAATCGGCCGCCATCAGTTGCTGACTCCTGAGCAGGAGCTCACCCTGGGCCGCAAAGTGCAGGCGATGGTGGCGCTGAACGAGCGCTGCAGCCTGGCCGGCGGCACGGGTGAAGCCTGCGCCTACAGCGAGCTGGAACGACGTTCCATCCGTCTGGGGGAGCGGGCCAAGGATCAAATGATCACCGCCAATCTGCGCCTGGTGGTGAATCTGGCCAAGCGCTACCAGGGCAAGGGTCTGGATCTGCTGGATCTGATCCAGGAGGGCACCCTCGGTCTGACCCGCGCCGTGGAGAAGTACGACCCCACCCGCGGTCATCGTTTCAGCACCTATGCCTACTGGTGGATTCGTCAGGGATTGAATCGCGCCCTCTCCACCCAGAGCCGCACGATTCGCATCCCGGTGAATGTGAATGAGAAGCTCACCCGCCTGCGGGCCGCCAAGGCCCGGCTGCTGCAGGCCACGGGCCAGGCGCCCGGCCCCCGCGAGCTGGCCCGGGCCCTGGATCTGCCCCTCGTGGAGGTGGAAGACCTGCTCGGTTGCGAACTGCGCAGCGTCACCGTGAGCCTGCAGGGGGTGGTCAAGTCGAAGGCGGATCCCACCGAGCTGGTGGATGTGCTCCCCAGCGACGAGATGCCGCCCATGGAGCGGGCCGAGCTGGCGGAGCGCAGCGCCTCGGTGTGGAAGCTGCTGGACCAGTCGAACCTCACCCCCAAGGAGCGCACGGTGGTGATGCTCCGCTTCGGCCTCGACGGTGGCCATGAGTGGCGCACCCTGGCCGAGGTGGCACGCCAGCTGGGCTGCAGCCGCGAATACTGCCGCCAGGTGGTGCAGCGGGCCCTGCGCAAGCTGCGCAAGGCGGGCATCCAGAGCGGCCTGGTGGAGGCCGACTGAGGGCGGCTCCAGCCGGATAGCCGCCATCGATTGCCGCGCCAACCGCCCTGGGATCTCAGCGGCAGTGCGCCCACACTGGAACCGTTCTTCGACAGCGGGGACCTGCCATGGCCTCGTCCCAATCGGCCCCCGGCGGCTCTGCCGGTGGCCCGTTTGCCAGCTCCGCCGCCCAGGCCGCCAGCGGCTTCGAGGTGGAGGCCGAGGTGCTGGGCAGCAGTGAGGTCGATGAGGGGGCACTGCGCCGCCTGCTGCGCCGGGCCGGCCGCACCCTGGCCCGCCCGGCCCTGGAGTGCCTGGAGCTGCTGCTCGATGGCAACACCCCGCCCCAGGTGCGGATCACGATGCTGGCGGCCCTCACCTACCTGCTGGTGCCCCTCGACCTGATCCCCGATTTCATCCCCGCCGCCGGCTTCAGCGACGACCTGGTGGCCCTGACGGCCCTGCTCGGCCTATGCACCACCCACCTCAACGACGACATCCGGGCCCGGGCGCAGCGCAAACTGGATCGCTGGTTCCCCCCAGCGCGCTGATGGCCCCGCTGACGGTCGACGATCTCGAAGATCTGCAGGCCTTCCTCAAGGACTGGTTGCGCCACAGCGGCCGCACCCAGGCCGACCTGCGCCGCGCCCTGCGGGCCAGTTCGATCCGCATGCCCGTGCTGCTGGAGGAGCTCATGGGCATCCACGGCCGCGAGGGCCTGGTGGGGCTGGCCGAGCGGCTCTGCGCCATCGAGGGTCTCTGGCAGGGCGAAGACCAGGGCGGCCAGGCGGATCTCGCCCCGGAACTGGAGGATTCCCTGGGCCAGCTGGATCTGCTCCTGCAGGAAATCCGGCTGGAGAGCGGCGACAGCTGAGTTGGGCCGCCCGCCCAAGCCCCCCGCCAAAGCCGCACGCCAAAACAGTGGGCGACCTGCACCTTCCCAGCACCGCCCTGGCCGGCAGAGTGGGTGCAGACACCCCGCACCCCATGACGGCGTTTTCCGCCCATCCGATTCCAGTTCCGGGCCTGGGCCGCTGGCTGGGGGCCCTGGCCGCCACCGCCGGTGCCCTGCTGCTGGGGGATCCGGTTCTTGCCCAGAGTGAGCGCTACCTGCTCGGCCCCGGCAGCACCGTGGGCCCCGCCACCAAGGTGGAGCCCAAGAACTGCATCACCGCCGCCGACGGCTCGATCACCTGCGACACCAAGCTGGTGAACCCCGTGGGCGATACGCCCGCCAAGCCCCAGTTCGATCCCTTCAAGAATTGAGCCCGCCCCCGTCTTTCCGCCGTCGGATCGGGCCCTGGGTGGAGGACGCCGGTTTCCTGCGCTTCGTCCACGCCTTCGAGCGGATGATCGCCAAGGTGCTCTCCCTGGGGCTGGTGTTGGTGGTGCTGGTCGCCACGGCCCAGCTGGTCTGGTTCCTGGTGGCGGATCTGGCCGATCTGCGCGTCCAGTGGATCGGTGAGCCCCTGATCCATCTGCTGGATCAGATCCTGGTGATCCTGATCGCCCTGGAGGTGCTGCAGAACCTCACGGCCTATCTGCGCGAGCACGTGGTGCAGATCGAGCTGGTGCTGATCACGTCCCTCACCGCCCTGGCGCGGAAGGTGATTGTGATGCCTCCCGGCGTCCAGAAGGATCCCTCCGAACTGGTGGGGCTGGGCGCGGCGGTGCTGGCCCTGGCGGCGGCCTACTGGCTGGTGCGCCAGTCGCACATCACGCGGATGCCGACCAGAAAAGCGCTAACCACAGGGTCCCCGGATCCGGATCTGTCGCCACCACCCGATTGCGGCGGCCGGCCCTGATCAGCAGGCTGTCGCCCACGCACAGATCCCGGGGCTCGGACTCGTCCTCGAACTGCAGCCGGGCACTGCCCCGCAGCACCAGCACCCACTCCGGTTCGTCCTGCTCGTACCAGAAGCCGGCGGGACTCGCGGCGGCGTTGGAATGGATCCGCTCCAGCCGCAGCCCGGGCGTCTGCAGCAGCACCTCCACCCGCTCCTGACCGGGCTCCGGGGGCAGGCCCTCCAGCAGGTTGGGCTGGTCGGCCGGGCCAGGGGAGCGGCGGAGCGGCTGGTCGCCCCAGCGGCGGCCGATGTCGAAGCCGAAGCCGGCGGCCAGGGCCACCACCTCGTGGTGACTGCTGCAGTCCCGCAGGGCCTGGCGCAGGGCCGGATCGGCCTCGCTCAGGGCCACGAAGGCGTTGAGCTGGGCGATCTTGGCGAGAAACTGCTGCAGCTGGGCTTCGGCCATGGGGCCAGTATCGGCAACGCTCAGGCCTCCGGCCCTGCCTCTGGATCCGCCCCTTCCTCGGGTCGCGCCAGGGGCGGGTCCAGAGGCAGGGCCATGCGGAAGCGGCGGAAGCCGATGCCGCCGATGCGCAGCTCCTCGAGCCAGCTCACCCGCCAGCCCCGCCGTGCGAACAGCGGCCGCGACAGCACGCTGGCCTCTGTGCGCAGGGTCGCCACCCCCTGGCGCCTGGCCTGCTGCTCCAGGGCCTCCAGCAGGGCGGAGGCCCGTCCCTGGCGGGCGAAGTCGGGGTGGCAGTACAGCAGGGCCAGCCGATCCGGCGGGTCCAGCACGGCGAAGGCCCGGGGCAGGCCGTCGTCGTCGCAGCTCACCAGCCCCCAGCCGCGATCCAGGCAGCGACGCAGCTCGGGGGCGTCCGCCTCGGCCTGCCCGGCCCAGGCCTGCACCTGGGCCGGGTCATAGCGCCCGGGGGCCAGGCCGCGGACGGCCTCGCGGTAGATCGCCAGCACCCGTGGGTGATCCCGGCTCTGCAGTCGGCGCAGGGTGACCATCGCCAGACCGTAGAAGCGGAACGGGGCTGGCCGCCAGGCAACGTCCAGGGGGAGTCCGCCAGGCGGCGTGCTCCAGAGATGTCAGCCCAGCTGGATCAGCCGGATGGCCTCCTCCCGCTCCTCCCAGGCTGGATCGGCTTCCAGCAGCGCCTCCTCGCGATAGGCCGCCGGATCGCAGGAGAGCAGCACGATCTGCACGCCGTGCTCGATGGCCAGCCGCAGCATGCGCCGCAGTCCGGGCAGCCGCTGCGGATCGCTGTTGGTGAAGGCGTCGTCGAACACCAGCGGCAGGCAGCCGTCGTAGGCGGGCTGCAGCACCTCGGCCAGGGCGAGCCGCAGGGCCCCCGCCAGCTGCTCGCGCATGCCCCCGCTCAGCTTCTCGAAGTCGTAGGCCTCGCTGCCCTGGCGCAGCTGCAGGTCCTGGAAGCCCCGCTCGGGGTCAAAGCGCAGCAGCGGTGCCCGCGGGTCGCTGCCCAGGGCCGCCAGGTAGGGGGCGATGGCCTCCCCCAGGGGCTCGCTGTAGCGGTTGGCCAGGTCGGTCTGGGCGGCGTGGAAGCGGGCCTGCAGCAGCTGCAGGGCCTGGCCCTGGCCCTCGATCGCGTCGCACTCGGCCCGGGCGGCCTCCCACTCGGCCTGGCGGCGCTCCAGCTCCGCCACCGGGTTCTCGGCCCCGAGCCCTGCGCAGCGCTGCTCCGCCTGCCCCAGCTGGGTGAGCAGGTTCTCCCGCTCCTGCTCCAGGCGCTCCACGGCGGCCCCGAGCGCGGAGGCCGGATCGGTGGCTGGGTCGGCGGCTGGATCGGCGGTGGCATCGGCGGTGGCATCGGTGCCTGGATCCGCGCCGCCGGGCTCGGACGCGGGCACTGCGAGGGCTCCCAGCGCGGCCTCGATCGCCGCGATCTGAGCCTGGCGCTCGCGCCACTGCCCCTCCAGCTCCGCCAGGGCCGCGGCGGCCCCGTCGCCTCCCGTCTCACCGTCCGCAGCCGCCAGCCGTTCGGCCAGGGCCCCGAGCGATCCGGCCAGCTGCTCGAGCCGCCCCCGGCTCTCCACCAGCTGGCGGCCCAGCTGCCGCTCCCGCTCCTCGGCCTGCTGCAGCTGCTGGACGGTCTGCTCCAGCTGACGCACCAGCACGGTGGTGGTCTGCCGCAGCCGCTGCAGCCCCTCCTCCAGACCCTGGCGGTCGAGCCCGTCCAGGGCCGGAGAGTCCGGATCGGCGGCCAGGGTCTGGCGCACGGGATCCAGGGCGGCCAGGGCCAGCTCCAGGCGCTGGCGCCGGGGCTCCAGGGCCGTGATCCGCTCCTGCAGCCCGGACCAGGGGATGGCACTGGCGGCCTTGCGCAGGTTGGCCAGCTCGCTCTCCAGGCCCCGCCGCTGGCGCTCGATCGCCTCCGCCGTCTCGCTGTCCGCCACCCCGAGAGCCTCCCGCAGGCCCGTGAGGGCGAGCTGACAGCGCTCCAGCTCGTCCCTGGCCTGGGGCAGGGCCTGGCCGCCGCCCGGGCTGAGGCGCAGGCGCACCCCGGCCCCCACCTCCAGCTCGCTGCTGGCGCTGAGCAGCTGGGGCTGGCCGATCTCCAGCGCCATCCCATCGAGACGCACCGGCAGGTCGGCGCTGAGCAGCTCCAGGCTGGCGGCCATGGCCTGGCAGCGGGTCCTGGCCTCGGCCAGGGCCCCCTCCGCCCGCCGCAGCTCGCGCACCTGCTCGGGGCCGATGGCGGGCAGGGCCGCCAGCTGCTGCTTCAGCCCCTCCGCCTCCCCCTGCAGCCGCCCCAGCTGCTCCTGGTGCTCGCGCAGCTGGCGCTCCTCGGCCTCCAGCTGCAGTTGATCAAGCCGCAGCTGCAGCAGCTCCTGGCGCTCCAGCAGCTGCTGGCGCTGGCCCTCCAGCCGCTGCCGCTGCTGAGTGCCCTGCTCACAGGCGGCGCGGCTCGCCGCCAGCTCCGCCTCCAGCCGCTGCACCGCGGACCCCTGCCGCGCCTGCTCCTCCAGCTGCAGCGCCTGCTGGCTCAGCAACTCCTGCCGCTGGCGCTGCTGGCGCCGCCGCCGTTCCAGGGCCTCGGCCAGGGGATCCCGCTCGGCGATGGCCAGGCGCCGCCGCTGCTCCAGCTGCTCCCGCTGCCGCAGCCGCTCCGCCTGCTGGCGCTGGCGGGCCAGCAGGGCCGGCCGCTCCTGGTCGTCGATGGCGCTCAGGCGCTCCTGGATGGCCCGCAGCTGCTCCATGGCCGCCTCCAGTTCGCTGAGCCGCTCCCGGGCCAGGCCCAGCTGGCTGGCCGCCTCGACTTCGCGCCGCTGCACCTCCGCCAGGCGCGAGCCGGCCCGCACCTTGCCCGTGCTGGTGAACACCTCCGCCACACGCTCCTGCAGCAGCTCCAGCACCCGCCGGTCCAGGGGCGATTCCAGGGCGCCGCTGCTGCCGCGCTGCTGCAGCTGATCCACCAGCCGGCTGAAGTCGTAGCTCTCCTGCCTGGCCTGGAGCGGGTTGCGTGCCGCCTCGCCCTGGCGCACCCACAGGTGGGCCCAGCGCTCCGGCAGCTGGCGGATCTGGGTGCCGGCCACGGGGCCCTCCACCCCCAGCAGCGCCGCCAGCTGCTCCTCGGCGGCGGCCCCCGAGAGGGCCACACCGGCGCCGTTGCTGAGCTGGCAGGTGCCGCTGGCGCCGGCGAAGCGCTTGCGCAGCTGCCACGGCTGGCCGCCGGCCTCGAAGCCGAGCTCCACCTCCGGCAGGCCCGGATGCAGGCGCGAGCGCAGCTCCTCCACGCCGCGGCCGGTGGCGGTGGCCCGCAGGAACAGCCCCTTGTGCAGGGCCTCCACCAGGGTGGACTTGCCGGTTTCGTTGGCGCCGCCGATCAGGGTGAAGCGGCGCCCGAAGCGCAGCTCCAGGTCGCGGTGCTGGCGCACCTGGCGCAGGCGGCAGTGCAGGAGACGCATCGCTTCCTCCTCAGCCGCGCTCCGCCGCCTGCAGGCAGCGGTGCAGTTCGCCCAGGGCACGGCGGATCAGCGCGGGCGGGTCGTCCGGCCCATCGCTGGCCGCGGCGTCGTTGGCCTGGGCGGCGCTCTCCGCGGCCGCCAGCAGATCGGCCTGCAGGCCGGCGGCCACCCGGGCGATCAGCGGATCCCCGGGGCGGCCGGTGAGCTCCGCCAGCTCGGCCTGCCCCGGTGCTTCCACGCAGCGGCCGCGGCGCTTGAGCCGCAGCAGCTGGGCCTCCAGCCGCTCCAGCAGGGCTTCGTAGCGCCGGTGGCCCTCCAGGCTGAGGCTGCCGCTCTCCTCCAGCAGCAGCAGGTCCTGGCCGAGGGCATCGCCCAGCAGCTGCTCAAGCTGCGCCTCGAAGCGCGCCAGATCGCCGTCGTCGCCGAAGTGGACCCGCAGCGGCAACCAGCGCAGCTGGCCGGTGGGCAGGGGCTCGACCCGCGGCGGCGCGCCCCGCTCGGCCTGCACCAGCAGCACCTGGCCGCCCTGGTAGTCGGGGCTGCGCGGAAAGCGGTCGGGTTCGGGGGTCCCGGCATACCAGCTCTTGGCATTGACCTGCTTGAGGCCGTGCCAGTCGCCGAGGGCGACGTAGTCGAGCCGCTCCAGCAGGCCGGCCTCCAGCTGCAGGCGATTGCCGCTGGCGGCGGGGTTGTCCTCGTCGGCATCCAGGTCGGCGCCGCCGAAGCCGTGCACCGACCCGTGGGCCAGCAGGATGCGCGCCTTGCCGGCCGGCAGGGCGGCCCAGTCGAGCTGGCGCACCCAGGCGCAGGGATCCTCCGCCTCGCTGCGGCGCAGCAGCGGGCAGGGCAGCAGCACCGCCTGCTCCAGCTCCAGGGGCCGCCGCTCCAGCAGCAGCTGCAGGTTGGGGGCCCGCCGCTGCCGCTCGGCCTGGAAGAATGCCCCGTGCCAGACGCTGCCCGGGGCGCCGTGGTCGTGGTTGCCGGGGATCACCAGCACGGGGATCTCCACCCGACCGATGGCCTGGCAGACGGCACTCACGTCGCTGCTGCTGGGGGTGGGGGAGTCGAACAGGTCGCCCGCCACCACAAGGAAGCTGGCGCCATGGGTCCGGGCGGCCGCACCGATCCGATCGATGGCATCCAGGCGCACCTGGCGCAGGCGGGCCCGCTTGTCGGGATCGTGGACCCGCGCGTAGGGCTTGCCGATCTGCCAGTCGGCGCTGTGCAGAAACAACGGCATGGGGCGGCCCGATCCAGCGGATGCCCATTCCAGCGCCTGGCGGGTGCTCCGGCGCGCCCGGGCTGACCGACAGACTGGAAGAGTGTCGCTCTGTGCCGATGGCCGCTGTCCTGCCCGGCTCTGCTGAAACCGCCGCCGGGGTCGGGGCATCGGCCGGGCTTCGGCCGCGCTGGTGGCTGCGGCTGCTGGTGCTGGTGGCCCTGCTGCTGCTGGTGCTCTGGCCCCGGCCCGCCTGGGGGTTGTCCGAGATGGCCAGGGGCGCCCAGCTGTTTGAGCAGCACTGCGCCGGCTGCCACGTGAATGGCGGCAACATCCTGCGCCGCGGCAAGACCCTCAAGCTGGCGGCCCTGGAGCGCTACGGCCGCGCCGATCCCGCGGTGATCGCCACCATCGCCGCCGCCGGCGTGGGCCAGATGGGGGGCTACGCCGCGGTGCTGGGGGATGGCGGCCCCGAGGCGGTGGCCAGCTGGGTGTGGCAGCAGGCCACCGCCGGCTGGCCCCGGGGCTGAGGGGCCGGCCAGGAGCGCACCTCCTGTGCCAGGAATCAATCCGGGCGCGGTGCCGTCCCGCTGTCTGTGGCGATGACTACAGAGAAGGGAGATCGTTTGGATATCCCCATGGTCAACCCCCGTTTTGCTGCCCTGCTGCTTGGCGCCGGGGCCGCGCTCGGCGCCACGGGCTTCGGCGCCGGTCCCCTCCGGGCCGCTGAGGCTCCATTAGGTCAGGCGCCGCCCGCCCAGGGCGCGGCGGCCGTGGCCCAGTCCAAGGACGCTGAGACCCAGATCGCCCAGGCTCCCCAGGCCGGGCAGCGGCTGGCCCAGGCCAACGTGCAGGTCGCCCAGGGCTACGTGCCCGAACCGGTGCCCTATGAGCAGGGCAAGGGCTTCTACGCCACCATCGGCCTGGGCGCCCAGTGGCCCCAGCAGCGCAGCTTCGACATCGACAACACCGGCATCGACGGCGATGTGCACAGCGGCGGCGGCTTTTCGGGTGACATCGGCCTCGGTTACGACTTCGGCGCCATCCGCACCGAGCTGACCTACGGCTACAGCCGCTCCAGCGTCAGCGACATCAACATCAGCACCAACCGCTTCGGCAGTGGCCGGGTGGACGCCTCCGGCAATGTGGACAAGAACGATGTGCTGCTGAGCGCCTACTGGGACATTCCCACCGGTTCGCGCTGGTCACCCTATGTGGGCGGCGGCATCGGCTACTCCAACATCGGCACGCCCAACATCAGGGTCGGTGGTATCAACACAGGAGGCGGCAACTACGGTGCCTTCGGCTATCAGGCCAAGCTGGGTGTGAGCTACATCGCCAGCTACAACACCGACATCTTCCTGGAGGGTGTCTACCAGGGCGCCACGGGCCACACCGTCAACGACGTGGATTTCGGCTCCTTCAACAGCTGGGGCGCCAAGCTGGGCTTCCGCTATCGCTTCGCCCAGCGTCCCGTGGCCGAGCCGGTGGCGACTCCCGCCCCCGCGCCCCGCTACACGGCCCCGGCCCCGGCTCCCGAGCCTGCTCCCGCCCCTGCGCCCATCCGCGGCCTGTGGTGAGACGGGCTGCTGCCGCGGGGGCCTGAGCCCCGGCGCCGAGCCAGCCGCGATCAGAAGGCCTGGATCCAGGGGTACACCTGGAGTTCGGTCCAGATGCCATGGCGCCAGTAGACGTCGCCATGGAGCAGGGCTTCCACCTGCTCGCGGCTCTCGGCCTCATAGAGGCCGAACACGTGGCTGCTGTCCTCGGTGGGTCCCAGCGTCACCAGCAGGCCGGCCTCCTTCTGGCGCTGCAGCCCCGCCAGGTGCTCCTCCCGGTAGGGGGTGCGCCTGGTGAGGGCATCGTCGCAGTAGGTGCCCCAGAGCACGAAACGCATGGCGGCTGGCGGGTGGAAGGCCCGACCCTAGGCGCCGACCGGCGGAGGGCCCTGCCGCTGCTCAGCCCTCCCCCGGGGACCCCGCTCCGAGGCCGTGGGGCACCGCCGCCCGGGGGTTCCCCTGGGGGGTTCCTCTGATGGCCTGCCGGCAGCAGCATCGGTCTGGCCCTTCCCGGCGGACAGCCCATGGACTCCCTGCCCACCCCGCTCCCGCCGCAGCAGCCAAGCCCGACCCCGGGGGGTGGCCCGGCCCTGCGGCTGCGGACCCTGTGGATCGCCTGGTTTCTGGCGATGTTGTTCCACACCGACCTCGGCCTGATGCCCCTGTTCCACGGGCTGTCGCCGGAGATCGAGAGCCACGTGGATCCGGCGCAGCTGCCGGCGGTGTTCGGGGCCATGCTCGGCTACTTCCTGGTGCCCCTGGCGGCCCTGGTGCTGATCGCCTATGCGGATACCAGCGCCAGCGGTGGGCGGCGCTGGCGCTGGTTTCACCTGGGCCTGGGGCTGCTGTATTCCGTCACCAACATCGCCCACATGGTGGTCGACATCCTGATCCCCGATTCCCGGCCCGATCAGGTGCTGCTGATGGGGGTGATGGTGCTGCTCGGGCTGCTGATCAACCTGGAGAGCTGGCGCTGGTGCCGCGCTCCCCGGGTCGTCCGCTGAGGGCCCGGCCGCGGCGCGGCCATGGGCCGGCTCAGCTGATGCTGAGGCCGATGCCCAGCAGGGTGATCATCGCCGCGATCACGGCCACGGCCCAGAAGGCGTGCTGGTTGGCGTCGGTCCGGGTCTCGCCGGCCACCATCGCCACCTCATCGGCGTAGAGGTTGTCGTGGTTCTCCATGTCGTGGGTGTGCATGGCCGGCTCCCGTGGTACCCGAACCGTAGAAACGGGATGGGTGCTTGTCAGCCGATCCGGCCCCAGCGGCCCATGAACGGCCAGCGCACCAGCAGGGGCGTGGCCCCCTGCTCCGGCCAATGGCCGGCCAGCTCCCGGCCTAGCTCCGCCAGCGGCTCCACGCCCTGCTCCCGCGCCGCCTGCACGGCGGACCAGGTGCCCAGGTAGCCCAGCAGCCGGGCCAGATCCCAGTGGCGCTCAATCCAGAGCTCCCGGGGAAAGGGCCACTCCCGGCCGGGGAACTCCAGATCGGCGTAGGCACGATCCACCAGCTGCCGCTGGGGTGGCCACCAGGGGGCCAGATCCGCGTCGTAGAAGCGATCCAGCCGTGCCTGCAGCGGCGCACAGCCCAGCCGCAGCGGCAGGTAGCCGATCCAGGCCATGGCGGCACCCGGCCGGGCCACCCGTCGCACTTCAGTGGTGAAGTCGGGGCCCGCGAACCAGTGGATGGCGGCGGCCACCAGCACCCCATCCACGCTGGCGCCGGCCCGGCCGCTGGCCTGGGCCGGCGCCTGGCGGTAGCGGATGCGGGGGTGGCGCACGGCCTGGGCGAGCTGGGCCCCGCTGGCGTCGCTGGCCTCCACCCGCGCGAACTGGGCGGCCAGATCGAGGGCGGCCTGGCCGTTGCCGCAGCCGCAGTCCCACACCACGTTGCGGGCGGCGCAGCGGCGGGCGAAGGCGGCGAAGAAGGCGGGCGGGTAGGTGGGCCGGAAGGCGGCGTAGTCCGCGGCCACGGCCCCGAACAGGGCCGCCGGCCGAGACGGTGGCGGTGCGTCCGGGCGGCTCAGGCGTCCAGGGCGGCGCGCAGCTCGCCGCAGAAGCGTCCGGCGGCGGCGGCCACGTCCTGACCGCCGCCGTCGGCCTCGGCCATCACCTTCACCAGGGCGCTGCCCACGATGGCGCCGTCGGCGCCCCAGTCGCGCACCTGGCGGGCCTGCTCGGGGCCCGAGATGCCGAAGCCCACTGCCACCGGCGTGGGGCCCAGGGCCTTGAGCTGCCGCACCAGATCGGCCACCCGCGATTCGATCGTGGTGCGCACCCCCGTCACCCCGGTGACGCTCACCAGGTAGGTGAAGCCGCGGCTGCTGGCGGCGATGCGGGCCATGCGCTCGGGCGGGGTGGTGGGGGCCACCAGCAGCACCAGATCCAGGCCATGGCCGGCGGCGATGGCGGAGAGGGTCTCGGCCTCCTCCAGGGGCAGATCGGGCACCACCAGACCGGCGGCGCCGGCGGCGGCGGCCTCCCGGCAGAAGGCCTCCATGCCGCGGTTGAGCAGCGGGTTGCTGTAGGTGAACAGGATCACCGGGATCGTGAGCTCGCCCTGGAGGCTGCGCAGCATCTCCAGCACCCGGCCGGGGGTGGTGGCGGCGGCCAGGGCGCGGCTGGCGGCCGCCTGGATCACCGGGCCGTCGGCCAGGGGGTCGCTGTAGGGGATGCCGAGCTCGATCAGGTCCGCGCCGGCGGCCTCGAGGGCCAGCAGGGAGGAGCGGGTGACGGCCAGCTCCGGGTCACCCGCCATCAGGAAGGGCATCAGGGCGCAGCGCCCCTGGTCGTGCAGCTGGGCGAAGCGCTGCTGGATCGGGGAGGCGTTGGTCACGGCAGCGTGGGTCACGTCGGCACTCGTCACGTCGGCAGTCGTCGCGGCAGCATTCCTCACGGCAGCGCTGGATGGGCCGGTGGATGCGGTGCCTGTGAGCCTATGGGGTCGGGGGTCGGGCCTTGGAGAGCTGTGGGCGGGCCTTTGAGATCTGTGGGTGCGCTTCTGAGATCCGCAGTCGTGCCTCAGAGATCCGCCGTGTCCTCCAGCTGCCCCAGCTCCCGCAGCAGCTGCTCCTGCTCGGCGGGGCTGAGGGCATCGAAGCGCTGCTGCAGGGCATCGTCCGTGGCCGCGTCGTAGAGGTCGCGGTAGCGGCGCCGCTGCTCCATGTAGGTCATGTTGCCGGTCACCACCCGCAGCAGGTAGGAGCCGGTCCAGCCGAGCACGATCACCACCAGCACCGCCTGGGCGGCGATGCCGGCTGAAAAGCCCTCGAAGCCCGCGGCCTGGAAGCCCCAGTAGCCGAGGCCGCCGATCGCAAAGACCGCCAGGCCGGCCAGAAGGGCCGTGCCGCGGCTGATGCCGGAGGGAGCGGGCATCAGAGGTCGCCCTGGCCCGCCATGCGCAGGTTGAGGAAGGGGGCGAACAGGATCAGGCCCGGGAAGAACAGGAACACCAGCCCGTAGACGGCCGTGCGCTCCAGCTTGCCCATCACCATCCAGCGGCGGTTCATCCACCAGAACAGGGCCAGGGGCACCACCACCAGGTAGGCCCCGGCCAGGGCGACGTAGGCGGCCAGCACCAGCAACGACTCCGTTCCCAGCTGCTCCACCAGGGCGCCGAGGGAGGGAAGGGCGGCCAGGGGGCTCAGGATCCCAGGCAGGGGCACGGGCTGGCGGCGTAGTTCTGAGGCTGAATTTAGGATGGAAGAGCCGGCGGCTGGGCGCGCCTGGCCTGGGGGCATGGCGGAAGTGGTAGACGCAACCGACTTAAAATCGGTAGACGGCGACGTTGTGGGGGTTCAAGTCCCCCTGCCCCCATCGCCTCACGGGCGCCGCAGGGCCCGCCCCAGTTGCCCGAGGCAGAGGCCGCCGTGGGAGCAGAGGGCCACGTAGTGGCCATTCACATAGGTACCGGGGCCGGCGCTGGGCGCACCGCCGGCCGAGCTATCCCTAGCCGGGGAGGAACCCTCGGGACTCCCGCCACCCAGCCCGCCGGCCGAGGAGCCGCCCGACGGGCTGAAGCCGCTGGGGCCCATGGCCTGGGAGCCCTGGCTCTGGGCTTTGCCCAGGCTGCTCTTCACCTGTTGCAGCGTGCTGCCGTACTGGGGCGTGGCGGTGGAGTTGAGCGTGCCCTGGATGGCGCTGGCGCCGGTGACATCCAGCAGCGTCTGGGCCTGGGCGGCGGGGCCCAGCGCCAGCAGCGCACCGGCCAGCAGTGTGGCCGTCAATGGGCCAGGGCCCTGGGGGGTGTGTGACCGGGTCATGGCGGGCCGAGGTGGTCCTGGGGCCAGGTTAGTGAGGGACGGGGCTGCGGCTGAGGGGCGCTCAGCTCCGGGGCACTCAGCGGCGGCCCAGCAGGTCCTCCCAGCTGGGGGGAGTCGCTGGGAGGGGCTGGGCCGGTCGGTGCGGCTGGCGCGCGCCGCTGCGCACGGGGGTCGGGCTGCCGTGGGCAGGCCTGGAAGTCTGGCGTGTCATGGAGATCTCCCCTGACGTGGGGATGGGATGTGGATATGGATGTCGCACCGAGACCCGCTCTCCAGACGCTTGGGTGCTCTGGGGGGAGGGGTCTCAGGCCAGCTGTGGAGCTGGTTGGTCGGCCCGGGTCGCGGGGGCCGTGTCTGTCTCGAAACTCGACGCGTCCCACGGGGAAGCGCGTCCGGTCTGTCAAGCGGTGCTGGGTTCCGGCGCTGGCTTCTGGGTTCTCGCCGGGTGGGCCCTTGAGGACTCGCCGCGACCGCCGGTTACATACACCATAGGCCCTGGTGCCAGCCGCGGCTCCGCGCTAACACCGGGCCACTCGCCAGCCGGCCGTGGACCGTTCTCCGATTGCACGGCGTCCGCCGCTGCCGCTGCTGGCGGCCCTGCTGCTGGCCCCGCCTGCCCTCACCCCGCCGGCCCTGGCCGCTCCGCTCCCCGTGGCCAGCCCCGGGCAGATCAGCCTCAGCCGCACCGAGCGGCATCTGGAGGCCACGGGCGATCCCGTCTGGGAGCTGGCCCTGCTGATCCCCGGCCAGCCCCCGCGCCGCTTTGACGCCCTGGTGGGGCGGGCGGCCCGTCAGGCGGCCGATCGCCACCAGCTCGGCAGCCAGGCGCCCCTGCCGAAGGGCCGCTACCGGATCAGCGAGCTGAGTGACATCGCGAGCGGGGACAACCCGGAGCTGGGTCAGCTCCACTGGATCGGCCTGGAGCCGCTGTTCGCCACGGCCCGCCGCGGCCTGGGCATCCACCACGATCCCAGCGCCGGCCTGGGCCGCCGCAGCGGCACCGATGGCTGCATCGGCCTGATCCAGGGCAACGATCTGGTGACCCTGGTGGATCTGGTGCGGCGCAGCGGCATGCGCGAGCTGGACGTGCGCGACTGACCAACCCGGGCCGCTGACCTGTAGCAATCGTCACGTTGACCTGCGCCATCGGTGCGGCGGGTTGGAGCCAGGCGGTTTTTAGGGTCCCCTCAGGTGTTCCGATCCGACCTGACGTCCCCCACCATGTCCCCTTCTGAGTCCCGTTCTCCGTTGAACGACACCCCGTCCAGGCCCGCCGCTCCTGCAGGCCTGCGGGCGGCCTTCACGCCCGTGCGGCTCGCGGGTGCGGCCCTGCTGGCGATCAGCTTCAGTGCGGCGATGCTGACGGCCAGGGCGCAGCAGACCGGTGGCGGTGCCGCCGGTGCCCGGGAGATCGGTGTCTATTCGGGTCGCCACTACAACACCGACCAGGAGCTCTACCGCCGCTTCACGGCCCGCACCGGCATCAAGGTGAAGCTGCTGGAGGCCAAGGATGACGCCCTGATCGAGCGCCTGCGTAGCGAGGGCAAGAACAGCCCCGCCGACGTGCTGGTGCTGGTGGACGCGGCCCGCCTCGACAAGGCCGCCGACCTGGGTCTGTTCCGGCCGACGCGGTCGGCCGCGCTGCAGCGGGATGTGCCCCTCGACCTGCGCGATTCCAAGGGGCGCTGGTATGGCCTGACCCGCCGGGTGCGCATGGTGGTGGTGAACCCGAAGCTGGTGAATCCCGCCAGCATCCGCACCTACGCCGACCTGGCCAAGCCGGCCCTCAAGGGCAAGCTCTGCCTGCGGGATCGCAAGAGCGTCTACAACCAGTCGCTGGTGGCAGACCAGATGATCCTGCGGGGCGAGGCCGCGGCCACGGCCTGGGTCAAGGCGATGACCGCCAACGTGGGCCAGCCCTACTTCACCTCCGACACGCCCCTGGCCCGGGCGGTGGCCAGCGGCCAGTGCGGCGCCGGGCTGGTGAACACCTACTACGTGGCCCGCATGCTCTCGGGGGAGAGCGGGGCCGCCGATCAGGCCCTGGCCCGCCGCCTGCGGCCGGTGTTTCCCAGGCCGGCCCACGTGAACCTCAGCGGCGCCGGCGTGACGGCCCAGTCCCGCAATCCCCAGGCGGCCCTGCAGCTGATCGAATTCCTGGCCTCCCCCAGCGGCGGCAAGGGCTACGCCGAGGCCAACCACGAGTACCCGCTCAAGGGCTACGGCGACAACGCGATCCTCAAGAGCTTCGGGGCCTTCACGCCCGACCGGGTCTCGGCCGAGCAGATGGGCGCCAAGAACCGGGCGGCGGTGCGGCTGATGGAGGCCAGCGGCTGGAAGTGAGCCCGTGGGGCCCGGCTGACCCGGGCCCCAGCCTCGCAACACCCAGTTGTTACTGAGAATCGCTTGCAAAAGGACGGTGGAGTTGTTTATCTTGCGAGTCATTCGCAATAGGTCGCCGCGCGGCCGCTCCCCGTCCATGGCTCTCCGCCTCCCCTCCGCTGCTGCCGCCCCCGCCGCCTCCCCCGGTTCCCTGCCCGTGCGCGTTCCCGTCGGCCAGAGCGTGCTGCTCGATCCGGGCCTGCGCGGCGAGCGCAGCTGCATCGCGGTGCTGGAGGGGGTGGCCCGCGTCTACTGCCCCTGCGAGGAGACCGCCGGCATGACCCTCGCCTTCCTCCAGAAGGGTGATCAGCTGCGCACCGACCGCCTCTGCAGCGAGGGCATCTGCGTGGAGGCCCTCACGCCGCTCCAGTTCCGCTGTGATGGGGAGCCGGGCCTCGGCGACGGCTTCGATCCGGTGAACGAGTGGACCCTGCAGCTGCTGCGCATCCGCCACCTGGGCAGCGCCGAGCAGCGTCTGCATGCCCTGCTGGCCCTGCTGGTGCGGCGCCTGGGCCGCCGCTGCGGCCCCTGGTGCGACCTGCCCTTCCGCCTCACCCATGAGCGCATCGGCGAGCTGATCGGCGCCACCCGCGTCACCACCACCCGGCTGCTCTCGCGCATCCGCCAGGCCGAGCTGCTGGTGGTGCCGGCTGGCCAGGGCGGCCTGCGCCTGGCCCCGGAGCTGGTGGAGTCGGCGCCGCTGACGGCCAGCTGAGGCCGGTGCGCCTGGCCTGATCGCTGCGGGCCGCCACGGCCCGGATCCCCC
>NZ_JAGQBX010000036.1 GCF_024345855.1 Synechococcus sp. GreenBA-s | reverse complement strand
GTGCAGGGGGCGGATGGGTGCGGGGCCCGGGCGGGTCAACGCTGCCACCGAGGAGCTTCCACCGAGAAGGGTTTCACGCTAGCCATGCCGCCGCCGCCGGCCCGGGCCTGCATGCTGGAGGCCGTCATCCGAACCCGCTCCATGGCCACGCGTCTGGATGGCCGCCAGCTGGCGGCCGAACTCGAGCAGCGGCTCCAGACCGTCATCGCCGAGCGCCTGGAGCGGGCCGGCCGGCCCCCGGGGCTGGCGGTGCTGCGGGTGGGGGACGACCCCGCCAGCGGCGTCTACGTGGCCAACAAGGAGAAGGCCTGCGTGCGCATCGGCGTCACCAACCACGGCGCCCACCTGCCCGCCGGCACCCCTCCGGCGGAGGTGCTGGAGGCGATCCAGCGGCTCAACGCCGACCCCCTGGTGGATGGAATCCTGCTGCAGCTGCCCCTGCCCGCCGGTCTGGATGAGGCGCCGCTGCTGGCCGCGATCGATCCCGAGAAGGACGCCGACGGCCTGCACACCCTCAACCTCGGCCGCCTGCTCAAGGGCGAGCCGGGCCCCCGCAGCTGCACCCCCGCCGGGGTGATGGCCCTGCTGGCCCATGCCGGCATCGCGCTGGCGGGCAAGCGGGCCGTGGTGGTGGGCCGCAGCATCCTGGTGGGCCAGCCCATGGCCCTGATGCTTCAGGCCGCCAACGCCACCGTGACCGTGGCCCACTCCCGCACCCGCGACCTCCCGGCCCTCACCCGCGAGGCGGACGTGCTGGTGGTGGCGGCCGGCCGGCCGCGCATGGTCGGGGCGGAGCACGTCAAGCCCGGCGCGGTGGTGGTGGATGTGGGCATCCACCGGCTCGATCCCGATCCGGCGGCGGGCCCCGGCGCCAAGGCCCGGCTCTGCGGGGATGTGCGCTACGAGGAGGTGGAGCCGATCGCCAGCGCCATCACGCCCGTGCCGGGGGGCGTCGGCCCGATGACCGTGACGCTGCTGCTGGTCAACACCGTGGCCAGCTGGTGCCGCCGCTGCGGCCTGGATGAACCCCTGGCGGACCTGCTGCCCTGAGCCCTGCCCCGGCGGCGCTGCCCCAGCGTCCGCGGCCCCCGTGCTGCGGTGCCAGTGTTGCGGCGCCGCTGGCTCGGGGCTGCGGCGCGGCCCCGGCCTGAGAGAATCCCGCCCAGACCCGACCCCTCCATGACCGCGGCGGTGAGCACGAGCACAGGCAGCGCCAGCGGTGGCGTCCCCCCCACAGACGCCCCCCCTGCGGGGTTCGACTTCGCCGCCTACCTGGAGGCGGCCCGTCTGAGGGTGGAGGCGGCCCTGGATGGTTCCCTGGGGCCGGAGCGGCCCGAGAGCCTGCGGGAGGCGATGCGCTACTCGCTGCTGGCGGGGGGCAAGCGGCTGCGGCCGATCCTCTGCCTGGCGGCCTGCGAGCTGGCCGGCGGCGACGGCGCCCAGGCGATGCCCACGGCGGTGGCCCTGGAGATGATCCACACCATGTCGCTGATCCATGACGATCTGCCCGCCATGGACAACGACGACCTGCGCCGCGGCCGGCCCACCAACCACAAGGTGTACGGCGAGGCCAACGCGATCCTGGCCGGTGATGCCCTGCTGACCCGCGCCTTCGAGATGGTGGCCCTGCGCAGCCCCGGCGTGCCGGCCGAGCGGCTGCTGGCGGTGGTGGGCGAGCTGTCCCTGGCCTCGGGCGCCCCGGGCCTGGTGGGCGGCCAGGTGGTGGACCTGGAGTGCGAGGGCAAGGACGTGGACCTCGAGACCCTCGAATACATCCACCTCCACAAGACCGGTGCCCTGCTGCGGGCCTGTGTGCTCACGGGCGCCCTGATCGCCGGGGCCTCCGAGGCCCTGCTGGAGGCCCTGCGCACCTACGCCCGCGGCATCGGCCTGGCCTTCCAGATCATCGACGACATCCTCGATGTGACCGCCAGCAGTGAGGTGCTCGGCAAGACCGCCGGCAAGGATCTCATCGCCGACAAGACCACCTATCCCAAGCTGCTGGGGCTGGAGGAATCGCGCCAGCGGGCCGAGGCGTTGGTGGCCGAGGCCAAGGCCGTGCTCGCCCCCTGGAGCGCCGGGGAGGCCGGGGGCAAGGCCGCGCCGCTGCTGGCCCTGGCGGACTACATCACGAGCCGCGACCGATGAGCGCCGCCCTTGCGGTGGCCCTCTCCGCTCTGCCCCACGACAACGACCTGCTGGGCTCCCTGCTCGACAACGGCCCCCTCTGGTGGGGGCTGGCGGCCTGCGGCCTGGCCCAGCTCTCCAAACTGCTGATCGAGCTGGTGGAGCACCGCCGCTGGCGGCCGGCGGTGCTGTTCGAGACGGGCGGCATGCCCTCCAGCCACTCCGCCCTGCTGACCGGCACCGCCGCGGCGATCGGCTGGCAGCTGGGCTTCGCCGACCCGCTGTTCGCCCTGGCGGCCACGATGTGCTTCGTGGTGCTCTACGACGCGGCCGGGGTGCGGCGCGCCGCCGGCCTCACGGCCCGCCGGGTCAATGGCCTGCCTGAGGGGCTCTGGGAGCCGCCGGCCGGGGCCGTTGCGGCCCAGGCCGAGAGCGGCCCGGCCGGGTCCGGCGCGGAGGTCCCGACCACCACGGAGGCCCAGCGCAAGCCCCTCAAGGAAAACCTGGGCCACACGCGCCTGGAGGTGCTGATCGGCAGCCTGCTGGGTCCCGCCATCGCCCTGCCGGGCCTGGTGTTTGTGGGCACCCCCCTGGAGCTGGCCCAGCACTGGGGCCTGCTGCCGATCGGCTGAGCCGGTGAGCGCCGCGTCGGATCCAGGCCCACCCGGCGCGCCCCGCTCCGGCCTCACCCCCGGCCAGGCGGCGGCGGCTGAGGCCTTCGCCGCCTGGCTGGTCACGCCCTACGACGGCCGGCCCTTCGTGCTGAGCGGCTTCGCCGGCACCGGCAAGACCTACCTGGCCCGCCACCTGCTGGCCCTGGTGGAGCGCAGCGGCCTCTGCTGGACCGTGGTGGCCCCCACCCACAAGGCCGTGGGGGTGATCCGCCAGCAGCTGGCCCTGGCGGGCCTCGCCCCCACCTGGTTTCCCTCCACCATCCACCGGCTGCTGCGGCTCAAGCTCAGGCGCCAGGGCGATCTGGAGCGCTGCGAGGAGACCGAGCAGACCGCCGGCGCCCTCGAACACCTGGGCCTGGTGCTGGTGGATGAGGCCTCGATGGTCGATTCCGCCCTGCTGGAGATCGCCCTGCGCTGCGCCCATCCCTTCCGCACTCGGCTGGTGTTCGTGGGCGATCCGGCCCAGCTGCCGCCGGTGGGGGAGCCCGAGAGCCCGGTCTTTGGCATGGGCCGCTGCGCCGGCGCCGGCCTGACGGAGGTGGTGCGCCACCAGGGGCCGGTGCTGCAGCTCGCCACGGGTCTGCGCAACGGTCAGCTGCCCTGCCGCCAGCCGCCGGCCCTGGCGCCGGTGCGCGGGCCCCTGGGGCTGGTGGCGGCCGTGCCCCAGGCGGAGTGGCTGGCGACGGCCCAGGCCGCCCTGCGCCGCGCCGTCGAGCTCGACAACCCCGACCACGCCCGCATCCTCTGCTACACCAACCGGGCCCTGGAGCGGTTGGTGCCCCTGGCCCGCCGCGCCATCCACGGCGCCATGGCCGACCAGCTGCCGGTGCTGCCCGGCGAGGTGCTGATCACCCGCTCGGCCGTCATGGCGCCGGCCTGCCGCTCCGGCGAGGAGGAGGCCGAGGAGCCCGACATGGTGCTCGGCTCCAACCGCGAGCTGGTGGTGCGTGACGTGATCCCCGAGCGCTGCGACCTGGCCGACTTCGGCGTGGGCAGCGGCGATGGCTGTTCCCCCAGCGTGATCGACACCCTCACGGCCGAGGTGGAGGCGGGGGAGACCCGTCTGGCCCTGCGGCTGCTGCCCCCCGCCGGCAGCGAGCCGCGCCGCGCCCTCGATGCCGTGCTGGCCCGGCTGCGCCAGCAGGCCCGCGAGGCGGGCAAGACGGAGGGGCGCGGCCTCTGGCGCCGCTACTTCCTGGTGCGGGATGCCTTCGCCTCGCTGGGTCCGGCGGCCGTGCTCACGGTGCACCGCAGCCAGGGCAGCACCTTCGGCGAGGTGTTCATCGCCGGCGACGTGTTCTGGCCCGGCGATGCGGTGCTGCGCCGCCAGCTCGTCTACGTGGCGGTGAGCCGCGCCAGCCAGGCGGTGTGGCTGGTGGCCGCCGGCGCCTCGTCGTCGGCCTCGGTCGCCGCCGACCGCCAGCGCTGGGAGGGCTGGCTGCGCCAGGGGGCCTGAGGGGCGGTGAGCGAGCCTGCCGCCGCTCCCCCTCAGACCAGCCCCAGCCCCAGCAGGCCCTCCCAGCCCAGATAGCCCGCCAGGGCCAGACTCAGGCCCGCCACCACCACGTCGCCGCGGCGGAACAGCAGTTGCTTGCCCTGCTCCAGCAGGGGCACCACCTGCTGGCGACCCAGGGCCAGGGCTAGCAGGGGCAGCAGCAGCGCCAGGCTTGCCGCCAGGGTGAACACCGCGGTGCAGAGCACCTCCTGGGTGCTGCTCAGCCCCGCGGCCAGCATCACCCCGGCGGAGCGGGCGAACAGGAACAGGTCGTCGGGGCTGGCCAGCTCGATCCCCACCCCCGCCGCGATCAGCAGCGGCAGCGGCAGGGCGCTGAAGCGATCCAGCTGGCGGGTCCAGCCCGGCGGCTCATCGCCCTCTTCGCGGCGCTCCAGCAGCTCCTTCAGCCCCAGCCCCAGCAGCACGCCGGCCGCCACCAGGTCCAGGCCCGTGCGGTGGGGGCTGCCGTGCTCCATGGTCAGCAGCAGGCCGTGGCCCACCGTGAGCATCACCACCACGACGCCGGCGATGGTGAGCACCCAGCTGAGCACGAACCAGCCCCCGCGCCGCAGCGGGTCGGGGCCGAGCAGTAGCAGTAGCAGCAGGCCGATGTGGATCGGGCTGAGGCTCACGGCGCTGCCGTAGGCCAGCAGCTCGGCCCAGAGGGTCGCGGAGGGCATGCGGTGGGTGGTGGCGTGGCGCCATTCCAACCCACCACGGAGGCCCCTGGTGGGCTGGTCCTGCCCAGGGGGCCGGCGCCTCAGCGGCGGATCTCGAACCAGTCCTCGTGGGTGGCCGGGATCTGGACGGTGGTCACGCCATGGACGGTCGCGCCGCTCGGCCCCCGCTCACACCACAGCCGCAGTTCGGTGAGGGCGTGGGCCGGCCCCTCCGCCTCCACCTCCACGGCGCCATCGCGGGTGTTGCGCACCCAGCCGCTGAGGTCGAGCTGGCGGGCCCACTGCTGGCAGCCGGCCCGGAAACCCACCCCCTGCACCCGGCCCCGCACGGTCAGCCGCCAACGCTCGACGGCGTGGCTGGCGCGGGGTTCGCCGCGCTCCACCCGGTGCCATTCGCGGATGCGTGCCGCGCGGCTGCGTCGCGCAGACGACGGGAGATCGCTGAACAGCCAGTCCAGTGGAGGTGGAGCCAGCTGGCGTGCAGGGTCCTGCTGCTCCATCCTTCCCTCCGGCTCGGGCTTCCCCAGCCTTCAAGTTGCCACAGCGGTTCGCGATTGGCCGCGGCCTCGCCCCAGATCGGCTCCTCCGGCCCACCGCTGGCCCCAGCGCCGAGGCCGTCGCTGGCCCCCAGGGGTTCCAGCTGCCAGCGGTGGAATTCGTGGCCGCAGACCTGCTCGCCCCGCCGCAGCACCAGCCCGTCGGCGCTGACGCTGGCGTCGCGGTAGCCGAGGCTGAGCGGGCCGCGGCGCGCCCGGAACGGCAGCACTCCGGCCATGGCGTGGGGGGTGCCGCCCGGATCGCAGAGCTCGCCGCCGAGCAGCAGCAGGCCGCCGCACTCGGCGTAGATCGGCAGCCCGGCGGCGGCGGCGGCCCGCAGCGCCGCCAGGCTGCGCCGGCTCTGGGCCAGCTGGCCCGCCTGCAGCTCCGGGTAGCCCCCCGGCAGGATCAGGGCGTGGCAGCGGGCCGGCAGCGGCTCATCCGCCAGCGGCGACCAGGGCACCACCTCCATCCCCCGGGCCCGCAGCAGTTCGGTCGCCTCCGGGTAGCGGAAGTGGAAGGCGGCATCGCTGGCGATCGCCACGGGCAACGGCGTGGGGGGCAGCGGCGTGGAGGGCAGTGGCGTGGGGGGCAGTGGCGCGGGGCTGGGATCGCCGCCAGCCGCCTGGCTCTCCGGCGTTCCGCCGGCTGCCCCCCGCTCCTGGGCCAGGCACCAGTCGATGGGATCAAGGCCGTCGGCGGGAGCGGCCGGAGCGCTCAGCAGCGGCCAGAGCCGCTCCAGGTCCAGGTGCCGCTCGGCCAGCTCGGCCCAGGCCCCCTGGCGCTGCTCCAGATCCGCCAGCTCGTGGGCCGGCAGCAGGCCCAGGTGACGGGAGGGCAGGTGCAGGCTGTCGTGGCGCGGCAGGGCCCCCAGCAGGGGCATGGCGATCGCCTCCAGGGCTTCGGCCAGCAGGGCCCGGTGCCGCGCGCTGCCCACCCCGTTGAGCACCACCCCGGCCAGCTGCAGCCGGGGGTCGTGGTCGCGGAAGCCCCGCACCAGGGCCGCCACCGAGCCCGCCTGGCGGCTGGCCTCCACCACCAGCACCAGCGGCAGGCCCAGCTGGCCGGCCACCGCCGCCGTGCTGCCCGCGCTGCTGGGGCCGCGGCCGTCGAACAGGCCCATCACCCCCTCCACCAGCGCCAGCTCGGCCTGGCTGCCGTAACCCTGGAAGCTGCGCGCCACCCAGGCCTCGCCGCAGAGCAGCGGATCGAGGTTGCGGCAGGGCCGGCCGCCCACGGCGCTGAGCAGCTGGGGGTCCAGGTAGTCGGGCCCTACCTTGAAGGTCTGGATGCTGGCGCCCCGGCGGCGGGCCAGGGCCGTCAGGGCCAGGCTCACCAGGGTCTTGCCGCTGCCGCTGCTGGGGGCTGTGAGAACGCAGGCCATGGGCGCGGCTGGCTGGCCCGGCGGGGGCCTTATTCGGGCAGCAGCTTGGCAGCCAGGGGGGCCGCGGCGGCCAGCAGCGGGTTGGTGGTGTCGTGGCCGCCGCCCAGCAGCCGGGCCAGTTCCATCTCCTCGCTCTCGTTGGGCATGGGCACCACCTCCTCGGCCAGCTCCATCGAGGCCACGCCGCCGGCCTCCAGCCGCATGCAGCCGCCCGATTCGGAGCAGAGGATCACGCACAGGGGCGCCTGGCCCTGGGGCGCGCAGATCAGGCGCAGGCCCACCAGGGCGCCGGGATGGGTCTTGGCGAGGCCCACCGGCACCGGCATCAGCCGGAACTGCACGCTCTCGCCGTCATGGCGCTGAAACTCCGCGCCGATGCCCTCGCCATCGCCGTTGGCGGGCAGGCGGTAGCTGGTCTGCAGGTGCCAGCCGAGCCGATCGGCGATCCAGGCCGCCAGCAGCAGGCCCTTGACCGGGTGCTGCCCCTCCACGTCGATGTCGAGCTGCACCACGTGCTGCAGGGCCCCCTGGCGGCTGGGCGGGTCGAACACCATCGCCAGCGACTCGCGCCAGCTGCGCAGCCGCAGCCAGTTGAGGTCGTTGACGGCCTGGCCGGTGGCGATGCGCTGCACCAGTTGGTCGAGGCAGCGGCGGGGGGAGCCGATCGAACTGTCCAGCACCAGGCGCCGCGGTGGCGTGGCCAGGGCCTCCAGCACGTCGGGGGATTCATCCAGCGAGCCGTTCCACCACACCCAGCAGGGCAGATCGGGCTCGATCAGGGGCTGCAGGATCGCCAGGCCCTGCTGGATCGCCCCCATGCCGCCCCGCAGCACCACCACGTCGCCGCAGGCGTCCTCGCCGCTGCCGCGCTCCTCGGGCAGGGGGCAGTAGGCCGCCACCAGGGTCTCCAGGGGGGTGTCGGCCGTCAGGGTGGGGGCCAGGGTGATCAGCCGCCGCGGCCGGTGGGAGCTGATGGCGCGGTCCACGAACTGGCCGCGCAGGTCCGGGGCGCTGTGCTGGCCCTCCTGCTGGCCCAGGGCCCAGGCCAGTTCCGGCGCGCTGGGGGCCGTGCTCGGCGGCAGGCCGCAGTCGGTCACGGCACCGCGGGCGGCCGTCAGGAGCTCCTCGGAGAGCAGGCCGCTGATCGGGCCATCGAGCCGGCCGGTGCGCACCAGCTGCTGTTGCAGCCAGGAGGGCTCCCACACCACCAGGGTGAAGGTGGCGGCACCTGCGGACCCCTTCAGCCCCTGGCTCCAGAGGCTCTCCAGGTAGGCCGGCACCTGGTCGGGCGGCAGTTCAAGCGGGGCCTGGAGGGTGAGCTGGGGAGCCATGGCGCGCGGCGGGGCGAGGGGAGCGGGGACTGGAAGCAGGACGCGAGGCGAAGGGGGAGCGGCGCCGTGGGGGCCGTCAGGGCCGCCGCCACATCAGGCCCTCCTCGGCCAGCAGGTTGTCGGCGGCTCCGGGGCCCCAGGTGCCGGACTCGTAGGGGTGGATGGGCAGCTGCCAGGGGGCATCCTCGATCAGCTCCAGCAGGGGGGTGTAGAGCCGCCAGGCGGCCTCCACCTCGTCACTGCGGGTGAACAGGGTGGGATCGCCGAGCATGGCGTCGGCCAGCAGGCGCACGTAGCCCTCATCGCTGGGCTCGCCGAAGCTCTCGTCGTAGCTGAAGTGCATGTCCACCGGGCGGCTGCGCATGCCCGAGCCCGGTGCCTTCACCTCGAACACGAAGCCCGCCCCCTCGTCGGGCTGGATGCGCAGGATCAGCTGGTTGGCGGTGGGGCTGCCGCCGGCGGCGTCGAACAGGTGCACCGGCGCCTCGTGGAAGGTGAGCACCACCTCGGAGAGACGCTTGGGCAGGCGCTTGCCGGTGCGCAGATAGAAGGGCACCCCCTGCCAGCGCCAGTTGTCGATGAACAGCTTCATCGCCACATAGGTTTCCGTGGTGCTGTTGGCATTCACCCCCGGCTCCTGGCGGTAGCCCGCCACCGGATTGAGGCGGTTGCCCCCCTGGCTGTACTGGCCGCGCACACAGCACTTCCACGGCTCCTCCTCATTGGCCAGGCGCGCGGCCTGCAGCACCTTGGCCTTCTCGTTGCGGATGGCCTCGGGGTCGAAGCGGCCCGGCGCCTCCATGGTGGTGAGGGCCAGCATCTGGGTCAGGTGGTTCTGCACCATGTCCCGCAGGGCACCGCTGGATTCGTAGTAGCCGGCCCGCTCCTCCACCCCCACGGTTTCCGCCGCCGTGATCTGCACGTTGGCGATGTAGTTGCGGTTCCAGATCGGCTCGAAGATCGTGTTGGCAAACCGCAGCACCAGGATGTTCTGGACGGTCTCCTTGCCCAGGTAGTGGTCGATGCGGAAGATCTGCTGCTCCTGGCCGCAGCTCTGCACCACCCGGTTGAGCTGCTCGGCGCTGGCGTAGTCGGTGCCGAAGGGCTTCTCGATCACCACGCGGCTGCGGCTCGGGTCCTTGAGCAGACCGGCGGCCGCCAGGGAGCGGCAGCCGCTGGCGTAGAAGGCCGGTGATACCGACAGGTAGAAGGTGCGGTTGCCGCGGGTGGCCTTGAGCTTGTCGATGGCCTCCAGGCGCTCGCCCAGCCGCACGGCGTCGGCGGGCTGCTGCAGGTCCACCGGCTCGTAGAAGAGGCAGGCGGCGAACTGGTTCCAGGCGCTCTGGTGTCGCTTTACCTCCGGGGCCAGGGCCTCGGCCATGCGGCTGCGGAACTCCTCGTCGCTCCAGGGCCGGCGGGCACAGCCCAGCACCGCGAACTCACTGGGCAGGCGCCGCTGGCGGAACAGCTCGAACAGGGCCGGGATCAGCTTGCGGTGGGTGAGATCGCCACTGGCCCCGAAGATCACCAGGCACTGGGGCGGGATCACCCGCTCCTGGCGCAGCCCGACCCGGAGCGGATTCGTGAGGGTGGCGCCCATGGGCAGTGCGGCAGTGCTTCAGGTCTACCCAGAAAAGCGGCGCGCTCCCAGCCGCGGTGGCCAACGCGGCGGCTTTGTGAGGGTTTGGCCAAACGCCGGGCCATGGGCGCAGCAAAAAGGCCCGCCGGTGGCGGGCCTGGTGGAGGAGCCGGTTCTGGCGCCCGTCGCTGCTCAGTAGGTCTCGACGTGCCAGCGCTCGGCCTTCTTGAGCTGGGGGCGCAGCTCGGACCAGTTCAGGCCCTTGGCTTCGGCGGCGGCGCTCATCGCCTCGTCGATGCCGGGCTCCATGCCGCGCAGGCCGCACATGTAGACGTGGGTCTTGGGGTCCTCGATCATGGCGAAGATCTCGTCGGCGTGCTCGCTGACGCGATCCTGGATGTACATGCGGCCGCCCCTGGCGTTCTGCTGCTCGCGGCTGATCGCCTTGGTGTAGCGGAAGTTGTCGGGGAACTGGCTCTGGTAGTGGTTGAAGTCCGCGTCGTAGAGGAGGTTGGCGGTGGTGGGGGCGCCCATGAACAGCCAGGCCTTGCCGCGGAAGTTCCAGCCGTTCTTCTCGCGCTCTGACGGCTCGAACATGCGGCGCAGGTAGGTGCGCATCGGCGCGATGCCGGTGCCGGTGGCCAGCATGATGACGTTGGCCTCCTCATCGTCGGGGAGCAGCATCTCCTTGCCCACCGGGCCGGTGATCCTCACCTTGGCGCCGGGGTCGATGTCGCAGAGGAAGGTGGAGCAGACGCCGTTGATCGTCTCGCCGTCCTTCTCATACTGGAGCTGGCGCACGCACAGGGACACGGTGTTGTCCTGCAGGTTGTCGCCGTGGCGGGTGCTGGCGATCGAGTAGAGGCGCAGCTTGTGGGGCTTGCCATTGGCGTCTTCGCCATCGGGAATGATGCCGATGCTCTGGCCCTCCACGTAGTGGAGCTGGGGGTCGCCGCCGGAGAGGTCGAAGGTGATGTGGTTCACCCGGCCGATGGCGCCCTCACCGAGCAGGCTGTAGTTCTCGGTGATGGTGCCCAGGAACGGATTCTTGGGCTTGTAGAGGTTGACGGGAACGTCGGCGTGGGACACGGGGGCGGGTTTCGAGGGGGCTGCGGCTGCAGGGGCGGGCGTGGCAGCGGCTGCTGCGGGCTGGCTGGCCGGAGTCTCACCGGCGGGAGTCACCGACAGGATCTGACCACCCAGCAGGGCGATGGACTGGACGAGGGCCTGCAGGCGGTTGAAGGGGACGTTGATCTCCCGGGCGGCTTGGCGTTGCTTGCCGACCCCATAGCCCTGGACGACCACCGTGAAGACGCGGGAGTCGCTGCGGCTGGAGGTGGCGGTCGAAACGCGCATGGATCGGAAGCCGCTGTTGAAGGTCGCGCGATCATAGGGAACCCCCCGAGCCGGGAGCCGTCCCCCAGCCGCAGCAATCGGGGCTAGGTTGGCGCTCCAGGACCGCATCGCCCAGCCCCGACGACCTTGGCGCAGCTCTCGGCTCTTCTCAGCGCCAGCCCCCAGGGCCTCGCGCCCACCCAGGATCTCTGCGCCCTGGACACGATCCAGCAGGAGATGGAACGGCTCCCCCATGGCTGCCGCCGCCTGGCGGTGCAACTGCGCCTGGGGCTCGATCCCCGCTGGCTCTGGGAGGCCCTCACCGACTACGACCGCCTCAGCGAGTTCATCCCCAACCTGCTGAGCTCACGCCTGCTCTGGCGCCGCGACAACCTGGTCGCCCTGGCCCAGGAGGGCTCGCAACAGTTCATCGGCCTGCGCTTCCGGGCCCGGGTTGAGCTGGAACTCACCGAGCACTGGGCCGAGCGGCGCCTCACGTTCGTGATGACCAAGGGCGATTTCCGCCGCTTCGAGGGCAGCTGGCAGATCGGCCGCCACGAAGGCGACACCACCCTTCTCTATGACCTCACCGTGCAGGGCTGTGTGGGGATGCCGATCGGCCTGATCGAGCAGCGCCTGCGCGATGACCTGGCCGCCAACCTGCGGGCCGTGCAGCTGGAGGCCCAGCGCCTGGCCAGCCTGGCCTGAGCCGCCGGGCGGCCGCCCCACTGGCTCGATCCCTTCAGCCTGATCCGCGCCCCACCGATGGGCGGATGCCCACAAGCAGCAACAAAAAAAGCGGCTCGGTGAGCCGCTTGTTCTTTGGATACCCCCAAGGGGATTCGAACCCCTGTCGCCTCCGTGAAAGGGAGGTGTCCTAGGCCTCTAGACGATGGGGGCTAGGACTCGGTCAGGTTAGTGATGCACCGCGGAGCGGGTTGACTTCCCTTGGCTTACCTGGCTTTTGGCCGGTTCGCCTCCGATGGGATGAAGTTACGGGGCGGAGGTCCCCTTCGTCAAGGAACGCCGGGCGGGACCCCTGTCAGACCCGCCGACCTCAGCGGATGCCCTGGTCGTCCCAGACGGGCACGGTGAAGTGGAAGCAGGCCCCCTCCCCGGGCTCCGACACCACCCAGATGCGGCCGCCGTGCACCTCGGTTATGCGCCGGCACACCGACAGGCCCACGCCGAAGCCCGAGGTGGTCTGGGAGGTCTGGGGCAGGCGCACCCGCTCCTGGAAGATCCGGTCCTGCTCGCTGCGGGGGATGCCGGGGCCCGAGTCGCAGACGCTCACCTGCAGCCACTGGCTGGTGCGGTGCAGGATCGTCAGGCTGACGCTGCCGCCGTCGGGGGTGTACTTGAAGGCGTTCTCCAGCAGGTTGAGCAGCACCTGGCGCATGCGCCGCTGGTCGGCGTAGACGTCCGGCAGGTCCGTGGGGATGTCGGTGACCAGCCGCAGCCCGCGGCCCACCCACAGCTTTTCCAGCTCGAGGATCGCTTCGGCCGCCACCGGCCCCAGGGCCAGGCGCTGGGGATTGAACAGGGCCTCCCAGCGGGTGGTGCCCACCTCCAGCAGGTCCTTGGAGAGCTGCTCGATGTCGTCGAGCCGCCGGTTGAGCACGTCGTAGCAGCGCTCCTGGTCGATCTGGCCCAGGTTGCGGCTCTGCAGGGCCAGCTTGGCGGCGGTGAGGGGGGTGCGCAGCTCGTGGGCCACCATGCGCAGCAACCGCTCCTGCACCCGCACGCGCTCGATCAGGGTCTCGTTCTCCTGGCGCAGCACCAGCAGCTGGTCCTCCAGCTGCAGTTCCCGGGGGCTGCGGCTGCCATCCGGCTCCGGCGGGCGCAGGCTCAGCCCCAGGCCGCTCACCACATCCAGCTGCTGCCAGCGGGGCAGCCAGCTGCGCAGCTGCTGGGTCACGGTGCTGCCGGCGAACACCTGCTTTGGGGCCGGCTCCAGCTTCACCAGGGCGGGTGTCGCCACCAGGCGGTGCAGCTCCAGCAATTCGGGTTGCTGGGCCGGGTCCACCACCTCCAGCTTCACCTCAAAGCCGAAGTGCTCGCCCTCCAGCAGTGCCACCAGCTGGCGCAGGTCCGCGGTGGCCTGCTGGTAGGGGGAGGCGAGCAGCAGCAACCGCAGGCTGCGGCGCTGCTGCTCCGCGCCATCGCGCAGGCTCGCCTCATGGCGCCTCACGTTCTCCAGGGCGGAATCCGGCGCGATCGGCTCCGGAGCGGCCCCAGCGGGCCGCGGCGGCTCGGACGCCTCGGGAGAGAAGAAGAGGGAAGAGTCGGGGATGGGGAGCTCCCCTGCAGCGGACACCGAGGCGCGGGGACTGGAAATGCGAAACCAGCCTATGGTTTTGGCTCGGGTCTGGCCCGTGTGGCTATGACGAGGGCGACCGGTCGTCCCCTGGGATGCGCTCCATGTCCCACCACCATCCCCTGGCGACCCGGGTGCTCCCCGTGGCGACCACCTCCACCGATCCCGCCAGCCGGATCCGCCTCGATAGCAATGTGAAGCGATGGTTCAGTCGCAACCTTGGGCTGTGGCGATCCCGCCGCCAGTACTTCTTCTCCGACGACGAGACGCTGCGGGTCGACATGATGCTGCGGGTGGAGACCTTCCGCGAGGCCCTGGAGGGCGAGTTCGACTACCGCTTCACCTGGTGGCCGGATCAGGAATACGACTTCTTTGAGCGCAAGCCCCGCTATGTGCGCGAGGGCACCATGGAGGCCTCCCTGTTCGGGCATCAGTTGCGGCGCAGCCGGGGCTACCTCTGCGGCTCGCCCACCCGCAGTCAGATCCGCCAGGTGGATGAACACGAGATGGTGTTCGAATCCCACTACCTCGACTGGGACATCCGCGAGCACATCCGCCTGGTGGACCAGGACCGCTATCGCGCCCGCTCCATCTACTCCTGGCGCGACGGCAACCTGGAGCTGGTGGAGACCCACCACGAAATCCGTGTCGAGGGGGCCGGCGTTCCGATCTCCGACTCTTGATCGCCCTCCAGGCCTGCGGCACGCCGCGGCGCCTGCTGCAGGGGTTGTTCCAGGCAGGGCCGCTGCAGATGGGATGTTTGCAGACAGGGTGTTTGCAGACAAGGCGGTCGCAGAGGTGGCGGCTGCTGCAGGATTGGCGCTGCTGCACCATCTGCGTGTTCTCGATCTGCGTGGGTCTCCCCTTCAGCCGCGGGCGCTGGCTGGGCCCGGCCGCCCTGCTGCTGCCCCTGGTGCTCCTGCTGCCCGCCGCGGCTTCTGCGGCCCCAGCGGCACCGGCCCCGGCGCGCCCCGCCGCGGAGCGGCCCACGGCCCGGCCAGCCCAGGTCGGGGCCAGCGAGGAGGACATGGGCCTCTACACGCGCATCGCCGCCCTGAACGTCTGCATCGGCCGCTCCGCCGGGGTGGAGTTCGGCAAGGCGGTGGCCATCGCCGGCGAGACAATCGCCCAGGTGATCCAGGGCCAGCACGGAGGCGTGATCCTGCAGGTGGGCACGAAGCCCCTGACCATGGAGGAGCTGCGCAAGGGCTCGATCAACTCCGCCGTGCTCGGGGCCGTGGAGGTGTGCCCCAAGGAGGTGCCGGCCGACGTGCTTCAGAAGGCCCAGGACGTGCTCAAGGCCCCCCAGAAGGCCCGCTGACCCCGAGGTCAACGCCGGTCGTCGGAGTGGGGGCCGGGCCCTGGGGCTGGGGGCCCTGTTGCAGTTGGTCGTATCTGGGGCGCGGGCCAGTTGGGATTCGGTCGCAGCTGCTGGCTTGTCTGAGGGCAGCCCCTTCGGGGGATGTCCTCACACCCTCCACTCCCATGGCGACCGCCATCTCCACCACCCCGTCCGCCGCCAGCTCCCGGCTGTGCTCCCCGCGCCGTGCCCTGCTGGCCCTGGCCAGTGCCGGCGGCGCGGCCCTGGCCGCTGCCGCCACCCTCGTGCCCCTGCCCGCCCTGGCCTGGGGCGATCGCTACGGCTGGGCCCCGGCACCCCGGCCGGTCGGCGTGGACCCCTACGCCCGCCCCCAGAACCCCTGGGCCTACGGCGACACCTACAACGACGGCGTCCAGCCCCTGCCCCCGGTCTCGGCCGTGCCCTACGGCGCGCCCACACCCCTGCTCACCGCCGAGCAGATCGCCCAGCGCTGCCAGACCGGCCGCCTGGTGGGCGGCATCGTCGGTGGCGGCCTCGGCTACGCCATGTCCCGCCAGGATGGGCGGGCCTGGGCCGTGCCGCTCGGCGCCCTGCTGGGGACCCAGGTGGGCTGCAATGTCTCCGCCGGCCGCGGTCCTGTGCCCTGGTGATCCCTCCCGCCCCCTGAGTCCCGCCCGATGAGCACCGTCCGCCTTGCCGATTACCGCCCGGCGCCGTTCCTGCTGGAGCGCACCGACCTGCGGTTCCAGCTGTTCGCGGACCACACGCTGGTGGAGGCCACCCTGGCCTTCACCCCCAATCCGGCGGCGGCCGGGGACGCCGAACCGCTGGAGCTGCGCGGCGAGGAGCTGGAGCTGCTGGAGCTGCGCTGCGACGGGGAACCCCTGGCGGCGGCGGCCTACCGCCTCGAGCCCGGCAGGCTGCTGCTGCTCGATCCGCCCCGACGCCCCTTCCGGCTGGAGAGCCGGGTGCGCATCCACCCAGAGACCAACACCACCCTCGAGGGGCTCTACGTGAGCGGTGGGATGTTCACCAGCCAGTGCGAGGCCGAGGGCTTCCGTCGCATCACCTTCCACCCCGACCGCCCGGATCTGCTCAGCTGCTTCCGGGTGCGGATCGAGGCGGACCGGCAGAGCTGTCCGGTGCTGCTCTCCAACGGCAACGGCCTCGAGGCCGGTCCGCTGGCGGGCGATCCCAGCCGCCACTACGCCATCTGGGACGACCCCTTCCCCAAGCCCTCCTATCTCTTTGCCCTGGTGGCCGGACGGCTGGAGGAGACCACGGACCAGTTCGTCACCGCCAGCGGCCGCCGGGTGGCCCTGCGCATCCACGTGGAGCCCGGGGATCTGCCCTACACGGCCCACGCCATGGCCTCCCTGAAGCGGTCGATGGCCTGGGACGAGCGGGTGTATGGGCTCGAATACGACCTCGATGAGTTCAACATCGTGGCGGTGCGCCATTTCAACATGGGCGCGATGGAGAACAAGAGCCTCAACATCTTCAACTCCAAACTGGTGCTCGCCGATGCCGCCACCGCCACCGACGGCGAGCTGGAGCGGATCGAGAGCGTGATCGCCCACGAGTATTTCCACAACTGGACCGGCAACCGCATCACCTGCCGCGACTGGTTCCAGCTCTCCCTCAAGGAGGGGCTCACCGTGTTCCGCGACGCCTGCTTCACGGCTGATCTGCATGCACCGGCGGTGAAGCGGATCGAGGATGTGTCGCTGCTGCGCAACACCCAGTTCCGTGAGGATGCGGGGCCCACGGCCCATCCGATCCAGCCGGATCACTACCAGGCCATCGACAACTTCTACACCACCACCATCTACGAGAAGGGCGCGGAGGTGATCCGCTGCCTGCACACCCTGCTGGGCGAGGCCAGCTTCCAGCGCGGCATGGCGCTCTACGTGCAGCGTCACGACGGCACCGCCGCCACCTGCGCGGACTTTGTGCAGGCCATGGAGGATGCCGCCACCGAGGCCTGGGCCGCCGAAGACCGGGTTGCCGAAGAGCGGGCCGCTGAAAACCAGGCCGCTGAAGACGAGGCCGCCGAAGACCAGGCCGCGGAAAACCGTGCCGGCGCAGAGCGGACGGTGGAGGCTCAGGCCGGCGGGAACCGGAGCGCCGCCGCCCTCCCCCGCTTCGACTTCGCCCAGTTCCGCCGTTGGTATGTCCAGGCCGGCACTCCCCGGCTGGAGGTGGAGCGCCGCTGGGATGGCGAGGCCGGCGTGCTCGAGCTCACGATCCGCCAGAGCACCCCGCCCACCCCGGGTCAGCCCGACAAGCAGCCCCTGGTGATTCCCCTGGCCCTGGGCCTGGTGGATCAGGGCGGCGACCCCCTGCCGCTGCGGCTGGCCGGAGAGACCCCGTCCCAGGCGGCGGCCGCCAGCCTGGATCCCAGCTGGGGCCAGGCCAGCCGCCTGCTGGTGATCGATCGCCCGGAGCAACACCTGCGCCTGGAGGGGCTGGAGCCCCACAGCCACCCGCCGGCCCTGTCGCTGCTGCGCGGCTTCTCGGCCCCGGTGCGGCTGCAGGTCGAGCGCTCCAGCGCCGAGCTGCTGCACCTGCTGGCCTGGGACTCCGATCCCTTCGCCCGCTGGGATGCCGGCCAGACCCTGCTGCGCCAGGCGGTGCTCGAGCGGGCCGCCGGCCGGCCCGACGAGGCGCTGGAGGATGGCCTGATCGCGGCCTTCGAGCGGATCCTGGCGGACGGCTCCCTCGGCGATGCCAACCGCGCCCTGCTGCTGGCGCTGCCGGGGATGCCCGAGCTGGAGGAGGCCCAGGCCGAGCCGGATCCACCGGCCCTGTTCGCGGCGCTCCTGGCCCTGCAGGCCCGCTTCGGCGCCGCCCTGGAGCAGCCCTTGGGCACGGTCCTGGCGCGCTGCCGGCCCCAGTGGGGCCAGGCCTGGCCCCAGGGCAACGGCGAGCGCCTGCTCACCGGCACCATCTGGGCCTGGCGGGCCGCCGCCGGCGACGGGGCGGTGCGGGCCGAGGCCGCGGCGGCAGTGACGGGCCCCTCGATGACCCTGGCCCGCGCCGGCCTGCGGGCCCTGCAGTGCCACGACACCCCGGAGCGGGCCGAGGCCGTGGCGGCGTTCTACGGCCGCTGGCAGGAGCGGCCCGTGATCCTCGATGCCTGGTTCGCCCTGGAGGCCTCGGCCCCCTTCGGCGATGGCCTGGCCCGGGTGCGGGGCCTGCTGGAGCACCCCCGCTTCGACCCGGCGGCCCCCAATTCGCTGCGGGCGGTGCTGGGGGGCCTGGCCGGCAACGTGCCGGTGTTCCATGCCGTCGATGGCAGCGGTTACCGCTGCATGGCCGAGCAGATCGCCCTGGTGGATGGACGCAATCCGATCACCGCCTCGCGCTTCGCCAAGATGTTCAGCCGCTGGCAGAGCTATGGCCCCGAGCGGGGCGCCCGCATGCGTGAGGCCCTGGAACAGCTGGCGTCAGCCCCGCTCTCGGCCAACACCGCCGAGGTGGTGGGGCAATGCCTGGGCCAGGCCTGAGGCGGCGGCCTCAGGGCCGGCCGCGGCGCGGGTAGGGGTCCGGGAAGCTCGCCTCGTGCAGCTGGCGGAAGGCGGACCGCCGGGCCGGGCCGCCTTCCGGCCCGGCGAACTGGCCCCACAGCCCTTCCCAGTAGAAATAGATCACGCCGTGGCCCCGTTCGGCGGCGAGCTGCGCCTTCTTCGCCAGCACCGGCATCGGCGTGGTGCGGCCGCCGAATCCGGCCAGCAGGCCGATCTCCACGGGGATGCCCCAGCGGCGGGCCTTGATCAGGGCGGGCTGGTTGAGGTCCTTGGCGTAGCCGGCCACCGAATAGGCGTAGTTCTGCACGATCAGCTCCTCGATCAGGCCGCCGAGGGCCCAGATCTCCCAGTCCTGCAGCCAGTGGTTGTAGGCGAAGCGGAAGGGGCCGGGCGAGAGGCTCACGTAGGGGGTGCCGCTGCCCTTGGCCTTGAGGGTCTCGCGCAGTTCGCGCAGCAGGCCCGTGAGCTGGTGGCGCCGCCAGGTCATCCAGGCCCGGTCGGTGTGGTTGGCGGGGGGCTCGCGGCCGGTCTCCTGGCGGTAGAGGGCGCGGGTGTAGGGGTCGTAGCCCAGCTCCACCGGCCAGGCGAAGTGGTCGTCGAGCTGGATGCCGTCCACGCCGCAGCGCTGCACGATCTCGGCGATCAGGCCGATGAAGCGCTGGCGCACCCCCGGGTGGGCCGGGTTCAGCCACACCATCGGGTGATCGTGCAGGCTCACGGTGCTGCTGCCATCGGCCTTCTGCAGCACCCACTCGGGGTTGGCGCGCACCACGGCCGCCCCGGCTGGCTCCATCAGGCCGTATTCAAACCAGGGGATCACCTTGAGCCCGCGGCGCCGGGCGGCGCTGCTGATCCGGCAGATCGGATCGAAGTTGGGGTTGCGCTCGGCCAGGGCCGGCTCCATCGGCGCCCAGCGGCTGCGGTGGAAGGTGGTACCCCGGCTCCAGACGTTGGGATACACGGTGTTGAAGCCCGCCTCGGCCAGCTCGGCCATGGCCCGATCGATGCGCGCGGGCTCGTAGTAGAGGGGGCTGGGGCTGTTGGTGAGCCACACGCCCACCCGCAGGGGCGCCGAACGGGCCTCCAGGGCGCCGATCAGCTGCAGGCCGGCGGTGAGCAGTGTGGTGACCAGGGCCGGCAGGGCCCGCTTCAGCCGCACCCGCCGCGCCAGGGGCCCGGCCAGTCGATTCGGGGAGTTCAGCCGGTGCGGGGAGTTCAGCGGAACATCGAGCTCACGGAGCTCTCCTCGTGGATGCGCCAGATCGCCTCTCCGAGCATGTTGGCCACCGAGAGCACCTGCAGCTGGGGGAAGCAGCGCTGGTCGCTGAGCGGGATGCTGTTGGTGACGATCACCTCCGCGAACAGCCCCGGCTCCGACAGCCGCTCCACCGCCGGCGGCGAGAACACGGCGTGGGTGGCACAGGCCAGCACGCGGGTGGCGCCACGCTCCCGCAGCAGCCGGGCCCCGGCGCAGATGGTGCCGCCGGTGTCGATCATGTCGTCGATCAGGATCGCCGTCTTGCCGGCCACATCGCCGATCACGGTGAGGCTCTCGGCCACGTTGTGGCCGGAGCGGCGCTTGTCGATGATCGCCAGGGGTGCATCGTTCATCTGCTTGGCGAAGGCCCGCGCCCGGGCCACGCCGCCCACGTCCGGCGACACCACCACCACCTCGCCCAGGTCGCGGGTGCGCAGGTAATCCACCAGCACGGGGGAGCCGTAGATGTGGTCGCAGGGGATGTCGAAGTAGCCCTGGATCTGGGCGGAGTGCAGGTCCATGGCCAGCACCCGATCCACGCCGGACTTGGCCAGCAGGTTGGCCACCAGCTTGGCGGTGATCGACTCGCGCCCCGCCGTCTTGCGGTCGGCGCGGGCATAGCCGTAGTAGGGGATCACGGCGGTGATCTGTCGGGCGGAGGCCCGCTTGCAGGCGTCCACCATGATCAGCAGCTCCATCAGGTGATCGTTCACCGGAGCGCAGGTGGGCTGGATCAGGAACACGTCGCAGCCGCGGATCGATTCCTGGATCTGGATGTAGAGCTCGCCGTCGGCGAAGCGCTTGATCACCCGCGGGCCGTCGGGCACGCCCAGGTAGGCACCGATCTCGCGGGCCAGGGCCTGGTTGGAGGTGCCGCTGAACAGCCGCAATCGCCGCGTGTCGTGGGCGACGCCAGCCTGCTCGACCCGTTCAGCGGTCAGAAAACTGGTCACGGCGGGCGCTGGCGTGATCTCTTGGACCCTGATGGTAGAAGCCGCTGGTCCAGCCAGTGCAAACCACCATGAATCCTTCGCCCCGCCGCCGTGCCCCGGCCCTGGTGCTCACGGCCCCCGGCGGGGTGACGCCCCCGGCCGCCGCCGTCCTGGCTGCCGCCCTGGCCCTCCCCCAGCAGGCCGCCGTGGCCGATCCCGCCCTCGATCCGGCCTCGGTGCTGGCTGGCCTGGCGGAGGGGGGCGGCGGGCTGGTGCCCCTGGGCCTTGATCCCGGCGCCTGGCTGGGGCCGGCCGGCAGCTGGGCCGAGGCCCTGGGGGCCTGGCGTCAGCCCACCCTGCTGCTGGTGCCCGCAGGGGGGCTGGCGGGGCCGGCGGCGGCCTACCGGGCCCTGCTGGCGGCGGCCGGCGTGCCCCTGCTGGGGCTGGTGCAGCTGGGCGGTCCTTGGGACCGCGACGCCCGCCGCGGCGACGGCCTGCCCTGGCTGGGCTGGCTGAGCCTGGAGGAGCCTGGCGGCACCGGGGAGGAGCCGGGCGTCGCGACGGACGAGCCGGCCGTGGAGCTGGCCCAGAACCTGCGGCGGCGCTGGCGGGAGCTGGTGGAGGCCTGAGGCAGGCCCGAGTCGCCGTGGTGCCCAGGCGAGCCCGGGGTCAGCTCTCGGGCCAGGGCCGATCGGCAGCCTCTGGGGCCAGCTCCCGCAGGGGCTGTTTGGCGTCAGCTGGGGCGCTGAGGGGCAGGCTGCGGAAGCGGGGCCTCTGGCCCGGCTGCAGGCTCGCCGCCAGCAGGCTGAGGGCCTCGCTCTGGGTGAGGTTGGTGTCCACCTGGTTCTGCAGGCGGCCCAGCAGCTCCGGCAGCCGCAGCAGCTGCTGGCTCTGGCCCATCTGCTGCAGCACGCTCTCGATCGCCGTCTGCTGGCGATCGCGCCGGCCGGCCTCGCCGCGCTCGCCGTCGCGGTAGCGCAGCACCTGCTCCAGCTGCGGGCCATCCAGCAGCTGCAGTCCCCCCTGGATGTCGATGGTCAGGTTCTGGGCCTTGTCGCGGTAGCGCATGGTGCGATCCGGGGCCAGCTCCACCCGGCCCAGGCCATCCACCAGCTCCCGCAGGGCGGCGCGGGGCAGCACCAGGTAGCGGTCGGGCTGGCCCTTGGGCAGGCCCACCAGCTCGGCGGCGGCATCCGCCACCAGGGCCGGACCGCCGCGGCGGTAGAGGCTGCCGAGCGCCACCGGCTGCTTGTCGCCCGGCAGGGACACCGCCAGCTCGATCGGCAGGTTCAGCACCTGCAGGCCACTCTTGGGATCGATCCGCACCAGCAGCAGGGCGTCGCTGTTGGCCGGGCCGGGGGGGGCGGCGCCGTTGCGCACGGCGCCGCGGCGGTCAGCATCGGAGCCGATCAGCAGCACCGTGATCGGCCGGCTGGGGGGATCGGCCAGGGCCGCCGCGGTCGTGGGGGCGTCGTCCTGCAGGCTCCGATCGGCCGGGGGCCAGACCAGCCCCAGCAGGCCGACGCCGGCTGCCACGCCCAGGCCCGCCGCCAGCAGCCGCACGGCGGCGCGTCGCTTCGTGGCGCCGGATCGGGCGGGACGGGGCTGAGGACCCCGGGGGGGCCTGGCCTCGGGGCGCCTGGGGGCGGACTCCCGTCTGGGGGCCATGGGGCCGGCACGCACAACACGGGCCCCACTCTGACGCAGGCCGCTGACACAGCCAGCCGGCAACGCTGTCCGGGCCGATAGCGTGGGGCCTCCGGATGCGCCCGCCGGCCCGACCCCGTTGACCTCCGCCCCCAGCAACCGCGCGTCCGGCGCCAGCACTCCGCCCACCGCCAGCACCCCGGCGTCCGCCAGCAGCCCGGCGTCCGCCGGCAGCCCGGTGGCGCTGCCCCACGAGCGGGCCAGGCCCCTGGCCAAGGGCAGCGTCTATCCGGCCAAGGACCTCTGCAGCCAGTGCGGCCTCTGCGACAGCCGCTGGGTGGCCTATGTGAAGGACAGCTGTGCCTTCCTGAACCAGCGCTTCGAGGCCATGGAGGGGGCGGCCCACGGCCGCAGCCGCGACCTCGACCACGAGGACGAGCTCTACTTCGGCGTGCACCAGCGCATGGTCACCGCCCGCCTGCGGCAGCCGATCGGCGGCGCCCAGTGGACGGGGATCGTCAGTCGTCTGGGGGTGCGCGCCCTCGAGACGGGCCTGGTGGATGCGGTGCTGTGCGTGGGCCAGAGCCCCGAGGATCGCTTCACCCCCGTGCCCGTGCTGGCCCGCACGCCGGAGCAGGTGCTGGCGGCGCGGGTGAACAAGCCCACCCTCTCGCCAAACCTGGAGGTGCTGGAGCAGCTGCCGGGCAGCGGCATCCGGCGGCTGCTGGCCATCGGCGTGGGCTGCCAGATCCAGGCCCTGCGCGCCGTACAGCCCAGCCTGCCGCTCGATGAGCTCTACGTGCTGGGGCTTCCCTGCGTCGACAACGTGAGCCGCCAGGGGCTGCAGACCTTCCTCGAGAGCACCGTGAGTTCGCCCGACACGGTGGTGCACTACGAGTTCATGCAGGACTTCCGCATCCACTTCCGCCACAGCGACGGCCGCGAGGAAACCGTGCCCTTCTTCGGCCTCGACACCCCGAAGCTCAAGGATGTGTTCGCCCCCAGCTGCCTGAGCTGTTTCGACTACACCAATGCCGGAGCCGATCTGGTGGTCGGCTACATGGGCGCGACGTTCGGACGCCAATGGCTCACCGTGCGCAACCCCAGGGGCCAGGTGCTGCTGGATCTGGTGGAGGCGGAGCTCGATCTGGCGCCGGTCACCACCCAGGGCAACCGGCAGGCGGCGGTGCAGCAGGGCATCGAGGCCTACGACAAGGCCCTGAAACTGCCCCTGTGGCTGGCCAATCTGATCGGCTTCGTCGTCGAGCGCTTCGGCCCCAAGGGCCTGGAATACGGGCGCTTCTCGATCGATTCCCACTTCACCCGCAATGCCCTCTGGCTGCGGCGCCATCACCCGGAGAAGGTGGCGGAGCACATCCCGGCGTTTGCCCAGAAGATCATCGGCCGCTACAAGCTGCCGGCCCGATGAGCGGCGATCCGCCGCGTCCTGATCCCGCCCTTGAGCCGGGACCTGAGACCACTCCTGGAGTGCGCCGCTGCGGGGTGCTGCTCCATCCCACCGCCCTGCCCGGTACCCCCGCCTGCGGCAGCTTCGGGCTCGAGGCCGAGCGCTGGATTGAGGCCCTGGCCGCCCAGGGCATCCAGGTGTGGCAGCTGCTGCCCCTCGCCCCCACCGACGCCACCGGCTCGCCCTACAGCTCCCCCAGCGCCTTCGCCCTCAACCCCTGGTTGCTGGACGCCGAGCAGCTGGTGCGTGACGGCCTGCTGCAGGCCGGGGATCTGCAGGCGTTGCCCGAGGGCCGCCAGGACCGGCTCGATCTGGAGGTGGCGCCCCAGCGGGCCGAGGCCCTCGCCGCCCTGCTGGCCAGCCGCCACGCCGGCTGGAGTGCGGCCCAGCGGGCCGGCTTCGAGGCCTGGCGCCAGGCCCAGAGCCCCTGGCTGCGGGACCACTGCCGCTTCGTGGTGCTGAAGCGGCAGCACGGCCAGAAGCCCTGGTGGCAGTGGCCGGCCCCCCTGGCCCACCGTTCCCGCCGGGCCCTGCGCGCCCTCGATGCCGAGCAGGCCGCGGCCCTGCTGCAGGAGGCCCTGCTGCAGTGGCAGCTGCAGCGGCAGTGGCAGCGGCTGCAGGCCTTGGCCCGCGGCTTGGATGTGCAGCTGGTGGGGGATGTGCCCTTCTACGTCGCCCACGACAGCGCCGATGTCTGGAGCCATCGCCGCCTGTTCTCGGTGCGTCGCGATGGCTCCCTGGTGACCCAGAGCGGTGTGCCCCCCGACTACTTCGCCGCCACCGGCCAGCTCTGGGGCACGCCGGTGTACCGCTGGCTGCTGCATCGGCTCACGGGATTTCGCTGGTGGCTGCGGCGCCTGGAGCGCCAGCTGGAGCTGGTGGATCTGCTGCGCATCGACCACTTCCGCGCCCTGGAGGCCGCCTGGTGGGTGGCCGGCGAGGCCGACACGGCCATCGAGGGTCGCTGGCATCCCTCCCCGGGGGAGGCCCTGCTGCGGCGGCTGCGGCGCCACCTGCACCGCCGCGCCGTGGCGGGCGCCGACGTGCCCCTGATCGCCGAGGACCTCGGCGTGATCACCCCGGAGGTGGAGGCGCTGCGGGATCGCCATGGCCTGCCGGGCATGAAGATCCTGCAGTTCGCCTTTGACGGCAACCCCGACAACGCCTACCTGCCCGCCAACTACACGGGCAGCCACTGGGTCGTTTACACCGGCACCCACGACAACGCCACCTGCATCGGCTGGTGGAACGGCCTGGGGGAGGAGGAGCGCCGCCGCGTGGAGGCCTGGGTGGGGGGGCCGGTGCACGCGCCGGGCTGGCAGCTGCTGGAGCTGGCCCTGGCCTCCCGGGCCGACCTGGCCGTGGTGCCCCTGCAGGATCTGCTCCACCTGGGCGATGAGGCCCGCTTCAACACCCCCGGCACCAGCAGCGGCAACTGGCAATGGCGGCTGCAGGGCTCCGTGGCGGATCTGGAGGGACCGCTGCGGGGCCTGGGCGAGCTGGCCCGGCGCTACGGCCGCTGAGCCGGTTCCTGCGGCTGGGGCCCGGGCTTGGCCCTGGGGGCCGCCTGCGGCAGCTGGAAGCGGCCCGGCTGCTGGGGCAGGGGCGCCAGGGGCTGGCCGTTCCAGCTCACGGCGCCGCCGGCCGGGGCGGGCTCGATCTCCAGCTGCAGCGGTGCCTGCAGCTGCAGCACCAGCTCGCCGCTGGCCCCCTGCAGGTCGCTGCGCTGACCGCCGTCGCTGCGTAGCTGCACCCGGCTCGGCTGGCGGAGCTGCAGGGCCAGCACGCCCTGGCTGCGGGCCGCGGCGCCGGCTTCGACCCGCTGCAGCGTCGTCAGGGCGATGCCGGCGTGGGCCCGCTGCAGGGGGCGCAGGTCGGGGTAGGCCTTGAGCAGGGTGCTGCCGGGATCCGGCGGCCGCAGCTGGTCGCTGGGGGAGAGGGGGGCGATCGGCCGCACGCTCAGCAGGTTGGCGGCCGCCAGCCGCTGCTGCTGCAGGTTCACCCCGTAGATCAGCCCCAGGGTGATGGCGCCATAGAGGAGGGTGCCCTGCCAGGTCGTGAAGACATCGATCGAGCCGGGCGTGAAGCGCAGCAGCAGGCGGCCCCGCCGTTGTCCGGGGCCGCCGCCATCGGCGGGTTCGGGCGGTAGCGCCCCCCCGAGGCTGCCGGCGGGCAGCTCCAGGTGCTGCTCGATCAGGGGCAGCATCGTGCGGAGGTAGGTGCCCTCCGGCAGGCGGTCGCGCCAGCCCCGTTCCAGGGCCTCCAGCACGGGCGTGCTGATGCGGGTCTCCAGGGCCAGCTCGCGCAGGTTGAGGCCACGGGCCTCCCGCTGCTGGCGGATCAGCCGGCCCGCCTGCAGCAGCGGATCCTCGCTGCCCGTCCCTGATGCCGCTGCCGCCCCGGCTCCCCCGCCGGGGCCGGCATCGCGCCGTAGCCAGCGCCACAGGCGCGCGCTCAGGCGGGAGCTCGGGGCGGGCCGCGGCATCAAGGCAGGGGGTCCTGGTCGCCCCATTCTTGGGGTTCGACCCGCCGCCAGCGGCCCTCGGGCAGCTCCCCCAGGGCGATCGGCCCGACGGCGATGCGCTGCAGGTCCCGCACCCGGTGGCCGAGCAGCTCCGCGGTGCGGCGGATCTGGCGGTTGCGCCCCTCCCGCATCACCAGCTCCAGCAGGGTGTGGCCCCGTTCGCTGCCCAGGCGGCGCAGCTGCACCGGCTGGCTGGGCTGGCCGTCCAGGGGCACGCCGTGGCGCCACTGGGCCAGGGTCTCGGCGCTGGGGTCGCCGCCCACCCACACCCGGTAGGTCTTGCGGTGCTGGTAGCGGGGGTGGGTGAGCCGCAGGGTGAGGGCGCCGTCGTTGCTGAGCAGCAGGGCGCCGCGGCTCTCCACATCCAGGCGCCCCACCGGATGCAGGCCCTGGCCACGGGCCAGCTCGGGCGGCAGCAGATCCAGCACCGTGGGGCGGCCTTCGGGGTCGTGGCAGCTGCTCACCACGCCGGCGGGCTTGTTGAGCAGCAGCACGGCCGGCGGCGCGGCCGCGATCGGCTGGCCGTCCACGCAGACGCGGTCGCGCTGCGGCACGGCGCGATCGCCCAGGCCGGCCCGCTGGCCGTTCACGCTCACCCTGCCGGCCCGCAGCAGCTCCTCGGCCCGCCGCCTCGAGCAGACGCCGGCGGCGGCCAGCAGTTTCTGGAGGCGCTCCCCGGCACGGGGCTCGCCCGCTGGGGGCTCGGTGGCCATGGCGTCAGGGGGGCCGGGGTAGCGGCCGTTCCATCACAGCACCCACCCCGGTGCCAGGGCCTGGGGGGATCGGATGTCCCCACCTCGGCCCCCGAGCGGGGCACCCGAAGAACGGTGATAGGTTTGCGAAACAAGTTGGTTTCGTAACTCCACGGCGCCATGCCCTCCCTCCCCGTCGTCCGCATCGATGCCGCCACCCCCGTGGGCGCGGGCAGCGACCTGGTGCGCTCCTACCTGCGCGACATCGGCCGTGTGCCGCTGCTGAGCCACGAGCAGGAGATCACCCTGGGCCGTCAGGTGCAGGAGCTGATGGCGCTGGAGGAGCTGGAGCAGGAGCTGACGCTGCGTGCGGG
>NZ_JAGQBX010000035.1 GCF_024345855.1 Synechococcus sp. GreenBA-s | reverse complement strand
CCCCGCCATCCGCCGCGCCCTCGTCGCCCTGCTGCCCGCCGGTCTGGGCACCTTGGCCGCGGCCCTGCCGCTGCTGCCGGCGACGGCCGGCCCCGCCGACACACCCGCCGGCAAGGGCGCCCAGGTGTACTGCTTCATGCGCGGCGCCGGCAACAACCACGAAGTGAGCTGGGCCGCGGCCTACTCCCTGATCAAGCGCCAGAGCGCCAGCCTGTTCAAGACGTCCCCGGAACATGCCGCGGTGATGATCACCGAGGCGGTGGTCCAGAACCCGGGCACCTTCCCGGACTGCGGCCGTTATCTAGGCAGCCTGTTCGAGCGGGCCGCCACCCCTCCGGACGCCGCGGCCAGCCCCGCCGCCGGCAGCACGCCATCCGCCCAGGGCAGCAGCCCCACGCGCATTCCCACCAGCGGCGTCACCCGCAACGATCGCTACAACTACTGACTTGGCACCCCAAAGCCCGCAAGCCCAGCGGCGGCCAGCCCGCCGGACCCCCCTGGGCCTGATGGCGCTGGCCACGGTCCTGGGGAGCCTGCTCGGCGGTTGCGGGGCGCCACCGGCACCGCGGCAGCAGGTCAAGGGCCCGGCGCGGGACGACTGTCTGCGGGACGTGCGCCTCGACGGGCTCAAGGGTGCCCTGGAGCGCTGTGATGCCGTGGTGGCTGCGTACCCCCGCGACCCCCAGCCGCGCAACGAGCGCGCCCTGCTGCAGGCCCTGGCGGGCAACCGGGTGGCCGCCTGCCGCGACAGCAGCGCGGCGGAGGTCCTGCTGCGCCAGGCCGCGCCTGAGCGCCGCGGCGACCCCCAGCTGGTGGAGGAGATCCGCATGCGCGCCGCCGGCTGCCGCGGATAAGGACAGACCGTGGCGAGCGGGTCTGGCCTCCGGCCACGCGGCTCACCATTCGGCCAGCAACCGGCGCACCAGCTGTGGAAACGACTGGCGCCGCTGGGCACTGGAGTGGCGCCGCAGCAGCAGCGCGATGCGCTCGGCCTTGCTGGCGATCAGGTCGTCCACCAGCTGGTCGGCGACGCCCAGCTGCAGCCAGTGGCACTGCAGCGGACCTCCCATGCCGATGCGATGGCAGCGGTCCTCCGCCTGCTCCGCATCCCCTGGGGTCCAGGGGCGCTCCAGCAGCACCACATGGCGCGCCCGGTGCAGGGTGAGGCCCAACCCGCCGACGCCGAAGGTGCTGATCAGCAGCGGATCGGCGCCGGCCTGAAACCGCGCGACCCGCGCCTGGCGCTTGGCCGGCCGCACCCGACCCGTCAGCAGCCCGCCACCCAGCCGCGCCTGCAGCAGCTCGGCGGCGGCCACGAAACCGGTGAAGAGCAGCACCGGCTCGCCCCGCCCGAGCAGCTCCTGCACTAGGCGGGTGGCGGCGGGCAGCTTGTACTCGGCGGCGATCTGGCGCAGGGCCGTGAACACGGCCAGGGCCTCGGCATCACGCCGCACCAGGCCGGCGGCGGCGCGGCGGCGGTAGTCGTCCACCGCCAGATCCAGCCGGTGCTGGAAGCCCTGGCCCTCGGCGGCGCTGAGGGTCACGGGGTGGTGGTGCCGCTGCTTGGGGGGCAGGTCCAGGCAGTCGGCCTTGCGGCGGTGCAGCAGCAGCGGACGGGTGAGCCGCTGCAGCTCCTCCAGGCCAGTGGCCCCTAGGGCCTGCCAGTGGCGCTGGCCCCCGGGGCCCTCGCGCCAGTGGCCCTGGCAGTAGCGCTCCTCGTAGGCGCGCTGGTCGGCGGCGAGGGGATGGCCGATGGCGGCGAGCAGGGGGAACAGCTGGGCGGGGCGGCCGTTCTTCATCGGCGTGCCGGTGAGCAGCCAGCAGGCCCGCAGGCGCGGATGGCGGGCCAGCCGCAGGAAGGCCTGGGTGCGGGCGGCGCCCAGGTTCTGGGCGAAATGGGCCTCATCGGCGATCAGCACGGTGCCGGCGGGGGGCAGCTCCGCCGGCAGACGAGCCCAGCTGAACAGCTCGATGGCCAGTTCCAGGGCCGCCGCCTCCTGGCGCCAATGGGCGTGCAGCCCGGCGGGGGCCACCACGGCGATGCGGCCACCACTGGCCCGCGCCAGGGTGCGGGCCGCCACCAGGGCGGTGAGGGTCTTGCCGAGGCCCATGGCGTCGGCCAGCAGCGCCCCGCGGCGGGCCAGCAGCCAGCGCACCCCCGAGCGCTGGTGGGAAAAGAGATGGCGGCCATCGGGCAGGGGCGCCTGGAGATCGGCCTCGGCCACCAGCTGCCGGTGCGGCGGCAGGGGCGGCAGGGGCTGGCGCAACCAGGCCAGCCACTGGGCCAGCTCGGGATCGATCGGGAAGCGGGACGCAAAGCGCCGCTCCAGCTCGTGGGCGGCCTCCAGGGGAAAGTCCCAGCAGCGCTGGCGGGAACGCCACTGGCCCCGGGGCCGCACGGCCTGCAGCTGGGCCTGGGTCACGGCGTCGAAGGGGGTGACCACCTCGATGCAGCCGGAGGCGCCCAGCCGCATCAGGCAGCGGGCGGGAGCAGCGGGCCTGGACGGGCTGAGCGGGCGGGCCAAACGGGGAACACGAGGCCGAAGGAGCTCGCCGGCGGGTCAGTCACGTGACGCGCCGTTGACCAATTTAAAGCCAACGGCAGCAAAGACAAGTCAGCCGGAAATCCATGACCCGTTTCAGGCGGAACGGCATCCTTCGACACATTGACAAGCCAGCGACTACGGGCAGACTCTCCCCAACCGAGTTGATCGGATGCACACCAGGGATGCGGTTTTCCTTGAGGATCTGTGCCCCAAACTTCGTGTTCGCCGCTGGAGACAATCTCTCCACACATTTACGGATCAAAGCTGCATCTACTGCGGCAATCCATCCGAATCAATCGATCATGTGCTGCCGCGCAGCCGCGGCGGCCTGAGCGTCACTGAAAACTGTGTGCCGGCCTGCCTGGCCTGCAACGGTCGCAAAAGTGACACCGACGCCTTCGACTGGTACCGGCGCCAGCGCTTCTACGATCCCCGCCGCGCCATGGCCATCCGGGCCTGGATGGACGGGGATCTGCGGCTGGCCCTGCGCCTGCTGCAATGGGCCAGCCCCCAGGCCAGCGCTGCGCCAAGCCGCCCCAGCGCCAACCGCCCCAGCACCAACCGCCCCAGCACCAACCGTGGGCGCAGCGGTAACCGGAGCACCAACACCAGCGGCGACCCCGGCTGGGTATTCCAGGTCGCCTGAGGCCCCTACCAGACGCGACAGGCGGCCAGACCGTTGTGGCGCTCGCAGATGGCGGCCTCGGCCGAGGGCTGCTCCGGCGCCAGAACGGCCGCCGCGGCCAGCAGGACCGCCACCAGCCAGGCCAGGGGCCAGCCTCCGGTCCTGGCCTGACGAGCCGCCTTGGACCGCGCGGTGCCAAGGCGCCGGGCGCACAAGCGCCGGCCCGCCAAGGCTCCAGGACCGGGGAGCGGGCCGCGGCTGGGACCGCGACTGGGGCCACGCAGCGGAGCAAGGGGAGTAGAGAGACAGGACGCGGCCATCGATCGGGATCGCGGTGTAATACATCTGTACTCATGGCTTCCTGGGCTGTCAACCCGGCGACCGGCGCGACTCCTGCCGCAGCTGCGGCCGCGACTGCAGCGATGAACCCCTCGACGGCTCCCTCCACCCCCGCGGCGGCTCCAGCGGCGATGCCTCAGGGGCTGCCGGCGGGCACCTCGGTGCTGGTGCTCGGGGGCGGCTACACGGGTCGGCGCTTCGCCGCCGCCCTGGGGCCGCTCGGGGCCAGCGTGACCCTCACCCACCGGGGCCCGGAACCGCCCGAAGCGGACGCCCCCGGCCGGCGCTGGCTGCGCCTGGATCCGGTCGCCGGAGTCGTGCCCACGGCCGAACAACTGGCGGGCACCACCCATGGGCTGGTGACGATTCCCCCCGATGGCGAGGGCCGGGACCCCGCCCTGGAGGCCCTCGGCCCGGCGCTGCGGCAGCTGTCCCTGCAGTGGCTGGGCTACCTCTCCACCACCGGCATCTACGGCGACCTACAGGGGGCCTGGGCCGACGAAGACACGCCGCCCAACCCAGGCCTGGGGCGCAGCCGGGCCCGCCTGGCCTGCGAGCGGGCCTGGCTGGACAGCGGCCTGCCGGTGCAGAGCTTCCGGCTCCCGGCCATCTACGGCCCTGGCCGCAGCCCCTTCCAGGGCCTGCTGACGGGCCAGGGACGGCTGGTGCACAAGCCGGGCCAGGTCTTCTGCCGCATCCACGTCGACGACATCGTGGGGGCGCTGCTGCACTGCCTGGCCCTGCCGCCCCAGCGCCGCCCCGCCGTGGTCAACGTGAGCGACGACGCCCCCTGCCCCTCCAGCGAGACCCTCGGCTATGCCGCCCACCTCCTGGGCTACCCGCTGCCGCCGGCGCAGCGCTACGCGGACGTGGCCCCCCACATGAGCCCGATGGCCCTGAGCTTCTGGTCCGAGAACCGGCGGGTCAGCAACCGGCTGCTCTGCCTGGCGCTGGGCTACCGGCTGCGCTACCCCAGCTACCGCGAGGGATTCCGGGCCTCCCTGGCGGAGGAGCGGGCGACGGCCTCGGCCCAGGTCACCAGGCCAGCCTCGGCCGCTGAACGGCCAGCCCCAGGGACAGGGCCGGAGCCGAGCGCCAGGATGCCGGCCTAATTGCGCTTCGCCGGGGCCGTGGGCCGGGCAGGATCCGGCACGAAGGGCACGCCGGCATCGTGGAGGAGGCGGTCCCAGCGCAGCTCCACCCAGCCGTTGCGCACCCCGCTCACCAGGGCGAACAGCAAGCCACCGAGAAGCAACCAGCGCAGCATGGACCCATCGCCGACCAGCCCCGACGCTAGGCAGGGGCGCATCGCCCTCAGCCTGGGGGATCCCGCCGGGATCGGCGCCGAGGTGACCCTCAAGGCCCTGGCGACCCTGGCCCGCCGAGACGGCCCCGAGGGCTGGAGCGGCGCGACGGGCCCGCTGCTGGTGGGGTGCCGCCGCTGGCTGGAGGACACCTACCGGAGCCTGCGGACGGCGGGGGAGGAGCCGCTGCTGGACCCGGCGAACCTGGAGATCCTGGATCTGCCCCTGGACGCTGCGGTTCCGCCGGGGGCTGGCGGTGCCGCCAGCGGAGCGGCCAGCTTCGCCTGGCTCACGGCCGCCACCGAGCTGGTCCGCCAGGGCCGCTGCCGCTCCCTGGTGACGGCGCCGATCGCCAAGCACGCCTGGCATGCCGCCGGCCACACCTATCCGGGCCAGACGGAGCGCCTGGCGGAGCTGGCCGGGGTGGCGGAAGCCTCGATGCTGTTCACGGCCCGCTCCCCCCACGGCGACTGGCGGCTGAACACCCTGCTGGCCACCACCCACATCCCCCTGGCCGCCGTGCCCGCGGCGCTCACTCCCGAGCGGCTGGAGGCCAAGCTGGCGGTACTGCTGGCCTTCTGCCGGCGCTTCCGGCCGCGGCCGCGCCTGGCGGTGGCGGGGCTCAATCCCCACGCCGGCGAGGCGGGCCAGCTGGGGCGGGAGGAGCAGGACTGGCTGATCCCGCTGCTGCAGCGCTGGCAGGCCCAGCACCCCGAAGCGGAGCTGCTGGGCCCCCTGCCGCCCGACACCTGCTGGCTGGAGGCGGGGGTGGCCTGGGGGGGCGGCAGCCGGGAGGCGGCCGCCGACGGCTACCTGGCGCTGTACCACGACCAGGGCCTGATCCCGGTGAAGCTGCTGGCCTTCGACCAGGCGGTCAACACCAGCCTGGGGCTGCCATTCCTGCGGACCTCCCCGGACCACGGCACGGGCTTCGCCATCGCCGGCCGCGGCATCGCCCGCGGGGCCAGCATGGCGGCGGCCCTGGAAACGGCCCGGGAGCTGGGCTGAACCCAGGCTCACGGGAGGTGATCAGCCGGGCTTGACCCGCATCAGCACCTGGCCGAATTCCACGGGGGTGCCGTTCTCCACCAGGATCTCGACCACCTCGCCGCTCACCTCACTCTCGAGCTCATTCATGAGCTTCATCGCCTCGAGGATGCAGACGGTCTGGCCGACGGCGATGCGGGCGCCCAGCTCCACGAAGGAGGCCTCGCCCGGGGCGGGGGAGCGGTAGAAGGTCGCCACCATCGGGGCCGTGATCTCCACCAGGTCGCCGCGGACGGCGGGGGCGGTGGGGGGCGCCGGCGAAGGGGTGACGGGCAGCACCGGGGCGGCCACGGCCGGAGCGGCGGCCTGCATCACCACCTGGGGCTGGGCGGCCGGCAGGTTGCGGCGCAGTTCCAGACGGAAGTCGTCGCCCTCGAGCTTGAGCTCCTGGATGTCGCTCTCACCCAGCAGGGTGATCAGCTCGCGAAGCTGGTTGTGGTCGAGCTGCATGGCGATCAGTTCTCGCGGCCGAGGTAACTATCGGTGCGGGTGTCGATCTTGATCTTCTCGCCGATCGACAGGAACAGGGGCACCATGACCTGAGCGCCGGTCTCGACGATGGCGGGCTTGGTGCCGCCGGTGGCGGTGTCGCCCTTGACGCCGGGGTCGGTCTGGGTGATCTGGAGCACCACCGAGTTGGGCAGTTCCACCTCCAGGGGCTTGCCGTTCCAGTAGACGACGCTCACCTCCATGCCTTCCTTGAGGTACTTGCGCTGGTCGCCGATCTGCTTGGCGGTCAGGCGGGTCTCCTCGTAGGAGCCCATGTCCATAAACACGTAGTCGTCGCCCTCCATGTAGGTGTGCTGGAGGGTGGCCTTGTCGAGCTGGGCCTGGGGCATGGTCTCACCGGCCCGGAAGGTCTTCTCCACGACGTTGCCGCTCTGCACCGCCTTGAGCTTGGTACGCACGAACGCCGATCCCTTGCCGGGCTTCACGTGCAGGAATTCCACGACGCGCCAGACCTGGCCATCCAGCTCGATCGTGGTGCCGGTACGAAAATCGTTGCTCGAGATCATTCCGGCAGAACGGGATCGCCGGATTGTACGGCTGTGCCAGAGTCCAGACAGAGACAGGGGCGGGCCATGGATCCCAGGCAGGCGGCGGCGGTATCCAGAACAGCCCGGGCGCTGTCCGGACCGGTCCACGCGGCGTGGGGAGCGGTCCCGGAGGCGTCCGCAGCCGCCGACACGGTGCCCTGGTGGACAGCGGGCCTGCGCGCCCTGACCCCCTGGGGAGCGGGGCTGCGGCGGCTGGCCCTGGGCGGCGTGCTGCTGGCCTGCCTGGTGCTGGGCCAGCTGCTGGCGGCCCCGCTGGCCCTGGCGGCCCTGCCCCCCGGCAACGCCGTGACTGATCCGGCCGCGATCCTGCGCGATGCCCTGCCGATCCAGGCCAGGGACCTGCAGGAGCTGCAGCACCGGCTGGAGAGCACCAGCGACGACCTGCGCTCCAAGCGCTGGAGCGCCCTGGCCGGCACGGTGCGCCGCAGCCAGACCCTGCTGACCAGCCGCCGCGACGCGATTCTCAAGGATCTGCCCGAATCGACCAGGCCTGAGGGCGAACGTCTGCTGGACCAGCTGCAGACCCAGCTCCAGACCCTGACCGTTTCCAGCGAGGCGGCCGATCGCGAGGCCTTCCTGGCCGATCGCCGCAGCGCCCTGACGACGGTGGGTGATCTGGAGGCGCTGCTGGTGGGGGCCTTCCCCTTTGAGATTCCGGCCGAATTCGCAGCCCTGCCGCGCCTGCTGGGCCGCGCCACCGTGGAGATCGAGACCAGCAAGGGCAACCTCACCGCCGTGGTCGACGGCTACAACGCCCCCCTCACCGCCGGCGCCTTTGTGGATCTGGTGCAGAAGGGCTTCTACGACAAGCTGCCCTTCACCCGCGCCGAGGACTTCTACGTGCTCCAGACCGGCGATCCGGCCGGTCCCGCGGAGGGCTATATGGATCCGGCCACCAAGACCGAACGCACGGTGCCCCTGGAAATCCGCGTGCCCGGCCAGGACGCCCCCTACTACAACCACACCTTCGAGGAGCTGGGCCTGTTCAAGGCCACCCCGGTGCTGCCCTTCGCCACCCTGGGCACCCTGGGCTGGGCCCACTCCGATGCGGCCCTGGATGACGGCTCCTCCCAGTTCTTCTTCTTCCTTTACGAAGCCGAGCTGACCCCCGCCGGCCTGAACCTGGTGGATGGTCGCTACGCCGCCTTCGGCTACGTGGTGGACGGCTTCGACGTGCTGGAGGAACTGGGCGTGGACGACCGGATCCTGCGGGCCCAGGTGGTGGACGGCGGCGAGAACTTCCAGGCCCACGCCTAGGGCCAGGCCCGGGGATAGCCGATGGAGGGGCCCCTGGAGCAGCCCGTGGAGCGCCTGGCGGACCTGGGCGAATGGGAGCTGCTGCGCCGGCTGGCCCGCTACGCCCCGCCCGGCCAGTTCGACGATGACGCGGCCCTGATCGCTGACGGCCAGGACGCAGCCCAGGGGGGCATCGCCGGACGGCGCCCGGCCGATCTGGTGGTCAACACCGACGTGCTGGTGGAGGGCATCCACTTCAGCGACGCCACCATGGGTCCCGAGGACCTGGGCTGGCGCGCCAGCGCCGCCAACCTCTCGGACCTGGCGGCCATGGGCTGCAGCGAGGTGGTGGGCCTGACGGTGGGGCTGGTGGCACCGGCCCGGACGCCCTGGCCGTGGGTGGCCGGGGTGTACGACGGCCTGCGCCAGAGCCTGGACCACTACGGCGGCACCCTGCTGGGCGGCGACTGCAGCGGCGGCGGCCAGCGGCTGCTGGCGGTGACGGCCCTGGGGCGCCTGGGCCGGGGCCCGATCCGGCGCCGCGACGGGCGGACGGGCGATTGGCTGGTGAGCACCGGGCCCCATGGCCTCAGCCGGCTGGGCCTGGCGCTGCTGCTGGGGGAGCTGGATCCGGTCGCTGCCGGGCTGGAGGCGGACCTCTGCCGGCGGGCGATCACGGCCCACCAGCGCCCCCGACCCCGCTTCGACGCCGTGGCCGGCCTGGAGGCCAGTCAGCCGGCGGGCAGCCCCTGGCGGGTAGGGGGCACCGACAGCAGCGACGGCCTGGCGGCCGCCGTGGTGGCCATCGCCCGGGCCAGCGGCTGCCGGGCCCGGCTGGAGCGGCGGTCCCTGCCCCTGATCCCCGGGCTGGCGGCCCTCGCCAGCGGCGAAGCCTGGTGCCTGGGGGGCGGCGAGGACTTCGAGCTGGTCCTGGCCCTGGCCCCCGACTGGGCCGAAGCCCTGCTGGCGGCGCTGCCGGGGAGTCAGCGGATCGGTGCCCTGGTGGCGGAACCCGCCGCGGCCGGCGAGGCGTGGCTGGCCTGGGCTGACAGCGACGATCCCCTACCGGAGGGCATCGCAGGGTTCTGCCACTTCCAGCTGTGATCACGCGGCCGTGATCACGCGGCCATAAAAAAGCCGCCCCGAAGGGCGGCCAAGGGGTGCGGATCCGCCGAGTCCGGTTCAGCGGACGCAGGCGGTCGCGGTCAGGCTCACTTCCAGTTGCGGGCGACCACTTCGGCCAGATCCACCACGCGCTGGCTGTAGCCCCACTCGTTGTCGTACCAGGAGATCACCTTCACCATGTTGTCGCCCATCACCAGGGTGAGCTCAGAGTCCACGATGGTGGACTCATCGGTGCCGGCGTGGTCGCTGGAGACCAGGGGCAGGTCGGAGTACTTGATGATGCCCTTCATCGCGCCCTCGGAGGCCGCCTTGAGCACTGCATTCACCTCATCGCGGTTGGTGCTGCGGCTCACTTCCAGCACCATGTCCACCACGGACACGTTGGGGGTGGGCACGCGCATGGCGATGCCGTTCAGCTTGCCCTTCATCGGGGGGTACACCAGGGCAACGGCCTGGGCGGCACCGGTGGAGGTGGGCACGATGTTCACGGCGGCGGCGCGGGCACGGCGCAGGTCGCGGTGGGAAGCGTCGAGGATGCGCTGGTCACCCGTGTAGCTGTGGGTGGTGGTCATCGTGCCTTTCACGATGCCGAAGGTCTGGTCAAGCACCTTCACGAGCGGCGCCATGCAGTTGGTGGTGCAGCTGGCGTTGCTGAGGATGTCGAAGTCCTCGTGGCGATACTGGTCGGCGTTCACACCCACCACGAAGGTGCCCACGCCGGCGCCCTTGCCGGGGGCGGTGAGGATCACCTTCTTGGCACCGGCCTGAAGGTGCTTGCTGGCACCCACGTCGTCGTTGAACACACCGGTGGACTCGATCACCAGATCAACGCCCCACTCCTTCCAGGGCAGGTTGAGGGGGTTGCGATCGGAGAAGCACTTGATCGCCCTGCCGTTGACAATGATGGTGTCCTCGGTGGCGGACACCTCGGCGTCGCGGATCCGGCCCAGCATCGAGTCGTACTGGAGCAGGTGCGCGTTGGTACGGGGATCGGAGGTGTCATTCAGACCCACGATCTCGATGCCGGTGTTGGCTCCGCGGCTCAACCAGCAGCGCATGAAGTTGCGACCGATCCGGCCGAATCCATTGATCGCAACGCGCAGGGTCATTGGCGGTAAGCGGTGAAAGCCGCTAGGGAAGGGAGATTTGGGTGCCGATCATACAGAAATAGGCCGCCCCCCCCGGGAGCCGCGCCGGCCCTGGCCTGGCCCCGGGCGACGGGGCGGAACCCAGCGGGCGCACCCGCCTGACGGGGCGCCCCGTATCGGAGCGTCTCAGGGGGAACAGCGCCGAGGCGACAAGCGGGACGTCCGGGCTTAGCGTCGACCCGACACGGAGACGCCCTTGGCCCTGACGCTCGATCGCCACCAGCCTCTCCACTTCATTGGAGTCGGTGGCATCGGCATGTCGGCCCTGGCGGGGATCCTGGCGGATCGGGGCTTTGCGGTGACGGGCTCCGATCCCCGTGAAAACGCCGTACTGCAGGACCTGCGTGGCCGCGGCGTGCGGGTGTTCCGCGAGCAGAACGCCGGCACGATCGCCGCCATCCGCAGCGGCACCTCCACACCACCCCTGGTGGTGGTGAGCTCCGCCGTGCCGGAGAGCAACCCCGAGCTGGCCGAGGCCCGGCGCGTGGGCCTGGAGGTGTGCCACCGCTCGGATGTGCTCGGCGCCCTGATCGCCGCCCAGCCCTCGATCGCCGTGGCCGGCAGCCACGGCAAGACCACCACCAGCACCCTGGTGGCCAGCCTGCTGCACACCACCGACCAGGACCCCACCGCCGTGATCGGCGGCATCGTGCCGGCCTTCGCCAGCAACGGCCGCAGCGGCCAGGGCACGCTGCTGGTGGCCGAGGCCGACGAGTCGGACGGGTCGCTGGTGAAGTTCACCGCCTCCCTCGGGGTGATCACCAACCTGGAGCTGGACCACACCGACCACTACCCCAACCTGGAGGCCCTGATCGCGACCCTGCAGCGCTTCGCCCGTGGGTGCGGGCACCTGCTGGCCAACCGCGACTGCCCGATCCTGCGGGAGCACTTCCAGGCCGACAGCTGGTGGTCCACCAACAGCGTGGAGGGCACGGCCTTCGCCGCCATTCCCCTGCAGCTCTACGGCGACAGCACCCTGGCCCGCTTCTACGAGAACGGCGAGCCGGTGGGCGAGTTCAGCCTGCCCCTGCCGGGCCTGCACAACCTCAGCAACGCCACCGCCGCCCTGGCCGCCTGCCGCCTGCAGGGCCTGTCGTTCGCGGAGCTGCGCCAGGCGATCGAATCGCTGCAGGCCCCGGGCCGGCGCTTCGATTACCGCGGCAGCTGGCATGGCCGGCTGGTGGTGGACGACTATGCCCATCACCCCAGCGAGGTGGACGCCACCCTGGCCATGTCCAGGCTGATGGTGAGCAGCGGCCGCAGCCCGCTGCCGACCTGCCCCCGGCGGGTGCTGGCGGTGTTCCAGCCCCACCGCTACAGCCGCACCGCCGAGTTCCTCGGTCCCTTCGCCCAAGCCCTCAGCCAGGCCGATGCCGTGCTGCTGGCCCCGCTCTATGCGGCCGGCGAAGCTCCGATCGAGGGCATCTCCAGTGCCGCCCTGGCGGCCGAGATCCGCCGCCTGAGGCCCGAACTGACCGTGGCCGTGAGCTCCAGCCTCGACGATCTGGCGGTGGCCGTGGCCGAGCACAGCCAGGAGGGGGATCTGGTGCTGGCCATGGGCGCCGGCGACGTGAACGGCCTCTGGGGCCTGCTGGAAGTCCTGGAAAGCCGGGATCGGCCGCTGCCGCTGGCGGCCTGAACCATGGCGACACAGGCGGGGCCCCAGGGGTTGCGCAGGTCGGTGGGCCTGGCGGACTACACCACCTGGAAGGTGGGCGGTACTGCCGACTGGTTCGCCGAGCCCGAGGGACTGGAGCAGCTGACGGAACTGGTGGCCTGGGCCCGGCGCGAGGGGCTGGAGCTGCGGGTGATCGGGGCCGGCTCCAACCTGCTGGTAAGCGACGCCGGACTGGCAGGGCTGACCCTCTGCCAGCGCCGCCTGCAGGGCAGCCAGCTCGACAGCGGCAGCGGCCTGGTGGAAGCCCTGGCCGGGGAGCCGATTCCCACCCTGGCCCGCCGGGCGGCGCGGGCGGGGCTGGCGGGGCTGGAGTGGTCGGTGGGGATCCCGGGCACCGTGGGCGGCGCCGTGGTGATGAATGCCGGCGCCCAGGGCGGCTGCACCGCCGAGTGGCTGCTGGATGCCACGGTGCTCGACCCGCAGAGCGGTGCCACCGCCGTGCTCCGCGCCGACGAGCTGGACTTCGCCTACCGCCACAGCCGCCTGCAGCAGGAGCCGCTGGTGGTGCTCTCGGCCCGCTTCCAGCTGGAGAGCGGTCACGATCCAGCGGCCGTGGGTCAGCGCACCAGTGCCAACCTGCACAGTCGCACCAGCAGCCAGCCCTACCAGCAACCCAGCTGCGGAAGCGTGTTCCGCAACCCCGAGCCCCGCAAGGCCGGCCAGCTGATCGAGGGGCTGGGCCTGAAGGGTCTAAGTCTTGGCGGCGCCCAGGTGTCGCCGATCCACGCCAACTTCATCGTCAACACGGGCGGGGCCAGCGCCGCCGAGATCGACCAGCTCATCGCCCTGGTGCAGCAGCGGGTGGCGGAAGCCCACGGCATCGCCCTCCACACCGAGGTGAAACGGCTGGGGCAGTTCGGGGATCTGGCCCTGGCCGCTTAGCCTGCCGCCGACCCTCTCGCTTCTCCCCGATGGCTGGCTTCGGACTTCCCAACTTCGGTCAGCTCACCGAGGCGTTCCGCAAGGCCCAGCAGATCCAGCAGGACGCGGCCAAGCTCCAGGACGAGCTCGACGCCATGGAACTGGAGGGCCAGAGCAGCTGCGGCCGCGCCAGCGTCTGGCTGTCGGGCAACCAGCAGCCCCTGAAGGTGCGGATCGCGCCGGAGCTGGTCGCCGAGGGTGCCGCCGCCACCGAGGCCGCCACCCTGGAGGCCCTCAAGGCCGCCTACGACACCTCCACCGCCACCATGAAGGAGCGCATGGAGGAGCTGACCGGCGGCCTCAACCTCAACCTGCCCGGCATGGGCGGCTGAGGGCACGGCTCCGGGCGGCTTCGCCTGGCTCGGCCCCTTCAGGCTCACTCCGGCTCCGGCTCGCCCTGGCGCAGGCGCTTGCGGGAGGGTTGGCGCAGGCGCTGATCCAGCCGGGGCTCCCGGCGGCCGCCCCGCTGCTTGAGGCCCGGTTCCGCGGGCCGCTCCCGGGCGCCTGCCGCCTGCTCCAGACAGGCCTCCAGACACTGCCGATAGAGGGGATGCCGCTCCCAGTCGACCCCGACAACGCAGCCGGGATCGCCGCGGTGCAGGCAGTTCTTGAAGCGGCAGACCCCCTGCTCCAGCCGCTGGCGGATCTCCGGGAACAGGCCCGCCAGGGCGACGGGATCGGCCGGCAGATCCGGCCGGTTGAATCCGGGGGTGTCGGCCAGCAGGGCCCCCGGCGCCAGGGGAAACAGCTCCACGTGGCGGGTGGTGTGGCGGCCCCGCTGCAGCCGCCCCGAGACGCTGCCCACGCGCAGCGCCAGATCGGGGATCAGGGCGTTGAGCAGGCTGCTCTTGCCCACGCCGGAGGGCCCGCACAGCACGGCGATCCCCGGCATCTGGAGCCGCTGGCGCAAGGGGGCGAGGCCCTCGCCCCGCAGCGACGAAACCAGCAGAGGCGGGTAGCCCCAGCCGCTGAGCCGAGCGCGCCACTGCTCCGCCTGGTCCGTGGGGAGCAGATCGGCCTTGGTGAGCACCAGCTCCACCGCCACGCCGCTGCGCTCCGCGGTCAGCAGGAAACGGGTGAGCTGCAGGGGATCGGGCTCCGGCTGGGCCAGGGCCATCACCACCACCACCCGGCTGCAGTTGGCCACGGCCGGCCGCTCCAGCAGGCTGGAGCGCGGCCCCAGCGCGGCGACCGCGCCCCGGGCCGCGGCCCAGTCGATCCCCTCCACCCGCACCCGATCGCCCACGCAGATCTGCTGGCCGGTCTTGGCGAGGCGGGTGCGCCGCACGCACAGGAGCTGATCCACCCCACCGGGGCCCGGCTGCTCCAGCCCCACGCGACAGAAGTTGGCCTCCAGGGCCACCACCAGGCCCGTGGCCTGGCCGGGCAGATCGGGAGCCGGGGCGGCAGCGAAAGGCAGCGCGGGGATCTCAGCCGCCATGGCGGCGGATCAGCAGGCGCACCGCGGCGTCATCGAGGGGCTGACCCTGCACGTGGTGGCCGTCGCCCCGCAGACCCTCGCTCACCATCTGCTCCGGTTCGCCCCGATCCAGGTCCAGCTGCAGCCACGCCCCCGGCGCCAGCTTCTCGAGGGCCAGGCGCGCGCGGATGAAGTTCACCGGGCAGGGGGTGCCGCGCAGGTCCAGGCCGACAGCAGGAGTAGGGGTGGGGACAGGCTCCGGCGGGGTCACGGCAGTCAATCCCGGTGGCCGAACAGGCCGCCGAACAGACCGCTCTTGTGGGGGTGCTTGTGGCCCTTGGCGGTGTGGTGGCCGGCCAGCTGCTCGAGCAGCTCCCGCTCCTCGGCGTTGAGCTTGGTGGGCAGCTGCACCTTCACGGCGATCTGGTGGTTGCCGCGGGCCACCGGATTGCCCAGCTTGGGCACGCCCTTGTTGGCGAGGGTGAGGGTGGCACCGGGCTGGGTGCCGGCCGGGATCTCCAGCTTCTCGGGCCCGTCCACGGTCTCCACCTCGATGGTGTCGCCGAGGATCGCCTGCAGGTAATTGACCGTCACCTCCGAGTGGATGGTGGTGCCATCGCGGCGCAGCGTCGGGTGGGGCTGCACCGACAGGAACACGTAGAGGTCGCCGGCGGGACCACCCCGCTGGCCGGCGTTGCCCTCGCCCGCCACCCGCAGCCGCGTGCCGGAATCAACGCCCGCGGGGATGTTGAGCCGCAGCTTCTTGCGCACCTGCTGCAGGCCCTGGCCGCCGCAGGCGCTGCAGGGATCGGCGATCACCTGGCCAGTGCCCTCGCAGCTGGGGCAGGCGGCCACCTGGGTGAAGCTGCCGAAGGGGGTACGGGTGGCGCGGCGCACCTGGCCGGCACCACCGCAGGTGCCGCAGGTGGTGGGACCGCTGCCGCTCTTGGCACCGGAGCCGCTGCAGGTGTTGCAGGTCTCCAGGTGGCGCACCTGCACCTCCTTCTCCTGGCCGAAGATCGCCTCGCTGAAGCTGATCGTCAGATCGAGGCGCAGGTCGTCGCCCTGGCGGGGGCCGCGGCGGCGGGCGCCACCGCCGCCGGCGGACGCGCCGCCGAAGCCGCTGAAGAAGGTCTCGAACAGGTCGGCGAAGCCGCCCATGTCGCCCATGTCGGGCATGCCTCCGCCCCCGCCGAGGCCGGCCTCGCCGAACTGGTCGTAGCGGGCGCGGGTCTGGGGATCGCTGAGCACCTCATAGGCGCGGCCGATCTCCTTGAAGCGGTCCTCGGCACCGGGATCCTTGTTGATGTCAGGGTGGTACTGCCGCGCCAGGCGGCGATAGGCCCGCTTGAGGGTATCGGCGTCGGCATCGCGGCTGACCCCCAGCAAGTCGTAGTAGTCGGCCATGGATCAGTCCCCTGCCTGGGCGTCGCCCTGGTCGGCAGCGGAGGCCGGTGCGCCGCCGGACGGGCCGGGGCCGGGCCCCATTGACACCTTGACCAGGGCATGGCGCAGCACCCGGTCGTTGAGGCGGTAGCCGCGCTGCAGCTCGGCGATCACCACGTCCTCGGGGTGCTCCTCGCTGGGCTCCCGCAGCACCGCCTCGTGGAAGTTCGGATCAAAGGGCTCGCCCTCGACGCGCATCGGCGCGACCCCGAGCTGCTTGAACACGTCCACCAGCTGCTTGTAGAGGCCCTGGTAGCTGCCGTGCAGGCTCTGGGCCTCCTCGTGCTGGGGGTTGAGCTGCTGGCGGGCGCGCTCGAAGTTGTCCACCACCGGCAGGATCTCGCTGAGGGTGGAGCAGGCGATCTGGTTGCGCAGCTCGTCCTGGTCGCGGCTCTGGCGCTTGCGGAAGTTGTCGAAGTCCGCGGCGATGCGCATGTACTGACCCCGCAGGCTCTCGTTCTCGGCCTTGAGGCTCTCGAGTTCGGCCTCCAGCTGGCGCAGACGATCACCGACCGGCTCGCCGCTCAGGGCCGGATCGGAAGCCGCGTCAGGGCTGGAAGGTTTGTGCTCAGCGACCGCCTGGTCGAACGGGGGCGGGCTGGCCTCCCCGGCGGCGTCCGGCGGCACAGGGGCCGACGCCGTGGAGTCCGCAGGCGTGGAGCCTGCAGGCGTGGAGCCCGCAGGCGTGGAGCCCGCAGGCGTGGAGACAGTGGCGGAATCCTGGGGGAAGGAGCTGACGTCACCGCTCATTGCTGACTGAACCGGAGAACTGATCTAGACATGTTGGAGTCCAGGGGTTCCCCCCCACAAGCGGCGGAAGCCCGCACCTCCCCCGGGAGCTCCCGGGGGGTTGCTGGAGGCCCCGGCTTCCCCATCCCTATTCAGGCCCCCACCCCTCGGCTGCCGCCATGACCCTCACCCCCTCCCGGCCGGTCCCGAACGCCACCAGCCCCGTCCAGCAGCGGCTGGAGGTGGAACTTCTGCTGGGGGAGCAGGTGCTGGCCACCGTCGATCTCAGCCAGGCGGGCATCAGCCGCTGGGCATGGGCCCAGACCCTGCCGCAGGAGCGCTGCCGGGAGCTGGGCTGTCTGCCCGTGCGCCTGGAGGGCAGCACCCTGGTGGTGGCCGTGCCGACCCACTGGGGGCTGGAGCAGCGGAGCCAACTGGGCGAACTGGCGGCCGTGGCAGGGGTGGCCATCGAGATGCGCCTGGCGCTGAGGTCCGACATCGACGCCATCCTGGCCCGAGAGAGTGGGGATGGCGCTGCTGCCGTCGCGGAGGCGGCACCTACCCAGCCGGCAGGCAGTCCCGCGCCGAGCCCGACCGCCGGCAGTGCCGCCGCTGCACCCGCGCCTGTGGCCTCCCCACCCCAGCGCAAACCGGGCAAGCCGCCGAAGCGCCTCTCGCTGCTGAATGACATCAACCTCACCGGCAGCCTTCAGGAGGCACCACCCGATGAGGCGAGTGGCGAGGACCTGGAGGCCAGTGTCAGTGCCTCCAATTCCTCGCCGATCGTCAGTCTGGTGGACAAGATCCTGGTACAGGCCCTGAGCACCGGCACCAGTGACATCCACGTGGAGCCCCAGGAGGACGGCCTGATCATCCGCTTCCGACAGGATGGCGTGCTGGAGCAACTGGAAAAGCTGCCCAAGAACATCATCCCGGCGGTGACGTCCAGGCTCAAGATCATGGCGGATCTGGACATCGCCGAACGCCGGTTGCCCCAGGACGGCCGCATCCGCCGCCTGTTCCGGGGCCGCACCTTTGACCTGCGGGTCAGCACCCTGCCGACCCGCTACGGCGAGAAGGTGTGCATGCGTCTGCTGGACAGCGGCGCCACAAAACTCGGCCTGGACAAACTGATCACCGATGCCCATTCCCTGGAGATGGTGCGGGACATGGGCTCCAAGCCCTTCGGCATGATTCTGGTGACGGGCCCCACCGGCTCCGGTAAATCCACCACCCTCTACTCGCTGTTGGCGGAACGCAACGATCCAGGCATCAACATCTCCACGGTTGAAGATCCGATCGAATACACCCTCAAGGGCATCTCCCAGACCCAGGTGAACCGGGAGAAGGGCTACGACTTCGCCTTGGCCCTGCGGGCCTTCATGCGGCAGGACCCCGACGTGCTGCTGGTGGGGGAAACCCGCGACCTCGAAACGGCCAAGACCGCCATCGAAGCGGCACTCACCGGTCACCTGGTGCTCACGACCCTGCACTGCAACGACGCCCCCAGCGCCATTGCCCGTCTGGCTGAGATGGGGGTGGAGCCCTTCATGGTGAGCGCCTCGCTGATGGGCATCATCTCCCAGCGCCTGGTGCGACGGGTCTGCCCCAGTTGTCGCGTGTCGTATCACCCTTCTGAGCAGGAACTGGGCCGCTTCGGGCTGTTCGCCAGCAACGAACAGAACATCAACTTCTTCAAGGCCAAACGGTCCGTCAGCAACTCCGACGACGTCTGCCCCACCTGTCTGGGGCTGGGCTACAAGGGCCGGGTCGGCGTCTATGAGGTACTACGCGTCAATGAGGTGCTGGCCACCGCCATCTCCCAGATGGCCACCACCGACCGGATCCGCAAACTGGCGCTGGAATCGGGCATGAAGACGCTGCTGGGCTACGGGCTCGATCTGGTTCGCCAGGGGTACACGACCCTGGAGGAAATCGAGCGGATGATCCTCACCGACTCAGGCCTGGAATCGGAGCGACGTGCCAAAGCCCTGCACACAATCACCTGCAAGGGCTGTGGGGCGGGGATGCGCGACGAATGGCTGGAATGCCCCTACTGCCTGACACCTCGAGGCCTATAGCGGTGCGTGCCGTCGATAGCGCACCCGAAAGAGCTCACAGCCGATGACGAAGCCTTCCCCAGCGCACCCTGGGTCTTGCTGGGGCTGCGACCAGGCAACAGAATAGATCCCATCGACTTCTCCAGCCCCACCCCCATGGAACTCCTGATCGAAGACCTGATGGAGGAGCTGGTCAAGCGCGGCGGCAGTGATCTTCACCTGGCGGCCGGTCAGCCGCCCTATGGGCGCTTCAGCGGCAGCCTCACACCAATGCGTGAGGACCCCCTGAACGAGGAGACCTGCAACCGGTTGATCTTCTCGATGATCAACAATTCCCAGCGGAAACAACTGGAGCAGAACTGGGAACTGGATTGCGCCTACGGCCTCAAGGGCGTCTCGCGCTTCCGGGTCAATGTCTATCGTCAGCGCGGGACTTATGCGGCCTGTCTACGGGCCCTGGGCAGCAACATCCCCAGCCTGCAGGCCCTTGATATGCCGCCGGTGGTGGAGGAAACCAGCCGCCGGCCCCGGGGCCTGGTGCTGGTGACCGGGCCGACCGGCTCGGGCAAGACCACGACCCTGGCCGCCCTGCTCGATCACATCAACCACACCCGGGCAGAGCACATCCTCACGATTGAGGATCCGATTGAATTCACCTACAGGAACGACAAGAGTCTCGTTCACCAGCGCCAACTCAACGACGACACCAAGAGCTTCGGCGCCGCCCTAAGGGCCGCCCTGCGCGAGGACCCGGACGTGATCCTGGTAGGAGAGATGCGCGACCTGGAGACCATCCAGCTGGCGATCACCGCCGCCGAAACCGGCCACCTGGTGTTCGGCACTCTGCACACCAGCTCCGCCGCCCAGACCGTGGATCGCATGGTGGACGTGTTTCCCCCCGAACAGCAGACCCAGATCCGGGTGCAGCTCAGCAGCAGCCTGGTGGCCGTGTTCTCCCAGACCCTCTGCAAGCGCCTGGACCCGGCCCCCGGACAGTTCGGCCGGGTGATGGCCCAGGAGATCATGATCAACACCCCGGCCATCGCCAACCTGGTCCGTGAGGGCAAGACCGCCCAGCTCTATTCCCAGATCCAGACCGGCGGCCAGATCGGCATGCAGACCCTGGAGAAGGCCCTGGCCGATCTCGTGATCAACGGCGACATCAGCAGCAAGGAGGCCATGGCCAAAGCCAGCAAACCCGAGGAACTGGGGCGACTGCTGCAAGGTCAGGGGACATGAGCCCAGGCCTCTGAGCCCACGCCAGAAACCGGCGCCATCCCTCGACGCAGCGCGACCAGCGCCCGATTGATCCCCCACTCCGCCCGTTGAGCCGCCGATGCCCACCTTCACCGCGACCTACACCGCCCGGGGTGGCCAGCGCCGGGAACTGAGGGTCTCCGCCGCGGACGTGGCCAGTGCCAAGCGGGATCTGCGCCGCCGCGGGATCGTGCCAGTGTCATTGGTGGCCAGTGATGCCAAATCCGGGGGTGCGGGGGCCGGCGGTCGACCCGCCGGCAGCAAACCCTCGCTGCTGAAGATGGACCTGGGCAGCTTCTTCGAAGCCAAGCCGGGGGTGAAGGAGAAGGCGATCTTCGCCAACAAGATGGCGGCCCTGGTGGATGCGGGTGTTCCGATCGTGCGGGGCCTGGATCTGATGGCCAACCAGCAGCGCCTGCCGATGTTCAAGCGGGCCCTCACAGCCATCAGCTCCGAGGTGAACCAAGGGGGAAGCCTGGGGGCCGCCATGCGGCGCTGGCCCAAGGTCTTCGATCGCCTCAGCATCGCGATGGTGGAGGCCGGGGAGACCGGCGGGGTTCTCGACGAAACCCTGCACCGCCTCTCCATCCTGATGGAGGACGTTGCCAAACTGCAGAACCAGATCAAGGGTGCGATGGGCTATCCCATCGCCATCCTGGTGATCGCCGTCAGTGTGTTTCTCGGGATGACAATCTTCATCATCCCTCAGTTTGCGGCGATCTTCAAAAGCCTCAATGCAGAGCTGCCGATCTTTACCCAGCTGCTGGTGGATCTGAGCGGCCTGCTGCGGTCGTCATTCTCGATCTTTCTGGTCGCCGGCATCTTCGCGATCGTCTGGCTGTTTGGGCGGTATTACTCCACTCCCCAGGGCAAGCTCACGGTGGATCGCAACCTGCTGAAAGTGCCGCTGTTCGGCGATCTGCTCCAGAAGAGCTCCACCGCCCAGTTCTGCCGGATCTACAGCGCCCTGAGCCGGGCCGGTGTGCCCATTCTGCTGGCGCTCGATATCGTCAAGGAAACATCCGGCAATGCCGCCATTCAACTGGCACTCGAACAGGCCCGCACGGAAGTTCAGGAAGGTGTCAACCTGAGCGGGGCACTGTCCACCAAGAAGGTGTTTCCCGACCTGGCCCTGAGCATGCTCACCATCGGCGAAGAGACCGGAGAAATGGACAAGATGCTCTCCAAAGTGGCCGACTTCTATGAAGACGAAGTCTCGACGACGGTGAAGAACCTCACCTCCATGCTGGAGCCGGCCATGATCGTGTTTGTGGGCGGCATGGTGGGGGCCCTGCTCGTGGCGATGTACCTGCCGATGTTCAGCGTCTTTGACAAGATCCGCTGACACGGCCAGCTGACCCGTGCGGCGAACCCATTTGGCCCAGGCTCCCTGTCGGAGGGTTGGGCCGTGAAGGTCTGGCGTCTACCCGACCCGATCAATCCACCGAACAGCGCTGCAGCGCTGCCTGGCCCGCCAGCCAGCCGGAACTCCAGCAGTGCTGGAAGTTGAAGCCTCCGGTCACCCCGTCAACATCCAGCAATTCCCCCACCAGATAGAGGCCGGGCAGCATCCGGCTCTCCATGCTGGCGAGATTCACCTCGCCCAGGCTCACGCCTCCGGCGGTGACGAACTCCTCGCCGATCGGTCCCTTGCCGGCCACGGGATAGCGGCTGGACCGCAGGGCCTGGATCAGCCCCTGCTGCTGGCCCCGGGTGAGATCGGCCCAGCGGCGCTCCGGCTCCACGGCCTGATCCGCCAGCAGGTGGAGCCAGAGGCGCCGGCTCAGGGCACCCCAGGGCCGCGCGTTGGCGAGCTGACGGCGGGCCTGCTCGCGCCGGCAGCCGGCGAACAGCTCCTCCAGATCGGCCTGGGACCGACCGCCGCTCCAATCGACCCGCAGCTCGGCGCGGTAGCCGGCCCCGTGCAGGGCCCGGGCCGCGAAGGCCGTGAGCCGCAGGGTGGCCGGCCCGCTCAGTCCCCAGTGGGTGATCAGCACGGGCCCCTGCTGACGGAACCGCCCGTCGGGCAACTCCAGCTCCAGCCCCACCGGATCCATCACCACCCCGGCGAGCTCCAGCAGGGGATTGGGACGGATGGTGAGGGTGAACAGCGAGGGCACGGGCGGCACGAGGCTGTGGCCGAGGGAGGCGGCCAGGCGACGGCCGCTGGGGTGGCTGCCGGTGGCGAGCACCAGAGCACGGGTCTGGAGGGGGCTGCTGGGGGAGGGCGCCGGCAGGGGGGAGGCCAGCTCCGCACGCTCGCCTGACCCAGGCTCACCAGCCCGTGGGACCCCGCCCGCTCCGGTCTGGCCGCTGGCGCGGCGGGTCTGCAGCTGCAGCAGGAAGCCCCCGGCGGGGAGAGCCTCAGCGGCCTGCAACACCGTGTGGGTGCGCAGCACCACCCCTGCACGCGTCGCCGCCTGGCGCAGGGTCTGGATCACGGACGTGGAGCGGTTGCTGCGGGGAAACATCCGACCATCGGCCTCCTCCACCAGCTCCAGGCCGTGGGCATCGAACCAGGCCACCACATCGCCGCAGGCGAAGCGGCTGAAGGGGCCGCGCAGGGCCTGACCGCCGCGGGGATAGTGAGCCACCAGGGCGCGGGGATCCCAGCAGGCGTGGGTCACGTTGCAGCGGCCGCCGCCGCTGATCAGCACCTTGCCCAGGGGCTCGGGGCTGGCCTCCAGCAGCAGCACCCGCTCCAGGCCGGCCTCGGCGGCGCTGATGGCGGCCATGAAGCCGGCCGGGCCGCCGCCGGCCACCACCAGCTCCCAGGTGTCGGCCGGGGTGGAGCCGATCGGGGGGGTGGCAGCGCGAGGACTGGAGCCCCCGGCAGCGGAGACCGGACGGCTGGAGGCGGAGCTGGGCATGGGGAGTCGGAGGGCACGATGGAGGGATGCAAGAGGCGCCCCCGCAACACCCCCTGCTCGAGCCTGCCACCGCAGCGGCGGAAGCACCCACGGGCTGCCACCCCGTGGCCGCCCACCGCTTCAGCGTGGCGCCGATGATGGATTACACCGATCGGCACTTCCGGGTGCTGTTTCGGCAGATCAGCCGGCGCAGCCTCCTGTACACCGAGATGGTGGTGGCCCAGGCCCTGCACCACTGCCAGCAGACCGGGGCAGGCGGCGACGAGCGGGCCCGCCAGCGGCTGGAACGGCTGATCGGCTTCGATCCCTGCGAGCATCCGATCGCCCTGCAGGTGGGCGGCGACGACCCGACCCTGCTGGCCGAGGCCGCGCGGATCGCCGCCGATCGCGGCTACGACGAACTCAACCTCAATGTGGGCTGCCCCAGCGAGAAGGTGCAGAAGGGGCGCTTCGGCGCCTGCCTGATGGCGGAGCCGGATCAGGTGGCCCGCTGCGTGGCGGCCATGGCGGCCGCCAGCCCCCTGCCGGTGACGGTGAAGCACCGCATCGGCATCGATGCGCGGGATTCCTTCGAGGAGCTGCTGGCCTTTGTGGACCGGGTGGCCGCCGCCGGCAGTCAGCGCTTCAGCGTGCATGCCCGCAAGGCCTGGCTGGAGGGTCTGGACCCCAAGCAGAACCGCACCATCCCGCCCCTGCGCCATGACCTGGTGCTGCGGCTCAAGCAGGAGCGCCCGGAGCTGACGATCGAACTGAACGGCGGCCTGCAGACCCTGGCCGACTGCCTGCCGCCGCTGCAGCAGCTGGACGGGGTGATGGTGGGCCGGGCCGCCTACGACCATCCGCTGCGCTGGGCCTGCGTGGACCGGGAGCTGTTCGGGGAAGCGCACCAGGAACCCGCCACGGCGTCCCAGGTGGTGCGGGGCCTGATCCCCTACGCCGAGCGCTGGTGCTCAGGCGGCGGGCGGCTGTGGTCGATCGCCCGGCACCTCGTGCAGGTGGTGGAGGGGGTCAGCGGGGCCCGGCACTGGCGCCGCCGGCTGGGCCAGGCCGCCGGGGAGCGGACGGCCGGCCCAGAGGTGCTGGAGGCCGCGGCGCGCGAGCTGGAGGAGCACGGCCTCTGAGGGCCCGTCAGGGCGGTCCCTGGCCGCAGCAGGACCCGCCCTGACGGAAGGCTCAGTCCTGGGCGCCGCCGTAGCCGTCGCTGCCGCCATCGCTGGCCCCCCAGCTGTTGCCGCCGGCCGTGTCGCCGCTGCTGCGCCGCCGGCGGCTGCGACCCTCCCCGAAGCCGTCGCTGGCGCCGCCATAGCTGCGGTCCTCCCAGCTGCTGGCACCGGAACTGCGACCACCGCCGCCCGTGCCACCACCACCGGCATAGCCGCCGCCGCTGCCGCCGTAGCCACCGCCGCCAGCCGCCCCATAGCCACCGCCACCACTGCGGCGCGGACCGCCGGAGGAGCGGGGTTCAGCCTTGTTGATGCGCAGGGGACGGCCCATCAGCTCGGCGCCCTGCAGGGCTTCGATGGCACGGGCTTCGGTCGCGTCATCCGCCAGCTCCACGAAGGCGAATCCCCGCTTACGGCCCGTCTCCCGCTCCAGGGGCAGGGAGCAGGTTGTCACGCCGCCGAAGGGGGCGAACAGTTCCTCCACATCGTTCTGCTCAGCACGGAAGGGGAGGTTGCCAACAAAAATGCTCACGGGCCGTGGGGGCCGATCAGGCAGGAATCGTCACGCTGAGACTAGACGCGGTTGAGGATTCCGGGCCGTCGGCGAAAGGGCCGCAGCTGGGTCACAGAACCCCGCAGACACCAACGGCGCGAGCCTCAGCCCCGCAAGCGCGCCTGGGCCCGATCCAGCTGCAGGCGCACCTGCGCAAAGGCCGTGCCACCCTCGCTGCGGCGGGCCGCCACCACCTGGCGCGGCTCGATCGCCGTGAAGATGTCGGCCTCGAAGGCGGGGTGCAGCTGCTGCCAGCGCTCCAGGGGCAGCTGGCGCAGCAGGATCCCCTCCTGCAGGCAACCCTTCACCAGGCCCCCTACCAGCTGGTAGGCCTCGCGGAACGGCACCCCCTTGGCCACCAGGTAGTCGGCCACATCGGTGGCATTGGAGAAATCGCTGGCCACCGCCTGCTCCAGCCGCTCCGGCCGGAAGCTCAGGCCCTCCTCGAACAGGATCGCCATGGCCTCGAGGCAGTCGAGGGTGGTGCGCACCGCGTCGAACAGGGCCTCCTTGTCTTCCTGGAAGTCCTTGTTGTAGGCCAGCGGCAGACCCTTGATCATCACCAGCAGCCCCTGCAGATGGCCGAACACGCGGCCGCACTTGCCGCGCACCAGCTCGGGCACGTCGGGGTTCTTCTTCTGGGGCATCAGGCTGCTGCCGGTGGCGCAGCGGTCGGTGAGGCTCACGAAGCCGAACTCCTCGCTGGCCCAGAGGATCACCTCCTCGCTGAGGCGGCTCAGGTGCACCATCACCAGGCTGGCGGCGGCGCTGAACTCCACGGCGAAGTCGCGGTCGCTCACCGCATCCAGGCTGTTGGCATAGACGTCGTCGAAGCCGAGGGCCGCGGCGGTGTGGCGCCGATCGATCGGCACGGGCGTACCCGCCAGGGCGGCCGCCCCCAGGGGGCAGATGTTGACGCGCTTGCGCAGGTCGCGCAGGCGGGCGCGGTCGCGCTCCGCCATCTCCACGTAGGCCAGCAGGTGGTGGGCCAGGGCGATGGGCTGGGCCCGCTGCAGGTGGGTGTAGCCCGGGATCATCACCTCGGCGTGGGCCTCGGCCTGGGCCAGCAGCGCCCGCTCGAAGCGCACGATCGCCGCATCGATGCCATCGATCTGCCCCCGCAGCCACAGGCGCAGGTCGGTTCCCACCTGGTCGTTGCGGGAGCGGCCGGTGTGCAGCTTCTTGCCGAGGGGGCCCAGCAGGGCAATCAGCCGCCGCTCCACGGCGAAGTGCACGTCCTCGTCCTCAAGGCCGGGGTTGAACTGGCCGGCGGCCGCCTCGGCGCGCACCTGCTCGAGGCCCCCCACGATCTGCTCCGCCTCCTCGGCCGTGATCACGCCGGTGCTGCCCAGCATGCGGGCATGGGCGATGGAGCCGTCGAGGTCCTGCTGCAGCAGGGTGATGTCGAAGCCGATCGAGGCGTTGAAACGCTCGATGGCCGGATGCAGCCCCTCCTCGAAACGCTGGCTCCAGGTGGAGGAGGAGGAATCGACCGCCATCGGGTCCGATCGGGCTGCTGGGCTCAGCTTGGCAGGCGGCTGCTCAACGCCAATCAAGTGCTCAACGCCAATCCGTGGGACAGGCGCGTCAGCCGGGAAGGCTGGGCAGCATTACCTCCTCGCGCACCTTGAGCACCACCAGGGAGGCATCGTCCTCCAGGGTGCGATCGGGCCCCACGAAGCGATCGAGCCGGGCGAACAGCTGATCGAGGATGCCCTGGGCGCCGATGCCGGAGCGGCAGGCGGTGTGCAGGGCGCGGATCAGCCGCTCCTCGTCGAACCGCTCGCCGTTGAGCCCCGGCGCCTCGGTGACGCCATCGGTGTAATAGAGCAGCACGTCACCCGGATCGAGCACGATCTGCTCACAGCCGTACTGGGCCTCGGGCTGCAGGCCGATCAGCAGGCCCGGCGCATCCAGCCGGTCCACGGCGTTGCGCAGCCGCCGCCAGATCAGCGGCGGGTTGTGGGCGGCGTTGGCGTAACGGAGCAGGCGGGTGCGGGGGTCGAAGTCGGAATAGAAGAGGGTGACGAAGCGGTGCGAGTGGGAGAGATCCTCCTGGGCCAGCTGGTTGAGGTCGTGCAGGATCCGATCCGGCGGCAGGCCGCTCAGCACCTCGGCCCGCAGCATCCCCCGCAGCAGCGTCATCAGCAGACCCGCCGGCACCCCCTTGCCCATCACGTCGCCCATCACCAGGGCCCACTTGCCCTGTTCGCGGCGGCGGCCGATCAGCTGGGGCCTGGTGGGGATGAAGTCGTAGTAGTCGCCGCCCACCTGGAAGGCCGGGCGGCATCGGGCCGCCAGCTCTACCCCCTCGATCACCGGGCAGTGGTCGGGCAGCAGCTGGGCCTGGATCTCGGCGCCGATGCTCATCTGGCGGTCGATGCGCTCGTGGCGGCGCGCTTCCTGCAGCAGCAGCTCGTTCTCGATCGCCACGCCGGTGAGGTCGGCCACCAGCTGCACGTGGCGGCGATGCACCTCGCTCCAGCTGAGACCACTGGCGGCGCCGAACACATAGAGGCGACCACGCTGACGGCTGCGGGCCACCACCGAGGTGCCGAACAGGGGCCGATCGGGCAGCAGGCGGCGGAGCAGCTGATCCAGCCGGCCCGCCACCCCCTCCTCCCCGGAGACCTCCTGCAGCTCCCGATCACTGAGGCCGGCGATCTGGCGCAGCAGGGGCTCGCTGGCCTCGGCGGGCGTGGCGTGCAGCTGCTCCCGCCAGAGGCGGCCATCGGGGTGGAACGCCACCAGCACCGCCCCCTCGGCCCCCACCAGCCGGGCCGCCACCAGCGGCACCAGCTCGAGGAAGCGGCCCAGGTTGGTGAAGCTGCGCAGGGCAAAGCCCAGGGAGGCCAGCAGGTCCTGGTTGCGGCGCTGCTCCCGGCTGAGGCTGTCGACCAGCTGGCGCAGCGAGGCCACGGCACTCAGGGCCTGGCCGCTGATGGCCGCTGGGCCGGCGGGCGGGGGATGGTCGGGCGCCTGATCCGGCACCGCGGTGGGGCTCTGGGGCGGCGAATCGGGCCGCCGTGGAGGCGGCGTGCTGCTCACCGAGCGGCCGCGAAGTGCACGAAAGGTAGCAGGAGTTTTTGGGCTCGGGGGCTGGCGGCGGCCGCCGGCGCGGGC
>NZ_JAGQBX010000034.1 GCF_024345855.1 Synechococcus sp. GreenBA-s | reverse complement strand
AAGCGTGGACATGGGCAGGCGGGCGCCGGGAGCCGGCGGGGGTGGACGGGGTGGGCTGATCCTGAGAGCTGATCTGGGGAATGGTCTGGTCAGCAGAGCGACCCCTGCGGATGACGAATCGGCTCCACGACTGGCAGTATCGCAGCCATGAGTGAAGCCCTTGCGCCTGCGGCGCCGCCGTCCCAGCAGGCCCACCCGAGCGGGGGGGAGCGCTCCAGCCGCCTCTCCCGCCGCGGTATCGAGCGCCTGGATCTGATGCTGCTCTGCGCCGAGGCCCTCGACTACAACGGCGGCGAGGCGATGGTGTGGATGAGCGAGAGCCTGGGCTTCGGCGACCTCTTCCCCAACCGGGTGGAGCTGTGGAAGCGCCGCTGCCACAACCCCCTGCGCCGGGCCACCCGCCGCGGCCAGCTCCAGGAGGTGGAGACCGATGCGCTGATCCGCATCCTCAACGCCCTGGCCGAGCGGCTCTACCCGATGCTGCGCCAGCTGCTCTCCAGCGCCGAGCCGCCGGAGCTCTCCGCCCAGCGCTGGCAGCTGTTCCGCCGCCGGCTGGCCGATCTGGTGCAGGAGCGCTTCAACCTGCGCCGCGGCGGTGTGCAGCGCCTGCTCGACGAGCAGGAGGGCCCGGAGCTCTGCCGTCAGCTGATCCAGGCCCTGGCCCTCAGCGCCGGCCCCGGGGGCTTCGATCGCCTCAAGGCGAGCCTGATGGATCCGGTGTCCTGAACGGGCGCCCCGCCCTGGCGGGACCCCAGGGCCACGGGGCCTGCCCCTGCCACCGCCACCAGCAGCACGACCGCCGCTCCCCTTGACCACCGCCGCGCCCCGATGAAACTCAGCGCCCGCTACGAACAGACCAGCTGCCGGCTGGTGCTGGAGGGCTTCCCAGACCTCTCGGCCGGCCATGGCGACCAGGCCATCGGCATCCTCACGGGCTGGAGTCTGGCCCTGGCCGGCCGCCCGGAGCTGGAGGGCAGGCGCGAGCACCTGGTGGCCCTGCTGCAGGTGGTGCTGCCCTATGCCCGCCACCTGCTCAGCGGCGCGCCCCGGGCCTTCGGCACGGACGAAACGCCCGTGGTGATCGCGCCCCAGGGCAGCGGCCATGAACTGCTGCTGCGCAGCAGCCAGCCCGACACGTCGCCCCTCACCCTGCAGCTCGACGACGCCGAACTCGCCGACCTGGTGCGCTGCCTGGATCAGCTGCGGCTCGATGCCCGCGTGCAGGTGCCGCTGGAGCTGCCCGCTCCCCAGCCGCTCAAGCGCTTCGAGCTGCGCCACCGTCAACCGCTGAGGCGGCGCCTGGCGGCCCCGGCCACCGGCGTGGCCGTCCTGGCCCTGGGCTCCGTCCTGGCGCTGCTGCTGCCCACCCCCAAGCCCCCCACCGCACCGGCGGCGGCCCCGGCCGCTCCGGCCCGCCCCGTCGCTCCCGGTTGACGCCCGGGCCTGGCCGATCACACTGGAGGGCAGTGCCGCCGACCCCGTCGCCGCCAGCACCATCGCCGCCAGCCCCGTCGCCACGCACCACCCTGCAGCCGTCCACCCTGGTTCCCCTGTCTTCGATGTCGCTGAGCTGGTCCGAACTGCGCCGTCGCGTCACCCGCCTGGGGGCCTCGCTGGACGTGGTGGTGCGGAGCGATCCGGAGGTCTGCGGCCTGAGCGGTGACGGCTTCCACCTCTCCATGCACCACGGCGGCCAGGGCGACTGCACCGTGGGCGCCCTCAGCCTGGTGGACTGCCCCAACGAGCTCGTGCTGATCGAGTTCGAGCGCTGGATGCGCGGCGCCGGCCACCATCTGGACGCCTGAGCCCGCCCCGGACACCCCCATGAACCGACCCCGTCGCCGCCTGCACCTGGTGCGCCCGGGGCGGTCTGGCCCCACCGGCCCGCGCCACGTCTTCCGCCGCAAGCGTCCGCCCAGTCGGGGCCGGCATCTGCTCGACGGCGTGCTGCTCCTGGCGGGCGGCACGGGTCTGCTGGTGGGCCTGTGGCTGCTCACCGAGCGGTTCGACACCGTGCTGCTGGTGAGTCGGGCCATCAGCGACCTGCTCAACGGCCTGGCGCGGCTGGGGGCGGGGCTGCTGCAGCTGGTGAGCGTGCTGCTGCTCGTGGGCCTGGCCCTGCTGGCGCTGGCGATGCTGGTGGGCGGGCTGGTGCGCCTGGTGCGGGCCGTGCTGGCCCCTGCCCCGCCGAAGCGCCGGGAGTCCGCGGGCCTGCGCAGCTGAAAGGCCGGGGGCGCTGGGGGCGCTGGGGGCGCTGGCGCCAGGGGCCCGATGGCGCGCCGGGAAACTCTCCCTAACATCCGGCCATGGGCAAGAAGGACAAGCACAAGGGCAAGGCCTCAACCTCGAAGGCCGCCACGAAGGCAGCGACGAAGGCAGCGGCGAAGGCAGCGGCGAGCTTCAACGCCGCCACGCTGCTGCCCCGCCACGGTCGCTTCAGCGATCGCTACTACCCCTCCTCCCAGCTCGATGACCTACCCGGGGTGGCCGCGCCGGAGCCGGCTGCGGAATCGGGGTCGAGCAACGGCAAGCTCGATCGCAAGTTCTACGAGAAGGAACTGAGCCGGCTCCAGGAGGAGCTGGTGAAGATGCAGTACTGGGTGAAGGCCTCGGGCTTCCGCCTGATCGTGCTGTTCGAGGGGCGTGATGCCGCCGGCAAGGGCGGCACGATCAAACGGGTCACCGAGCCGCTCAACCCCCGCGGCTGCCGGGTGGTGGCCCTGGGCACCCCCTCCGACCAGGAGCGGACCCAGTGGTATTTCCAGCGCTATGTGGAGCACTTCCCGGCCGCCGGGGAGATCGTGATCTTCGATCGAAGCTGGTACAACCGCGCCGGCGTGGAGCGGGTAATGGGCTTCTGCACGCCAACGCAGCTGCGGGAGTTCGAGCAGTCGTGTCCGGAGTTCGAGCGGATGCTGGTGCGCTCGGGCATCGTGCTGCTCAAGTACTGGTTTTCGGTGAGCGATGAGGAGCAGGAGGCCCGCTTCCGCTCCCGCATCGACGATCCCACCCGGCGCTGGAAGCTCAGCCCGATGGACCTGGAATCCAGGGACCGCTGGGAGGACTTCTCCCGCGCCAAGGACGAGATGTTCGCCCACACCAACATCCCCGAGGCCCCCTGGTTCACGGTGCAGGCTGACGACAAGCGGCGGGCGCGGCTGAACTGCATCCAGCACCTGCTCAGCAAGATCCCCTACCAGGACATGACCCCACCGGCGGTGAAGCTGCCGCCGCGCAAGGCGGCCAAGGGCTACGCGCGCCCGCCGATGAACGAGCAGTTCTTCGTGCCGAACCGCTACCCCTAGCGGTTCAGCTGCTGGAACCAGAACCCGGCCAGCTGCCAGGACGACCACAGGAAGATCCCCAGGAACAGCCAGTTCAACCAGGCGGGGCGTTGGTCGTTGTCGAAGCGCATGGGCGGTGGGCCGGCCTCAGGGGAGGGGGGCGGATTCGAGCTGCCAGCGAAGCACACGGCCATCGCCGGCCCCGCCACTGGCCCGGGGGCCGGGCACCGTGATCAGCAGCAGTCGCTGGGGGCCGCGCCGGTAGTCGTAGCGGCAGAAGCCCTGGCCGGTGCCCGAGCAGGCCGCCAGGCTGGCCAGGCCATTGCCGGCCAGCTCGCGCTCGAAGCCACTGGGACTCTGCTCGGCATCCGGCCGCCAGCCCTGCTGGCGCAAGCGGGCGTCGGCGGCCTGGATCGGCTGCTGGGCCTGAAGAGGGGGTGGGGGTGGCAGCGGAGCGGGTCGATGGGCCGGCGCCTGGGCCAGCAGCGCTGCCGCCACCATCAGGGTCAGGACACCCGAAGGCGGCCCCCAGCGGCGCAGGGCCGCGAGGGGGTCAGGCGGCCGCCACGGCCTGGCGCTGGGCCCGGCGCCGCTCGTGCCGGACCTCGAGCTGGTTGTAGACATCCACGAGCTGGGCACGAATGGCCTCCGTGTCCTCCAGCTTGGCAAGGTTGAGTAGCACCGACTCGATCTGGGCCTTGCTGTCGATCAGCAGGCGGCATTCGCTGGTCCCGGGTTCGTAGGCCATGGCAGAGGTGCGGGGGAACTGCTTCGACGCCCATCGAATCCCGGCCGGAGCCGGGATGTGGTCGGGATTGCTGCCGTTTTGGACTTTGTTCAGCCAGGGCCCGGGCAGGCAGCGCGCCGGATCAGACAGAAGGGCAGGGTGACGAGTCCCGCCGGGGAACGCCCGTGCTGGGGCGTGGGTCCATGCTCAGCCCAGCCGCCCCTGGCCGGCAACACCCCAACCGTGACTGGCGAGGGCCGAGGTGTGAGCGGATGTGACCGGGCCCAGGCCGGAGTGCGGGGGTCTGGGACCAACCGCCATGACTAGGCTGATCCCAGAGGCCTGCGGAAACAGCGAGGCGGGATGGGGGGCGAGCCTGCTGAGGGGAGGGCACCAGGCCGGCCGCCACGGCTGCTGCGGAGTCAGCCATGAGCCAGCAGCTGCGCCAGGAGCCGACGACCCTGCGCCTGCGGGCTCTGCTGAACCAGATCGAGCAGGCCGTTGTGTCGGTCGACGACGGCAGCGGCCTGGCCGAGGCCAACGCGGCGGCGGTGCGCCTGCTGGGCCTGGAGAGCGCTGAACTGCCGGCCCCGGTGATGCTGGCGGCCCTGGAGGAGCTGGCCGGGCGCGCCATCAACCGCGACGCCACGACCACCGACACCGGCGACGGGCCCCAGCTCTGGCGCTTCAGCGCCGCCCCCACCCATCTGCAGGTGCGCTGCACGGCCCTGCGGCAGCCGGGTTTCAGCGGCCGGGTGTGGGTGCTCGACGACGTGTCCGCCCTGATGGCGAGGAACGAGTACCTGGAGGCCGCCAACGCCGCCGGCATCGTGGGCGTGTGGGACTGGGACGTGCCGGCCAACGTGCTCAGCTGGGATCCGGTGATGTATCGGCTCTACGGCCGCGATCCAGGCGACTTCGGCGGCGCCTACGAGGCCTGGGCCGATGCGGTGCATCCAGACGATCGGGCCTACGCGGAGGGGGAGATCCAGGCGGCCCTGCGCGGCGAGCGGGAGTACGCCCCGCGCTTCCGGGTGATCTGGCCCGATGGCTCCGTGCACCACCTGCAGGCCGTCTCCCACACCACCTACGACCGGGAGGGCCAGCCCCTGCGCATGCTCGGCGTCAACTACGACCTCACCGAGCAGGTGCGCATCACCCAGGAGCTGGCCTCCCAGAAGGCCCTGCTGGACACGGTGCTGGGCCACATCGACGCCCACGTGTACATGAAGGACCGGCAGGGGCGTTACGTCTACGTGAATCCCCCGGTGGCCGCCCAGTTCGGTCGGCCGATCGAGCAGATCCTGGGCCACACCGACCGGGAGCTGCTGCCGCCCGGCGAGGCCGAGGCCCTCACCGGCGGCGACACCCAGGTGTTTGACCAGGGGGGCACCCTGACCCTGGAGGAACACCTGCGCGACCCGGATGGGCAGGAGCGCCTGTTCCTCTCGGAAAAGCTGCTGCTGCAACGACCGGGCCAGGACGACTGCCTGATCGGCTTCTCCAAGGACGTGACAGAGGCCCGGCGCCGCGCGGCGGAGCTGGAGGAGCTGCGCCACCGCACCGAGCGCCTGGCGCTGGAGCTCACCGATCACATGCCGGCGGGCACCTACGTGGTGCGCTTTGCGGCCGATGGCACGCCGGTGTTCGAGTTCGCCAGCCGGCGCCTGCTGGAGATGCTGGGGCTGGAGCTGGAGCCGGTGAAGGCCAATGGCAACCTGCCCTTCCAGCTGCTGCACCCCGGCGACGCCCCGGAGGCACGGGCGCGTCTTCTGGAGGCCTACAGGCAGCGCCAGCCCTTCACCTGGGAGGGGCAACTGCTGGTCGAGCACCGCCCGCTGTGGGTCTCGACCGAGGCCCTGCCCCGCAGCCGCGAGGACGGTTCGGTGGTGCTGGAGGGCGTGGTCATCGACGTGACGCGCCGCAAACAGGCCGAGCGGGAGCTGGCGGAGGCCAATGCCCTGTTCCGCCAGTCGATGCAGAACGCGGCGGTGGGGCAGTGCCTCTGCCGGCCGGGCACGGGCGAGCTGCTGGAGGTGAACCCCGCCCTGTGCAGCTTCTTCCGCCGCGACGCGGAGACGTTGCTCGCCTGCAGCTGGCAGGAGCTCACTCACCCGGACGACCTGGAGATCGATCGGGCCCTGGCGCGGGAGCTGGAGCTGGGCCGGCTGGACACCTACCGGATCCGCAAGCGCTTCCTGCGGCCCGACGGCTCGCTGCGCTGGGGCGATCTCTCGATGTCGTGCATCCGCAACCCCGACGGCAGCGTGCGGGTGATGCTGGCCCAGATCAGCGACATCACCGAGCTGATCCGCAGCCAGGAGCAACTCAAGGAGGAGCAGGCGCGGCTGCACACCACGATCGACTCGCTGATCGATCCCCACCTGCTGCTGGAGCCCGTGCGCGACGTGCTCGGGCTGATCGTGGACCTGCGCATCCTCGAGGCCAACCGGGCATCCCTGGTGGAGCTGGGCAGAACGCGCGAGAAGCTGCTGGGGCGCACCCTGCTGGCGGTACTGCCGGGCATCGCCGCCACCGGGCTGCTGGATCTGGCGCGGCAGGCGATCGAGGGCGGCCAGGGCATCAGCCTCGACGAGTTCCACTACCCCGAGCACGAACTGGCGGACGGCGATGTCTACCTGGACGTGCGCATGGTGCAGGTGGCCGGCAACCTCAGCTTCACCTGGCGGGATGTGAGCGAGCGCCGCCGGGCCGCCGAGCAGCTGGCCCGCTCCGAGGAGGACTACCGCCTGCTGGCCCTCAACATGCTGGATGTGGTGATGCGGATGGCCGAGGACGGCACCGTGCTGTGGGTCTCGCCGTCCCTGACAGCGATGCTGGGCTGGACGCCCGAGGAGTGGATCGGCCAGAACGGCACCCGCTTTCTGGTGGATGGCCCCGACTCCGAGACCTACCGGAGCAACCTGCAGCGGCTGCAGCGCGGCGAGTCGGTGGTGGCCCGCGATCGGGTGTATGCGAAGGGCGGCAGCATCCACTGGGTCGAGAGCCACCTCAGCAGCTACCGCCGCAGCGACGGCACGGTCGATGGCCTGGTGAGCACGTTCCGGACCGTGGACCTGGAGGTGATCGCCGAGCAACAGCTCCAGCAGGAGGCCAACTTCGACGTGCTCACCGGCCTGCTCAACCGGCGCGAGATGCTGGAGCGTCTGAGCCGGTTCAGCGGCAGCCGCCGCCAGGGCGAGGGCCGCGCCGCCCTGCTGTTCTGCGACCTGGATCACTTCAAGCAGATCAACGACCAGCACGGCCATCTGGCGGGCGATCAGGTGCTGCGCACCCAGGCCGAACGGCTGCGGCGCTGCATTCGCGACGACGACCTGGCGGCCCGGATGGGCGGCGACGAGCTGGTGGTGGCGCTGATGGGCGTGGGGGGGATGGCGGATGCGCTGGCCATCGCCGAGAAGATCCGCCGCGCTGCGGCCGAGCCGATCCCGGTGCTGGGCGAGCGGGTGTCCTCCAGCCTCAGCATCGGCGTGACCCTGATCGAGTCCGGAGAGGATGTGGATGCGCTGATCGCCCGGGCCGACACGGGCCTGTACGCGGCCAAGCAGCAGGGCCGCAACCGCGTGATCACGATCGAGGCCTGATCAGCGCGACTGGGAGGACGAGCCGCGGCGGCGGCCGCCGTCGCCGCGCAGATCCCGGGCCCGCGACACCGACGGGCGCACTAGGCCGCTGGCGGTGCGGGCGGTGCCGCCCTCGGCGGGCCGCTGGATCGGGTTGGCCCTGAGCTCGCTGCGCACCTGGTTCAGCAGCCGGAAGTGGCCAGTGGAGTTGTACTTGCGCAGCACGGCCGGGTCCCAGGCCATCGGGGCTGTCATGGAGGTGCCACCAGCCTATGGCCACGGCAGTGGACCAGGGATCCGTGATAAGTTGTTACCGCGTCAACTGGAAGTCGGTCCGCCTTCGCAAAGCCTGCCAACGGAGGCTGGTGCCTGGCCCCGCTCGGGTGCCGCGAAGGAGCGTTCCCGGTTCCGCAACCCCTCCATCGTTCTCGCCATGACCCGGCTCGTCGGCCTGCAGGCCCCTGACTTCACCGCCACCGCCGTGGTGGATCAGGAGTTCAAGGAAGTGACCCTGTCCCAGTACCGCGGCAAGTACGTGGTGCTGTTCTTCTACCCGCTGGACTTCACCTTCGTGTGCCCCACGGAGATCACCGCCTTCTCCGACCGCTACAGCGACTTCTCCAGCCGCAACACCGAGGTGCTGGGCGTGTCCGTGGACAGCCAGTTCTCCCACCTGGCCTGGATCCAGACCGAGCGCAAGAACGGCGGCATCGGCGACATCGCCTACCCCCTGGTGGCCGACCTCAAGAAGGACATCGCCAGCGCCTACGAGGTGCTCGATGAGGACGCCGGCGTGGCCCTGCGCGGCCTGTTCATCATCGATCCCGATGGTGTGATCATGCACAGCACCATCAACAACCTGCCCGTGGGCCGCAGCGTCGACGAGACCCTGCGGGTGCTGCAGGCCTTCCAGTACATCCGCAGCAACCCCGACGAGGTGTGCCCCGCCAACTGGACCCCCGGCGAGAAGACCATGAAGCCCGATCCCGTGGGCAGCAAGGAGTTCTTCGCCGCCGTCAACTGAGACGGGTCGGCTGAGCCAGACGCGACGAGGGGCCCGCAGGGGCCCCTTTTTGTTGGGATTGTGTTGGGATCCGGCGCCGGCGCCCGTCAGTCCAGCAGGGTGAGCGTGCCGGCCCCGGCATCGAGGCGGCAGCGGCGGCCCAGGGGCAGGGCCAGATTCTGCCGGCCATGGCCCACCGCCAGACCGCTCACCAGCGGCACCCCCAACGGAGCCAGGCGCTCCAGCAGGATCTCCTCCATGGCGAAGTCGCCGGGGAGGATGTCGTCGCGGGCCCAGTCGAAGCGGCCCAGGCCGATGCCCCGCACGCCGCGCAGCAGGCCGGAGCTGCGCCACTGGGTGAGCAGGCGGTCGATGCGGTAGGGAGCTTCTCCAGTGTCTTCGAGCACGAGCACGCAGCCCTGCAGGGAGGGCAGCCAGGGGGTAGCGATCAGGGAGGTGGCGATCGTGAGGTTGCTCACCACCAGCGGGCCCTCGGCCACGGCAGTCGCCTGGAGGCCGAACCCCAGGGCGGCGCTCCCCTGGGGTCCGACCCCGTGGCCCCGGCCCTGCAGGGTCGCCACGGCCTCGCCCCGCAGCAGCGCCGCCAGGCGGCGCCACTGGGGCTCATCGCCGCCGAACCAGCCGTGGATGGCCCCCAGGCTGCCCGCCGCCCGCTGGGCCAGCAGCAGGGCGCTGCAATCGGAGAAGCCCACCGTCCAGCGCGGCCCGGGCGGCAGCACCAAGCCCTGCTCCAGCAGGCGGGCGCTGCCCCAGCCGGCACCCACGTAGAACAGGGCCTGCACGGCGCTGTCGGCCCAGGCGCGGCGCAGGGCCTCAGCCCGCACCGCATCGGAGCCGGAGAACCAGCGCCAGCGGCCGAAGAGCTCGCGGGGTGTCTGCAGGATCCAGCCCTGCTCCGCGCAGCGGCGCCGCAGCAGGGCAAGGCCGTCGTCGCCGGACTCCAGCCAGGTGCCGGGGGCCAGGGCGGCGATGCGGCTGCCGGGAGCCAGGGGGGCAGGCCAGCCGGCGCGGGAGGGACTGCGGGCCAGAGCAGGGCCGGTGACCAGGGCTGAAGCCGTGCCCAGGGAGAGGCGCAGCAGCTCCCGGCGGCGCATCGGCCTCAGCCCAACAGGCTGGCCAGCAGGCGTCGGCCGTCGATGCCGCCGGTGGCGGGATCACAGGCCCGCTCCGGGTGGGGCATCAGGCCCAGCACGTTGCCCGCCGCGTTGGTGAGACCGGCCACATCCCCCACCGAGCCATTGGGGTTGCGGCTGTAGCGCAGCACCACCTGGCCGTTGTCCTCCAGGGCCTGGAGCTGGTCGGGATCGATCTGGTAGCGGCCCTCGCCGTGGGCGATGGGGAAGGTCACCTCCTCGCCGCTGGCATAGCCCTGCAGCCAGGCGCAGGCGCCCGGCTCCACCCGCAGGCGGGCCGGTTCACAGAGGAAGTGCAGCTTCTCGTTGCGGGTCAGGGCTCCCGGCAGCAGGCCCATCTCGGTGAGCACCTGGAAGCCGTTGCAGATGCCGAGCACGCGGCCGCCCCGCTCCGCAAAGGCCGCCACCTCCTGCAGCAACGGCGCGAAGCGGGCGATGGCCCCGCAGCGCAGGTAGTCGCCGTAGCTGAAGCCACCGGGGATCACCACGGCCCCCAGGCCACTGAGGTCGCGCTCCTCATGCCAGAGGAAGCGGGTCGCGATGCCGAGGCAGCCCTGGGCCGCCCACTGCACGTCCCGGTCACAGTTGGAACCGGGGAACACCACCACACCGAGGGTCATGCTCAGGCCTCGGGGGCGGGGTCGGCCAGCTCGAGGCTCCAGTCCTCGATCACGGGATTGGCGAACAGGCGATCGCTGAGCAGCTCCAGGCGCTCGCGGGCGCTGGCCGCATCGGGGGCCTCCAGCTCCACCTCCACCGCCTTGCCGATGCGCAGGCGGGTCACGCCATCCACGCCGAGGCGGGCGGCGGCGGCCCGGGTGGCCTCCCCGGCCGGATCCAGGACCGAAGGCCTCAGCGAGACCAGCACGCGGGCGGAGAAACGGGGCACCTGAGCTGCACGAGGTTTGTTAAATCTTGGCAGGCCGGGCCCCCTGCCCCCTTGCCGCTGGTCAGGTTGGAGGTACTCCACCGGAAGGGCCATGGACGCCCGCCGTCCCACCTCCAGATCGCATCAGGGCAACTCCAGCCCACGGGGATCCCGTCCGGTCGGCCTGCGCCGGCGGGGATGGAGCGGTCTGGGACGGGATGGCCTGGGATGGCGCCGGCTCGGCCTGCAGACCCTGGCGCTCGCCGCGGCGGTCCAGACCCTGCTCGCGGCACCGGCCAGGGCGCAGCAGGAGCTGCCGATGGAATGCCGCCTCGGCGACGGGACCTGGCGGGCCTGCACGATGACCATCGCCCGGGCAGGCGAGCACTGGTGGCTGCAGGTGGGCAGCCGCCGGCTGGAATTCCGCAGCGACGGTCGGGGCGCGATCACCCTCAGCAGCGGGGCGGGACCCGGGCGGGCGGTGGTGCCCGCCTGGCAGCCGGATCGCGCCCTCTGTTGGGATGGGGTCTGCGCCCGCGGCGAGTTTCCCCTCGATTGAGGCCGGGCCGGCTCAGGCCAGCAGACCGGCCAGGGCCCGCTCCAGGGCCAGGCCGTCGAGGCTGAGGCCGAGGGCCACCAGCTCCAGGCCGGGGGCCGAGGGCTCGCTGGCGCCGGCGCCGCTGCGGGGGTCGAACCAGCACTCCAGCCGCGGGCCCACCGCCTGGATCTGCAGGGGCTGGAGCTTGCCCGGCAGCCAGGCCCGACCCTTCAGCCGCAGGATCGACTGCTCGACGATCTGCTGGCGCAGCAGCGCCTCCAGCCGGCTGCGCTCGAAGGCCCCCTCCAGCCGCACCGCCGCCGACTCCATCGCCACATGGGTGTGGTCGTGGTGGTCGTGAGCGTGATGGTGATCGGCGTGATCGTGGTGGTGGTCGTCGTCGCCGTGATCGTCGTCGTGATGGTGTCCGTGGGCGTCGGGGGCAGCGGCAGCACGGTCCAGGCCCAGCAGCAGGGCAGCGGGCACCTGGCCCCGCTCCATCGCCAGCACCGACACACCCGGACGCAGCCGCTGCTCCAGCTCGGAGCGGAGCTCGGCCAGTCGCGGGGCCGCCACCTGGTCAGCCCGGCTCACCAGCACCAGATCGGCGGCCTGGAGCTGGTCGTCGAACAGATCCTCGATGGCGCTGAGGTGGTCGAGGCTGGGGTCGGCCTGGCGCTGGGCCTCCAGGGCCGAGGCGTCGCCCACGACGCTGCCGGCGGACAGGGCCTCGCCGTCCACCACGGTCACCACGCCGCTGACGCGGGTGCGGGTGCGGATCTCGGGCCAGTGGAAGGCCTGCACCAGCGGCGCCGGCAGGGCCAGGCCGCTGGTCTCCACCACGATCCCGTCCAGCTGGTCGGCCCGCTGCAGCAGGGTCTGCATGGTGGGCAGGAACTCGTCCTGCACGGTGCAGCAGAGGCAGCCGTTGGCCAGCTCCACCACGCGGCCCTCCAGCTCCTCCTCGGGGCAGAAGCCGCAGCTGCGGATCAAGTCACCATCGATGCCCACCTCGCCGAACTCGTTCACGAGCACGGCCAGGCGCAAGCCGCTGGTGAGCAGCAGGTGGCGCAGCAGGGTCGACTTGCCGGCGCCGAGGAAGCCCGTCACCACGGTGACCGGCAGGCGCGTCTGGGTTGGGGTGCTCACGTTCAGGGCACCAGGGCGGTCCAGGTGAAACTGGCGCCCACGCCGATCAGCACACCGGCCGCCAGCCGCAGGTTGGCCCCACTCAGCCCGGCGGCCCAGCGGCGCACCAGGGTGAGCGAGCCGGCCAGCAGCAGCCCCTGGCTGATCAGCAGGCCCAGCAGATAGAAGCCAACCGATGTGGGCTCCCAGCCCAGCACCGCCTCGCTGAGCACGTAGCCGTGCAGCGCGAAGGCGGGCAGCAGCAGCCCGGCGGGCAGGCGGCCCAGCTGCACCAGGCCCACCACCACCAGCGACAGGGCCACCAGCAGCTCAGCGCCGGGAAGGCCGGGCAGGGCCAGGCCCAGCAGGGAAGAGGAAAGGCCCGTGGCGAGGAGGCCCAGCACCCAGCGGGTGGGGCGCTGCAGACCCACCAGGCCCAGGGCCAGCAGGAACAGCAGGTGGTCGGGCCCCAGCAGCGGGTGGCCCAGGCCACTGAGCAGACCGCTCAGCGGTGAGGGCGTGAGCTGGAAGGCCTCCATCAGGTGATGGGCCGAGGCCGGCGCTGTGGCCAGCAGGGAGAGGGCGGCCACCCCGATCGGGAGTGCCGCGCTGAGGCGAAGGTTGGTCATCCGGAAAGCTGGTCCGCGCCAGGGATGGGGTGGGCTTCCGGTGGGCGTTCTGACTGGGGACGCGGCCCCTGGGGGGTGCGGCCCTTCACAGCTGCGGGACAGCGCCGGACTCGGACCTTGGCAGACGCCAGAACCCCACCGGACTTTCCCCGTTACCTCCGCTGGCTGATCCCCAGCGGAACCGGAAGCCGCAATCTAGGCACCCCCTGAAAGCTGTTTGGCGCGGAGCCGACCCTCAGCGGCAGGCGAGGGAGTCGCGGGTGTCGACGCCGGTGCGGGGATTGGTGCCGCTGGCCCTGGCGCAGAGGGCCTTCTGCTGGGGCAGATCCAGCACCGCATCGCTGAAGTCGGCCCCCGCGATCACGGCGTCCGTGAACTTGCTCTGCATCAACATGGCGTTACGCAGCACGGCACCGGAGAGGTCGGCGCCGTCAAAACGGCTGGCGTAGGCCACCACGTCGCCCAGGTCGGCGCCGCGCAGGTTGGCCTGCTGCAGGTTGGCCGTGTTGAACACGGCGCCCCGCAGGTCGGTGTCGCTCAGGTCGAAGCCCTGCAGGTTGGCCTTGAGGAACTCCTGCTTCTGCAGGTTGCGGCCGTGCATGTCGCTCTGGAGGTCCTGCAGGCTGCGCTGGCCGCGCAGTTCCGGGGCCGTGATCGCAGCCGCCGGGGCCGCCGTGCCCAGGGCGGCGCCGAGCACCAGGAGCAGCGGCAGCAGCAGGCCGAACAGGCGGCGGACCAGGCGCTGGCGGGCCAGGAGCTGGCAGCCCAGGAGCTGGGAGAGCCGCGAACCGGCGAAGGGGGGCAGCACCGCAGAACTAGCTTGGTCGGCTCAAGCTATGGCAGCGATCCACCGCAGCGCGACCCGATGAGCATGTCCCTGAGGGTGGTCGTCCCCCCCCATCCCCTGATCGGCCAGTGGCTCACCGTGCTGCGGGATCAGCAGACGCCACCGGCCCTGTTCGCCACCGCCATGGCCGAACTGGGCCGCTGGCTCACCTATGAGGCCCTGCGGGACTGGATCCCCCACCGGCGCGTGCCGGTGCAGACCCCCCTGGCCGAGACGGAGGGCACCGTGGTGGACGCGTCGGTGCCGATCCTGGTGGTGCCGATCCTGCGGGCCGGCCTGGGCCTCTGGGAGGGCGGCCGCACGGTGCTGCCGGCGGCCCAGGTGGCCCACATCGGCCTGGTGCGCGACGAGGCCAGCGGCGAGGCCCACTGCTACCTCGACAAGCTGCCCGCGACCATTCCCGCCAACGCCGGCGTGCTGGTGTTCGATCCGATGGTCGCCACCGGCGGCACGCTGCTGCAGGTGCTGGAGCGGCTGGAGGCCAAAGGGGTGAGCGGCCAGCGGCTGCGGGTGATCAGCGCCCTGGCGGCCAGCCCGGGCCTGAAGGTGCTGGGGGAGCGCTTCGCGGACCTGACGCTCTACACCGCCTGCATCGACGCCGAGCTGGACGCCGCCTTCCGGATCGTGCCCGGCCTGGGCGATGCGGGCGATCGACTCTATGGCACCGCGCCCGACAGCGCACCTGCCGGCAGCTGAGGGCTGGCGGATCAGGGCTGGCGACAGAGGGCCTGCGGCTGATGACGGGTCCTGGCCCGGCGGGGCCGCGATCCCTAGGCTGAAGCGCAGTCCAGCCCAGTCCCGGCAGCGATGGCCAACCGCGAGAGCAGCTCCAGCCTCCTGCTGAGCACCCTGGCCGGGGCCGTGCTCGGTGCCGCCGGACTCGCCTGGTGGCTGCTCTCGGAGACGGAGAAGCGGCAGCAGCGCCAGCGGCGGGAACGCAACCTGCAGCTCTCACGCCTCTCCAGCGGCGACGGCGACGAGGTGGAGACCAGCCGGCGGCCGGTGCTGGATTCGGAATTGCAGGACAAGGTGCAGCAGCTCAACCGGGCCATCGACGACGTGCGCCGCCAGCTGGAGGGCCTGGGCAGCGGCGGCTGAGGGCACCCAGGCCCGGGGGCGCCGCTCGGTAGGTTTCCCAGCAGACACCGCCGCCGGCCATGCTCCGCTCCGCCGCCATCACCCAGGGGATCCAGCGCTCCCCCAACCGCGCCATGCTGCGGGCCGTGGGCTTCGGCGACGGCGACTTCAGCAAGCCGATCATCGGCATCGCCAACGGCTACAGCACGATCACGCCCTGCAACCTGGGGCTCAACGACCTCGCCCGCCGCGCCGAGGAGGCGGCCCATGCCGCCGGCGCCATGCCGCAGATGTTCGGCACCATCACGGTGAGCGACGGCATCTCGATGGGCACCGAGGGGATGAAGTACTCCCTGGTGAGCCGTGAGGTGATCGCCGACTCGATTGAAACCGCCTGCAACGGCCAGAGCATGGATGCGCTGCTGGCGATCGGCGGCTGCGACAAGAACATGCCGGGCGCCATGCTGGCGATGGCCCGCATGAACGTCCCCGCCATCTTTGTGTATGGCGGCACGATCAAACCGGGCAAGCTCGGTGCCTGCGACCTCACCGTGGTGAGCGCCTTTGAGGCGGTGGGCCAGTTCAGCGGCGGCAAGATCGACGAGCAGGAACTCACCGCCATCGAGAAGAACGCCTGCCCCGGCGCCGGCAGCTGCGGCGGCATGTTCACCGCCAACACGATGAGCGCCGCCTTCGAGGCGATGGGGCTGAGCCTGCCCAACAGTTCCACCATGGCGGCCGAGGATCCCGAGAAGGCCGACAGTGCCGCCCGCAGCGCCGAAGTGCTGGCCGAGGCCATCAAGGCCAACATCTGCCCGCGCGATCTGATGACCCGCGAGGCGTTCGAAAACGCCATCAGCGTGATCATGGCGGTGGGCGGCTCCACCAACTCCGTGCTGCACCTGCTGGCCGTGGCCCGCACCGCCGGCGTGGATCTGAACATCGACGACTTCGAGACGATCCGCCAGCGGGTGCCGGTGATCTGCGACCTCAAGCCCAGCGGCCGCTACGTGACCGTGGATCTGCACCAGGCCGGCGGCATCCCCCAGGTGATGAAGCTGCTGCTCGACGCCGGCCTGCTCCACGGCGACTGCAAGACGATCGAGGGCAAGACCCTGCGGGACGTTCTGGCGGAGGTGCCCGCCGAGCCGCCGGCCGGCCAGGACGTGATCCGCCCGCTCAGCAACCCCCTCTACGCCAAGGGCCACCTGGCGATCCTCAGGGGCAACCTGGCCGAGGAGGGCGCCGTGGCCAAGATCAGCGGCGTCAAGAACCCGGTGATCACAGGCCCCGCCCGCGTGTTCGAGAGCGAGGAGACCTGCCTGGCGGCGATCCTCGACAAGCAGATCAACCCCGGCGATGTAGTGGTGGTGCGCCAGGAGGGGCCCGTCGGTGGCCCGGGCATGCGCGAGATGCTGAGCCCCACGGCCGCGATCGTGGGCCAGGGCCTGCTGGATTCGGTGGCCCTGATCACCGACGGCCGCTTCTCCGGCGGCTCCTTCGGCCTGGTGGTGGGCCATGTGGCCCCCGAGGCCGCCGTGGGCGGCACCATCGGCCTGGTGCAGGAGGGCGACAGCATCACCGTGGATGCCAACCAGCTGCTGATCCAGCTCAACGTGGACGACGCCGAGCTGGCCCGCCGCCGCGCCGCCTGGGTCAAGCCCGAGCCCCGCTACAGGACAGGCGTGCTGGGCAAGTACGCCCGCCAGGTGAGCAGCAGCAGCAAGGGCGCCGTGACCGACCAGCCGGACGCCTGAACCCGGTCGACGCGGCGCAGGGGCCGAGCCCGCCAGGCCTCAGTCGCCGCTGACCAGGGCCCGGATACGGCGGGCGAGGGCCTCCAGGGCCGCCCCGTCCGCGGGGCGGCCGCAGCGCTCACCACTGGTGCCATCCATCCACACGGCATGGCTGCCGTGCCACAGCAGCGGGGCCTCGGGATCGGCGCAGCGGCTGAGCATCAGGTTCAGCTCCGTGCCGCTGCGGTAGATCTCCAGCTCCACATCGGCGGCCTCGCAGCGCTCCCCTCCGGGATCGCGGGCCTCGATCCGCAGGCAGCAGTCGCTCGGGGCGGCAGCGGCGGGCTCGGGGTCGCGGAAGCGCACGCCATGGCGGCAGGGCTTGAGGCAGAGGTCGGCGGCAGCCGCCACCAGGGCCAGGAAGGGCGCCAGATCGTCAGGCACGGCGGGGAGCATGGCGAAGGCGGGGGAGGAGGCGAGCTGGTGTGGGCCGTTCAGGGCACGGCGCGGATCGCCCGGATGCCGAGCCGCAGGGGCCCGGGCCGGAAGCCCGGATTCAGCCCGCCCGCATCGCCGAACTTGGAGTGCAGCAGCTGCAGCCGGGTGATGCGACCGGCCTCGAAGCGCAGCGGGGCCCCCAGGGGCAGCCCCTGCACCGGCTTGGCCCGCACACTCGGCGTGAGCCGGTTGAAGGGGATCGTGATCACGCTCACGCCCGAGGCATTGGTGGCGAATTCGGCCACCCAGCGCAGGCCGCCGGGGATCAGCTCCGTGAGGCCCGCCAGGCCATCGGCGCAGGCGATCGCCAGCTTGTAGCGGCGGCCATCGCCCTCCAGCTCCAGTTGCAGGGCGCCGTAGGCGGAGAGGTCCAGGGGGGGGGCGAACTGGGGCGAGCGGCAGCTCACGAAGCCGCCGCCCTGCTCGATCACCTCGGCCTCCATCACCAGCCCCTCGGAGCCGCTGCGGCACTGGCCCTGGCTGCGGCCCCCCATGATCGTGTCGTTGAGGCTCTGCCAGCCGGCGAAGCCATCCCCGGCCACCACCACCAGCGGCGCGGACGTTGCTGGACCAACGGCAGTGGCCGGACTGGACGGCGCTGGGGCGGGGGGCGGCAGATCCATCGGCAGGGCAGCGAGGGCGACTCCCGGGATGGCCGGGACCAGGGCCTCAGCCTGGCGCAGGCACCCCCTCGGCGGCGGCGGCATCGGCCAGCACCAGCACGGGGCTGCGGGGCTGCACCAGCCGGGCCGGAGTGCGCTCCGGGGATTCGGCCGGATCCAGCAGCCGCTCCAGGGCCTGGCGCTTGCCGGCACCGCTCACCAGCACGATCACCTGGCGGGCAGCGCTGAGCACGGGCGCGGTGAGGGTGATGCGCTCCAGACCCTTGCCCTGGCCCACGGTCACGGCCCGATCCCGCACCGCCGTGGCTGCGCTGCCGGGAAACAGGGAGGCCGTGTGGCCGTCATCCCCCAGGCCCAGCAGCATCAGATCGAACACGGGCGGATCCCCCGGACACAGCTGCCGCACCAGGGCGTCGAAGGCCTCGGCGGAGGCGGCGGGACTCTCCAGCTCCGTGGGCACCGGGTGGAAGCGGGCCTGGCGGCCCGGCTCCTGGGCCAGCAGCGTCTCGGCCAGCAGGCGGGCATTGCTGGCGGGATCGGAGGCCGGCACCCAGCGCTCATCGCCCAGCAACACATCGACCCGATCCCAGGGCAGGTGCTCCAGGCCCAGCAGCCGGTAGGCGGCGGCGGGCGTGGTGCCGCCCGAGAGGGCGATCTGGCAGCGGTCGCGCTCCTCGAGGGCCAGATCGATCGCGGTGGCGATGCGCTGGGCGGCGCGGCGGGCCAGGTCGTCGGGGCCTGGGGCCACCTCGAGCCTGTAGCGCGCGGGGGATTGGCTCATGGCGTCAGGCCGCAGCGACCCCCAGCATGGCCAGGGTGCGGCAGGGCCACCAGCTCACGGCAACCATTCGGTGTGGAAGCTGCCGGGACGGTCGACCCGCTCGTAGGTGTGGGCCCCGAAGCAGTCGCGCATGGCCTGCACCAGGTTCTGGGGCAGGCGCGGGCTGCGGTAGCTGTCGATGTAGTCGAGGGTGCTGCTCAGGCAGGGCACGGGGATCCCAGCCAGGGCGGCACCGGCCACCACCTGGCGCAGACCGGGCAGGCGCCGGTTCACCTGCTCGGCGAACCAGGGATCCACCAGCAGGTTGGGCAGCGCGGGATTGGCGGTGTAGGCGTTCTGGATGCGCTGCAGCAGACGCGCCCGGATGATGCAGCCCCCCTTCCAGATCTGGCCGATGGCCGCCATGTCGAGGTGGTAGTCGTGCAGGACGGACGCCTCTTGCAGCAGGGCCATGCCCTGGGCATAGCTGGCGATGGCCGCCAGCACGGCCGCATCCTGCAGGGGCGCCATGGCGTCGGCGGGGCTGCCAAGGTCGATGGCGTGGGCCGGAGGTGCGGGCAGCACGGGGGCGGCGGCGATGCGCTCGGCCCGCTGGGAACTGAGCACCCGCGCATTCAGGGCGGCGTAGATGGTGGGGACGGGCACGCCCATCTCCAGGGCACTCACCACCGTCCAGAGGCCCGTGCCCTTCTGGCCGGCGGCATCCACGATCAGCTCCACCAGATCGGCGCCACTCTCGGGATCCTTGGTGCGCAGGCAAACCTCGGTGATCTCCACCAGGAACGACGCCAACTCCTCGGTGGCGTTCCACTGGCCGAGCACATCGGCCATGGCGTCACCGTCAAGGCCGGCGTTGCGCTTCAGCAGGTCGTAGACCTCGGCCAGCACCTGCTCGATGCCGTACTCGATGCCGTTGTGCACCGTCTTGACGAAATGGCCGGCGCCGCCCGGACCGATGTAGGTGACGCAGGGACCATCGTCGACCTGGGCCGCCATCTTGCGCACCAGCGGCTCGATCGCCTCATAGGCGCTGCGGGTGCCACCGGGCATCATGCTCGGCCCCTCCAGGGCGCCCTTGGCACCGCCCGAGACGCCCATGCCGATGTAGCCGAAGCTCTTGCTCTCGAGCTCCGCCACCCGCCGCTCGGTGTCGGTGTAGAGGGAGTTGCCGCCGTCGATCAGCAGGTCACCCTCCTCCAGCAGGGGCGAGAGGGTGGCGATCAGGTCGTCGATCGGCTGGCCGGCCTTCACCATCATCAGGATGCGGCGCGGCCGCTCCAGCTTGGCGATGAAGTCCTCCAGGGTGGTGGAGCCGATGATCCGCTTGCCGGCCCCACGGCCGGCGAGGAACTCCTCGGTCTTGGCAGTGGTGCGGTTGTAGACGACGCAGGAGAACCCGTTGCGCTCAGCATTGAGCACCAGGTTCTCCCCCATCACTCCCAGGCCGATCAGACCGAAGTGGGCCTTGTCCATCGAAGGCGACTGCCTGTGCTGACTGGCCTCAGTGTGGCGAGGGCACCGCGGCGGCGCTGGAACTCGGGGGCCTCTGTGAGAGAGACCGCACCGAGCCGGCGCCGCGGCGGGCTCAGATCACGCTGCCGTCGGCGATGGTGGCGTTCTTGACGACCACCACGATGCCGTTGCGGATGTAGAAGCCCAGCTCGGGGCGGTCCGCCTCCTCGACGTGGTCCTTGTTGACGATGGTGACGTTGCGGCCGATGCGCACGTTCTTGTCGAGGATGGCGCGCCGCACCGTGGTGCCCCGGCCGACGCCGATCGGGGTGCCGCCCCGCTCCCGCAGCACGGCCCGCTCCTCGCTCGACTCGAAGTAGTCCGCCCCCATCACCAGGGTGTCCTGCAGCACCACCTCGTCCTCCACCCGGGTCCGCACCCCCAGCACGCAGTGGTGGATGCTGCAGGCCTTGAGCATCGAGCCCTCGCCCACGATCGACTGGGTGACCTGGGCATCGAGCAGCTTGCTCGGCGGCAGGTAGCGGGGCCGGGTGTAGATCGGAAACTTCTCGTCGTAGAAGGAGAAGGCGGGATTGGGCTGGTCGGTCAGGGCCATGTTGGCCTCGTAGAAGGCGCCGATGGTGCCGATGTCCTCCCAGTAGTCGTCGAACAGGAAGCTCTGCAGGTTGTCGCCGCGCTCGAGGGCCGTCGGGATCAGTTCCTTGCCGAAATCGGTGGCGGTGGGGTTGTTGGTCAGCAGGTCGAACAGGGTGTCGCGGCTGAACACATAGATGCCCATCGAGGCGAGGTAGGGCCGCTTCAGGGCCTCCTCAGGCGAGAGCCCCAGGCGTGAGGTGTCGACCCACATGGCCTTGAGGTCGTCCCCCTTGGGCTTCTCACGGAATTCGTGGATGCGGCCGGCGCCTTCGGTGTGCATCAGGCCGAAGCCCTCGGCCTGGGCAGCATCCACCGGCAGGGCGCCGATGCTGATGTCGGCGCCGGTCTGGATGTGGTGATCCACGAACAGGCTGTAGTCCATCCGGTAGAGCTGGTCGCCGGAAAGGATCAGGTAGTGGTCCACATCCCACTCCTGGAACAGCCACTGGTATTTGCGCACCGCGTCGGCGGTGCCTTCAAACCAGCTTGGGCTCTCGGGGGTCTGCTGGGCCGCCAGCACCTCCACAAAACCCTGACCGAAACCGGCCGAGAGATTATAGCTCTGGGTAAGGTGGCGATTCAGCGAAGCACTGTTGAACTGCGTCAACACGTACATCTTGTTGATGCCGGAGTTGATGCAGTTGCTGATGGGAATATCGATCAGTCGATACTTGCCGGCCAGGGGCACGGCGGGCTTGGCGCGGGTCTTGGTGAGGGGGTAGAGGCGGGTGCCGGCGCCACCGCCGAGAATGATGGCCAGAACACGCTTCATCACCACTTCCCCAGGAACCTTCGGGTTGTGGAAACGCTAGGTGATGACCTCGCTGCAACGCTGCGTGGCGCGGCACATTGGGTCAAAAAGACAGGCGTCCAGGCGCACTGCCGCACGGGCAGGTGCCGTGCTGCCGCCGCCGATCTCGGGCCTGCGCCCAGGGACGCCTCAGGGATTCAGGCCTCGGCCGAGCCGTCGTGCAGCTCGAACAGATCCTGGACCACTTTCATGGCCACATGGCGCTGCTGACGCGGCTGAGGCGCACGCAGATTGGTGACGGGAGTATGCAGAATTTTGTTAATGATGCCCTTGCTCAGGGCCTCCACCACCTTGCGCTCCCGGGCAGAGAGATCGGGCCCCATGCGGCTGAGGGCCTTCTGCAGTTCCTGCTCGCGGATGTCCTCCAGCTGCAGCCGCAGCCGGTTGACGATCGGCACGGCCTCCAGGCCGTCCCACCACTCCAGAAACTGGCGCCCCTCCTCCTGCAGCAGCCCCTCGGCCTCGGCGGCGATCTCGCGGCGGGCCTCCTGGTTGCGGGTCACCACCTCCTGCAGGTCGTCCACGTCGTACGACTCGACCCCGGCCAGTCCGGCCACATCGGCGGCGATGTTGCGGGGCACGCCGATGTCGACGAGCATCAGCGAGGAGCGACGGTTGAGCCGGCCCAGGCGCTCGGCGTCGATGATCGGCTCATCGGCGGCCGTGCTGGTGAACACCAGCGAGCAGGTGCTGAGGCAGTGGTCGAGGTCGCTGAGGGGGCGGCACTGCACGGGCAGGGCGGGAAAGTCGGCCGCCATCTGCTCAGCCCGCTCCACGGTGCGGTTGAGCAGCACCACGCCCCTGGCCCCCTTGGCCTGCAGGTGCTGCAGCAGCAGGCGGGCCATGCGGCCGGCCCCCACCACGGCGATCTGCTCCTGATCGAGGGGCACCAGGTCGTCCACACCGCGGGCCTGGCCCACCTTCAGCTGGGCCAGCTCCACGGCCGCCGAACTGATCGACACGGCGCCGGTGCCGAGGTTGGTCTCGGTGCGCACCCGCTTGCCGGTGCTCACGGCCTGGTTGAGCAGGCGGTTGAGGATCGGCCCGATCGAGCGATGCTCCTGGCCGAGCCGGTACATCTTCTTCACCTGGGAGAGGATCTGGCCCTCCCCCAGCACCAGCGAATCGAGGCCGGCGGCCACCCGCATCAGGTGGGCCACGGCCTCCTCGTGGTGGTAGGTGAACAGGTGCGGCGTGAGATCGCCGAGCTCCAGGCCCGACACCTCACTCAGAAAGGTTCCCACCGCCGTCACGCCCTGCTCCGGATGGCGCAGCAGGGTGTAGATCTCCAGCCGGTTGCAGGTGCTGAGGATGGAAGCCTCCAGCACCTGCTCGTCCGCCCGCAGCCGCTGGAGGGAATCCTCCATGGTCTGCTCGGCGATGCTGAGCCGCTCGCGGATCTCCACCGGAGCCGTGTGATGACTCAGGCCGACGACGGCGATGTGCATGGAGGCTGACCTCGTGCGCTGGGTGGGAGTGGATTCAGCGCAGAGCGATGCTCTTGGCCCCGTCCTTGATGTGGATGGTGTTGGTGAAGCGAGCCGTGTTGTCGAGGGTGCTGATCACCAGGGAGCTGGTGCGGACGCAGTCGCTCTCGAACTTGACGCCGTCGAACAGCAGGCCGTCGGTGATGCCGCTGCCGGCGAACACCACGTTCTCGCCGGAGGCCAGCTCCTCGGCCTCGTACACCTTGTCGACATCGGTGATGCCCATCTCGTTGAGGCGGGCGATGTTGCCTTCCTTGGTGTAGTCGGCCCACTCGGAGGTCTGGGCGACGGCGGGGTCGTACACCAGCTGGCCCTGGAAGTGGCCACCCAGGGCGCGCATGGCGGCGGCGGAGATCACGCCCTCGGGGGCGGCGCCGATGCCCATCAGGCAGTGGGTGCCGGTGCCGGCGAAGCCACAGGCGATGGCGGCCTGCACGTCACCGTCGGAGATGGGCTGCACGCGGGCGCCGGTGGAGCGGATCTCAGCGATCAGGTCCTTGTGGCGGGCGCGGTCCATCACCACGATCACCAGGTCGCTCTTGGGAACGCCCAGGCACTGGCTGAGGATCTCGATGTTCTCGGTGGCCGACTTGCGGATGTCCACCTTGCCCTTGGCGGCCGGGGGAGCGGCCAGCTTCTTCATGTAGAAGTCGGGGGCGTTGAACAGGCCACCGCGGTCGGAGGCGGCCAGCACCGCCATCGAGCCGCGCTGGTTGTTGGCGCAGAGGTTGGTGCCCTCGCAGGGGTCCACGGCGAAGTCCACGCCGGGGCCGGTGCCGCTGCCCACTTCCTCGCCGATGTAGAGCATGGGCGCCTCGTCGCGCTCGCCCTCGCCGATCACGATGCGGCCCTGCATCTGGATCTGGCCCATGCGCTTGCGCATCGCCTCCACGGCGGCGGCGTCGGCTTCATCCTTCTTGCCCAGGCCGGTGAGTTCGGCGGAGGCGATGGCGGCCTGTTCGACGACCTCGAGAATTTCCTGAATCAGCGTGCGATCCACAGCGGTCCGGCGTAGGGAGGGGGCTTGAGCGGGGGAGAGGGGGCTTCGACGGACGCATCAGGGCCGGCGCAGCCAGGGCGGCAACGGCGAAGCGATGGGGTCGGAGGGAATGGGGCGGGCAACGGAGCTGAACCGATGGCACTATCCCCAGTGGGGGCCGGCTGGGAAGTGCTCCCAGGTGCCGGGCCCGGCGGGTCGGGCCAGGGTTCAGCAGTTGCAGGGCCTCTCGGGCTTTGAGCGCCGCCCACTGTATCAGCGACGCCCGTCAGGCCCCGCAGCGGCCAGGCGGAGGCCGATTCCTACAATCTCCCTCTCCCTGCGCCCCGGTGGCCCCTCCATGAGCACCAAGCCCCTGGTGATCTCCCCGTCGATCCTCTCGGCGGACTTCTCCCGCCTCGGCGAGGACGTGCGCGCCGTCGATCAGGCCGGCGCCGACTGGATCCACGTGGATGTGATGGACGGCCGCTTCGTGCCCAACATCACCATCGGCCCGCTGATCGTCGAGGCCCTGCGCCCGGTGACCACCAAGCCGCTGGACGTGCACCTGATGATCGTCGAGCCCGAGAGGTACGTGCCCGACTTCGCCAAGGCCGGCGCCGACATCATCTCCGTGCAGGTGGAGGCCTGCCCGCACCTGCACCGCAACCTGGCCCAGATCAAGGACCTGGGCAAGATGGCCGGTGCCGTGCTCAACCCGAGCACCCCGATCGACACCCTGGAGTACTGCCTGGAGCTGTGCGACCTGGTGCTGATCATGAGCGTGAACCCCGGCTTCGGCGGCCAGAGCTTCATCGATAACCAGGTGCAGAAGATCCGCGACCTGCGCCGGATGTGTGAGGAGCGCGGCCTCGACCCCTGGATCGAGGTGGACGGCGGCATCAAGGCCGAGAACGCCTGGAAGGTGATCGAAGCCGGCGCCAACGCCATCGTGAGCGGCTCGGGCGTGTTCAACCAGCCCAGCTACGCCGACGCCATCACCGGCATCCGCAACAGCAAGCGCCCGGTGGCCGTGGCGGCCTGAAGCCAAGGCCCTTGGCCCCCATCGGGTGCCCATTCATCGCTCGGGGCCCCAAAGGGCCCCTTTTTCATGCCCTTGAATAAGGCGATGCCAGCGTGCAGTGGCGAGGTCGCTGAGGTCAGCGTGCGAAGGGGAGGCTGTTGAGACCAGCGCTGGCTAGTTGAGACCAGCGCTGGCCGGGGGTCCCAGATGTCAGCTCAGGAACCAGCCGTAGCTGTGCAGGCCGATGCCCAGCAGGTTCACGCCGATGTAGCAGACGCAGATCACCACCAGGCCGGCCGAGGCCACCAGGGCGGGCCGGCGGCCCTGCCAGCCGCGGCTCAGGCGCGTGTGCAGGTAGGCGGCATACACCAGCCAGCAGATCAGGGCCCAGGTCTCCTTCGGGTCCCAGCTCCACCAGCTGCCCCAGGCCTCATTGGCCCACACGGCGCCGCTCACGATGCCGATCGATAGCAGCAGGAAGCCCACGGTGATCGTGCGGTAGCTGAGGCTGTCGAGCTGCTCGCTGAGGCTGATGCTGGCGCTGGAGAGCTGCAGGGCCGGCGGCGGCGCCAGCGTGGCGGTGGCGGAGCCTCGGCCTGGGGCCGCCGTGGCGTAGGCCAGCGCCTTGGCCTGGGGGGCGCTGGGGGCATTCGGCTGGGCCTGGCGGAAGCCGCCGCTGCCGATCGAGCTGCTGCGCAGCTCCAGGCCCTGGCCGCGGTCGGTGACCAGCACCGCCACCGACAGCAGCGAGCCCACCAGCAGCGCCGCGTAGCTCACCATGATCACACTCACGTGCATCACCAGCCAGCTGGAGCGCAGCGCCGGCACCAGCGGGGCGGCCTGCTGCAGCTGATCGGGAAGGGCAAAGCTGGCGAAGGCCACACAGCCCAGACCCATGGGGGTGGCGGCGGCGGCCACGATCGGCGAGGGCCAGCTGCGCTCCACCAGCAGCTGGGTGAGGGTGCAGGCCCAGGCGAGAAAACACAGCGACTCATAGAGGTTGCTGATCGGGAAGTGGCCCGACTGCATCCAGCGCAGCACCAGCTGGGTGGTGAGGCTGAGGTTGGCCGCCGCCACGATCAGGCGCACGGCGGTGCTGCCCTGGCCGCCGCCGCTCACGCTCCAGAAGGCCAGCGGCAGGGCGACCAGCAGCAGGGCGAAGGCCGCCAGGCCCAGGGCAAGCACCGGATCGGTCACGGAACAGTTGTGGCGTTGGAGGTGCGGTCAGTCTGCCGCGTGGGGCGGGCGATCAGGGCGCCAGGGGCGTCTCCCCGCCTCAACGGCTGGCCTGGCGTAACAACCACAGCCCCCCGGCCAGGCCGATGAACACCGGCATCCAGGCCGCCAGGAAGGGCATCAGCGTGCCCTTCACCCCCAGCGAGCTGAAGATGAACGACATCAGGTAGTAGCCGAAGATCAGCAGCACGCTGATGCCGAAGCCCTGGCTGCGGCTGGTGCGGGCGTTGGGCCGCACCCCCAGGGCACTGCCGATCAGGCCGAACACCAGGCAGATGGCGGGGAAGGCAAACTTCTCCTGGATCCGCACCCGCAGCCGCCGGGCCTCCTTCTGGTTACCCGCCTGGTTCAGCAGCCGCTCGGCCTCCAGGGCCTCGGCCACGCTCATCTGGGTGGCGTCGCTGGGCAGCTTGCCGATGGCGATCGGCGCGGTGGTGAAGGGATAGAAGTAGCGATCGAAATTGGCCGTGGTGGTGCTGTTGACGGTCGCGTCGATGTTGACGATGCGGCCGTCCCGGAACTCCCACATGCCCCGTTGCTCGTTCCAGATCCCCTTCTCGGCGATCAGCATCTGCTGCTGGCCCTCGCGCGAGAAGTCGAGCAGGGTAACGTCGAACATCTCGCCCTTGCGGAACTCACGGGCGTAGAAGAGCTGGGTCAGGCCCCGCTCCGAATCGCCCTTGGGGTCTCGGGCGCGCACCCGGCCGAAGCGGGAATAGACGATGTTGCGGCCGCGCTCGGAGGAGAGGGCCCGGCCCAGGGCCCGGTCCAGGGTGTCGGAGGCCGTGAGGTTGGTGGCCGGCACGATCGCGTCGTTGAACACGAAGGTGAGGCCGCTCATCAGGGTCGCCACCAGCAGGCCCGGCAGCACCATGCGCCAGGTGGCCACCCCGATGCTGCGCAGGGCCGTGAGCTCACTGGTGCTCGACAGCCGGCTGTAGGCCAGCAGGGTGGCCATCAGCGTGGCCATCGGGAAGGAGAGCACCAGAAAGCCCGGCAGCCGCAGGCCCAGCACCTGCAGCGCCGTGGCCACGGGCAGACCCGCCTCCGCCACCTTGCGCACCAGCTCGAACACCACCCCCACCGACAGGGACACGGTGGTGAAGGCGGCCACCCCGAAGATCAGCGGTCCGGCCAGTTCACTGGCCAGCCAGCGGTCCATCAGGGGCAGCTGCTCCCACTGGCGCCGCAGGCGCCGGCCCAGGCGCTGCAGGGGATCGGTCAGAGCAGCGGTCACAGGCGGAAGCCCTCCCCGAGGTAGTGGCGGCGCACCTGGGGATCCTCCGCCATGGCCCGCGACGGGCCGGCAGCCAGGATGCTGCCCTCGGTGAGGATGTAGGCCCGATCGGTGATCGCGAGGGTTTCGCGCACGTTGTGGTCGGTGATCAGGATGCCCATGCCGCGCTGCTGCAGCCGGGCGATCAGCTCCTGCAGGTCGGCCACGGCCAGGGGATCGACCCCGGCGAAGGGCTCATCGAGCAGCAGGTAGCGGGGGCCCTGCTCGCCCACGGCCAGGGCGCGGGCCACCTCGCAGCGGCGCCGCTCACCGCCCGAGAGCTGGAAGCCCTTGCGGTGCTCGAAGGGGCGCAGGTGGAAATCGTCGATCAGCTGCTCCAGGCGCAGGCGGCGCTGGCCCACGGGGGTGCCGCTCTGCTGCAGGGCCAGCAGCAGGTTGTCGCGCACGCTGAGGGTGCGGAACACGCTGGCCTCCTGGGGCAGGTAGCCGATCCCCAGCCGCGCCCGCCGGGGCATGGAGAGGCCCTGCACCTCCTGGCCCTCCAGCAGCACCCGGCCGGCGTTGGGGCGCAGCAGGCCCGTCACCAGGTTGAAGGTGGTGGTCTTGCCGGCTCCGTTGGGGCCCAGCAGGCCCACCACCTCGCCGGGGCGCAGGTCCAGCGTCACCCCCTTGACCAGCGGCCGGCCGCCGATGGTCAGGACGACGTGATCGAGTTTGAGGCTCATGGCGTGGGCTGAGCCGGCGTTGCCGTGGGGGTGGTCTCGATCCGCAGGGTGCTGAACACCTGGCGGCCCGTCGCGGGGTTGGCCAGCACCCGCTCCGTTTCCACGAAGTAGATCACCTGTTCAGCCCGCAGGTGGTTGCCGCCCTCCTGGATCACATCCACATCGCCGCTGAGCACCACCCGGCCTTCCTTGCTGAAGTACTGGGCCTGGCGGGAAGTGGCCACCACGCGGCGGTCGGGATAGACGATGCGCACGTTGCCGGTGGCGGTGACCACCCCGGTGACCTGGTCGGCCCGCTGCAGATCCGATTCGATCGTGACCTGGCCCGTGGTGGGGGTGACGGCGGGGGCGGGGGCG
>NZ_JAGQBX010000033.1 GCF_024345855.1 Synechococcus sp. GreenBA-s | reverse complement strand
CAGCGGGCGCTGCTGCCGGGCCCGCTGCCGCCCAGCTGGATCTGTTCCGCTGAGGGGCCCACAATCGAGCCAGATCGGCTGGAGCCTGGTTCCCTGTCCCCTGCTCCCCCGCCGCCGCAGGGCCTGGGCCGAGGCGGGTGGCAACGGGGAGGCGGGCGGCGGCACCGCAGCTATGGGCGGCTGCTGGTGCTCTGCCTGGTGCTGATTGGCGCCTATGCCCTGCCCGCGGGCTGGAACCGGCTGGTGGCGATGGCGTGTTTCACCCTGATGCCGCTGGTGCTGCTGCGGGGCATCGGCCATGGCAGCCCCACCCTGCCGTTGCAGCCCTGGGCCCGCCGCGGCTACCGCGTGCTGGGCCTGCTGAGCCTCCTGTCCTTCCTGTTCTGGACCTTCACCCCGCTGGGGCTGCGCCACAGCGGGCTGCCGGTGCTGGTGCTCTGGACCCTGTTCGTCGGTTGGAGCAGCGTCCGGCTGGTGAAGGGGCTGGCCCGCGAGCCTCTGGTCAACGGGCCGGTGCTGCAGGGGGCCATGGCCGGCTATCTGCTGCTCGGTCTGACCGCTGGTCTGCTGTTCGGGGCCCTGGAAACCCTGCATCCCGGCAGCTTCACCAGCGTGCACCACGCCGGTGGACAGCTGGTGGCTCCCTGGGCCGAGCGCCTCGGCCATGACCCCCTCGTGTACCAGGTGGACATGGTGCGCTTCCACTACTTCGCCCTGGTGACGCTCACCACCACGGGCTACGGCGACATCCTGCCGGTGACCCCCCAGGCCCAGATGGCCAGCATGGCGTTGGCCCTGGTGGGCACCGTCTATGTGGCGGTGGTGATGGCGCTGCTGATCAGCCGGCTCACCGTGCAGGAGACGGTGGGCGGCACTGGCGGCTCCGCCGGTGATGGCGGCCGCGATGGGGAGGGCCCTAGAGACTGAGCTGCCAGAGCAGGTCCTGATCCAGGCGCTGCAGGTGCCCGTCCGTCAGGGACGCGGCGGCGTTCACATCCACCAGCTCCAGATCCCCCAGGGGGGTGCGGGCCGCGTCGCCCCCCAGCAGCTTCGGGGCCACCACGGCGGCCAGCTGCTGGATGCAGCCCTGGCGCAGGGCGGCGGCGGCCAGCTCCGGGCCGCACTCCCAGAGCACCTGGTTGCAGCCCCGCTTGGCCAGGACCTGCATCAGGGTGTCGGGATCGCAGGGCTCCAGCACCAGCCGCTCCACCCCCAGGCCGTCGAGGCGGAAGCGGGGGCGCCCGGGGGCGCCGTAGCCGTGGGCCACCAGGGTCGGGGCTGCGCTCTGGTCCCAGAGGCGGGCGGCCTCGGGCAGATCCAGGCGGTGGCTCAGCACCACCCGCAGCGGCTCCGGCTGGCGCTGGCCGCGGCTGGTGAGCAGGGGGTCGTCGGCGCGCACGGTGCCGCCGCCCACGATCACCGCATCGCAGCTGGCCCGCAGCCGGTGCACCCAGGCCCGGGCCGCCGGGCCGCTGATCCACTGGCTGGAGCCGTTGGGCAGGGCCGTGCGGCCATCGAGGCTCATCGCCCATTTGAGGATCCCCAGGGGCCGGTCGCTGCGCACCCGGTGCAGGAAGGCGCGGTTCTGGGCCCGGGCCTCGGCCTCGCCCACTCCCTGCACCACCGCGATGCCGGCGGCCCGCAGCTCCGCCAGCCCCTGGCCGGCCACGCGCGGGTCTGGGTCGGCCAGGGCCACCACCACCCGGGCCACACCGGCGGCGATCAGGGCCTGGCTGCAGGGGGGTGTGCGGCCGTGGTGGCAGCAGGGCTCCAGGGTCACCACGGCGGTGCCGCCCCGGGCCCGGGGGCCGGCCTGGCGCAGGGCGCCGACCTCGGCATGGGGCTCGCCGGCGCGGGTGTGGTAGCCCTCGCCCACCAGCTGGCCGGCGGCATCGAGCACCACGCAGCCCACCTGGGGGTTGGGGCTGGTGCGGCCGGCGCCAAGGGCTGCGAGCTGCAGGGCCCGCCGCATCCAGGGCAGCCAGACGCCGATCTCCGCCGAAGCGGCGGCGGGCTCTGCCGCCGTCATGACGCGTCGGCCTCCCGCCAGTCGGGCAGGCTGCGCCATTCGCCCACCACGTAGGGCGGCACGGGCAGCTCCACGAACACGCCGGGCAGCTCCAGCCGCAGGGGCCGGTTCTGCCGCAGGTCCGCCAGCAGCGGCGCCAGGTCGAACTCGGCGGCGGCATCGCGGCCGTCGAGCGCCAGCTTGGGATTGGCGGTGGTGATGTCGTCCAGCTGCCAGCTCTGGCGGCCGGAGCGCACCAGCAGCGCGGTGGGGTGATCGAGGCGCACCTTGCCCGGATAGCCCACGATCCGCAGGATCACCGGCCCACCGGGCGGGCCCTGGCGGTAGGCCACCACCTGCCAGCTGCGGTAGTCGAGGTCCCGCAGGCTCTCAAGGCTGCGCACCACCGGCGCGCCGTTTTCATCCGGGTGGGCGTGCACCTGGGCGACGGCCACCGGCGGCGCCGCCAGCCAGGCCAGCAGCGCGATCGCCAGGGCCAGCAGGGGCCGCAGCAGCCCTGGCGGCGGCGTCTGGGGCCTGGGGGAGGGCAGGGTCATGGAGCGATGGGGGCTTGCGGTGGGGGCCATGGGGCCAGCCTGCCTGGGGGGCGTCAGGCCTCCCGCTCGGCGCCGGGGATGGGCTGCCAGCCCGTGTGGGTGGCCCACAGGCCCCAGATCGCCATGGCCCGCAGGTAGTGGCAGGCGCGGAAGGTGTTCACGCCGGTGATGGCCTCCGGGGTGCGGAACTGCAGGCCGCCCGCGTACACCTGTTCCACCACGGCGCCGGTGATGGCGAAGGCGGTACCGCTGTCGCCCATCAGGCGGTAGTAGGAGGCCAGGCCGAAGTTGATGCCGGTCCACACCTCCAGGGGGTGGGTGCCGTTGGGATCGAGGGGCGTGCCGTCGCGGCGCAGGCCGTTGGCCACCCCGAGCTTGCCGCCCTGGAAGCCTTCGAAGCAGGCTTCCTTCACGGCCTTCAGGGCGCTCTGGGCCCGCTCGCCGGCCACCACGGGGGGCAGGCCCAGCAGGCGGGCGTAGAAGTCGCCGCAGAGCTGGTCGGCCATCACCACCGGTGTGCCGCTCTCCGCGTCGATGTTGTAGTAATCGCCGTTCCAGAGCAGCCGGTCGAAGTTGGCGCGGGATTGCTCCAGCCAGCCGCTGAACTCCCGCTGCTCGTTGGAGGTGTCCAATCCCATGGCGAGCTGCAGCTGCTGGGCCATCGCCAGTGCCGCCTCCAGGGCGGCGATCCAGAGGGCGCCGCAGTAGGCGCTCACCCCCTTCAGGGGCCAGTCGTCGAAGGTCTGGTCGGGGGCGCCGCCGTTGTCGGGCAGGCCGTCGCCATTGGCGTCGAAGGTCTTCAGATAGCGCAGGGCCTGCACCGCCGACGGCCAGCAGTCCGCCAGGAAGCGCAGGTCTTCGCCGCCGGGGGCCAGCTTGAAGGTGCGCCACACCTGCAGCACGTAGTCGCTGGCCAGGTCCTTCCAGAGGTTGCAGTCCTGGTAGGCGGTGTAGTTGCTGGCATCCCAGGGGCGCTCATTGGGGGCGCCCAGGTCGTGGGGGGTGGCGCCGGCCACTTTGCGGGCGGCCTCGACGCGGCCCTTGCCCTGGGTGAAATACCAGCCGATCGGCCGCGGCGTGGGGTCCGCGGCGGGGATGGTGCGGGCGAAGCTGCGCAGCACCGCCTTGTCGAGCTCCGGCCAGAGCTGCAGCAGGGCGAAGGAGCCGTAGAGCCGCACATCGAGGCTCTCGTACCAGGCGTAGTCAAGGCACTCGAGCACGCCGAAACGGCCCACGGGATCGCCGGGGCCGGCGGCGCTCCAGAGGCTGCCGCCGGAGGCGAGGTCGTAGAGCTCGTTGAACAGCGCCATCCGCAGCGGTTCAGGGATGTCGGTCCGCTCCAGCACCGGCTGCTGCCAGGCGTCGATCTGGGCGCGCCAGTCGCGCCAGTCCCGCAGGGCCTCGGCGGCGATGGCTGCGGCGTTGTCGCCATCGCCGCCGTAGAAGTCGGTGTAGCGGCGCAGGTCGCGCACGCCGCTGGCGAAGGCGGTCACGGGCAGGTCCCAGGCAATCACCACCGGGATCTCCACGCTGGCGCCCGGCTCCAGCCGCAGCCGCACGGCCAGGGCGGCGCTGGCCGGATCGGCATCGCCGCTGCGCCGGTCGTTGTTGCTGTCGGGGATCGCGCCGTCGCGGGCGAAGGGTTCCCAGAGTTCGGCGCCCGTGCCGGCGGGATTCCAGCGGCTGCAGCGCTGGATCTGGGGCGCTCCCGCCCCGAGCGGACCGCTCACCCCTGGCCCGGCCAGCTCCGTCCCCTCGGGCACCGCCAGGCACCACTGGCCTTCGCCTTCGCCGATCGGGCTGGAGCGCTCGCCCTCCAGCAGCACGCCCCGCAGGCCCGGCTGGTCGATCCAGCGGTTGCGCTGGCCGGTGCTGCGGCCGATGGCGGGTACGTAGTTGTGCTCGGGGCTGCCGTCGTCGCGGAAGTGGACGGCCGCCGAGGCGTCGGTGTTGCTGAACCAGCCGGTGGTGTTGCGCCAGCTCAGCAGCAGCGAGAGATCGAGGGGCTGGTCGGTGGGGTTGGTGAGGCTCCAGCGGAACACCACCACCGGGTAGCTGCTGCGCTGGTAGTCGCCCGGCAGGATCGGGCTGAAGGCCTCGCAGGCCAGCTCGGCGTCGAACACGCCCTCGTAGCTGGTCCAGGTGAGGGGGTAGCGGGCGGCGTAGGTGCCGGTGCGCTGCTCGGCGCTGCTGGCCGGGTACCAGCTCCAGGCGCCCAGGGGGGCTCCTGCGTCGGGGCGGCTGGCATCGCCCTCGGGCTGAACCGCCAGGGCGTGGGCGCGGCTGTGCTCCCCGTCGCTCTCGAACAGGGCGAACTGGCAGTCGGGCAGGGTGCCGAACCAGTGCTCGCCGCCGTCGAGGTGCCAGAGGTTGAAGCTGCCGTCAGGGCCACGGCCGATGCAGCCGGCGCCGAAGCCCCCCAGGGGAGCGCCGTGGTTGGGGCCGTCGTCGAGGTTGCTGGCGTAGCGCACCGTGTAGGGCCGCTCCCAGCCCAGGCCGAAGGGCCGGCTCCAGCTGGCGGCCGGGGCCTGCCAGTCGGAGCCGGCCTGTCGGCCGGAGCCCTGGCCCCGCAGCAGCGATCTCAGGGCGGAGAGGCCGAAGCGCGCCATGGGGCCACGAAAAGTGCGCCCAGCTTGTCAGAACCGGCTGGACGGGCTGGCGGGCGGGGCGGTTCAGCCCCCGTAGCCTGGCGCCATGGCAACGCTGGCCGCCATCCGCGAGCAACGCCGCATCGAGCGGCTGGATCGGCTGCGGCAGGCCGTGGCGAGCCTGATGAGCGATCCCAGGCAGCAGCAGGTCTGGTTGTTTGGCTCCCTGGCCCGCGGTGACTGGGACGCCTACTCCGATGTGGATCTGCTGGCGGTGGCGCCCGATCAGACGGCGGCGGAGCAGCTCGCCGATGCCCTTCGGGCAGCGGGCCTCGCCGACGACGTGATCGCGCTATCGCGCGAGCGCTGGCAGCGGTGCCAGTCGGGCGACGATCCCTGGTGGCGGGGCATCTGCCGCGATGCCATTCCTCTCGCTGGAGTCCCATCGGCATGACTCCCCGGCTGCAGGCCTGGTGGAAACAGACCGAGAACGATCTCGCCATGGCCGAGTTCGCCCGCGAGGGCGGCTTCTTTGCCCAGGCCTGCTACCACTGCAGCCAGGCTGCCGAGAAGTCGCTCAAGGCCCTCAGCCGCATGACCACCGCCACCCGCTATCCGGATGGGGATGAGGCTCCGGTCGATCTGTTTGATGCACGGGACTGTGAGCAGGCCCTGGCCATTGCCCGATCGGTTCTGGCGAGCTTGCGCGAGCAGTTGCAGCCGCCAGAGGGCCCAGGCTGAACGCCTCAGCCCGGATCAGGCCCGCCGCCCGGGCCCTGGAAGCCCCCGCTGACCTCCTGATCCACCAGGGCGTCGAGGGTGACGGCGGAGCGCACCAGGGCCTGGTAGCGCTGCACCACGCGGCGGTTGCGCTCGATCCAGTTGCCGGCATCGCCGCCGGCCAGACCGCCGCCGTCGCCGGCGAGCAGCTCCAGCTCCTTCTGCTGGGCCAGCAGGGCCAGCACCAGCTCGTGGATGCGCTGGCGGCGGTCGCTCATCGCGGGGTGGCCGTTGGATCGGGAGTGCCGTTATCAACTCTGCCCCGGCAGCGGGGCAGCCCCACGGCCGTGAGCATTCAGCAGACGACCCGGCAGCCCCGAGGTGACGCCCGCCATCCTCATGGCAGCAGCCCGATGTCATGGCCGCCAAGCGCACCCTCAACGCCAAGAACCTGGAGACGCTCGGTGCGGAAGCCCTGGCGGAGCTGCTGATCGAGGTGAGCGCCGGCAACGCCGTGATCCAGCGGCGGCTGCGGCTGGCCCTGGCCGCCGCCGGCGGAGCCGAGGGTGCCGCCCAGGAGGTGCGCAAGCGGCTGGCGGCGATCGCCCGCAGCACCACCTTCATCGACTCCGCCAGGCGCAAGGCGCTGCTGGCGGATCTGGAGGCCCAGCAGCAGGCGATCACGGGACCGATCGCCCGTGCCGATCCGGCCCTTGCGGTGGAGCTGCAGGTGCGTCTGCTGGAGCTCGGCGAGGGGCTGCTGGACCGCTGCTCCGATTCCACCGGTGCCGTGACCGGGGTGTTCCAGCGGGGGGTGGCCGGGCTGGCGAGCCTCGCCGGCGCGGCGGGCATCAGCACCAGGGGCCTGGTGGAGGATGCGGCCGAGCTCCTGCAGGAGAACGGCTACGGCCAGTTCGAGGGGCTGATCCCGGCCCTGGCACCGCTGCTGGGGGAGGCGGGCCTGCGGCAACTGGAGGAGGCCCTGCTGGAGCGCGGCGCCGTGGATCGCCTGACGCTGGTACAGCTCGCCCAGGGTCGGGGCGATCTCGATGGCTACCTGGCGCTGTTCGACGCCCGGCAGCTGAGCTGGCCCGACACCGCCGCCGAGGTGGCCGGCCAGCTGCTGGCGGCAGGCCGGGCCGAGCAGGCCCTGGCGGTGCTGGATGGGGCCGCCAAGGCCTGCGAACGGCTGGAGGCACTGGCGTGGCACGACACCCGCATCGCCGTGCTGGAGGCCCTGGACCGCAGGGAAGAGGCCCAGCAGCACCGCTGGCGGGTGTTCAGCGCCACCCTCTCGATTCCGCTGCTGCGCGACTACCTCAAGCGGCTCGATGACTTCGCCGATGTGGAGGCCGAGGAGCGCGCCTTCGCGCTGGTGGAAGCCCATCACCGCCCCCTGGCGGCCCTGCAGTTCCTGGTGTTCTGGCCGGCTCTGCCGCGGGCGGCCCGCTACGTGATCGAGCACCGCCATGCCTGGGATGGCGAGGCCTATGCGCTCTACGAACCGGCGGCCGAGCGCCTCAGTGGCGACCATCCCCTGGCCGCCACCGTGCTGCTGCGGGCCATGGTGCTGTTTGCCCTGGCGATGGGCCGCTCCAAGCGCTACCGCTACGCCGCCGAACACCTGCGTCAGTGCGAGCAGCTGGAGGCCCGCATCGACCACTGGCAGGGCCTCGACAGTCACACCTGTTTCGTGGGCACGCTGCGCGAGGTCTACGCGCGCAACTGGAGCTTCTGGCAGCTGCTGGAGCGCTGAACAGGCCCTGGGCCGCCTGCGCAGCGGCTCGGCATCATGGCCGCAGTGGCAACAGGCACCCTGGGCAGCGAAGCGGCTGGCAGCGGCAGCGTTCTCTCCAGCGCGGCAGCCGGCGTCCTGGAGGTGATCGGCAGCGATGCCTCCGGGCTGGCGGGCCTGCCGGAACCCGCCCTGGCCCTGCTGCGCCGCGCCGCCCTGGTGGCGGCACCCAAGCGCCTGCTCACGGACTTGGAGCCCTGGTGGAGCGAGGAGCAGGCCGCCGGCCGGATGGCAGCCACCACACCGCCGCCGCGGCTGCTGGCCACCGACCGCCCCGACCTGGCTTGGCCGGACCTGCAGCGGGCCCTGGATGCTGGGGAGCCCGCCGTGGTGCTGGCCAGCGGCGATCCGCTCTGGTTCGGCATCGGCCGGCTGCTGCTGCAGCAGTTCGGCCCGGAACGGCTGCGCTTCCATCCGGCCCCCAGCTCGCTGCAGCTGGCCTTCGCCCGGATCGGTCGCCCCTGGCAGGACGCCAGCTGGATCAGCCTGCATGGCCGCGATCCGGAACCCCTGGCGGCGGCCCTGCAGAAGCGGCCGGCGGCCCTGGCGGTGCTCACCGATCCCGGCCGTGGCGGCGCCGAGGAGGTGCGCCGGATCCTGGCGGCCTCTGGCCTGGAGGCGGCCTACGCCCTCTGGCTTTGCGAGCGGCTGGGCCATCCCCAGGAGCGGGTGCAGCGGCTGGCTCCCCAGGCGCCGTTGCCCGTGGACTGCGACCCCCTGCACCTGGTGCTGCTGATCGCCGAGCCGCCGGCACCACCCCGCGATCCCGCCGCCCTGCCCCTGTTCGGCCTTGACGACGGCCTGTTCCTCCAGCACGACGACCGCCCCGGCCTGATGACCAAGCGGGAGGTGCGCCTCCAGCTGCTGGCGGATCTGGAGCTGCCCGAGCGCGGCGTGCTCTGGGACATCGGCGCCGGCGTGGGCTCGGTGGGGCTGGAGGCGCTGCGGCTGCGGCCGGGCCTGGCGGGCTGGTTTCTGGAACAGCGGGGGGGCTCGGCCGGCCTGATCGCCGCCAATGCCGAGCGGCTGGGGGTGCGGCCGGCGGGGATCCAGGAGGGCCGGGCCCCCGAGGCCCTCGCCGCCCTCCCCGACCCCGATCGGGTGCTGATCGGCGGTGGCGGCCGCGAGCGTGCGGCGGTGCTGGCGGCGGTGCTGGAGCGGCTGCGGCCCGGCGGGGTGGTGGTGATCCCCCTGGCCACGGTGGAGGCGTTGGCGGAGCTGCGGCCGCTGCTGGAGCAGGCCGGCTGCCGGGTCGGGGTGGGTCAGCACCAGGCCTGGCGGGGCGCGCCCCTGGCCGACGGCACGCGCCTGGCACCGCTCAACCCGGTGCTGGTGCTCAAGGGGCGCAGGGGCTGAGGCGGACCCTGGGCATCGGCCAGCGGCTGCAGGGGCCTGAGTACCGTGCACCATGGCCCGCCCCAGGCGATTGCGCCCCATCGGCTGGCCCGGGGTTGAGACGGCTGCCCGATCGCAGTTCATCCTGCGGCGGGCTGGATCGGGGCCTGTGGTATGTGGACCCAATTCTCCGTCGTTACAGTGGAAGAGGCGCATTCGATGCGCCCTGCCGCGGAATGGATGCGGATTTGCAGTGCACTGTGCAACGTGCCGATCCACCATTCATTCGCGCTTGATTCCGCCTTCCTTTCATGTTTGTTTTGCAGTCTTTGCCTCGTGCATCCCGTCCTCTGATGAATGGCTCTCTCAGCGTGTCTGAGCCCCATCGATCGAGCCGCGCCTGTCTCGCCAGCGCGTCATTCCCACCGAGCGTCCTTGTGCTGCTCGCGTCCGTTGCGGGCCTGATGGGCTCACCTGCGGCGCTGGCCTCGTCTCCAGCCGCGCGGGGGGCCCACAGGAGCGAAGTGGTTGTCCGCTGCATTCAGGCGAGCGGCTTGAAGAATGCCAGGGTCGTCGGCGAGTTGATCGAATACGACGATCGTGCCGGATTTACGGCCGCCTTGATCGCCGGTACCTATCCACAGCCTCACATGCGCAACCAACCCGGCAGAAGCCTCTGCCTGTTCGACAGGCGCAGCCGCACGCCGTTCGCCAGCCCGGCGGACTCCCTGCGGTAGCGGTCGCGGCCTGGCAGAAGCTGCTGGATCAAGATTCCCCGTCTGCCAGCCCTAGCGGCCCAGGGGCCGGATCAGGGCCGCACTCCCCACCTGGATGCCCAGGGCCGCCGCCTGCCCAGCCGCCAGCTCCACCACGCCATCGATCGGTTCGGCCGGTCCGTAGCTGCGGCAGGGCAGGCGCGGGCAGGGGGCGGCGGCCGCCTCGATGGCGATCACCCGTCCGTCGCGCAGAAACACCATGTCGAGCGGGGAGGGGGTGCGGTGCATCCAGAACTTCACCGGCTCGGCGGGCTGGAAGCGGAACCACATGCCGGTGAGGGGCGCCAGGGGCGGGCGACCCATCAGCCCCCAGGCGTATTGGCGCGGCGTGCTGGGCACCTCCAGCTGGATGCAGGGACGGCCCGGCGCCGCAGGCTGGGGGGCTGCCGGCGGCTCCAGGCACCACTCGGCGGTGGCCGGCAGGTACTGGGGTGGCGCCGCCTGGGCGGGAATGGCCATGGCGATCAGCGCGGGGGTATGGGATGGAGCGGCGGCGGCCCGTCGCTGAGGCAGTAGCCCTGGCCGCGCACCGTGTGGATCAGCCGCCTCTCGCCCCCCTCCTCCAGCTTCTGGCGCAGGTAGCGCACGTACACCTCGATCACGTTGCTGGCGGCCCCCTGCTGGTCGTGCCACACCGCCTTCAGGATCTGGTCGCGGCTGAGCACGGCGCCGCTGTGCTGCATCAGGTAGAGCAGCAGGGCGTACTCCCGGGCGGTGAGCGCCAGGCTGCGTGGGCCGCGCCGCACCTCATGGCGGCTGGGCACCAGGCTCAGGTCCGCCAGGGTGAGCCGGTTGGGCGGCGGTGCGGCCTTGGCGGCCACCTTGGCGTGCAGCCGCAGCCGCTGCAGCAGATCGCTGGCGCCGATGCCGGAGAGCCAGAAATCGTGGGCGCCGGCGCAGAGGCAGCCGGCCCGGGCCGCCACGCTGTCGCGGCCGATGTCGAGCAGCAGCACGGCGCCGGGCATGGCCTGGCGCAGCGCCCGCACGGCCCCGGTGGCCTCCGCCGCCAGCACCACCAGATCGGGGGTTCCAGCGGCCGTCCAGCTGGCGGGATCCTGGGGGTCGCCCAGCTGCACCTGGTAGCCGGAGGCCTCGAGCCGGGGGGCCTGGGCGATCGCCTCTGCGCCCAGCAGCAGCAGGGGGCTGCCTGCGCCGCCGCTCATGCCGTGCCCCCGTTGCCCGGCTTTGCCACGTGCGGCAGACCCCAGCCCAGCTTCTTGCGCAGCACCTGGAAGAACTCGTGGTCCGCCAGGCGCACGAAGCGCACGGGGTGCTCGCTGCGGCGGATCAGCACCCGGTCTTCCGGCCAGATGTAACAGCCGGCGCTGCCGTCCACCACCATCATCAACCGCTCCGGCGTGGCGGGAAACACGGTCACCGGCTCCCGGTCGCTGAACACCAGGGCCCGCGAGGCCAGGGAGTGGGGCGCGATCGGCGTGAGCTGCAGCACCGGGCAGTCGGGGGTGATCACCGGGCCGCCGGCGCTGAGGGCGTAGGCCGTGGAGCCGGTGGGGGTGGAGAGGATCACGCCGTCGGCGGCGATGTCCACCGGGGCGTGGCGGCCGATGGCGATCTCGAAATGGCACATCGAGGTGAGCGGCTCGCGGTGCAGCGCCATCTCGTTGAGGCAGAGCACCTCCCAGCGCCGCTGCTCGCCCCGCAGCACGCTCACCACCAGCATGGTGCGCTCCTCCACCGTCCACTCGCCGGCGATCACCTGCTCCAGGGCCGCGTCGAGCTTGGGCAGGTAGGTCTCGGCCAGGAAGCCCAGGTGGCCGGTGTTGATCGTGAGGATCGGCACGTCGATCGGCGCCGTCTGGCGGGCGGCCGAGAGCACGGTGCCGTCGCCGCCGAGCACCAGGGCCAGCTCCATGCCGCGCCGGAAACTCGCCGGTACGCAGGCGGTGTGCCCCAGGGTGCGCAGGTGCTGGTCGGGGTTGGCGAAGCCCACCATGCCGCCGGCGCTGCTCACCCGCATCACCTCATAGCCGGCCGCCACGAAGCGGGCCTCGATGGCGTCGGCGGTGCTGAGGGCCAGATCCTTGCCGTCATTCACGATCAGTCCAACGCAGGGCACCGATCGCAGGCGGGGGGCTGCTGGAGTTTATGAGGGGCCCCAGGAGTACCGCCTGCTGGGCTTCACACGCGGTGTCCACCGCGACGGCATGGCATGCCGCCGGGGCTCAGCCGATCCGCCTCAGAACTGCTCGAGGAAGCGCAGGTCGCTGGTGAACAGGCGGCGGATGTCGTCGATGCCGTGGCGCACCATGCAGAAGCGCTCCACCCCCAGGCCGGCGGCGAAGCCGCTGTAGCGGGTCGGGTCGATGCCGAGGCCCTCCAGCACCGCCGGATCGACCATGCCGCAGCCCATCACCTCCAGCCAGCGGCCGCGCCACTGCACGTCCACCTCGGCGCTGGGCTCGGTGAAGGGGAAGTAGCTGGCGCGGAAGCGCACCGGCAGGTCGCCGAAGAACTGCTGCAGGAAGGCCGTCACGGTGCCGCGCAGGTGGCTGAAATCGAGGCCTTCATCGATGGCCAGCACCTCCACCTGGTGGAACACCGGCGAGTGGGTGGCATCCACCGCGTCGCGGCGATATACGCGGCCGGGGGCCACGATCCGCACGGGGGGCGGGTTGGTCTCGAGGTGGCGGATCTGCACCGGCGAGGTGTGGGTGCGCAGCAGCTCGTGCTCCGAGAGATAGAAGGTGTCCTGCATGTCCCGCGCCGGGTGGTGCGGCGGGATGTTCAGGGCGGTGAAGTTGTAGTGGTCGGTCTCGATCTCAGGGCCCTCCTCCACCCGGTACCCCAGGCCCGCAAAGATGTCCACGATCTCCTCGATCGTGCTGATCAGTGGGTGGCGGTGGCCGGCGGGAATCGTGCTGGCCGGCATCGTCACATCGAGGCTTTCGGCGGCGATCCGCTCAGCCATGGCCGCCGACTTCACCGCCGCCAGCCGCTCCGCCAGCAGCCCCTGCACCTGCTCCTTGAGCACATTGGCCCGCTGGCCCACCAGCGGTCGCTCCTCGCCCGGCAGCTTGCCCATGGCGCCCAGCACCCCCGAGAGCTTGCCCTTCTTGCCCAGCAGGCCCACCCGCAGGTCCTCCAGCTCGGCGGCGCTGGCGGCGGCGGCGATGGCGGCGGCGGCCTGCGCTTCCAGCTGCTCGAGCTGGTCAGTGAGCTGCTGCAGGCTGACGGTGGCGCTCACGGCGGGAACACGGCGACCGCTGACTGTAGGCAGCGGCCCTGGTGCCATGGCTTCGCTCGCTCCAGGCGCTGCCCGCCTGGGCTCCCCCTAGCTTGCGAGCAGTGCACCCGCCCGGCGCCGATGGCCCCCCTGCGCATCCTGATCAGCAACGACGACGGGGTGTTCGCGGCCGGCATCCAGGCCCTGGCGGCCGAGGCCGCCCGCCGTGGCCACGCCGTGACCGTGGTCTGCCCGGATCAGGAGCGCTCCGCCACCGGCCACGGCCTCACCCTGCAGACCCCCCTGCGGGCCGAGCGGGCCGATGCCCTGTTCGCCGAGGGGGTGACGGCCTGGGCCTGCAGCGGCACCCCGTCCGACTGCGTCAAGCTGGCGCTCTTCTCGCTGCTGGAGGCCCCGCCGGATCTGGTGCTCTCGGGCATCAACCACGGCCCCAACCTGGGCAGCGACGTGTTCTATTCCGGCACGGTGTCGGCGGCGATGGAGGGCACCCTGGAGGGGCTGCCGGCCCTGGCGGTGAGCAGCGGCTGCTTCCAGTGGCGTGAGTTCGCGCCGGCGGCGGTGATCGCCCTTGACCTGGCCGAGCGCAGCCTGGCCGGCGGCTGGCCCGAAGGTCTGCTGCTCAACCTCAACGTGCCGGCCCTGCCCGCCGCCGAGATCGGTCCGCCGCGCTGGTGCCGCCCTGGCCTGCGCCGCTACGTGGACCAGTTCGACCGCCGCAGCGACCCCCGCGGCCGCACCTACTACTGGCTGGCGGGCGAAGTGGTGACCGATCTGGAATCCGCCGGGGCCGGTCCCGAGGCCTGGCCCACGGATGTGGCCCAGGTACACGCCGGGGGTGCCGCCCTGACGCCGCTGCAGCCGGAGCTGTTCTGGCGCGGGGGCCTCGAGCGGCTGCCCGACCTGGGCTGACGCACCCCCTGCTCAGCGGGGCCGCCCGGCTGTTGGCCGCGTTAGCGGGGCCGCCCGGCTGTTGGCCGCGTTAGCGGGGCCGCCCGGCTGTTGGCCGCGTTAGCGGGGCCGCCCGGCTGTTGGCCGCGTTAGCGGGGCCGATAGATGCGCTGCAGAAGCCACAGGCTGATCACCAGGCCGATCAGGTGGGCGAACAGCACCTGGGTGTTGCCCAGCACCGAGAACATCTCGATCGAGGTGATCGGCAGGCCCACCACCCGGCCCTGGGTGCCGGCCGGCATCTGGATCTGGGCCCCGAAGAAGCCCGGCACCTGCTGGGAGGCCTGCACGAACAGGCTGCCCGCCAGCGACTGGTAGCCGAGCACGGCCAGCACCAGGCCGGCCAGGTCGGCCAGCAGGCCCCGCTTGATCAGCCGGGCGGTCTCCCCCTTGCTGGGGCGCACCGGGCTGCTGAGGGCCCGGCCGCAGCGCACGGTCAGCCAGCTCTGCCACAGGCACCAGAGCAGCACCAGAAACGACAGGGTGGTGAGCGAAATCCCGGGCCCCAGGCCCAGGGCCCGGGAGGAATTGGCGGCCAGGCGCCCGCCGATGTTGTTGAACACCAGCACCCCCACCACCACCACCGCCAGCACCACCTGGGTCCAGAAGCGGATCCAGCCCAGGCGGCGCAGGGCGGCGGAGATCAGCTGCAGATCCAGGCGGTCGGCCATCGGAGGGGGAGAGGTGCCGGGACGCGGCGGGGCGGACCCCAGACGGGGCGAGCCCCAAACTTGCCATGGGAGGATCGCCCCGGCGAGGGCGACGGTTGCGACACACGGTGATCCAGACGGCACTCCCCCCACGGCATCCCGCCCAGCCCCAGGGGTGGCTTTGATTCCGCTGCGGGCGCCCGAGGAGGCGCAACGGCCCACCGCCGTGGCCCTCGGCAGCTTCGATGGCCTGCACGCGGGGCACCGCCGGGTCATCGCCGCCGTGACGGGGAGCGCTGGGTCTGCCGGGCGCGCTGAGGATGGCGGGCTGGGGCCTGAGCTGGTGCCCACGGTGGTGAGCTTCTGGCCCCACCCCCGCGAGGTGCTGTTCGGCGACACCCGCCTGCGCCTCGACATGCCCTCCGAGAAGCTCGAGCTGCTGGAGCCCCTGGGCATCCGTCAGCTGGTGCTGGTGCCGTTCACGCCCCAGCTGGCGGCCCTCAGCCCCGAGGCCTTCGTGGCCGAGGTGCTGGTGGGGCAGCTCCAGGCCGGCCGGGTGGCGGTGGGGGAGAACTTCCGCTTCGGCGCCGGCCGCAGCGGTGACACGGCCCTGCTGCAGGAGCTCGGGGCGCGCCATGGCCTGGCGGTGCAGGTGGTGCCGACCCTGCGCGACGACGAGGGGCGGCTGAGCAGCAGCCGCATCCGCCGGGCCCTGGCGGCCGGCGATCTGGCGGCGGCCGAGGCCCTGCTGCAGCGCCCCTACCGCTTCGGTGGTCGGGTGGTGCGTGGCCGGGGTCTGGGCCGCGAGCTGGGTTGGCCCACCGCCAATCTCCAGGTGGATGGTCGCAAGCTGCTGCCGCTGGAGGGGGTCTACGCCGCCTGGGCCCGGGTCAATGGCGGCGAGCCGCTGGCGGCGGTGATGAACCTGGGCCCCCAGCCCACGGTGGACCCCACCGCCCCCTCGGCCCTGGAAGTGCACCTGCTCGGGCGCCAACTGGAGCTTGAGGGCAGCGAGCTGAGCGTGCAGCCGGTGGCTCTGCTGCGCCGCCAGCAGAAGTTCGAGAGCCTGGAGGCCCTCTGCGCCCAGATCGCCGCCGATGCCCAGCGGGCCGGTGACCTGCTGGCGGCGCGGTCTCCGGGGGCCAGCGGGGCGCAACGGCAGGGGTCAGCCGCTGGCAGCGCCGGCGGGGCTCAGCCGGCCGGGTAGGCGTTGGTCAGGCCCCAGCCGATGAAGGCGGCGATGCCCCCCAGCAGCAGAATCCCGGAGATCAGCACCAGCATCGGGCTGTCGGATCCGCCCTGGTCCATCGCTTCAGGCCCGTCGTTCGTTGGCACCAGCCTAGGCAAGCTGTCGCCCCCAGCCACTCCCCGATCCCCCCGCCCGTGACGATGTCCGCACCGACTCCCGCCAGTGCCGCCGGCCCGGATCCCCTCGCGACGGCCCCGCCGCCGGCTGCAGCGCAGCCAGCCCCGGAGTCGCCAGGCCGGGAGCGGCGGGCCGTGGATCGCCTGCTCGACGCCAACCTCGATCGGGCCCGCGAGGGCCTGCGGGTGATCGAGGACTGGTGCCGCTTCGGGTTGGACCGGGTGGATCTGCTGGCCCGCACCAAGGACCTGCGCCAGCGGCTGGGGCGCTGCCACCGCGCGGCCTACAAGCTGGCCCGCCACACGGCCACGGATGGGGGCGCCGGCCTGACCCACCCCGCCCAGGCGGAGCGCACGGCCGCCGCCGCCGTGGTGGCCGCGAACTGCGGACGGGTGCAGGAGGCCCTGCGGGTGCTGGAGGAATTCGGCCGCGACCCCGACCCTGCGCTGGCCGCCGAGGCCGCCGCCATCCGCTATGCCCTCTACGACCTGGAGGTGGAGCTGCTGCGCGCCGCCGCTGGACCCGGCTGGCGCCGCGCGCTGCTGCAGCGCTGCCGGCTCTATCTGGTCACCAGCCCCGGGCCTGGCCTTGAGGCCACGGTGGCGGCGGCCCTGGAGGGCGGCGTTCGGCTGGTGCAGTACCGGGCCAAGGAGGGCGGCAGCGGCAGCGACGGCCAGCCCCTCACCGACCAGCAGCGCCTGGTGGAAGCCCGGGCCCTGCGTCAGCTCTGCGCCCACTACGGCGCCCTGTTCCTCGTGAACGACCGCATCGACCTGGCCCTGGCGGTGGATGCCGACGGCGTGCATCTGGGTCAGGGGGACCTGCCCCCCGCCATCGCCCGCCAGCTGCTGGGTCCCGAGCGCCTGATCGGCCGCAGCACCCATGCCCTCGGCCAGCTGCGCCAGGCCGTGGTCGACGGCTGCGACTACGTGGGCGTGGGCCCCGTGAACGCCACGCCCACCAAGCCCGGCCGGGAGCCGGTGGGGCTCGACTACGTGCGCCAGGCCGCCGCCGAGAGCCCGATCCCCTTCTTTGCCATCGGCGGCATCGAGGCCGCCAACCTCGCGCCCGTCCTGGCGGCGGGGGCCAGCCGGGTGGCGGTGGTGCGGGCCATCACCGGCGCCGCCGATCCCCGGGCCGCGGCGGCCGAGCTGGTGGCGCTGCTCGGCTGCGGGGCTGCCGGCCCGGACACCGGCGCGGAGGCCGGTCGATGAGCACCCCACCCACCCCAGAGGCCACACCCACCATCACGGTGCGGCTCAACGGCGAGGAGCGCCGCTGTCCGGCCGGGCTGAACCTGCAGGAGTTGCTGGAGCACGTCGGCTACCGGCCCCAGCTGGTGGTGGTGGAGTTCAACGGCGAGATCCTGCCCCGCTCCCGCTGGCTTGCCCAGCCGGTTCGGGAAGCCGACGGCCTGGAGGTGGTCACCATCGTGGGAGGTGGTTCCTAGATTCCAGCGATCCCCGGGTCACGGCCTTGTCCCCCAACCGTCCGCCCCTGCAGCTCTCCCTGCGGCTGCGCCGTGTCTGCAGCGTCCTGCTCGTGCCGGCGTGCCTGGCGGTGCTGCTGGCGGTGCCCCAGCCCAGCTGGGCGGCCAGCGGTGGCCGCATCGGCGGCGGCAGTTTCCGCTCCGCCCCCTCGATGCCGCGCAGCTATGGCGGTGGCGGCTATCGGGGCGGCTATGGCGGCGGAGTCCAGCGCGGCTACGGCGGCGGCATCGGCTTTCCCTTCATCGTGCCCTTCTTCGGGTTCGGCGGCGGCGGCCTGTTCGGCTTCCTGATCCTGATGGCCGTGGTGGGCGTGGTGCTCAACGCCCTGCGTGGCGGTGGCGGCTCCCTGCCTGCCGGCGAGGGCGGTGGCCGGCTCGATGGCTACCGGCCTGATGGTCCCGTGTCGATCACCCAGCTGCAGGTGGGTCTGCTGGCCTCGGCCCGGGAGCTCCAGGACGACCTCCGCAGCCTGGCCGGCAGCGCCGACACCTCCAGCAGCACGGGCCTGCAGCGGGTGCTGCAGGACACCACCCTGGCGCTGCTGCGCCACCCCGACCTCTGGGTGTACGCCAATGCCGATGTGGGTGAGGTGCCCTTCGCGGCGGCCGAAGCCACCTTCAACCGCCTCTCGATGACCGAGCGCAGCAAGCTGCGCAGCGAGCTCACCACCAACGTGGGCGGCCGCCGCTCCTCGGCCCCGGCCGCCGCGGTGGGGGCCGCCGATGCCACCAGCGACTTCATCGCCGTGACCCTGCTCGTCGCCAGCCGTCGCCGCCTGTCGCTCAAGCCTGTGACCGGTTCGGAGGAGCTGCGTGAGGCCCTGCGCCTGGTGGGTTCGGTGCCCTCCGACGACCTGCTAGCCCTGGAGGTGATCTGGCAGCCCGATGGTGTCGGTGACGTGCTCAGCACCGAGGAGCTGATCACGGCCTACCCCGATCTGAAGCACCTCTGAGCCTCCGTCAGGCTCTGGCCGGCTCCGTCAGGCCCCAACCCCCGCTGATCGGCCTGGTTCCAGCGCTGCCGATCAGCGGGGTCTTTTATTTAGGCCCCGACTGCTGTTGCGGATCTTTCGTATTTCCTCGGATTTGCTGCTCGGGAGCGCGCAAGTGGAGAACTTAAGAAACTCTTCGGGCTCAAGGTGTGCGTGAGGGTTCACTGCAACCCCTCTCTCTGTTTATCGTGACGAATCCATTCGCTGGCAGGCCTAGTGAGGCAGTCCGTTCGCAAACCTGAGCCCCGTTCCATGAAGTGGCAGGCGAACGGCGAGCTGGCCGGCAGTGACCTCTTCGCCCTGGTCTGCGAGCTGGAGCAGGTGGAAACCGAGGAGCGCCGCCATGAGCTCTGGCGCCTCGGCCACCGCTACCCCCAGGGCTGACGCAGCTCCCCAGCCCCTGCCGGTGGGGTTGCGTGCCCCAGGCACCGGCCGCACACTGCGGGCCAGCTGGAACCCTCGCCCATGGCCCCGCGCTCGCCCCAGTGGGTCAACACGCCGGTTCTGCTGGAGGCCCTGGAGCGCTACGAACAGGGGCGGCTCTCCCACGCGATGGCGCTGTGGCTGCATCAGCTGCTGGACCTCGATGGGCCGGTTCCAGGGGCGGGATCGGCGGAACCGTCCGCTCGGTCGCTCAGGCCCCGCTGCGGTCAGGGCCATGGCGCCCCGGGCCACCCCTGAGGATTCGGAGAGCGGCCATGGCGGCGCCATAGCCGTTGTCGATGTTCACCACCATGAGGCCCGGAGCACAGCTGGCCAGCATCCCGTGCAGGGCCGCCATGCCGCCGGCGCTGACGCCGTAGCCCACACTCACCGGCACGCCGATCACCGGCTGGGGCGCCAGGCCGGCCAGCACCGTGGGCAGGGCCCCCTCCATGCCGGCGCAGGCGATCAGCACCCGGGCCTGGGCCAGGCTCTCCAGCTCCCCCAGCAGCCGGTGCAGCCCTGCCACCCCCACGTCCACCAGCAGCCGGGTGGCCACGCCGTGGACCCCTAGCGCCAGCTCTGCCTCCTGCGCCACCCCCAGATCGCTGGTGCCGCCGCAGAGCACCGCCACCTGGCCCAGGCCTGGATCGGGGTCGGGTAGATCCCCCCAGGTGAGGCAGCGGGCCTGGCGGTGGTACTCCAGACGGGGGCGCCCGCCGCGAAGCCGCTGCGCCACGGCCTCGGCCTTGGCCACCTCGACCCGCGTCACCAGGCCCAGCTCGCCGGCTTCCTTGAGGTGCTCCAGGATCGCGGCGATCTGCTCGGCGCTCTTGTTCTCGCCCCAGACGGCCTCCACCATGCCGATCCGGCGGCGGCGGTCCAGGTCGAGCCGGGCCTCCTGGGGGGGGCTGGCCAGGGGAGTGGTCCCGGAGGGGTCAGAGGGGTTGGAGTTCACCTTCGAACACCAGGGGGAAGGGATTGCCCTGGGGGGTCCCAGTGGCCTGGCGGGCGAGCGCCTCGAAGCGCTCCTGCACCCGGGCCACCGCTGTGGGGGGGATCGCCTCCCATTGCGCGCGGCTGGCCCAGTGGATCAGCAGGGTGCCCTCCTCGCGCTCGGGGTCCCAGAGCAGCTGGCGATCCAGAAAGCCCGGCTGTTGGGCCAGCCAGGGCTCCCAGCTGCCCCGCTCCGCCTGCAGCCAGGCCTCGACGCCGGCCGTGGGTACCTTGAGCCGCAGGTGCTCCACCACCACCACCTCGTAGCCGGATGGGGCGGTCGCGGCCATGGCGGGTGCTGGACGGAACAGGGCCGTTGCGATCAGCAGCAGAGTCGCCAGGAGCAGCCCCGCCAGCCGCCGTGCCAACGGGCTGGTCGTGGTCGGGGAGCAGGGCTCGGCCATGGAGCCATTCTGGAGCGCGGTCGACGGTTTCAGGGGCGGTGCAGTAGCGCCACGGCGTGGCAGGCGATGCCCTCCTCGCGGCCCTCGGCACCGAGCCGTTCGTTGGTGGTGGCCTTGACGCCCACCTGCTCGGGATCGAGGCCCATCCGCTGGGCGATGGCGGCCCGCATGGCCGCGATGTGGGGCTTGAGCTTGGGACGCTCGGCCACCACCACGGAATCCACGTTCAGCACGCTCCAGCCCCGCTCGGCCACCAGGGCCACCACCTGCTCCAGTAGCACCAGGCTGTCGGCCCCCTGCCACTGCGGGTCGTCCGGTGGGAAATACAGGCCGATATCGCCCAGCGACAGGGCCCCCAGCAGGGCGTCCATGATCGCGTGCACCAGCACGTCGGCATCGCTGTGGCCATCGAGGCCGAGGCCGGCCGGGTGCTCCAGCCGCTGGCCGCCGAGGATCAGGGGGCGATCCGGCACCAGGCGATGGATGTCGTAGCCGTTGCCGATGCGCAGCTGCATGGAGATCCCAGTGCTGGAGAGGGTTTTGGGGTTGTCAACTTGGCCTGTCACTCCTCTGCCACTCGCGATCACCAGTGGCGGATGGACGGGCGTGGCGGGCGTGGTCGACGCATGGGCCGCCGGCCCATGCGCGCATCACTGAATTCAAGCCCATGCCCAGCGACAGGGGCGTGGCGGCAAGGCTGCATGGCCTGCTGACCGTTGGGGAAGACGTCCAGCGCCGCCGCTCAAGTCGTCGATCCAGACCAGACGTTGCGGTCCCGCATCAGAAGTTCATGCTGGCCTTCAGCCGTCCTTCCTTGATCGCCTGCATGAACAGCCGGTAGTCGCTTTCGGACTGGTCCGCGTAGTCCACCCCAAAGGCCTCCAGGGCCTTGTCAAAGACCTTGCCGGCCTTCAGCCAGGCCGCGATCGCTTGGCGATCCCCCGACCGTGCGTGGGCCTTGGCCAGGGCACGACCACAGAACTCGCCGTAGAGCTCCAGGCCCTTGGCATCGAGGCTGGCCAGGTCCACTGACCCTTTCCAGTTGCGCAGCAGGCGCCAGTAATGATGGCGATCCTGCTGCAGACCGCTCGTCCATCCCAGAAACGGGTCGCTCACGGTCTGCATCAGCCGTTGCCCTTCGATCACCCGCTGGCCGTGGTGCTGGGGTGATGGAGTGGTGGCATAGGGCTCGAGCGCCGACGCTTCGGCCTGCTTGCTCTGGAGGATCAACAGGTCATCGGGGTGGGGGCCCACAAAAAGCCCAATGGCGCAGCGGGTGCCGACCGAACCCACGCCCACGGCCTTCATCGCCGCATCCACCAGGTGGTAGTGCTGAAGCCTGTGGCGTACCTCGGCCGGGACGGAGCACAGGTACGAATCCAGCATCTTCTGGCTCAGATCGCGCCAGTCGATGTCGGAGGTCCAGCTGCGATCCAGCTGGGCATGGCGCCAGATCAACGGGGGTTCATGGCGGAGTTGGAGTTGCCCGTCGGATCCCCGTTCGCAGAGTTTGCCGGCCGCTTCGCTGCAGGTGCGGGCCCTGGCCTTGGCGCTCACCTTGAGCACGTGCTGCCGCAGCGGTGGGTGCTCCAGCTCGTTGATGTAGGCGTCGACATCGAAGCGCTGTGCCCACACCTGATGCAGGGATTGGTTGGCGAGCGTCTGCATCGCCTTGCGGTAGGCGCGGGCGGTGCGCCGGGCCACGCGGCCCTGCTGGTCGCTGGTCAGAGCCAGGTTTCGCCCAGCGAGTACAGCGCTGGCCACCAGCCGTTTGAGGTCCCACTCAAAGGGCCCGCGTACGGTCTCGTCGAAATCATTGAGGTCGAAGACCAGGCTCCATTCAGGCGAGGCATAGAAGCCGAAGTTCGCCAGGTGGCAGTCGCCGCAGAGCTGCACCTCCAGGCCGCTGCTTGGTGCATTGCCTAAGTCATGGGCCATCACCGCCGGGGTGCCGCGATAGAACGCAAAGGCGTCGTGGGCCATGCGGCTGTGGCGCACGGGCACCAGCCAGGGCAGGCGATCGGCCTCCTGCTCCTGCAGGACCGTGATCGGGTTGCGCCGGTCTGCGGCAGGCGCCCAGCGGCCCAGGTCCTGAACCTGGAGTTGAGGCACGGGTGCTGCCACAGGGATCGCCACGCTGCTCTGGGTTGAAACTACAGCTCAGCTTTGGCGCTGGGATCCGTGTAGGGAGAAGAGCTTTCAGCGCATTGGGCAGTTCTTGCCGAGGCGCAGCTGGATGGAACTGGAGTGGTGCGTGCGGCAGGGCGGTCAGTCTTCCGCCTGCTGGCTTTGCCAGCGGGCGTAGAGGTCGGGCCGCCGTTCGCGGGTGCGCTGCTCCTGCTGCTCGGCCCGCCAGCGGGCGATGGCGCCGTGGTCGCCGCTGCGCAGCACCGCCGGCACCTCCAGGCCCCGGAAGCTGGCGGGACGGGTGTAGTGGGGGTGCTCCAGCAGCAGGGCGCTGTGGCTCTCCTCCTCCAGGCAGGCCTCCGTTCCCACGGTGCCGGGCAGCAGCCGCACCACGCCGTTGATGATCGTCATCGCCGGCAGCTCGCCCCCGGTGAGCACGAAGTCGCCGATCGACACCTCCTCGTCGGCCAGGGAGCGGATGCGCTCGTCGAACCCCTCGTAGTGGCCGCAGAGGAACACCAGCTGGTCGTAGCCGCCGGCCCAGCGGCGCAGATCGGCCTGGCGCAGCGGCTGGCCCTGGGGGCTCATCAGCAGCACCCGCCGCCGCGGCAGCACGGGGATCGCCTCCACGGCGGCGAAGACGGGCTCCGGCTTGAGCACCATGCCGGCACCGCCGCCGTAGGGCTCATCGTCCACCTTGCGGTAGCGGTCGGTGGCGTAGTCGCGCGGGTTGTGCAGGTGCAGCTCGGCGCGACCCGCCGCGAAGGCCCGGCCGATCACCCCCAGCCCCCGCAGGGGGGCGAAGGCCTCGGGGGCCAGGCTCACCACATCGAGGCGCATGGCGTCAGCCGGCGGCGCCCGGGGCCGCCGCGGGGCTGGCCGGGCGCTGCACCCGGCGGATCTCGGAGCTGAAGCTGGCCCGGCCCGGGGCGCCGCCTTTGGGCTGGTCCACGGTGCTGCGCAGCCGCAGGTTGGGCTTGGTGAACCAGATCCGCTCGCGCAGCTCCCGTTCGTCCGTCTCGATCACCAGCTCCAGGCTGCCGTCGGGCCAGAGGGTCCAGTGGCCGCCGCGGCCGTCCTCCCGCCCGGCGTGGAAGCGGCCGTCGGCGCTGAAGTGCAGGGCACTGCGGCGGCCGGGCTGGTCCTTGCTGGTCACCGCCAGGCCGCCGAGATCGCCCTGCGCATCGCCGGGCAGCAGCTCGATCTGCAGCTCGCCCCGCTCGCTGGCGTGCCAGCTGTCGTCCTCAGCCGTGGCCTCCAGATCGAAGCGGCTGCGCAGGCTCATCCACTCGCCGGCGCAGCACTGCAGGAAGGCCGGCAGGTCCGCGGGGGGAAAGGGGAGCTCGGCCGGGGCAGCGCTGGGGGCGGCGGTCACGGGCAGGGGTAGGGGTGCGCGGAGACGGGGGGCGCGATCGTCCCATCCTCTCAGCCGGGGGATCGGCACAGCGGCTGGCGGGCCGCCGCCGGGGTCAGTCGCCGCGGTAGCCCAGTTCCGCCAGGCGGCTGGGGTTGCGGCGCCAGTTGGGCACCACCTTCACGAACAGCTCCAGGTACACCGGCCCGTCGATCAGCTTCTGCATCTGCAGCCGGGCGCCCTTGCCGATCTCCCGCAGCATCTGGCCGCCCTTGCCGATCAGGATTCCCTTCTGGCTGCTGCGCTCCACCAGCACCGTGGCCAGCACCGCCGTGCGTGGCCCGTCCTCCACGATCCGCTCGATCTGCACCGCCACCGAGTGGGGCACCTCTTCGCGGGTGTGGGTCAGCACCTGCTCGCGGATCAGCTCGGCCAGCAGCAGCTGCTCCGGCTGGTCGCTCACCGCCTCGGGGGGATACAGGTGCGGCCCCTCGGGCAGATCGGCGGCCAGGGCGGCCACCAGCGCCTCGGTGCCCTCGCCGGTCAGGGCACTCACCGGGTGCAGGGGCCAGTCCAGTGGAGCGCCTGAGCGGGGCGTCGCCTCGCCGGCCTCGCCGGAGCCGTCAGGGTCGGGGCCGGCCAGCAGGGCGCGGTAGCTGGCGGCCAGCTCCTCGGCCCGTTCGGGATCCACCAGGTCGTGCTTGTTGAGGGCCACGTGCACCGGCACCCGGCTGTGGCGCAGCAGCTCCATGATGAAGCCGTCGCCGCGGCCGGCCGGCTGGCTGCCGTCCACCAGCAGCAGCACCACATCCACCTCGCCGATGGCGCCACGGGCGCTCTGCACCAGCCGCTGGCCCAGCAGGTGGTGGGGCTTGTGGATGCCGGGCGTGTCCACCAGCACCAGCTGGGCCTCGGGGGTGGTGAGGATCGCCCGCAGCCGGTTGCGGGTGGTCTGGGCGATGGGGGAGGTGATCGCCACCTTCTCGCCCACCAGCTGGTTGAGCAGGGTGGATTTGCCCACGTTGGGACGGCCCACCAGGGCCACGAAGCCGGAACGGAAGCCGGCGGGGCTCAGCCCCAGCCCCAGCCCGCCGCCGGCTCCGCTGGGGGGCTCCGGGATCGGCAGCAGGGTGCCGGTCGCCTCCGTGTCCGGCCAGGCCTCGCTGGCAAGGGCTTCGGCGGGGGTGGCGGCGGGCTGGGCCGCGCCGGGCCTGGGACGGCGCTTCGGGCTGGACGGCCGTGGCTCGCTGGGGTGGCTTGGCTCCATAACCTCAACACTGACAGTTCGCCGGCCCGATCCCCGTGGCCGTCCTTGCGCCATGACCGATGCCACCGGCTCGTCCGCCCTGCTTGAGCCCACCTTCCAGCAGGCCATGGAGATCACGGCCCAGTGGCTGGGCCTGTGGGAGGGCGGGGAACTCAGCGATGAGGTGCTGGCCGACCGCGTCGGCGAGCTGGTGGGCAGCCGCGACGGCGCCCGCGGCTTCTTTGTGGTGGCCCTGGCGGGTGATTCCCCGCTGATGGATCGGCTGCCGGATCCTGTGGTGCTCGCCCTGCGCGGCGCCGGCACGGGCGTGGTGGACCTCAGCGCCCGCAACCTGGCCATGAGCACGGCCATGGCCCTGCACCACCACCGCAGCGGTGATGGCGGCCAGCAGGCGGGCTCGGAGCGGGTGCAGCTGCGCTGCACCGAACTGCTGCGGCTGCTGGAGCCCGCTGAGGTGAAGGCGCGCCTGGAGATCCTGCTGGCGGCCACCGCCGGCCAGGGCGAGGACGTGGTCTTCCTGGAGCGCTGGGGCTACGACGCCGACCAGAAGGCGGCCATCGCCGAGGCGGTGCTGGCGGTGGCGGAGGGCTGAGGACTGAGGGCTGAGGATCACGCCTCGATCGCGGTGCCATGGACGGCCATAAAAAAAGCACCCCCGATGTGGGGGTGCCGGGCGTGGAGGGATGAACTGAAGCGGCCGATGCTGCACTACAGATGCTGCACAACAGGCCGCAGATCCACACTCCCCGGAGTCAGTCGCGACGACCGCCGCCGTTGAGGGCGATGATCAGGCGCAGGATGAAGATGAACAGGTTGATGTAGGTGAGGTACATCCCCAGGGCGCCGGCCAGGTACTGGTCGTCGCTGTAGGTGCGGGGCATCGTGTAGAAGTCCACGAAGGCGGCCCCCACGAACAGCACGGTGCCGAAGCCGGCGATCAGCAGCTCCATGCCGCCGCCGCCGAAGCCGGGCACGAAGATGCCGCCCACGACCTGCACCACCATGGCGATCAGCAGGCCCAGGATGCCCAGGCCCACCACGCCGCTCAGCGCCTGACCGACGCTGTCACTCATGCGGCGGCCCACCACCGAGGCGATCACGAAGGTGATGCCGGTGGCCAGGGCGGCGGTGCCGATGGCGCCGATGCCGGCGGTGCCGATGGCCATCGCCACGATGCCGCTCAGGGTGAAGCCGGTGAGCAGGCTGTAGGCCGTGAGGATCGGCAGGGCCGTGCCGTTGTTGCCCTTCAGGGCCGCGTTCTGGGCGACGAAGAACAGGATGAAGTTGCCGATCAGGGCCACCCAGAACAGCGGCATGAAGCCGGTGGGGTTGCTGGCCATCAGGGCCAGACCGCCGAGCACGCCGCCGGCGGTGAGAACCATTCCGCCGCCCACGTAGGGCAGGGCCTTGTTCACCACATTGGGGCCTACCAGGGCGCTCGATTGCGCCTCACGGATGGCCTCCTGGAAATTGCTGCTGGCCGGCATGGCACAGGGAATTGAACTCCATCCATCCTGCCAGCGCCGGCCGGGCAGCGGCGCGGATGTGTCGGTCGCGTGGGTGCGGATCTCCCTATCGGGGCGCGGGGGTCAGCATCGGGGCGCCGGATCGGATGGGCGGTTTCAGGTTGGCAGTTTCAGGTTCGCTGGTTCAGCTGTCGTTGCCGGGATCGAGCTGGGATCCGGGCCAGAGTCGGACGCCCAACAGGGCAACGCCCGTGCCGAGGCAGGATTCCACGAAGCGCAGCAGGGCGTTCAGGCCGGGGCTCAGCTTCGGATCCAGGCTGCCTGTGACCATCACCACGACCACCGTGATCGCGGCCAGACGGCCGTGGCTCGGGATGTTGACCGCCGCGCAGAGCACCACGGTGGCGAAGATCGCAAGGGCCATGCCCAGCGGGTGAAAGGGCAGCACGCTCATGTAGACCGCGCTGGTGAGGGCGCCGATCGCCGATCCCAGAATCCGCAGCGAGGCCGAGGACGTGGTCTCCCGGCGGGTGGCCTGGGTCACCACGATCGCCGAGATCGCCGACCAGAGACCGCCGATCTTGGGGAGGTAGCCCTGGAACAGGCTGGTGAACCAGAAGCCCACCAGATAGGCCACCAGAGCCGCCACGGCGATTTCGGCGGGGATGCGCAGGCGCTCAGCGCTGTTCACGGTTAGAGGGCGAAGGGCGTTTGGCATCGCGGGCGGCATAGGCCGTCACCAGCCGCTGCACGAGCGGATGGCGCACCACATCGGCGGCCGTGAGCCGGCAGATGGCCACGCCCTCCACCCCCTCCAGCACCTGGGCCGCCTCGATCAGGCCGCTCAGCTGGCCCGGGGGCAGGTCGATCTGGGTGGGATCGCCGGTCACCACCATGCGGGAGTTCTCGCCGAGGCGGGTGAGCAGCATGCGCATCTGGCCGGTGGTGGTGTTCTGGGCCTCATCGAGGATCACGAAGGCATCGGCCAGGGTGCGGCCGCGCATGTAGGCCAGGGGCGCCACCTCGATCACGTTCTTCTCCAGCAGCGCCGCCGTGCGCTCCTGGCCCAGCAGGGTGTGCAGCGCGTCGTAGAGGGGCCGCAGGTAGGGATCCACCTTCTGCTGCAGATCGCCGGGCAGGAAGCCCAGCCGCTCGCCGGCCTCCACCGCCGGGCGGGTGAGGATCAGCCGCTCAACCTTGCGCTCCTGCAGCATCCGCACCGCCTGCACGGCGGCCAGGAACGTCTTGCCGGTGCCGGCGGGGCCCAGGGCCAGGGTGAGGTCGTGGCGCTCGATCGCCTCGACGTAGCTCTTCTGCTTGAGGGTGCGGGGGCGCAGCAGCCGACCGGCCTGGCTCTTGGCCAGCACCTGCTTCCCCAGTTGCTGGTGCTCGTCGCCGCGGCCCGTGTCCAGGGCCGCCAGGGCGGTCTGCACGTCCACCTGGGTGACGGGCTGGCCCTCCTGCCAGATCGGGCGCAGCAGTTCCACCAGGCCGGAGACCCGTTCCAGCTGGCTGGGGCGTCCCCGCAGCTGCAGGGCAAGACCCCGCAGCACCAGTGAGGCACCAGTCAGGGCCTCAAGGCGATGCAGGGTCGCTTCCGCTTCCCCAGCCAGGGCCAGGGCGGCGTCCTGGTCGGGGAGGTCGATCGTGAAGGTCTGAAGGGTGTCAGCCCCGGACATGGGGCCGGACCTCAGGCTTCAGCGGCGGCTTCGGCAGGGGCTTCAGCGGCGGCGGCAGCCGCTGCGGCGGCTTCCTCGGCGGCCTTGGCGGCCGCTTCCGACGCTTCCTTGGCGGCCTGCTTGGCGGCGGCTTCGCGGGCAGCGGCCTGCTTGGCCTGGCCGACGGTCACGGAGGGGCGCACGGACTTCTCGATCAGGCCGCCGCGCTCCAGCAGGGTCAGCACGGAGTCGGTGGGCTGGGCGCCCTGGGCCAGGCGGGCACGGATGGCCTCGGTGTTCAGCCGGGTCTCCTTGGTGCGGGGGTTGTAGAAGCCCAGCTCCTCCAGGGGACGGCCGTCCCGGCGGGACGTGCTGTTGGTGGCCACCAGGCGGAAGCTCGCTTCCCGCTTCTTGCCGAACCGCTTCAGGCGGAGCTTGATCATCGTGGCCTTGCCTTACTTGACTGGAGGGTGGGTTGGATCAACAGCCCTTGGGGGCGGCCCTGGGGGCGCCCCTGCGGGTGAGACCGATCGGGCGGTGTGGAATCACGCGCCAAACGACAACAATACCTTGCGACCGAACGGTCCACCCTGGCGCCGCGGCGCAGGAGCGGCGACCGAGCGCCGCCGGCTCAGAGCTCGCCGAAACCCTTGCGCTTCTTGGCGGGCTTGGGGGGCCTGGGCATCGCCCCACCGCCCTGGCCCCCACGGCCCCCCGCGGGCATGCCGCCACCGGGGAAGCCCCCCAT
>NZ_JAGQBX010000032.1 GCF_024345855.1 Synechococcus sp. GreenBA-s | reverse complement strand
CCCCCGGCCCCCGCGCCCCATGGCCCGATCCCCCCAGCCCAGTGCGCCGTCCTGGCTGGCGGACCTGGCGGGAGCCTGGGTCTTCTATTCGGTGCTGCCCCTGCCGCCGGGGCTTCGGCCCCGCTTTGAGCGCATTGCCCGCTTCGCCCCCTGGATCGGCCTGCTGATCGGGGCCCTGGAGGCCCTGCTCTGGGCCGCAGGCGAGGGGCGGCTGCCGCTGCTGGCCCAGGTGGCCCTGGTGCTGGCCCTCGGCCTCTGGATCAGCGGCGGCCTGCATCTCGATGGCGCCATGGACACCGCCGATGGCCTGGCTGCCGGCCGCGAGCGCTGCCTCGAGGCCATGGACGACAGCCGGGTCGGGGCCAGCGGCGTGCAGGCCATGGTCCAGCTGCTGCTGCTGCGGGTGGCCGCCCTGGCGATGCTGGCGGCCGCGGCCCCCTGGGGTCTGGCCTGGGCGGCGGTGTGGGGCCGGATCGCGCCGCTGGTGGCGATCCAGGCGTTCCCCTATCTGCGGGATCCAGCGTTGCGGGATCCCGCCGGCTCGGCTCGGGTCGGCGTCGCTGCGGGCACGGCCGGTTTCCACCGCCGCCACTGGCGGGGCCTGGGGCCTGAACTGCTGCCGGCCGCGCTGCTGCTGGGGCTGCTCACGGCCGCGGCCGTGGCCTGGGCCGCAGGCGGTTGGTGGTGGCAGGGCTGGCTGGGGCTGCTGCCGGCCCTGCTGGTGCCCTGGCGGCTGGGGCGGCAGCTGGGCGGCCACAGCGGCGACAGCTACGGCGCCTGCGTGGAGTGGACCACCAGCTGGAGCCTGCTGCTGTTCGCCCTGGCGCGGCTGCTGGCGGGGTGATCCCGCTGGGGCTCCCCGCCGGGGCGCAGGCCCGCCTCAGGGCCCAGGCAGGCTCAGCTGGAAGGCATTGCCCTCGGAGGGCAGGCCTGGATCCAGGGCTGCCGGCGGCACCACCAGGCTGAGCTCGCCGCCCAGGCTGCGGGCCAGGTCCCGTGCCAGCGCCAGCCCCAGGCCGCTGCCGCTGAGCCCCTGGCCGGTGCTGCCGCGCACCCCCCGCTGGAAGATCGCCTCCCGCTCCAGCACCGGGATGGCCGTGCCGCCGTCCCACACCGTGAGGCTCAGCTGCGGCTGGGCTGCGTCGGGCGCCCTGCTGCCCGAGGCGCAGCAGTGCAGCCCCACGGCGCTGCCGGCGGGGCTGTAGCGGAAGGCGTTTTCCAGCAGGTTGGCCACGATCTCGCCCACGGCGCCGCCATCGCCCCGCCAGCTGGGAATGGCGGCGGGGCCGTGCCAGGGCCGTCCCTGCAGGCTGGCGGTGGCGCTCGCCCGCTCCAGTAGCGGCGTGAGGATGGCCGGCAGCGACTCGGGGGCCGCGCCCGCCAGGCCGGCGGGCAGCAGCAGGCGTGCGCCTTCCGGGGCGGCGGCGATCAGGGCGCCAGAGGAGGGGGCCGGTTCCATGGCCGGGGCCGCCAGCAGGTCGATGGCATCCACGTAGCGGTTCAGCTGCCGCTGTTCGGCCAGCAGCTGGTCCACCAGGGTGCGGTTGCCGGGATCTCCCTCCAGGCGCCGCAGCAGCAGCTGACCGAAGGTGCGCAGGGCCGCCAGAGGGTTGCGCAGCTGGTGCACCAGCAGCCGCAGCTGTTCGTCGCGGCGGTCCAGCTCTCGGCCCAGGCGCTGCTGCTCCAGGTCGAGCCGCAGCGCCTCGGTGAGGCAGCGGGCGGTGGCGTCGAGCCGATCCCCAAGATCCCGGGGCCAGGGCCAGCGGTCCGCGTCCACCCGCAGGGCTCCCAGCAGCAGGCGGTCGTCGCGCAGGGCCAGCCAGCGCCGGGCTTCCCCGAGGCCGGCACCGGCCTCGGGGCCGACGCTGCTGGTGCTGCTGCCGCTGGCGATCTCGCCCGCCGTGGGCCGCGCCGGCAGGGCCGGTTGGCGCGGCCACTGGCCGATCGGCACCAGCGACGGCTTGCCGTTCTCGCCCGGCAGTGCCAGGTAGACCACCAGCGCCAGCAGATCCGGACGATCGGTGAACTGGGCAAGCTGCTGGTCCAGCAGGGCCAGAAACCGCTTGGAGACTTGCATCTGGGGCGGTGTCAGAGCGGGGCCTCGGCCCTGATCCCGAAGAGTTTCGGGATCCGCGTTCGAAATCCGGGAAAAAGTCTTAAGATGCCTGTATCGACCAATACCTCGCGGCCCGGGAGCGGACCGCGAGGCGTCGACCCGATGGCCCTGCTTGCAGTTTTCTGCAAACAAGGCTACAGCAGGAGGAGTCTCGTCCCCTGCTGCCGGGCGGTCTCCACGGCGTGCTTGCACGTCGCGGCCGTCCGAGTCTGTGGTCCCCCATCTCGGGTTGCTCCACCTCAGGCAGGTCCTCTCGGGCCCTCCTGAGGCGGGCGCCCCGCTGTGGATCGCGCCGTTGCTCCGAGGCTCTGCTCGCAGGTCCCCTGCCCCCAGTCCCTCGGCTGAGACCCCGCTCCCGGGTGCCCGACGTATGGGCGTTGCCGACTCCGGCTGCCGCACCTGCGACACGCCGACCCTTGCCGACCGCTGCGCTCCTCCCCGACACAGCCGTCCCCATTCCTCCGTTTCTCAGCCTCCCCACGGGGAGCTTCACTCCATGTCCAAGAAGCGCAAGCGGATCAGTCGCCGTCGTCTGGCGGGTCAGCGGGTTCTGGCCCACGTGGTGACCCACAACATCGAAACCGGCGACCACAAGCCCGTCACCGCTGCCCGTCGCTACATCGCCGAGCAGACCATCGTGCCGCCCGCGCTGCTGAACGTGCGTCGCAACGAGCACACCACCGATCGCTTCTTCTGGGGCGAGAAGGGTCTGTTCAGCGCCCAGTACGCCGAGGAGAACCACTTCCTGTTCCCCTCCCTGCGCGCCATCGTCGATCGCATCGGCGAGGACACGCTGTTCGCCGGCCTGGAGTCCATGGCCGCCGACGACTGGGAGGAAATGGAGGAATACGAATACGCGTTCGTCTGATCGGGCTTGCGCCGATCGCTGGCTGAGCGGCTCCTGATCGGCTCCTGATCGGCGGTCTCGCCCTCAACCCCCCTGGCCGGCCCGCAAGGAGCCGGTTTTTTCATGGGCGTGCAGCCACTGCCGATGGCCTGGACTCCGCCGCTGCCGCGCTCAGGCCGCCGGATCGGCGGCCCCCAGGCATGCCTGCACGAACTGACGGATCGCCGGCAGGGCCCCGGCGTCGATCGTGTGCCCCCCGGGGAAGGCCAGCAGCTGGGCCGCCTGGCCCGCCTCCGCCAGCCGCCGCTGCAGCTCGCGGCTGGCCTCGAACGGCACCACCGGATCCTGCTCGCCGTGGCTGAGTAGCACCGGGCAGAGGGGCGGCCGGGGCTGCCAGTCCGGGTGGGGATAGCTGCTGCAGGCCACCAGGCCGGCCAGGGGCAGGGCGCTGCCGGCATCGAGGGCCATGGCGCCGCCCTGGGAGAAGCCCAGCAGCACCGTGCGCTGCAGCGGCACGCTGGCCCCCAGACCCTCCAGCCGCTCGCGCAGGGCCCGGCGGGCGGCGGGCAGCTGGTCCCAGTCGATCGGCTGCAGGTCGTACCACTGGCGCCCGGCGCCGTAGGGGTGCGGCTCCGGGGCCCGCAGCGCCACCACGCTCACCGGGGGATCCACCAGCAGCTCGGCCAGATCCAGCAGGTCGTCGGCATCGGCGCCCCAGCCGTGCAGCAGCACCAGCCGCTGCGCGGCGTCCGCCGGGCCGAGCGTGATCCGGTCGGCTTCGGGCTCGGGACCACCGGCAGGGGGAAACGCGGAACTGGGGGTGCTGACCATCGGCTCTGGCGCGGGTGGTGGGTGGGACGCAGGGCCGCTCCCGCTGCGTAGGTTGGCCCCAGAACCGCTGCTGCAGCCATGGCGCCCACGGCCCTCCTGAGTGTGTCGAACAAAGAGGGACTGGTGCCGCTGGCCCAGGGGCTGCTGGCGGCGGGCTACCAGCTGATCTCCAGCGGCGGCACCGCGGCGGCTCTGGCCGCCGCCGGCCTGCCCGTGACCAAGGTGGCCGACCACACTGGCGCCCCCGAGATCCTGGGGGGCCGGGTCAAGACCCTGCACCCCCGCATCCACGGCGGCATCCTGGCCAAGCGCTCCGAGCCCTCCCACCAGGCGGATCTGCAGGCCCAGGGCATCGCCCCGATCGATGTGGTGGTGGTGAATCTCTACCCCTTCCGCGAGACGATCGCCGCCCCGGATGTGACCTGGGAGGCGGCGATCGAGAACATCGACATCGGCGGCCCCGCCATGGTGCGCGCCGCCGCCAAGAACCACGCCGACGTGGCGGTGCTGACCGACCCCGGTCAGTACGGCGCCTTCCTCGAGGCCCTGCAGGCCGGCGCCATCACCGCGGAACTGCGCCGCCGCCTGGCCCTGCAGGCCTTCCGCCACACCGCCGAGTACGACACCGCCATCAGTACCTGGCTGGCTGCTCAGCTGGGCGAGGCCCAACCAGGAGCTGCTGAGCGCCTGGGCCTGGATCTGCCCGCCAAGCAGACCCTGCGCTACGGCGAGAACCCCCACCAGAGCGCCACCTGGTTCGCCGAGCCCGGCGCGGGCCTCGCGGGCGGCGTCCAGCTCCAGGGCAAGGAGCTCAGCTACAACAACCTGATCGATCTGGAGGCGGCCCTCGCCACCGTGCGCGAGTTCGGCTACGGCGGTGCCGGGGCCGGCTCCCATCTGTTCCAGCCCGCCGCCGTGGTGGTGAAGCACACCAATCCCTGCGGCGTGGCCACCGGCAGCGGCAGCGCCGACGCCCTGCTGCGGGCCCTCGACGCCGATCGCGTCTCGGCCTTCGGCGGCATCGTGGCGATCAACGGGGCCGTGGACGGTGCCACCGCCGCCCAGCTCACCAGCCTGTTCCTGGAGTGCGTGGTGGCGCCTTCCTTCAGCCCGGAGGCCCGCGAGGCCCTGGCCGCCAAGGCCAACCTGCGCCTGCTGGAGCTGCCCACCGAGGCGATCGCGCGGGCGTCGCGCCAGCAGCTGCGCAGCGTGCTCGGCGGCGTGCTGGTGCAGGAGCTCGACGATCAGCCGGTGGATGAGAGCGCCTGGCAGGTGGTGAGTCGCCGCCAGCCCGGCGCCCAGGAACTCGAAGACCTGCGCTTCGCCTGGCGCCTGGTGCGCCACGTGCGCTCCAACGCCATCACCGTGGCCAAGGCCGGCCAGAGCCTCGGCATCGGCGCCGGCCAGATGAACCGCGTGGGCTCAGCCCGCCTGGCCCTCGAGGCCGCCGGCGAGCGGGCCCGGGGCGCCGTGCTGGCCAGCGATGGTTTCTTCCCCTTCGACGACAGCGTGCGCCTGGCGGCCAGCCACGGCATCGGCGCCGTGATCCAGCCGGGCGGCAGCGTGCGCGATGCCGAGTCGATCCAGGCCTGCGACGAGCTGGGCCTGGCGATGGTGGTCACCGGCCGCCGCCACTTCCTGCACTGAGCGGCCCGGGGGCGCTGCCCTGAACGGCGGCCGGGTGCGGGCCGGCAGTAGCTTCACAGCCTCCGCTGCTCGCCTGCGCCCCATGCCGGACGCCCTCGCCTTCAACCTCAACTTTGTGCACCCGCTGGCGATGTGGGGGCTGCTGGCCCTGAGCGGCTACGCGATGCTGCTGGGCATCAAGGCCAAGAAGACCCGCACCGCCGACGCCGAGACCCGCAAGGAGCTGATCAAGGGCCAGTTCGCCAAACGCCACTACCTGTTCGGCAGCGCGGTGCTGGCGGTGATGGTGCTCGGCACCTTCGGCGGCATGGCCGTCACCTACCTGAACAACGGCAAGCTGTTCGTGGGGCCCCACCTGCTGGTGGGCATCGCCATGACGGTCCTGCTGGTGCTGGCCGCCGCCCTCTCGCCGCTGATGCAGCAGGGCAACCTGATCGCCCGCAAGGTCCACGTGGGTCTGAACATGAGCGTGATGACCCTGTTCCTGTGGCAGGCCTTCAGCGGGCTGCAGATCCTCAACAAGATCTGGGAGAACCGCCCGGCCTGAGCGCCGCGGAGGGAATCGACCGGGCAGCTTCGCTCAGAACTGGGCCCGCCGCCGCGGCGGGCAGTCCAGGCCATGGGTGGCATGGAAGTCCTCCTGGACCTTCCAGGTGAGCCGGCGCGAGATCTGACGCACGATCTGGCGCAGCAGGTGGTCGCCGCTGCTCTGCACCAGGCTCTCGGGCAGCAGGCCGATCACGGCCGGCAGGCGGATCCACACGCTCAGATCGAGCTCCCAGCGCACCAGCGTGGGGCCACTGGCCGGTTCTTCAGCCGCCCCCTGCTGGTCGAGCCGCAGGGCCGCGTTGAAGCCCACGTCGTAGAGCTCCTGCAGGTTCGCCTGGAAGCGCTCCGGCGGCACCGTGACGATGCGGTACACCCCCTGGCTCTGGGGCAGCAGCTCCAGGCCGATGGTGGGTTCCACCTCAAAGCCGAAGTTGCCGAACCTGCCGAGGGTGAGCTGATAGCCGTTGGGTCCGAGCCCGCTCACCTGCATCGGCGCCGCGCAGCGCCGGAACCAGCCCTCATGCCGATCCAGATAGCCGGCCACCAGGGCTGGCTCGGCCCTCATCTCCATCAGATCGGCGAACTGGCTGCGGTAGCAGCGCACCCGGGGATCGCCGCTGGAGCGCAGGGGCCCCAGCAGCTCGGTGTCGGGAGCGGCACTGGTGAGGGAAGGGGTCAACGCGCTCCGAAGGGTCCGATCGCTGCTCAGGCGAGGGAGATCAACCAATGTAAAGGTGGCCTGGAGGGGCGGTCGCAGCCGTTGTGACAGCGGCGGCGGATTGGAGGGGTGCGGGGAGTGGCTCCCGCCCTGTGGCGGGGGCCCAGGAGGGGCGCTCAGGCGTCGCTGAGGGCCATCAGCTGGCGGATCACGTCCTCCACCACCCGATCGGGGGTGGAGGCGCCGGAGGTGATGCCCACCCGCAGCGGACCCTCGGGCAGGAAGGGCTCCACCGTCTCCAGGTCGCCGCCGAGGGGCATGTGCTCGATGCGGTTGCCCGGGCCAATGCGCTCGGGCGTGTCGATGTGGAAGGAGCGGATGCCGCGGCTCACGGCGATCTCCTGCAGGTGGGTGGTGTTGGAGGAGTTGTAGCCACCGATCACCACCATCAGATCCAGGGGCTCATCCACCAGGGAGAACATGGCGTCCTGGCGCTCCTGGGTGGCGTCGCAGATGGTGTTGAAGGCCAGGAAGTGCTCGTTGAGCTCGGTGGGGCCGAAGCGCTGCAGCATGGTGCGCTCGAACAGCCGGCCGATCTCCTCGGTTTCGCTCTTGAGCATCGTGGTCTGGTTGGCAACGCCCACCCGCACCAGGTCCCGGTCGGGGTCGAAGCCGGGGGAGCAGGCCTTGGCGAAGCGGGCCATGAAGGCCTCGCGGGCGGCGGCCCGGCTGGCGGGATCGCCTCGCTCGGCGCTGGCGAGGATGTAGTCGCTCACCATCTGGGCCTCGGCCAGATCCAGCACCACGAGGTAGATGCCGGCGAAGGAGCTGGTGGCCAGCGTCTCCTCGTGCTTCACCTTGCCGTGGATGATCGAGGTGAAGGCGTGCTTCTTGTGCTTCTCCACGGTGTTCCACACCTTGGAGACCCAGGGGCAGGTGGTGTCCACGATGTGGCAGCCGCGCTCGTTGAGCAGCTGCATCTCCTGCACGGTGGCGCCGAAGGCCGGCAGGATCACCACATCGCCGCTGGCCACCTCGGAGAAGTCCTTCACGCCGTCTTCCACGGAGATGAACAGCACGTTCATCTCGCGCAGGTGATGGTTCACCGAGGGGTTGTGGATGATCTCATTCGTGATCCAGATCCGCTCGGTGGGGTAGTGGCGGCGGGTCTCGTAGGCCATCGCCACGGCCCGCTCCACACCCCAGCAGAAGCCGAAGGCCTCGGCCAGCTTGACGCTGAGGCGGCCGTGGCGCAGCTCGTAGCCGTTCTCGCGGATGCTGGCGATCAGGTCGCTCTGGTAGGCCTGCTCGAGGCTGCCGGCCACCTCGTCGGCCCGGCCGAAGCCGCGGCGGTTGTAGCGATCCGAGTGGTGCAGGGATCGCTTGAACGCGCGGGTATCCACGGCGGTAGAGCACGGTGGAGGCAACTCTATGGGGCCTCTGGGGGCTCTGGGCCCACAGGAAAGCCCCCCGGCGTTGAGGCCGGGGGGCTTGGGGGGTGCTCCGTTCGCGTTGCGAAACGGCTTCAGAGGGCCGAGTCGCCGCGGTCCCCGGTGCGGATGCGGATGGCCGTCTCCACGGGTGTCACGAAGATTTTTCCGTCACCGATCTCGCCCGTGCGGGCGGCTTCGGTGATGGCCGCGATGGCCGCGTCGACCTTGTCGTCGGCCACCACGGTGGTGATCCGCACCTTGGGCAGGAACTCCACCGTGAACTCGTTGCCGCGGTAGCGCTCGATCTGTCCCTTCTGACGCCCGAAGCCTCGGACGTCGTTGATGGTCATACCCAGGATGTCGATGGCGACGAGGGCGGTCTTGATGGCGTCCACCTTGGAGGGACGCACCACGGCTGTGATCTGTTTCATCGGGCTCTCAGTAGGTCATGGGGTCGTAGGCCTCTTCGCCGTGGGCGACGAAGTCAAGACCGCGCTCTTCCTCCTCAGGGGTGACGCGCAGCCCCACGGTGGCGCCCACGATCCACAGGATCACGGCCGTGCCGATGCCCACGAAGCCATAGGAGATGAGCACGGCTTTCACATGGGCCACAAACAGACCGGCGTTGCCGCTCTTGGCCAGGATTTCCGCCGACTTGGGGAAGTAGTCGGCCGGCACCAGGGCAGGCGCCGCCAGCAGGCCGGTCAGCAGAGCCCCCACCGTACCGCCGACACCGTGGACGGCATAGGCATCCAGGGAGTCGTCGAACTTGATGGCCGACTTGACCTGAACGGCGATGTAGCAGGCTGCGGCCGTCGCGACCCCGATGATCATGGCCTGGGGCATGTAGACGAAGCCTGCGGCAGGGGTGATGCCCACCAGGCCAGCCACGGCGCCGGTGGCGGCTCCCACGGCGGTGGGTTTGCCATCCCGGAACCACTCGATCAGGCACCAGGTCAGCAGGGCTGCGGACGCGGAGAAGGTGGTGGTGAGGAAGGAGAGGCCTGCGGCCGATGCGGCGAAGTAGCTGGCGCCGTTGAAGCCGAACCAGCCGAACCACAGCAGACCGGCACCCAGAAGGATGAACGGCACGTTGTGGGGCGGGCGCTTGCTTTCGGGGAAGTTGCTGCGGGGGCCCACGATGGCCGTCGCCACGAGTGCACCGACACCGGCGGCGATGTGCACCACGGTGCCACCGGCGAAGTCGATGGCGCCGATCTCACCGAAGGGGCCGATGAAGCCACCGCCCCAGACCATCTTGGCCATCGGGCAGTAGACGAACAGGCTCCAGAGCAGGGAGAACCAGAACCAGGCCTTGAAGTTGATGCGCTCCACCAGGGCCCCTGAGATCAGGGCCGGCGTGATGATCGCGAACATGCCCTGGAACAGGGCGAAAGAGGTGGCCGAGATGGCAAAACCATCGGCCAGGGGGGCATCGCCCAGCTCACCGCCGACGCCATTCAGCCACATCTGGCCGAGGCCGCCGATGAAGGGGCTGCCGAAGCCGGTGTCGAAGGAGAGGGAATAGCCGATGACGACCCACAACACCCCGATGAGCCCCATCAGGAAGAAGCTCATCATCATGGTGTTGAGCACGTTCTTGGCGCGGGTGAAGCCGCCGTAGAAGAACGCCAGGCCGGGGGTCATCAGCAGGACCATGGCCGAGCCCATCAGCATCAGCAGGGTGTCGGCCCCGTTGGTGGGCACCTTCTGCAGCGCAGCCTTGGCGGACCCTGCCATCAGGGGCAGCAGGGCGGCGCCGAAGGCCAGCATCATCACGGCGTAGCGCTTGAGCTCAGGCTCCTGGACCTTGGCCAGCGCCTTGGTGCGGAAGCGGTCGAAAACAGCGAGCGGGGTGGGACCACCGCCCGCCACGGGGACATGGGTCATCGTTGGGGGCAACCTCGAGGGGGTTCGCCCGGACAACATCCACGACTGCCGGTTTGAGGCTGGTAACAACCGGTACCAAACGCCGCCTGTGCTCGTAAACGATGGCCCGCAAACGGGTCATCCCCTGGCCAGCCCATGCCCCTCAGAAGAAGGAAGCCCCCCGAAATGGGCCGGGGGGATGGCCCGCATCCAGCCCAAGGGCGGGTGCGGGTGATGGCTGCGGTTCAGTTGCTGGCTGACACGAAATCGGGATAGGCCTCCATGCCGTGCTCGCCGATGTCCAGACCTTCCAGCTCCTCCTGCTCGGTGACGCGGATGCCACCGAAGACCTTGCCGATCACCGTCCAGACGATCCAGGAGGTGATGATCGAGAAGAGGCCGATTGCCACGGCACCGACGATCTGGTAGCCGAGCTGGGCGAAGCCATGGCCGGTGAACAGGCCCTTGTCGAGATTGAAGAGGCCGACGGCCAGGGTGCCCCAGATGCCGCAGGTGCCGTGCACGGACCAGGCGCCGACGGGATCGTCGATGCCCAGCTTGTCCACGATGGCCACCGAGTACACCACCAGGATGCCGGCGATGAAGCCGATCACCCAGGCGGCCGGCATCGAGAAGCCGTCGCAGCCCGCGGTCACGCCCACCAGTCCGGCCAGGATGCCGTTGATGGTCATGGTGAGGTCGGGCTTACCACCGGTGAACTGGCTGAAGAGGGTGGCGGAGATGCCGCCGCCGGCGCCTCCCAGGGTGGTGGTGACGGCGATGTAGGGAACCTGCTCGTTGAGGGCCAGCATCGAACCAGGGTTGAAGCCGTACCAGCCCAGCCAGAGGATCAGACAGCCAAGGGTGGCGATACCCAGGTTGTGGCCGGGGATGGCCTGGGGCTTGCCGTCCACGAACTTGCCGATGCGTGGTCCGAGGAGCATGGCCCCGATCAGGCCGGCCCAGGCCCCGAAGGAGTGCACCACGGTGGAGCCTGCGAAGTCGATGAAGCCGAGCTTGTTGAGCCAGCCTTCACCCACGTTCCACTGCCAGGAGCCCGAGATCGGGTAGAGGACGCCGCAGAGGATCAGAGAGAAGATGATGAACTCGCCGAACTTGATCCGCTCGGCCACAAGGCCTGAGACGATCGTGGCGGCGGTGCCGGCGAAGGCCAGCTGGAAGAGGAAGTCGACGCTCGGTACCAGCTTGCCTTCCTTCACCATCTCAGGGGTGACGGTGGGATCGAAGAACAGGCCCCCGAACTTGAGCCAGCCTGGGATCACCCAGCTGGCGTTGTACATGATCTTGTAGCCGATGAACCAGTAGGCCGTCGCCGCAAGGGCAAAGACGATCAGGTTCTTGGCGAGAATGTTGACGGCATTCTTTTCCCTGCATAGCCCTGACTCCACCATGGCGAAGCCGGCGTTCATGAAGATCACCAGGGCCGCGCAGAACAGGATGAAGCCGTTGTTGGCGAGGAAGGCCGGGGTGAGCTCAGGCAGCTCAGCGGCGTGGGCCGAGAGGTTGAACACCCCCAGGCCCGCCAGCGCGATGGGAACGCAGGCAAGCCAAGTGAGGCTGGGACGGGAGGAGAATCCCCGCAGGCGGCCCATCAGCAGGGAGGGTGCCTCCAGCAGGCTCGCCTGCTGGAGCCTGCGGGGGCTGGAGCGGCGTGGAATGGGCTGTGGAGTGGACATCGTTGAGTCGGGAATCCTCAGGGGTGGAGAGGCGCGTCGCCCCCACGAACCCGGCAAGATTCCGGCAAGGCCCGGCGCCGCAGTGTTCCGATTGCTACTAAATCGCTGATTGCCGGCTCGGCGACGGGGCATCGACCGGCGCTTCCGCCCCGCTGGGGTTCGCACCGCTACGCCACGGGCTAAGGACCGTGACGAAAATGCGGAAATGTTTGCCACGAACATCCAGCCGGGGCTAGCTATGCATGTGAAGGACAAACCGTTGGATGGACCGTGGGATCGGGCCCCTAGGCCCTGGCTCCCAGGCCATTGGAAGTAGCCCGCCGCGCGGCGAAGCAACGCCCCTTTCCGAGAAGCGGATCCGGCCCCTGCGGCCGGTGCCTCTGCCAACCCTTCAAGGCCTGGAATCATGTCCACCACCACCCTCCGCTACCGCGGCGTGGCCTACGACCCCGCCGCGCGTCAGCACCCTCAGGCGGCGTCTGCGCAGCCTGTCGACCACGTGTACCGCGGTCACCACTACAGCGCGTCCCTGCAGCATGCGGCGCAGGCTGTGGATCCTGCCCTTGAGCTGCACTACCGCGGCAGCGTGTATCACCACCGCCTCGCCGAAGCGGCGGCCGCCGTGCGGCACAGCGAGCAGGAGCACGTCGCCCTCTGACGACGGCCTGCCTGCCCGGCGCGCCCCTCTCAGGGGTGCGCCGGGGTCATGCGGTTGGGCGAAGGTGTCGTGATCGCTACAGGGCGATTGGCACCTTCGGGGCTGAATGGGGCGCATTCCAATGCTGGCCCCAGCGGCTGCCTTCCCGCGCCATGGATCTCACCCTCACGCCGCTCTCCTCGGGCTTCCAGGTGCTCCCGGCCTCGGCCCTGGGTCTGCTCTGGCTGCAGACCCACTTCGAGCCTGAAACCTGGGACCTGGTCTGCGAGGGCCGCGTCCGCCTCAGCGCCGCTTCGATCGGCAGCCTCTGCGCGGATGCCCGGGCCGCGGGTCTGGTGCTCGAGGGTGCCCCTGTGGCCGCCTAGGCCCGGGGCTGCACCGTCGCCAGCCCCCGCCAGCTCACGGCGGCGTCACTGAAGTCGTAGACGCAGGGCAGCACCTCCACCCCGGCCTCAACGGCCTGCCGGAATAGCTCGCCGTAGCGGGGATCGGCGCTGTCGCCCGGGGCGAAGCGGCTCACATCGCTGCGGCTCAGGCAGGGCACCAGCACCGCCCGCGCCTCGGGCAGCACCCCCAACAGCTCCTCCAGGTGCTTCTGGCCCCGCTCGGTCACCGTGTCGGGGAACAGGGCCAGGTCGCCAGCGGTCCAGGTTGTGTTCTTCACCTCCACGTAGACCGGCCGCGGATCGGGCGCGTCCGCGGCGGGGGTCAGCAGCAGGTCGATGCGGCTGCGGCGGTTCACGCCGTAGGCCACCTCGGCCCGGATCGCGGCGATCGGGCCCAGCGAGGGCTCCAGCAGGCCGGCCTCGATCGTGGCCCGCACCAGCCGGTTGGGCAGGGCCGTGTTGATGCCCACCCAGATCGGCTGGCCATCGGCGCCGGGCACCTCGGCCTGTTCCCAGGTCCAGGCCAGCTTGCGGGTGGGGGAGGGGGCATGGCGCAGCCGCACCCTGCCGCCGGGATGGAGCACGCCGGTCATGGGGCCGGTGTTGGGGCAGTGGGCCGTCACGACCTCACCGTCGTCGAGCTCCACATCGGCCAGGAAGCGCTTGTAGCGCTTCAGCAGTACCCCCTCCCGCAGGGGGCCCAGCGGCAGCACCACCACGGGAGGGCCACTGGGGTTGGTGCCGGAGCTGGCGCTGGCGGGGCTGGTCGGCATCGTCAGGGCAGCGCCTCGGGCACAGGGGAGGACCGGCTGCTGGGCCGGCGGTGCGCCCATGCTGCCGTGGTGGGTGGAGGGGAGAATCCCTGCAGCTGAGGGCCTGCGGGCCTCCCGGATGACCCAATCGCTGCGCCGCATCGCCCTGATCGTGGCGGTGGCCACGGCCCTGAGCAAGGTGGCCGGGCTGGTGCGCCAGCAGGTGATCGCGGCCGCCTTCGGCGTGGGGGTGGCCTACGACGCCTTCAACTACGCCTATGTGCTGCCGGGCTTCCTGCTGATCCTGCTGGGGGGCATCAACGGCCCGTTCCACAGCGCCATGGTGAGCGTGCTTGCGCGCCGTCCCCGCGAGGAGGGGGCCTATGTGCTGGCGGCGATCAACACCCTGGTGGGGGCGGCCCTGATCGGCGTGACGGTGCTGCTGTTCGTGTTCGCGGATCCGCTGATCACCCTGGTGGGGCCGGGCCTCGAAGGCCAGCGCCATGCCATCGCGGTGCTGGAGCTGCGCTGGATGGCACCGATGGCGCTCTTCGCCGGCCTGATCGGCCTTGGCTTCGGGGCCCTCAATGCCGCCGATGAGTTCTGGCTCCCCTCGGTGAGTCCGCTGCTCTCCAGCGTGGCTGTGATCGTCGGTCTGGGGATTCTCTGGTGGCAGCTGGGCCCGGCGATCGGCCTGCCGGAGAAGGCCGTGCTGGGGGGCACCGTGCTGGCGGGCACCACGCTGCTGGGGGCGATCTTCCAGTGGCTGATTCAGCTGCCGGCCCTGGCCAAACAGGGGCTGCATCGGTTTCAGCTCATCTGGGACTGGCAGCACCCCGGCGTCAAGGAGGTGCTGCAGGTGATGGGTCCGGCGACCCTCTCCTCGGGGATGCTGCAGATCAACGTCTTCACCGACCTGTTCTTCGCCTCCGGGATCGTCGGGGCGGCGGCGGGTCTGGGCTACGCCAACCTGCTGGTGCAGACGCCCCTGGGCCTGCTCTCCAATGCCCTGCTGGTGCCGCTGCTGCCGGTGTTCGCCCGGCTCACCGCCCCCCAGGACCGGCCGGAGCTGATCGGTCGCATCCGCCAGGGGCTGATGCTCTCCAGTGCCTCGATGCTGCCGCTCGGGGGCCTGATGGTGGCCCTGGCCGGTCCGATCGTGGCGCTGATCTACGAGCGCGGCGCCTTCGATGCCAACGCCGCGGCCCTGGTGGGGGGGCTGCTGATGGCCTACGGGGTGGGCATGCCCGCCTACCTCGGCCGTGACGTGCTGGTGCGGGTGTTCTATGCCCTCGGGGATGCCAACACCCCGTTCCGCTTCTCCGTGGCCGGCATCGGCCTCAACGTGGTCTTCGACTGGACCCTGGTGGGCGGGCCGACCCCCTGGGGGCTGCAGCTGCCGGCCCTGAACTTCGGGGCGCCGGGGCTGGTGCTGGCCACCGTGGCGGTGAATGTGTTCACCTGCCTCGGCCTGCTGCTGGCCCTGCAGCGGCGACTGGGGGGGCTGCCCCTGCGGGCCTGGGCCCGCGACAGCCTGCTGCTGCTGCTGGCGGCCCTGCTGGGGGCCCTGGCGGCCTGGGGGCTGTCGGTGGGGATCGCCTGGCCCGCCAACCTCTGGGGGCGCCTGGTGGAGTGCGCCTTCGCCAGTGGCGTGGGCCTGCTGGCCTACGGCCTGGTGGCTTCGGCGGCCGGCGTTCCGGAGGTGCGGGATCTGGCCCTGCAGCTGCGCCGCAAGCTGCCGGGCGGCGGCTGAGGCTCAGAGCTCCACCACTCGCTCCTCGCGCACCTGCACGGGGATCTCCAGGTGGCTGCGGCCCACCATCTCGGGGCCATCGATCGAGAAGATGCGCGCCTCGATGCCGAAGTCGCGGAAGGCCGTTTCCAGTTCCTGGATCAGCGCCTTCTCCACCTGGGCCTCGGCATCCACCACCTTGCCGATCAGGCGGCTGCCGAGCCGGCCGATCCGCTGGCGCATCACCTCGCGGGCGTTGGTGACCTGGATGACCAGCACGGGGCCGCGGCGGCGTTGAGGCGCAACCCTATCCGGCACACCCTGACGCGACAAGCGCGTTGGCCCGGCCCCAGCGCTGGCTGGCCAGGGCCTGCTCAGGGGGTCCGTTCCGCCAGCAGCTCCTCGAGATCCTGCAGCTGGCCGGCGGGAACGAGCCGGGCCAGGGGCAGCTTGGTGGCGCCGCCGCCGATCGGCACCTGCACCGCCTCCAGGGCCTGGCGGGCGCAGACGCCGGCGCCCAGCTCCAGGCGGGCGGCGCACTCGATCGCCAGGGGCTCGGCCAGCCCCGCATCGCCCAGGTAGAGGTGCCAGCCGGCGATCTGGAGGTAGAGCCGGTCGGCCAGCTCCTTCGCCAGCTCCTGGATCTCCTTTGACGAGAGGGTCATGGCGAGGGGGCGACGGGCTGGAGGGGGCTGGCCTGCGGGCTGGGCTCCCCTGCTCAGGATGGCTGCTGCGGTTCGGTTTGGGGCCTCATCCCCACCACCACCGCCAGGTGCACCGCCAGCAGCACGGCCCACGGGCCCGTCAACCAGTCGAGGTGGCTCCAGGGGTGGCGCAGGCCCTGCACGAACCAGAGGCCGCTGTTGATGGCAGCGAAGGCGCCCCCATGCAGGCAGAGGTTCACGATCCGCGCGAAGTGGCGGTAGGTGGGGTCCTCCGGGTTGGCGGGGCCGTACCAGCGGATCGGCATGGGCTCAGGGGCGAGGGGGATGGGGCGTCGGCTTCGATTGTGGCGGCCCCGCCCGCCCCCCAGAGCCGCTCCAGGCCACGAAGGTTGACGGATGGGCCCTCGGTATGACGAAAATGTTGGAGCAGGCGCAGGCGCTTGTAGCTCAGCGGATTAGAGCATCTGACTACGGATCAGAGGGTCGGGAGTTCGAATCTCTCCAGGCGCGCCTACAACATCAAGACCGCTCCCTAGGGGGCGGTTTTTTTGTGCCGGGCGGTTTTGTGTGCTGGAGGGCCGCCGGCCGTGCTGCCGCCGCCAGCGATGGGCACGAAGCCCGCAGCGGGGCGCCGCGGTCCGCCTGCGCCAGCACCGGCCCGGCCTGTCGGTGCGCTGGCGGAGGGATTCGCAACCCGTCTCGCCTTGATTTCTTACGATCGGTTCACCTTCAGCGGCAGTGGCCCCATGGCGGATACCAGCGGCGCAGCGATCGATACCCCCCTGGCCACCAGTGACCCGGCCATCGCCGCCCTGATCGGCAAGGAGCTCGAGCGTCAGCAGACCCACCTGGAGCTGATCGCCTCCGAGAACTTCGCCTCCCGCGCCGTGATGGAGGCCCAGGGCTCGGTGCTCACCAACAAGTACGCCGAGGGCCTGCCCTCCAAGCGCTACTACGGCGGCTGCGAGCACGTGGACGCCATCGAGGAGCTGGCGATCGAGCGGGCCAAGCAGCTGTTCGGTGCCGCCTGGGCCAACGTGCAGCCCCACAGCGGCGCCCAGGCCAACTTCGCCGTGTTCCTGGCCCTGCTGCAGCCCGGCGACACGATCCTGGGCATGGACCTGAGCCATGGCGGCCACCTCACCCACGGCTCGCCCGTGAACGTGAGCGGCAAGTGGTTCAAGGCCGTCCACTACGGCGTGGATCCCGAGACCCAGCAGCTCAACGTCGACACGATCCGCCAGCTGGCGCTGGAGCACAGGCCGAAGCTGATCGTGTGCGGCTACTCGGCCTACCCGCGCACCATCGATTTCGCCGCCTTCCGGGCCATCGCCGATGAGGTGGGCGCCTACCTGCTGGCCGACATGGCCCACATCGCCGGTCTGGTGGCCGCCGGCGTGCACCCCAACCCCCTGCCCCACTGCCATGTGGTGACCACCACCACCCACAAGACCCTGCGCGGTCCCCGGGGTGGCCTGATCCTCTGCAACGACGCCGAGTTCGGCAAGCAGTTCGACAAGGCCGTGTTCCCCGGCAGCCAGGGTGGCCCGTTGGAGCATGTGATCGCCGCCAAGGCCGTGGCCTTCGGCGAGGCCCTGCAGCCCTCCTTCCAGGCCTACAGCCAGCAGGTGATCACCAACGCCCAGGCCCTCGCCGAGCGGATTGTGGAGCGGGGCATCGATGTGGTGAGCGGCGGCACCGACAACCACCTGGTGCTGCTGGATCTGCGCAGCATCGGCATGACCGGCAAGGTGGCCGACCTGCTGGTGAGCGATGTGCACATCACCGCCAACAAGAACACGGTGCCCTTCGATCCCCAGTCGCCGTTCGTGACCAGCGGCCTGCGCCTGGGTACCGCCGCCTGCACCACCCGCGGCTTCGATGCGGCCGCCTTCCGCGAGGTGGCCGATGTGATCGCCGACCGGCTGCTCAACCCCGAGGACAGCGCCATCGAGCTGCGCTGCCGCGAGCGGGTGGCGGCCCTGTGCGCCCGCTTCCCCCTCTACGACGCCCAGCGTCAGCTCCAACCCGCCTGAGGTCCTGATCCTGCCGGCCCTGCTTAAGCTGCGGCCGGTCGGGCCCCTTCCCGCCGATCCCCTGCCCCCACCCAGGCCGTGACGCTCTCCACCAGACCGGACGTCGCGGCCCTGGTGACCCTGGCGGCGGCGGCCCTGGTGACGGCGCTGGTGGTGCCGCTGGTGCGCCGGCTCGGCCTGCGCTGGGGCCTCACCGACGCGCCCGATCCCCGCAAGCAGCACACCACGCCGATGGTGCGCCTGGGCGGCATCGGCATCGTGGCCGGGTTCGCCCTGGCCCTGGGGCTGATCTGGGGGCTGGATGGCTTCGGCTCGCTGCCGCCCGAGAAGGACCGGCTGATCTGGACCACCCTGGCCGGATCGCTCTGCTACTTCGCGATCGGCCTCTCCGACGACCTGTTCGCCCTGCCGCCCCTGCCGCGCCTGGCCGGCCAGGTGGCGGTGGCCATCGCCGTATGGAGCCAGGGCGTGCGGATCGGCAGCATCGAGCTGCCCTTCGCCGGCCTGGGCCAGGCCGAGCCGCTGCTGGTGCTGCCCGCGGGCCTCAGCCTCCTGGCCACGGTGATCTGGCTGGTGGGCATCACCAACGCCATCAACTGGCTCGACGGCCTCGACGGCCTGGCCGCCGGCGTGAGCGGCATCGCCGCCGTGGGCCTGCTGTCGGTGAGCTACAGCCTCGACCAGCCCGCCGCGGGCCTGCTGGCCGCCGCCCTGGCGGGTGCCTGCCTCGGCTTCCTGCGCCACAACTTCAACCCCGCCCGCATCTTCATGGGCGATGGCGGCTCCTATTTCCTGGGTTTCGCCCTGGCGGCGATCAGCATCGTGGGGCCGGCCAAGGGGATCACCAGCGTCAGCCTGCTGTTGCCGCTGCTGATCCTGTCGCTGCCGCTGGCCGACATGTCGGCGGTGATCATGGGCCGCGTCAGCGCCGGCCACTCGCCCTTCTATCCCGACCGGCGCCACCTGCACCACCGGCTGCTGCGGGCCGGCTTCAGCCACCGCCGCACGGTGGTGCTGATCTACGCCTTCACCCAGTGGCTGGCGGCCCTGGCCCTGGTGCTGGCCAACGCCGAGAACCGCTTCCTGTGGCTGGCCCTGGCCACCGCCGTGCTGATCGGCGTGGTGATCGCCTGCCGCCGCAGCCTCAACCGCGAGCAGCAGGCCGGCGATGGTGGCTGAGATCCTGGGGGCGGCGGCGGACGGCGGCGCCGAGCTGCTCTGCATCGGCACCGAGCTGCTGCTGGGCAACATCACCAACACCAATGCCCGCTGGCTGGCCGAGCAGCTGGCGGCCCTGGGGGTGCCCCATTTCCGCCAGGAGGTGGTGGGCGACAACCGCGGGCGGCTGATCGCCGCCGTGCGCGCGGCGGCCGGTCGCTGCCGGCTGCTGATCTGCACCGGCGGCCTGGGCCCCACCCCCGACGACCTCACCACCGAGGCCATCGCCGCCGCCTTCGGCGCCCCCCTCACGGAGCGGCCCGAGGTGTGGGCCGACATTGAGGCCAAGCTGGCGCTGCGGGGCCGCTCCGCCTCGCCCTCGCTGCGCCGCCAGGCCCTGCTGCCGCTGGGGGCCCAGGTGCTGCCCAACCCCACCGGCACCGCCCCGGGCATGCTCTGGACGCCGGATCCGGCCACCCTGGATGTCCCCGTGCAGCCGGGCTTCACGCTGATGACCTTCCCCGGGGTGCCCAGCGAGATGCGGGCGATGTGGACCGCCACGGCCGCCCCCTGGCTGCGGGCCTCCGGCCTGGCGGAGGGGGTGTTTGCCAGCCGCACCCTGCGCTTCTGGGGCGTGGCCGAATCGAGCCTGGCCGAGCAGGTGGCCGATCTGCTGGCCCTGGAGAACCCCACCGTGGCCCCCTATGCCGGCGCCGGGGAGGTGACCCTGCGGATCACGGCCCGGGCCGAGGGTGCGGCCGCCGCCGAGGCCCTGCTGGCGCCGGTGGAGGCGGAGCTGCGCCAGCGGGCCGGTGCCAGCTGCTACGGCGCCGACGGCGCCAGCCTGGCCGCCGTGGTGCTGCAGCGCCTGCGGGAGCGGGGCGAGACCCTGGCGGTGGCGGAGAGCTGCACCGGCGGCGGCATCGGCGCGGCCCTGGCGGCGGTGCCCGGTGCCTCCGACGTGTTCCTGGGGGGGGTGATCGCCTACGCCAATGCCGTGAAGCAGGCGCTGCTCGGGGTACCGGCCGGGCTGCTGGAGGCCCATGGCGCGGTGAGTGATCCCGTGGCGCTCGCCATGGCGGAGGGGGCCCGCCGCGTCACCGGGGCCACCTGGGCGATCGCCGTGACCGGCATCGCCGGCCCGGGCGGCGGCAGCGCCGAGAAGCCGGTGGGGCTGGTGCATATCGCCGTCGCCGGCCCCACGGGCAGCGGCAGCGAGGGCGTGCGCTTCGGCAGCTCCCGTGGCCGCGGCTGGATCCAGACCCTCACGGCCGGTGAGGCCCTCGATCGCCTGCGGCGGCGCCTGGGCTGAGGGCCTCCGCCCGGAGCTGCCGCCAGGGTCTGCGACCCTCCCGCCCTAGGCTGGCAGATTCGAGTTTCGGGGTCTTCCGTGAGCGCCGGCACCCTCTACGACAAGGTCTGGGCGTTGCACCAGGTTGCTGAGCTGCCCGGGGGATCCACCCAGCTGTTCATCGGCCTGCACCTCATCCACGAGGTGACGAGCCCCCAGGCCTTCGCCGCCCTTAAGGATCTGGGCCTCTCCGTGCGCCATCCCGAGAGCACCGTGGCCACGGTGGATCACATCGTGCCCACCACCTCCCAGGCCCGGCCCTTCGCGGATCCCCTGGCCGAGGAGATGCTGGCCACCCTGGAGGCTAACTGTGCCGAGCACGGCATCACCCTGCACGGCCTCGGCAGCGGCCGCCAGGGGATCGTGCACGTGATCGCCCCGGAGCTGGGCCTCACCCAGCCGGGCATGACCGTGGCCTGCGGCGACTCCCACACCTCCACCCACGGGGCCTTCGGCGCCATCGCCTTCGGCATCGGCACCAGCCAGGTGCGGGACGTGCTCGCCAGCCAGAGCCTGGCCATGGGCAAGCTCATGGTGCGCCGGATCTGGGTGGACGGCCAGCTGCAGAGCGGTGTGTACGCCAAGGATCTGGTGCTGCACGTGATCCGCACGCTCGGCGTGAAGGGCGGTGTGGGCTACGCCTACGAGTTCGCCGGCCCGGCGATCGAGGCGCTCTCGATGGAGGAGCGCATGACCCTCTGCAACATGGCGATCGAGGGCGGCGCCCGCTGCGGCTATGTGAACCCCGATCAGACCACCTTCGACTACCTGCAGGGGCGTCCCTTCGCCCCCGGCGGCGAGGCCTGGGATCGCGCCGTGGCCTGGTGGAGCTCCCTGGCCAGCGGCCCCGATGCCGTGTTCGACGACGAGGTGCGCTTCGACGCCAGCGCCATCGCCCCCACCATCACCTGGGGCATTACCCCAGGCCAGGGCATCGGCGTGGATGAAACCGTGCCCACCCTTGAGCAGACCGACCCCGACGAGCGACCCCTGGCCGAGGAGGCCTACCGCTACATGGACCTGCAGCCCGGCACCCCGATCGCCGGCACGCCGGTGGATGTGTGCTTCATCGGCAGCTGCACCAACGGCCGCCTCAGCGATCTGCAGGCCGCCGCTGCCGTGGCCAAGGGGCGCCACGTGGCCCCCGGCATCAAGGCCTTCGTGGTGCCTGGCTCCGAGCAGGTGGCCGCGGCGGCCGAGGCCGAGGGCCTCGATCAGGTCTTCACCGCGGCCGGTTTCGAATGGCGCGAGCCCGGCTGTTCGATGTGCCTGGCCATGAACCCCGACCGCCTGGAGGGACGCCAGATCAGCGCCAGCTCCAGCAACCGCAACTTCAAGGGCCGCCAGGGTTCGGCCACGGGCCGCACCCTGCTGATGAGCCCGGCGATGGTGGCCGCGGCCGCCATCGCCGGCAAGGTCACCGATGTGCGCCAGCTGCTCACCGTCTGAGCCCCGTTCTCTCCGCCACCCCGCCCGAACCCGTCGCTGCTGTGCCCATGGCCACTCCCTTCCCCTTCGGACCGATCCCCGCGGTGACCGGCACCGCCGTGGTGGTGCGCGGCGACGACATCGACACCGATCGGATCATCCCGGCCCGCTTCCTCAAGTGCGTCACCTTTGAGGCCCTGGGCCCGGCGGCCTTCGCCGACGACCGTGCCGAGCTCGCCGACGCCCCTGCCGGCCCCCACCCCTTCGACCGGCCTGAGCACCAGGGCGCCGCGATCCTGCTGGTGAACCGCAACTTCGGCTGCGGCTCCAGCCGCGAGCACGCTCCCCAGGCCCTGATGCGCTGGGGCATCCGCGCCGTGGTGGGGGAGAGCTTCGCCGAGATCTTCTACGGCAACTGCCTGGCCCTGGGCATCCCCTGCCTCACCGCCGGCCACGACCTGATGCTCGCCATCCAGGCGGCCGCCGCCGCCGACCCCGCTGCGGTCTTCACGCTGGATGTGGCCGCCCAGGCCCTGAGTGGCGCCGGCCAGAGCTGGCCACTGGAGCTGGCCGCCGGCCCCCGCCAGATGCTGAGCACGGGCCAGTGGGATGCCACCAGCCAGCTGCTGGCCCATGGTGCTGACCTGGAGGCCACCGCCGCCCGGCTGCCCTATCTGGTGACCTTCGCCGCCTGAGCCTGGGACTAGAAGCCGCGCCGTTGCACCATCGCGTCCACGGCCCCCGGTTCGTAGGGCACGAAGGGCACGCCGGTGCCGCTGAAGTTGAAGTCGTTGAGCTTCACGCGCACGCCGCCCAGCTGCTCGTAGGGGCTGTAGTAGACGCTGAGCTCATAGGCCCGCCGCTGCCAGCGCAGTTCCACGTAGGAGCCCGTGCTCTGGCCGTAGTCCGGCGAGTTCGGATCCACGTTCAGGCCGATGCCGCCGCTGAACACCAGCGGCCCCACCAGCTGCTGGGTGAGGCCGATCCCCAGGGTGCCGAGGTCCACGGCCCGATCGAAGCTCAGGGGGCTGACGCCCTGGCGCAGGGTGCCGCCGCCGGTGATCGTGAACTGGGTGAAATCCAGGAAGGGCTTGCTGAAGTGGCCCAGGGTCAGGGTGGGGCCGCCCGAGAGGCTCAGGGTGTTCTGATTGGTGCCATCGCCGTAGTAGGCGAGGGTCGCCGTGGTGTTGACGTTGAGCGTCAGCCCCGGCACGACGGGCACGGCCGTGTAGCGGTTCGCCGCCTCGGGGCCGGGCGGCAGAGGCTTGCCGGTCCACAGAGGCAGGGAGGCGTTGAGGGAGCCGTAGACGCTGCCGCGCCAGAGGCTGGCCAGATCCGTGGTCTGGAACTCATCCCCCTGGAAGTTGCCCACGCCGGCCCGCCAGTAGTAGTTGCTGCTCAGCCGTCCCCAGTTGGGGAGCACGCCCCGCTGCTCCAGCGACACCCCGTAGGCGGAGTAGACGTCCTGCTCGCCGAGGGTGCCGTTCCAGCTGCGGAAGCGGTAGGCGCCGAACAGGCGGGCGGTGGTGTCCCCCAGCAGGGGCAGGCGCAGGGGGCGCTTCAGTTCGCCCCAGCTGCGCATGCCGTTGGCGAAGTTGCTGGGATCGAAGGTGGAGATGTCGAGGGTGGCGGAGGCATCCAGGCCCAGCACCGTGGCGTCGAGCCTGGCCAGCAGGCCGAACAGATCGCCGATGCGCGTGGGCTGGGAGGTGGACGAGGATCCCACCGGCTCCCCAGGCAGGGGATAGCTGTCGGTGGTGCCGTCCAGGGCGCGCCGCACCATGAACTGGGGCTGCAGCGCCAGGCTTCCCCGCTCGCCGAGCTGGATGGGTTTCAGGTCGTAGCCCAGGTAGAAGCCGTCCCGGTCCTCGCCGTCGCTGCCGAGCACCCAGCGGTTCTCCACCTGCCGCTCCTTCTGGAAGCGCTGGTTGCGCTGCAGTGGAATCGGCAGGCGATCCTCCAGGATCAGCTGGTTGCGCTTGGCCTCCACCACGGTGTCGCCGTTGGGCTCGATGCGGGCCACGACGCCCTCGGCATCCACCCAGGCCTGGGCCGGGGTGTAGGGGTCGTTGGTGAGGGCGGCGCGGTCCGTGGTCCAGCCGTCCGGCGTGATCGTGATCGTGTTGGCCTGGAAGCGCCAGCGGCTGATGGTGCCGGTCACCAGCTTCTTGTTGTTGCTGGTCTTGAGGGTCTGCAGCTGGGCCGGCCGCACGGCGCCGTAGACGTTCACCTCGTCGGGCTGGTTGAAGTCCTTGTTGGAGCCCGTGACGCGGCGACGTTCGGCCGAGAAGCTCTGCTGGAACTGCAGGTTGCTGACGCGCTGGTCCACCGTGGCGGCGATGGCCTGCCGGCGCAGGGCCTCCTGCTGGCGCGGGCTCAGCTTGGCGGCGCCGGAGGCTGCGCCTGCGGCACCCGTGCTGCCGGAGGGCGAGCCGGGCGCCGTGCCCTTCTGGCCGCTGACCTCACCGCTGCCCTGGCCCGGCTTGCCCATGGCCACGGCATTGAGCCGCTCCTCCAGCGGTCTCACCCGCTGGCGCAGCGGCCGGCCCGGATCGGGGCAGCCCAGCGGCGGCGCCATGGCCACCTTGGGCCGCGGATCGGGCGCGCTGCCGAAGCGGTAGCGCAGGCCCAGCAGGTAGGCGTTGCTGCCTTCACTGACGCCGCTGTAGGTGCCGTAGGCGCCGGAGCGGTGGTGGATGCGTCCCACCAGCGACCACTCGGGAGCCACGAGCGCCTCCACCTCAACGCCGAGGTAGTTGAGGAACTGGGTGTACTTCTCGCGGTAGGTCTTCTCGTAGTTGCTCACGGCCGTGTTGAGGCTCACCCCCTCCACGAAGCCGACGCTCAGCCACGGCTGCAGCCAGGCCCGCAGGCCCAGGCCTGCGGTGATCTCCCCGAAGCTCTGGGCCGGGGTATCGGCGAAGGGCACGGCCTGGTTGAACTCCCCGCCGGCCTGTTTGGCGGCGCGGTGGCCGGTGAAGGTGGTGTCGAGCTCCAGGGCCAGGGGGCCGGCCTGCATCAGCCGGCGGTTCAGGCCCACGCCCACCAGGTACTCGGGGCGTAGGCGGCCCTTGAAGCGGAAGGTGTCGCCGAAGTTGGTGTCGATCATCTGGCCGGCCCAGACCGTGGCGGCCCAGGGGTAGGGGTGCCAGTTGGGGATGGACGGCAGGGGCGGCGGGCAGGCCATCGTCTGGGCCGCGGGCGAGAGCGCCATCGGCGGCATGCGCCAGCGGTCGCTGGGGAGGGCCTGGGGCACGCCGGTCGCGTCAAGGGCGCCGCCGCCCCCGGACTCCTGGCCGCTCCCCAGCCCCGTCGGGAGGGGGGAGGGTGCCCCCGGCGCCGCCGCTGGTGCCCCCAGGGGATTGACCTCCAGCGACGCCAGCAACGCCGTCTGGGCGGGACTGTCCGGCTCCGGCGCCACCGCAAAGCGGCTGGTCTCGGGCAGCAGGGGCCGCTCCCAGTAGCTGAGGGGCGGCAGGGCCGCCGAGGGCGGCTGCTCCGGATTGAGATCGAAGCTGGTGGTGTCGAGGTCCAGCACCCCGTAGACCTCCTCCAGCTCCCCCGACGACTGGATCAGGCTGTAGCGCAGCCGGCTGGCCTGCAGATACTGGTTGCCGCGCTGGAAGCGCACGCTGCCGCTGGCGTAGACGGTGCGGGTGGTGGGGTCGTACTCGAGCCGATCGGCCAGCAGGCGGCCGCCGGAGAGCAGGGCCTGCACCGAGCCGGTGGCAACGAAGCGGTTCTGCAGCAGGTCGTAGCCCTGCTGGTCGGCGCGGACCTGGAGCTCGAGGGGCGGGCTCTGGGCCGGTGTTGCCGGGATCAGCCGGGGGGCCTGGGCCGGGGCGGGTGGCGCAGCCGCTGCGGCAGGGGCAGAGCCCGCAGATCGGGGTGCTGTCGTGGTGTCAGCGCCGGACGAGGCCCGGACCGGTGGCTGGCTCGATGGTGCGGCGCCCTGCAGCGAGCTCGCGTCCCCTGGGATGCCTTCGCCCGAGGCGGGCTGGATCCCGGGGGCTGTCGGAGCTTCGGAGGCTCTGGCCGGGGCCAGACCGATCAGGCTGGTGACCCCCAACGCCGCGATCACACGGCTGACATGTTGAGGGGATGGCAATGCGGCACCGCAAGCGGCCGTGATCTTGCCACGTCTGGATGGTCAGGTGAGGGGCGCCGGGGCCGCTTCCTCAGGCCTCCGGAGCACGGCCTGCCTCAAGCGCGCCCCGCGCCAGCGGCGACTCAGTCCTCCAGGTCCTTGCGGCTGGGGGTACGGCTGGGATCGCTGGCCAGGAATCCGAACACGAAGATCCCGATGAAGAAGAAAACGACCGAGTAAACCGAGATCTTGAGGGCGAGCATGGTCCGTCCGGCGGGTGACAGGCAGGGATGACAAGCCTGGGTGACAGGCAATGACAGGCGCCAGGTGGGCCCGAAGCGACCCTGCGGCAGCCGCATCATCCTATGGGTCACACATGGCGCTGATCGATGCCGGAGGGCCTGGAGGCGGTGGTTCGCCCCTGGATTGAAACGTTTCAGTCACGCGCCTGCCTGGATCTGCGGCCCCTCTGGCAGACCCCGGGCGCCGCGGGGGGCTGGGGATCGGCCCTCCGCGATCCCTGGGGGGCCCAGCATCGGCCCGACTGGCAGGCCCGGGGGCTGGTGATCTGGCCCCGCGGCGGCCGCTGGCTGCGGCTGCGGCTCACGCTCACCTGCCCCGAGGCCTGGCGCGCCCGCCCGGGCGTCCAGGCCCGGCTGGCGCTGTGCTGGTGGGCCGATGCGGTGGTGCTGCGGGTCGATGGCGCCGTGGTGCACGAGGGCGACCTGTTCGACACGGCCTGTCGCTGGCTCCTGCCGGCGCGCTGGTGGCAGGGCCGGCCCCTGGAGCTGGCGCTGGAGCTGCGCAGCCCCCGCCACGACGACGGGGCCCTGATCGAGAGCCGCCTGGAGCTCGAACCCAGCGACCCCGCCGACCCCGAGGGGGTGCTGCTGGGCACGGCCCTGGAGCTGGCGGCCCTGCGCCAGCCGGCGGAGCTGGCGGCGGCCCTGGCCCCCTGGGATCCGGCCGATCCGCCCCCCGCGGCCCAGCTGGCCCGCGCCTTGGCGGCCGGTCCGCTGGCCCGGCCGCGGCCGGGTGCCGCCGCCGCGGCCCCCACGCCCGGCCCCGACTTCCACGTGCTGGGCCACGCCCACCTCGATCTGGCCTGGCTCTGGCCCGTGGCGGACACCTGGCAGGCGGCGGAGCGCACCTTCGCCTCCGCCCTGGCGCTGATGGAGCGCCATCCCCAGCTGCACTTCGCCCACTCCACCCCGGCGCTCTACGCCTGGATCGAGCAGCACCGCCCGGCCCTGTTCGCCGCGATCCGCCGCGCCATGCAGCAGGGCCGCTGGGAGCCGATCAACGGGCCCTGGGTGGAGACCGACTGCGTGCTCACGGCCACCGCCTCGCTGTTGCGCCAGTTCCAGGAGGGCCAGCACTACAGCCGCTCCCGCTTCCCCGAGTGGCGCCACGAGCTCTGCTGGCTGCCCGACAGCTTCGGCTTCGGTGCGGGTCTGCCGGCCGTGGCCCGCGCCACTGGAGTGCGCTGGTTCTGCACCCACAAGCTGGCCTGGAACGCCACCAACCCCTTCCCGCACCGGCTGTTCCGCTGGCGCAGCCGCTGTGGCAGCGAGCTGCTGGCCCTGATGACGGCGCCGATCGGCACCGGTGGCGACCCGGTGGCGATGGAGTCCTACCGGCAGCAGTGGCGGCGCGGCAGTGGTGTGGAGCAGGCCCTGTGGCTGCCGGGGGTGGGCGACCACGGCGGTGGTCCCACCGCCGAGATGCTCGAGCAGCTGGAGCTCTGGCAGCAGCAGCCCCTGGCCGGTCCCCAGCGCCACGGCAGCCTGCGCAGCTACCTGGAGCCCCTGGAGCCGCTGGCACCCCAGCTGCCGGTGTGGCGCGATGAGCTCTATCTGGAACTGCACCGCGGCTGCCCCACCAGCCGGCCCGACCAGAAGCGCCACAACCGCAGCCTGGAGCGCCTGTTGCGGGAGGCCGAGGCGGCCCGGGCACTGCTCTGGCTGGAGGCCGGGGATGGGCCGGATGTCCCAGGGGCCGGCGACCCCGTCGACTGGCGGCCGCTGCTGTTCCAGCAGTTCCACGACATCCTGCCCGGCACCTCGATTCCGGAGGTGTTCGAGCAGGCCGAGCCCCAGTGGCGCCAGGCCCGGCGCCAGGCCGGCCGGCAGCGGGATCGGGCCCTGGCCGCCTGGCTGGCCAGCCGTCCGCACCCGGCTGCCGTCGCCGCTCCCCCGGAGGCCATCGCGCCCGGTGCAGCGGCGACCCAGCCCTGGTGGCTGGTGCAGCTCCAGCCCCATCCCGGCGAGGCCCTGTGCCTGCGGCTGCCCCGCGGTCGCTGGTGGCTCGGCGATCGGGAGCTGCCCGTCCAGCCCGCCCCCGGGGGGGGCAGCTGGGTGCAGCTGCCGGCACCGGTTGGCCTGGACGCCGTACCCCTGCGGCGCTCGCCTGCCGCTGGACCGCCCGCAGGATCGCCCGCGGCGGAGCCCGCCGCCCCTGGGCCTGCGGTCCACGCTCCCGTGCAGATCGTGCCCCTGGCGGACGGCCAGGGCTGGCGGCTGGATAACGGCCTGGTGCGGGCCGAGCTGGGACCCACCGGAGTGGGCCAGCTGTGGGGAGTCGATGGCCTGCCCCAGCTGGCGGCGCCCCTGGAGTGGCGGCGCTGGCGCGACCAGGGCGAGTTCTGGGATGCCTGGGACATCGCCGCCGACTATCGCGATCACCCCCTGCCGCTGCAGTGGAGCGGCCCGCCGCAGCTGGTGGAGGTGGGGCCCCTCTGCGTCCGGGCGGTGTGGCGCGGCCAGTGCGGCCGCAGCGCCCTGCGCCTCGATGTGCAGCTGCGGGCGGGTTCCCCCTGGCTGGACCTCACCCTGGCGGTCGACTGGCGCCAGCGCCATGAGCTGCTGCGCCTGGAGCTGCCCCTGGCCCAGCCGGCCGTGCGCCTCGCCGCCGACGGTTCCGGCGGGGTGCTGGAGCGCCCGGCCGATCCCGCCACGGCCCGCGAGCGCGCCCGCTGGGAGCTGCCGGCGATCAGCTGGGTGGCGTCCCAGGCGGAGGCAGGAGGGCTGGCCGTGCTGCTGGATGGCCCCCAGGGGGTGTCGGGAACGGCGCAGCGGCTGGGGGTGTCGCTGCTGCGGGGCCCCACCTGGCCCGATCCCTCGGCCGACAACGGCTGGCAGCGCCTGCGGCTGGCCCTGATGCCCTGCCGGGGAGGCTGGCGCCAGGCCGGCGTGGCCCGCCAGGCCGTGCGCTTCCGCGAGCCCCTCTGGCGGCGGCCTGTCGATCCGGCCCCGCAACGTTCGCTCGCCGCGGCAGGCACGACGAGCGGGGTGCACGCGGCCGCTGCCCCGGCCCTGGTGCCCTTGCATCTGGGCCACGCCGATCTGCAGCTCCTGGCCCTGCGGCCGGATCCCCGGCCGGGGGTGGTGCAGCTCAGCGTCCAGAACCTGGGTCCCTGCCGCCAGCGGCTGGTGCTGCCGGCGGGCTGGCGCTTCCTGGAGCGCTGCGACGGGCTGGGGGAGCCCCTATCCACCTCTGCAATCCCGGCGGGCGATCAGGCGCTGCTGGCGCCGTGGCAACTGGGCTTCTGGCGGGTCGCCGCGGCGGGAACGGGATCCTGAGCCCCTCGTCCCAGGCCTTTTGCTCAGGCCCGGCGCTGGGCCGTGGGCCCAGGCCGCTTCAGTCGTCGTGGTCGTCGAAGGGATCGCTGAGCTGCTTGGAGGGCGGGCCGAAGGCGGTGTAGACGCCGAAGCCGGTGAGCCCCAACAGCACCACCAGCACGGCGATCGCCACGGACATGGCCGGAGAGCTGGTTTCCATCGAAGGGCTCGGTCGGGGACGCGGGGGCGGGTGGAGCG
>NZ_JAGQBX010000031.1 GCF_024345855.1 Synechococcus sp. GreenBA-s | reverse complement strand
GGCACGGGGAGAAGGGCGTGGGGTCGGCGTTGGGCTCGGGGGGAGGGCTGGCCGCCAGGGCCGCCAGCGCCGCCTGGCGCAGCTGGGCCAGGGGCAGGCCATGGCGGCGGGCCAGGTCCGCCAGATCCCCATATTCGGGCTTGTGGGTCAGGCCCCCATCGGGCCGGCGGGCCGTCTTGATGCGCACCGGGCCCCAGGCGGTGTGGATGGTGTGGCTGGACCGGGGCAGGGCCCAGCGCCGCAGCCACTGCTCCCGCACCCCCAGGCTGCTGCCGTGGCGCCACCACACCGCCCGCAGGGCCTCGGCCTGCTCCGGCCAGGCGATCACGCTGAGCAGCAGGCCGGAGCGGCCCTTCTTCATCAGGATCGGCTGGCTGAACACCTCCAGGGCGCCGGCCTCCCGCAGGGCGTCGGCCAGGAAGGCGAGGTCCTCGGGGCTGGCGTCATCGATCTGGGCCTGCTGTTCCAGCACCGTCTCCAGCCGGGGGGCCGCGGCGCCGGCACCCGCATCCATCGCCGGCACCTCCCCCAGCACCAGCCGCAGCAGGTTGGGCCGATCCAGGCTGCGGCTGCCCAGCCCCACCCCCACGGCCCGCGGCACCAGGGCCGGCGCCGGCCCGAAGCCATCGGCCAGGGCCGCCATCAGGGCCAGACCCGTGGGGGTGGTGAGCTCGCCGGGGGGAAAGCCGGCGCTGGAGGCCAGGGGAATGGCTCCACGGCGGGCCAGCTCCAGCACCGCCGGAGCCGGCAGGGGCAACACGCCATGGGCGGTGCGCACCGTGCCGTGGCCGGCGGGCGGCACGGCGCAGATCAGCCGTTCCACCCCGAAATGGGCCAGCCCCGCGCAGACCCCCACCACGTCCACCAGGGCATCAAGGGCCCCCACCTCGTGGAAGTGCACCTGCTCGGGCGCGTGGCCGTGCACGGCCGCCTCCGCCTCCGCCAGGCCCGTGAACACCGCCAGGATCCGGTCGCGCAGCGGCGGCTGCAGCGGCGCCGCGGCGATCCGCGCGCGCAGCTCGCTCCAATGGCGATGGGGCGGCTCCACCTCCAGGCTCTCGACCGCCAGGTGCAGGCCGCGCAGGCCGCCGCTGCGGCGCTCCTCGAGCTGCAGCCGGTAGCGGCCCTCCAGACCCAGGGCCGCCAGGGGGGCGTCCACGGCGGCCTGGGGCAGGCCCAGGTCGAACAGGGCAGCCAGCAGCATGTTGCCGGCCAGACCCGTCGGGCAGTCCACGACCGCCAGGGGGGTGGTCATGGCTGGCTGGGCGCAGCGGCGGGTGGCACCGGGGCGAGCGGCAGCGCGGCGAGGGGCAGTTCTGCCGGGGCCGGCGGCGGCTCAGCCGGGGCAGGCAGCCGGGGTGCCGGCTTCAAGAGCCGCGGTGCCCCGTCCAGCAGCTGCTCGGCCTGCTGCTCCAGCTGGTCGCGGCGGGCGCGCAGCAGCTGGTCCACCTCGCGGCGCGCACGGCGCTGCTCCCGCTGGGCCGTGGCCACGTCGAAGCCGGAGAGACCCCAGAGCCGGCCCAGCAGGGCCCGGTCGTCGACGCCGCCGCGGGAGCTGCCATAGATCAGGGTTTCGGCCGCCATGCCGGCCTGCAGCACCCGGCTCCAGCGGCGCAGCTCCTCGGCCGGCAGCTTGGCGTGGGCCGGCGGGTCGAACTCGGTGCTGCCGCTGGCGGCCAGGCCCTGGCGCAGGCAGGCCAGGCTGCCCACCAGCACCTGCTTCACGGCCAAGGACTCCTGCGCCGCCACCAGCACATGGCCGGCCTCATGGATGGCGATGCGCCGCAGCCGGGCCCGCCCGCCGGGCAGGGCCTCGGCCAGCAGGTGACCGCCGCGCCCCCCGAAGCGGGCCGCATCCACGCTCAGGGCCACCAGGGCGCCGCCGGCCGCCAGGGCGATGACGGCGGGGGAGAGGCCCAGCGGCGGCCCAAGCACGGCCACCAGGGTGACCACCACCACGGCGAGGCCCACCCGCAGGGCCTCGCTGGAGCCGGCCGAGTCGTCAGGGCGACGCAGCGGCGGGCGGGCGGCCTGGGGCGGTGAGGGCTGGCCAGAGCCCGGCTGGTCCTGGTCAGACGGTCCCTCGGGGGGAGGGGGTGCAGCCATGGCGGATCAGCGCCGCGTCACCGCTGCCGCCGGACGGCCGCCGCCGCCGCGGCCCGGGGCACCGCCGGGGCCACCCGGACGACCACCGCGGCCCTTGGCCTTGCCGCCGCGGTTGCCGCGCTGGGGAATCGGCGCGATCACCTCAAAGGCCTCCAGGGTCAGGGCCTGCCCCTGGCGGCGCAGGTCAAGGGAGACGAAGTGGCGCAGGTGCTCCAGGGGGATCTCACCCTGGAGCTGCAACTTGAAGGGGGTGGGCCGGCTGCCGTCGGAGCGGGGCTGCTGGCGGATCTTCACCACCACCTCGCCGCTCTCGGGCCGGGTGTAGATCAGCTCGCCGCGCACCGAGAAGTAGTCGTCGCCCTCGGGCAGCGCGTCGTCGGGGAGTGCGGCCGGGGGCGCAGCGGCGGGGGCCTCGGCAGCCGACGCGTCGGCAGCCGGGGTGTCCTGTGGCGCGGCAGCGGCCAGGGTGGCGTCCGCCTCAGCCGGCACCGCTGCCTCCGCTCCGGCCTCGCCCTCCGGGCGCTCCAGCGCCGCCTGGGCCGCCGCCAGCGTGCTGGGCTCCCACACCCCCACGAGCTGCAGGTGCAGCTTGTCGGCCTCGCGGTAGCGGGGGTAGGCCACCCAGAGGTGGGGCTGGCTGAGGTCGAGGTGGCGGCGCATCAGCGTGAGCACCCGACCCAACACCACGGCCTCCAGCTCGCTGCCGTCGGCGGTGCGGATCAGGCCGCGGGTGAGCTGCTCGGGATCGCTGGGCTCGTAGACACCCCGCACCACGCCGATGGCCCGGTACTGCAGCGGCTCGGTGACCGGGGAAATGGGATGGTGACGCATTGTGGCTGGAACCCTCTGGGCGCGCGGGACCAGCAGGGCCCGAAGGCCAATGTAGCCAGGCCGCGGCGGCAGACTGGCGCCACTCCCCGCCCGTGCCATGCCGCCCCGACCCAGCCCTGGTTCCCGCTCCGGCCTGCTGCTGGCCCTGGCGGCCCTGGCCCTGATGGGCCTGGCCGGCGCCGGCGGCTGGTGGCTCGGCCAGCGGGGCGGCGGTGGCGGCGATCGCTCGCGGCTGGCCCTGGAGCGCCAGGCCGATCAGCTGCGCAGCCAGGTGGATCAGGGCTCCGCCAGCCTCGCGGAGCAGGAGCGCCTGGTGCAGCTGCTGCTGGCCCTCGACCAGCAGCGGCAGGCCACCCAGCTGCTGGAGACCCTGGCCGACCGGCAGCCGGAGCGCTGGCAGCTGCGGCTGCTGCTGGCCGAACTGCGCCGCAACGGCGACGACCGCGCCGGCGCCGAGCGGGAACTGCGCCAGCTGCTGAACCTCAGCCCCGATCGGATCGAGGCCCTGCAGCTGATGACGCTGCTGCAGGTGGAACAGGGGCGCGGCCAGGAGGCGGAGCGCCAGCTGCGCGCCCTGCTGGCCAAGGCCAGCAAGCCGACCCTGCAGCCCCAGGCCCTGCCCCTGGGCCTGCTGCTCGGCGACCTGCTGCAGCGGCAGGGCCAGAAGGCCGCCGCCGAAGCCCTCTACCTGCAGCAGGCCCAGGAGTTCGCCAAGGATCCCCGGCCGCTGCTGGCCCTGGCCCTGCTCAAGCAGGAGCAGGGCGACACCGCGGCGGCCCAGGCGGCCCTGGCCAAGGCCCGCGAGCGCCAGCCCGACAAGGCCAACCCGCGCCTGGATGAGGTGGCCGCCAGCTGGGGCCTGGCGAAACTCAGGGCCCCTTCAGGGGCGGCGAAACCCCAGGCTGCGCCGGCCCCGACTGGGCCTCCAGGTCCTTGAGGGCCGCATCGATCGCGTCGCCGGGGGGGGTGGAGTTGTCGAGGGCCGTCCCCTTGCGGAGCTTGTTCAACAGGTCCAGGGGGTTGGTGGAGTCGAGGATCGAGCTCCCCTTGCTGGTGCCGGGCCCGCCGGGGCCGTAGTCGTAGACGTCGCGCTCCTGCTTGGACAGGCCCGCGCTGTAGTCGGCGCGGGCCGGAGCGGCGGCGGCCAGCAGGCCTGCGGACAGCAGGCCAGTGGTGAGCAGCAGGGCTGGGATGGGGGAAGCGAGACGGCTACCCATGGCCTTCGCAGCGCAATGGTCGTAGGGGGATGCTAGGAGCAACGGCCCACCGCCACGCCCCGACCCGGCCCCCATGCGCATCGCCACCTGGAACGTGAACTCGGTGCGCACCCGGCTGGAGCAGGTGGTGGCCTGGCTGGAGCGGGAGCGGCCCGAGGTGGTGTGCCTGCAGGAAACCAAGGTGGAGGACGGCCTGTTTCCCACGGACGCCTTCACAGCCCTGGGCTACCAGGTGGTGATCAGCGGCCAGAAGGCCTACAACGGCGTGGCGATCCTGAGCCTGCTGCCGCTCGAGGATGTGCAGATCGGCTTCGACGCCCTGCTGCCGGATGACCCCGAGGCGCCGGGGCTGAGCGAGCAGAAGCGGGTGATCAGCGCCCTGGTGGAGGGGGTGCGGGTGCTCAACCTCTACGTGCCCAACGGCAGCGCGCTCACCAGCGAGAAGTACGCCTACAAGCTGGAGTGGCTGGCCTGCCTGCGGCGCTACCTGGCGGTGCAGGAGCAGCAGGGCGACCCGCTCTGCATGCTGGGCGACTTCAACATCGGCCCGGAGGCCCGCGACCTGCCCGATCCGGAGCGCCAGAGCGGCGGCATCATGGCCAGCGACGCCGAGCGGGCGGCCCTGGCGGCCTGCCTGGGCGGGCGCCTGCAGGATGGTTTCCGCCTGTTCGAGCCGGCCAGCGGCCACTGGAGCTGGTGGGACTACCGCAGCGGCGCCTGGGACCGGGATCGGGGCTGGCGCATCGACCACATCTATCTCTCGGAGGAGCTGGTGGAGCTGGCCACCGGCTGCGTGATCCACCGCGACCAGCGCGGCCATGAGAAGCCCAGCGACCACGCCCCGGTGGTGATCAACCTGGCCTGGCCACCCCCGGACGACGCGGAGGACGACGACGGGGACTGGGGCTGAGGGGCGCCTCGCCTCAGGCCTCGCTCCAGCCCAGGCGGCGCGAGGCGGCGTAGAGCGGATAGCCCAGGGCGATCAACGCCAGGGCCGCCAGGCTGTTGGCCGTGTCGCTGCAGAGGGCGGCCACCAGGAAGGCCAGGGATCCGGCCGCGATCAGCAGCGGCGTCACCGGGTAGCCCCAGGCGCGGAAGGGCCGCTCCAGCTCCGGCTCCCGCCAGCGCAGCACCAGCAGCGCCACGATGCCGGCCAGGTAGATGGCCACGTAGAGAAACGAGGCCATCCCCAGCAGCCGCGCGAAGGAGCCGCTCAGCACCAGGGCCGCCGCGCCGCCGCTGGTGATCGCCAGGGCCGCCAGGGGTGTGCCGCCGGCCGTCACCTGCTGGGCGAAGGCCGGCACGAGGCCATCGCGGCTGAGGCCGAACAGGATCCGCGGCGCGGCCATCACCACGGTGTTCACCAGCCCCAGCAGCGACAGCAGCGCCAGGCCCGCGATCAGGTGCCCCCCCAGGGGCCCCACGAGCCTCCGGGCCGCGTCGGCGGCCGGCAGGGCCGAGGCCGCCAGCTGCTCCAGCGGCAACACCCGCAGCAGGGCCCCGTTCACCAGCAGGTAGATCACCAGCACCGCCCCCACCCCGCCCAGCAGGGAGCGGGGCAGGTCGCGGGCGGGCTCACTGAATTCCTCGGAGAAGTAGATCGGGCTGGCCCAGCCGTCGTAGGTGGTGATCACGGCCTGGAGGGCCAGCACCGCGGCGAGCGCGAAGCCGGAACCGGTGACCAGGCCGGAGCCGCCGACCAGACCCGCGCTGGCTTCTGCCGTCGCCCCCAGCGCGGCACCGGTCCCGCCCCCGGCCGGATCGCCGAGCAGGAAGCAGGCCAGCACCAGCACCAGGAAGGCCGCGGCCTTCACCAGGCTCAGCAGCTGCTGGCTGGCGCTGCCGGCCCGCACCCCCAGCAGCTGGATCAGCGAGAAGACGGCCAGCACCAGGCAGGCCGTGGCCCTGGGCCCCAGGGGAAAGGCCGGCAGCAGCGCCTGCACGTACTCGCCCACCGTGATCGCCACCCAGGCCAGGCCCACCACGTGGCCCAGCCAGTCGGTCCAGCCCACGCTGAAGCCCGCCCAGGGCCCGAAGGCCCGTTGGGCGTACACATACCAGCCACCGGCCCGGGGCAGGCTCGCCCCCAGCTCCGCCACGCACACCGCCCCCAGCAGGGCGTAGAGGCCGCCCACCAGCCAGGCCGCCAGGATCAGCGCCGGACTGCCCAGCTGGGCCGCCACCAGGCCCGGGGTGCGCAGGATGCCGGCGCCGATCGAGCCCCCCACCGCCCCGGCCAGGCCGAAGCCCAGCCCCAGGATGTGCAGCAGGCCGCCCCTGGGGGCCGGCTCAGGCGGGCCGTCCATCGGCGCCTCGCCGCTCAGAAGGCCACCACCGGCTGGGGCAGCTCCACCCCCTCCTCCCGCAGCACCGCCACCCGCCGCGCCGACTCGCCGCAGCTGCGGGGCGTGGGGAAGATCTTGCCGGGGTTGGCCAGGCCGTCGGGATCGAAGGCGCGGCGCACCAGCTGCATGGTGGCCAGATCCTCGGGGGCGAACATCCAGTCCATGTAGCAGCGCTTGTCGCTGCCCACGCCGTGCTCGCCGGTGATGCTGCCGCCGGCCTCGATGCAGAGGCGCAGGATCTCGGCCCCCAGCTCGCTCACCCGCTGCTCCACCCCCGGCTCGTCGGCCCGGTAGAGGATCAGGGGATGCAGGTTGCCGTCGCCGGCGTGGAACACGTTGGCCACCGGCAGGCCGTAGCGGCGGCTGAGGCGCTCGATCGCCGCCAGCACCCGCGGCAGGGCGGTGCGGGGCACCACGCCGTCCTGCACGTAATAGGTGGGGGTGATGCGGCCCACCGCCGCGAAGGCGCTCTTGCGACCCTTCCAGAGCAGGGCGCGATCGGCCGCATCGCTGGCCTGGCGCACACTGCGGGCCCCGGCGGTCCGGCAGAGCTGACCGGCCAGGTCCACGGCCGCCGCCACCTCCCGCTCCTGGCCGTCGAGCTCGATCAGCAGCACCGCCGCGGCATCGCGCGGGTATTCGTCGTGGCCGAACAGGTCGTCCACGGCGTTGACCGTGAAGTTGTCCATGATCTCCATGCCGGCCGGCAGCACGCCGGCGGCCGTCACGGCCCGCACCGCCTCGCCGGCGGCCTCCATGCTGGCGAAGTCGGCCAGCAGCACCGCCACGCTCTCGGGGGCCCGCAGCAGCCGCAGGGTGATGGCGGTGGCGATGCCGAGGGTGCCCTCGCTGCCGATGAACAGGCCGCGCAGGTCGAGCGCCGGCTGCTCGGGCAGCGATCCCCCCAGGGTGGTGACCGTGCCGTCGGGCAGCACCACCTCCAGCTCAAGCACGTGGTTGCTGGTAACGCCGTATTTGAGGCAGTGCACGCCGCCGGAGTTCTCGGCCACGTTGCCGCCGATCGAGCACACCTGCTGGCTGGAGGGATCGGGGGCGTAGTAGAAGCCGTCGCCCGCCACGGCCCGGGTCACCCAGCTGTTGATCACGCCGGGCTGCACGGTCACCCGCTGGTTGGCGAGGTCCACCGCCAGCACGCGGCGCATGCGGCTGGTGGCGATCACCAGGGCCTCGCTCTCGGCCACGGCGCCGCCGGAGAGGCCGGTGCCGTTGCCGCGGGCCACGAAGGGCACCCCCAGCTCAGCGCAGAGGCGCACCACGGCGGCCACCTGCTCGGTGGTCTCGGGCAGCACCACCAGCGGCGGCTGGTGACGGTGCAGGGTGAGGCCGTCGCAGTCGTAGGCCAGCAGCTCCTGGCGCCTGGCCACCACGGCCTTGGCGGGCAGCAGGGCGCGCAGGCGGCGCTCGATCGCGCCCCAGTCGAAGCTGGATCGCCCGCGGGAGGCCACACCGCTGCCCCTCGCCCCGGCCTGAAGGTCCGGGGAGCTGGCAGAGGGGCTCGCGGAGGGCATCACAAGGGTTACGGGCGTGGACAGCTGCCGGGCCAAGGCTAATCACCGCCAGCGATCAGGCTGCCGGGCCTGGAGCCTCCTCAAGGATGCCGTGGCCGGCAGCGCACGGCCTGATTAGACAAAAACAGGAGAGAGGCCGGAGCTGTGCAGCACACGCAACGGGCGAATCCCAGGGCTCCCGGCAGCGACACCGGCACCACCGCGGCACGGGCGCGCCCCTTCAGCAATCCCCTGCTTCCCCTGGCGGCGGCCGGAAGCTTCGCCATAGGGAGCCTCGGCCTCAACTGGCAGCAGAACCAGGCCACGCTCTCCTTGGCGCGCATCCTCATCAGGAGCCAGGCCACCGTGACGGCCCTGGTGGCCGTGGAAGCCGAGGTGCTGCGCGGCACACTCCAGGCCAGCCTGCTGCGCCAGGGCCGGTCAAGCACCGCCTCCAGCCTGGGGTTTTCCACCGCACTGACGGATCGACCGTTGGCGGAGCTGGAGCAGCTCAGCGCCGACAATCCCACCGAGCGCATCCAGGTCGCCCGGCTGCGCTCCCAGCTCGCGGCCCACCGCCGCTCCCGCACGGGCTTCAGCGACCGGCCGATGCAGGCCACGCTGGCGCCCCTGCTGGCGCAGCTGCGGCAGATGAACGGCGCCGAACGCCAGCAGCTGGCCCAGCGCACCGTCACCCTGGAGCGCCTCCAGCGCCGCCTGCGGCTGCTGGAAGCCACCAGCGGGCTGGCGATCCTGGTGCTGCTGGGGATTGCCGCCTGGCTGCTGCTGCGGGAACGGGAGGTCATCGCCGCCACCCAGGGCGCGCTGGTGCTCAGCGAAGAGCGGTTCCACTACCTCTTTGAGAACACCAGCGTGGGCATCGCCATCACCCGCCTCGGCCCGGGCGGGGCAGGCCCGGCGCTGCAGGTGAACGGAGCCCTCGCCGATCTGCTGGGCACCAGCAGGGCCGACCTTGAGGAGCAGGGCCTGCCGGCTTTCCTGCAGGCCGAGGGACCGCCGGCCAAGGGGCCGCAGCCCGAGGCCGAGGCCCGGACCGCGCTGCTGGAGGGAACCCTGCCCGCGCTGCGGCAGACGCGTGCCTACCGCCAGGCCAGTGGCGACACGGTGTGGGTGGACGAGACCAGCTTCGTGCGCACCGAGGCCAGCACCCAGACCAAGGAGCTGTTCAGCCTGCTGGTGAACATCACCCAGCTCAAGAGCGAGGAGCACTCCCTGCTCGAGAAGGTGGCCTACACCCGCAGCCTGATCGAAACCAGCCTCGATCCGATGGCCACGATCAGCACCCAGGGCAAGATCGAGGATGTGAACGAGGCCACGGTGCAGGCCACGGGCCTGCCCAGGACCCTCCTGGTGGGCCGCGACTTCGCCGAGTTCTTCACCGAGCCGGAGCGGGCCAAGGCGAGCTATCAGAAGGTCTTCACCGAGGGGGTGGTGCGGGATTACCCGCTCACCCTGCGCCACCTCTCCGGCACCCTGATGCCGGTGCTCTACAACGCCAGCACCTACCGCGATGTCCGCGGCCAGGTGATCGGCGTCTTCGCCGCCGCCCGCGACGTGACCCAGATCCGGCGCATGGAGGAGCAGCTCCGCAGCCTCAACGCTGGGCTGGAGCAGAAGGTGCAGGACCGCACCACCGAGCTCAGCCTGGCCAACCAGGAACTGGAGTCGTTCGCCTATTCCATCTCCCACGACCTGCGCGCTCCCCTGCGGGCCATCGACGGCTTCAGCCTCAAGCTGGTGCGGGGCTACGGCGACCAGCTCGATCAGGAAGGCCGGCGCCTGCTCCAGGTGGTGCGCGACAACGCCCTGCGCATGGGCCAGCTGATCGATGACCTGCTGCGCTTCTCGCGCCTCGGCCGCCGCGCGCTGGAGTGCACTCCAGTGGAGATGGAGGTCCTGGCCAGGGGCGTGGCCGCCGACCTGCTCGACCTCGAAGGCGATCGCCGGATCGACGTCAGCTGGGGGGCCCTGCCGCCGGCCCAGGGGGATCCCGCCCTGCTGCGGGAGGTGTGGCTCAACCTGCTGGCCAACGCGATCAAGTTCACCCGCCAGCGCCCCGTGGCCCACATCACGGTGGGGGGCGCCGTGGAGGGGGACGAGGTGCGCTACTGGGTGCAGGACGACGGCGCCGGCTTCGACATGGCCTACGCCGACAAGTTGTTCGGTGTCTTCCAGCGGCTGCACCGCCAGGATGAGTTCGAGGGCTCCGGTGTGGGCCTGGCCCTGGTGCAGCGCATCCTGCACCGCCACGGCGGCCATATCGAAGGCGAGGGGCATCCCGACCGCGGCGCCACCTTCCGCTTCAGCCTGCCCCTGACGGTCCCGCCCGAATCCGCCGCCCCCCCGCCATGACCGAGATCAACAGCCCCCTGCAGCTGCTGCTGGTGGAGGACAACCCCGCCGATGCCGAGCTGACCATTGATGCCCTTCGGAGCACGAAGCTGGTGAACAACGTGACCTGGGTGAGGGACGGGGCCGAAGCCCTGGCGGTGTTGCATTCCGACCTCCAGGAACCCGATCAGGTCCGGCAGCTCAAGCTGGTGCTGCTGGACCTGCGACTGCCCCGCCTGGATGGCCTGGAGGTGTTGCGCCGGATCCGGGCCGAGGAGAGAACCCGCCAGCTGCCCGTGGTGGTGCTCACCTCATCGCGGGAGGAATCCGACCTGGTGCGCGCCTACGACCTGGGCGCCAACAGCTATCTGGTGAAACCGGTGGAATCCGAGGCGTTCATGAAGGCGGTGGCGGAACTGGGCCTCTACTGGATGCTGCTCAACAAGGTGCCGGGAGAAATCCGATGAGCGTGGATCTGCTGCTGGTGGAAGATGAGGCGCTGGATGTGGAACTGATCGGCGATGCCCTGCGCCACGCCGGCGTGGAGCCGATCCTGCGCTGCGTGGACGATGAGCCCGGCTTTCGCGCGGCCCTGGCCCTGAAGCGTCCCGACGCGATCCTGGCCGACTGGACCCTGCCGCGGTTCTCCGGCGCCCGGGCCCTGGAGATCGCCCTCCAGGAGGTACCGGAGGTGCCGTTCCTGTTCGTGTCGGGCACCATCGCCGAGCACACGGCCCTGGAGGCCCTGCACAGGGGCGCGGTCGACTATGTGTTCAAGAACCAGCTCGAGAAGCTGGCCTCCGCCGTGCTGCGCGCCATCGGCGAGGCCCGCGAGCACCGGGCCCTGGCCACCAGCGAAGAGCGCTACCGGCGCCTGTTCCAGACGGCCAAGGACGGCATCCTGATCCTCGCCGCCGACAGCGGCCAGATCCTCGAGGCCAATCCCTATCTGGGCGAACTGATCGGCTGTGACCCCCGGGACCTGATCGGCAAGCAGCTCTGGGAGATCGGCTCCCTGATCGACAAGGAGAGGGCGATTCACCTCTTCTCGGAACTGCAGGAACGGGGCTACATCCGCTATGAGGATCTACCGCTGCGCGGACGCGATGGTTCCCTGAAGGAGGTGGAGTTCGTGTCCAACACCTACCTGCTGGGCGATCAGGAAGTGATCCAGTGCAACATCCGCGACATCTCCGAGCGCCGCGTGGCGGAGCGCCTGGCCGAGGCCCACCAGCAGGAAACGCTCCGCAGCCTCCAGGACATGGTGGCGGCCCTGGTGGCCCTCAGTGAGAGCCGGGATCCCTACACCGTGGGGCACCAGGCGCGGGTGGCGGATCTGGCCACGGCACTGGCGGTGGAACTGGGGCTGGCCGCGGAGCAGATCGAGGGGATCCGGATCAGCGCCCTGGTGCACGACATCGGCAAGTTCGCCATCCCTGCCGAGATCCTCACCAAGCCCACGACCCTCAAGAAGGAGGAGATGGCCCTGGTGCGCACCCATGTGCAGGTGGGGGTTGAGGTGCTGCGGCCGATCCACTTCCCCTGGCCGGTGGCCGAGGCCGTGCTCCACCACCACGAGCGCCTCGATGGCAGCGGCTACCCCCAGGGCCTCCAGGGGGATGCCATCAGCCTGGGGGGCCGCCTCCTGGCCGTGGCCGACACCGTGGAGGCGATGGCGACCCACCGGCCCTACCGCTTCTCCCAGGGCCTCGAGGCGGCCCTGGCCACCATCGAGGCCGGCAGGGGCAGCCTCTACGACCCGGCCGCCGTGGACGCCTGCCTGCGGCTGTTCCGGCAGAAGGGCTACCAGCTGCCGGGCCCGGAGCCGCGGCCCTAGGGGGAGGGGGCGCCTGCCATCGGCCCCAGCGAAGGCCGGCGGCTTCCTCCACGAAATCTGACCTGGCTCCCACAGCTGTGGGGCTCTGGGTCAGGATGGAAGGTGATTCCCAGCCACCCGTCCGCGGATCCCGTCTTGTCGGCTTCTCCCACAGCGCCCGTTTCGACTCCTGTGCTCAACACCACCCGCTCCCAGGAGATCTTCACCGCCGCCCAGAAGCTCATGCCCGGTGGCGTGAGCTCCCCGGTGCGGGCCTTCCGCTCGGTGGGGGGGCAGCCGATCGTGTTCGACCGGGTCAAGGGCGCCTACGCCTGGGACGTGGACGGCAACCGCTACATCGATTACATCGGCAGCTGGGGCCCCGCCATCTGCGGCCACGCCCACCCCGAGGTGATCGCCGCCCTGCATGCCGCCCTGGACAAGGGCACCAGCTTCGGCGCCCCCTGTGAACTGGAGAACCAGCTGGCCGAGCTGGTGATCGAGGCGGTGCCGAGCGTGGAGATGGTGCGCTTCGTCAACAGCGGCACCGAGGCCTGCATGTCGGTGCTGCGCCTGGTGCGGGCCTTCACCGGCCGCGAGAAGCTGATCAAGTTCGAGGGCTGCTACCACGGCCACGCGGACATGTTCCTGGTGAAGGCCGGCTCCGGCGTGGCCACCCTGGGCCTGCCCGACTCGCCGGGCGTGCCGCGCACCACCGCCGCCAGCACCCTCACCGCCCCCTACAACGACCTGGAGGCGGTAAAGCAGCTGTTCGCCGAGAACCCCGGTGAGATCGCCGGCGTGATCCTCGAGCCGGTGGTGGGCAACGCCGGCTTCATCACCCCCGAGCCCGGCTTCCTCGAGGGCATCCGCGAACTCACCAAGGAGAACGACGCCCTGCTGGTGTTCGACGAGGTGATGACCGGCTTCCGCATCAGCTACGGCGGCGCCCAGGCCAGGTTCGGCGTCACCCCCGACCTGACCACCATGGGCAAGGTGATCGGCGGCGGCCTGCCCGTGGGCGCCTACGGCGGCCGGGCCGACATCATGGGCCTGGTGGCCCCGGCGGGCCCGATGTATCAGGCGGGCACCCTCAGCGGCAACCCCCTGGCGATGACCGCCGGCATCAAGACCCTGGAGCTGCTCAAGCAGCCCGGCACCTACGAGCGCCTCGACGCCATCACCAAGCGCCTCAGCGCCGGCATCCAGGACGCCGCCCGCAGCGCCGGCCTGCCGATCACCGGCGGCTCGATCAGCGCCATGTTCGGCTTCTTCCTCTGCGAGGGCCCGGTGCGCAACTTCGAGGAGGCCAAGGCGGCCGACACGGCGCGCTTCGGCAAGCTGCACCGCGCCATGCTCGAGCGCGGCGTGTACCTGGCCCCCAGCGCCTTCGAGGCCGGCTTCACCTCCCTGGCCCACAGCGACGCCGACATCGACGCCACGATCGCGGCCTTCCGCGACGCCTTCGCCCAGGTGGCCTGAGGGGGGCCAGGAGCGAGCCGACGAACGGCCAGCGGATGCCCTGCCGATGACGAGCGCACCGCCACCTGCGACGGCCCTCAGCCACGACAGGTCGGGTAGCTCCGGCCCGATCGAGCGCCGCCAGCGCGGCGCCCTGAGGCTCGCGGCCCTGCTGGCGGCCGGCATCGGCGCCCTGGCCTGGCTGGGCCGCAGCAGTGATCCCGCCGCCAAGCCGCTCACGAGCGGCCCGCTCACCCTCGGGGCCGCCATCGCCTTCACCGGCAACGCCAACCTCTACGGCCAGGACCAGCGCATGGGCCTGACCCTGGCGGAGCGCTGGGCCCAGGAGGCTGGGCCCCCAGCACGGCCGGTGGTGCTGCAACTGGAGGACGGCGCCTCCGATGAGCCCAGCGCCATCGCCGCCTTCAACCTGCTGATCCGCCAGGGGGTGATCGCCCTGATCGGGCCCACCCTCTCCCAGCAGGCCTTCGCCGCCGATCCGATCGCCCAGCGCCAGGGGGTGCCGGTGGTGGCGCCTTCGAACACCGCCAAGGGCATCCCCGAGATCGGCCACTTCATCAGCCGCGTGTCGGCCCAGAGCTCGGTGATCGCCCCGCTCTCGATCGCGGAGGCCCTGCGCCGCGATCCAGCGATCCGGCGCGTGGCCGTGTTCTACGCCCAGGACGACGCCTACAGCACCGCCGAGGTGGCCATCTTCCAGAAGGCCCTCGCCGCCCGCGGGCTCACCCCGGTCACGGTGCAGCGCACCCAGCTGGCCGACAACGACTTTCAGACGCCGATCACCTCCGCCCTGCAGCTGCAGCCCCAGCTGGTGGTGCTCTCGGTGCAGGCGGTGGCCGGCGGCAACCTGATCCGCCAGCTGCGGGAGCTGGGCTACCGCGGCCAGATCGTGGTGGGAAACGGCCTCAACACGCCCAACATCTACCCGATCTGCCAGCGCTGGTGCGACGGCATCCTGATCGCCCAGGCCTACAGCCCCGAGCTCAACACGCCGGTCAACCGCCGCTTCCAGCAGCTGTTCCGCCAGGCCCACGGCGATCGGCCGCCGCCGCAGATCACGGCCCAGGCCTTCGCCGCCTACCAGGTGCTGTTTGAGGCCATCCAGCGGCTGCAGCGCCAGGGGGGCCTCACCGACGTGAGCCTCGGCCAGGCCCGCGCCAACCTGATGGCCGAGCTGCTCAGCGGCACCTACGACACCCCCCTGGGCCCGATCGGCTTCAGCCCCGAAGGCGAGGTGCTGCAGGATCGCTTTTACGTGGCCGAGGTGCGCATGGCCCCCGGCGGCCGTGACGGGCGCTTTGCCCTGGTGCGCGAGCAGGGTCTGCAGGAGGGCCAGCCGTGATCGAAACCCTGCTGCAGACCCTGCTCAACGGCGCCGCCAGCGGCGGCGTGTATGCCCTGGTGGCCCTGGGCTACACGCTGGTGTTCTCGGTGCTGGGGGTGATCAACTTCGCCCAGGGCGCACTCTTTTCCGTGGGCGGCTACCTCACCTTTCTGTTGATGGGCGGCAGGATCGGCGTCAACGGCGCCCTGCCGGGCTGGGGGCTGCCGGGCGGGCTGCCCTTCTGGCTGGCGCTGCTGCTGGCGGCGGCCGGCTCCGGCCTGGTGGGACTGCTGGTGGAGCGGGTGGCCTTCGCGCCGCTGCGGCGCCGCAACGCCGAGCCGCTGCTGGCCCTGATCACCAGCCTCGGTGCCGGTGTGGTGCTGGTGAACCTGCTGCAGCTGCTGATGGGGGCCGAGGGCTACGCCTTCCCCCATGGCTCCGATGCCCTGGGAGGTCTGCCCGATGCCCTGGTGATCGCCGGCGCCCGCATCCGCACGATCCAGCTGCTGCTGCTGCTGATCTCCGCCGCCGCCGTACTCGCCCTCAGCCTCTGGCTGGAGCGCAGCAGGGGCGGCCGGGCCCTGCGGGCCGTGGCGGAAGACGCCACCACCGCCCAGCTGCTCGGCATCCACAGCGAGGCGATGGTGCGGCTGGCGTTCTTCCTCAGTGGAGCCCTGGCGGGCCTGGGCGGCGGCCTGATCGGCGTGAGCGTGAGCCTGCCGGGCCCCTACTTCGGCATCGGCTACGGCCTCAAGGGCCTGGCGGTGCTGGTGCTCGGCGGCCTGGGCAGCGTGCCCGGCGCCATCGCCGGCGGGCTGCTGATGGGCCTGGCGGAGGCCCTGGTGCCCAGCGAGGCCTCCGGTTGGCGCGATGCCCTGGCCTTCGCGATCCTGTTCGTGGTGCTGCTGCTGCGCCCCCGGGGCCTGCTGGGCCGGCGCACGGTGGAGAAGGTGTGAGGCCATGAGCATCCCCTGCGGCGAGGTGGCCCCGTGATCGACAACGGCCTGCTGGTGCAGATGCTAATCGGCGCCCTGCTGGGCCTGTCGGTGTACCTGCCGCTGGCGGCGGGGCAGCTGTCGCTGGCCACGCCGGCCTTCTACGCGGTGGGCGGCACCCTGGCGGCCCTGCTCTCCACCCGCTGGAGCGCCCTCGGGGCCACGGCCGATGGCGGGTTTCCGGTGCCCTCGCTGCTGCTGGAGATGGCCCTGGGGGGTCTGCTGGCCGGGCTGCTGGCCCTGCTGGTGGGGCGGCTGGTGCTGCGGCTGCAGGGGATCTACCTGGCCATCGCCACCATCGCCCTGGTGGAGATCGTGCGGGTGGCGATCCTGAATCTGCCCTTCACCGGCGGAGCGGTGGGGATCTTCGCCATCCCGCAGCCCTTCGCCACCGCCGCCGGCTACCTGCTGCCGGCCCTGGCGCTGCTGGCCGTGGCGGGCTGGCTCTGCCAGCGGCTGGAGCGGATGCCCCTGGGCCGCGCCATGGCCGCCATCCGCGACGACGAACTGGCCGCGCGCTGCATGGGCATCGACACCACCCGGGTGAAGCTGAGTGCCTTCGTGCTCAGCGCCGTGCTGGCCGGCAGCACCGGCGCCCTGGCCGCCCACTTCCTCAACACCTGGAACGCCCGTCAGGGCTCCTTCGACGCCAGCATCACCACCCTGGCCTTTGTGATCCTGGGGGGCTCGCGCACCTGGCTGGGGCCGGTGGTGGGGGGCCTGCTGCTCACGGCCCTGCCGGAGCTGCTGCGGCCGGTGGGCGATGTGCGCCTGGTGCTGTTCGGCCTGGTGATCCTGCTGGGGCCGGTGCTGGCCCCCCAGGGCCTGATCACCCCGGCCCTGCTGGAGCGGCTCGGGGGCTGGGGCCTGCGCAGCGCCACAGACCGCAAGACCGAGGAGGCCCAGCCATGAGCCAGCCCCTGCTGGAGGTGCGGGAGCTCAGCCGGCGCTTCGGCGGGCTGCTGGCCGTGGATCGGGTGAGCTTCGCGGTGCAGCCCGGCGAGATCTTCGGCCTGATCGGCCCCAACGGCGCCGGCAAGACCACGCTGTTCAACCTGATCTCCGGTGTGACGCCGCCGAGCAGCGGCGCGGTGCTCTGGCGCGGCGAGCCCATCACCGGCCAGCCGCCGCATCGGCTCAACCGCCTGGGCCTGGCCCGCACCTTCCAGAACCTGCGCCTGTTCGAGGGCCTCTCGGTGCTGGAGAACGTGCTGGTGGCCCTGCAGCGCCGCCCCCGCAGCAGCGCCGCCGGCGGTCTGCTCAACAGCGCCGGCCACCGACGCGCCGAGCGCCAGCGGCTGCAGGCGGCCTGGCAGCTGCTGGAGGAGCTGGGGCTCACCGCCCTGGCCGAGCGGCAGGCGGGCACCCTGGCCTACGGCGATCGGCGCCGGCTGGAGATGGCCCGGGCCCTGGCCACCGGCCCATCCCTGCTGCTGCTCGATGAACCCGCCGCCGGCCTCAACCCCGCCGAAAAGGACCAGCTCTGCCAGCTGATCGGCGGTCTGCGCCAGCGCCACCAGCTCACGGTGATCATCATCGAGCACCACGTGCCGCTGCTGATGCGCCTGTGCGACCGCATGGCCGTGCTGGATTTCGGCGTGCGCATCGCCCTGGGCACGCCCGAGGAGGTGCGCCGCGACCCCCAGGTGATCGAGGCTTACCTGGGCACGGGAGGCCACGCGTCATGAGCACCCCCCTGCTCGAGCTCCAGGGCCTGAGCGTGCACTACGGCAGCGTGCAGGCCCTGGCCGGCATCGATCTGGTGGTGCACCCCGGCGAACTGGTCACGCTGCTCGGCTCCAACGGCGCCGGCAAGAGCACCACCCTGCGGGCCATCTCGGCCCTGGTGCCCGCCGCCGCGGGGCAGATCCTCTGGCGCGGCGGCAGCCTGGCGGGGGTTCCCGCCCATCGCCTGCTGAAACTCGGCATCGGCCATTGCCCCGAGGGCCGGCGGGTGCTCAGCCGCCAGAGCGTGGCCGACAACCTGATGCTGGGCGCCTACCTGCGCCGCGACACCGCCGCCATCCACGCCGACCTGGAGCGCTGCTACGGGCTCTTTCCGCGTCTGGCGGAGCGGCGCAGCCAGCTGGCCGGGGCCCTCTCGGGCGGCGAGCAGCAGATGCTGGCCATTGCCCGGGCACTGATGGGCCGGCCGGAGCTGCTGTTGCTGGATGAGCCCAGCCTGGGCCTGGCCCCGAAGCTGGTGGGCGAGGTGATGGCGGCCCTGGCCCAGCTGAACCGCGAGGGGCTCACGATCCTGCTGGTGGAGCAGAACGCCCAGGCCGCCCTGAGCATCGCCGCCCGGGGCGTGGTGCTGGAGGCGGGCCGCCTCACCCTGGCGGGCCCGGCGGCCGACCTGCTGGCCGATCCCACCCTGCAGGCCGCCTACCTGGGGGGCTGAGGACTGGATTGGCCGTCAGCGGAAGGGCGGCGCGATCAGCAGGCCGCCGCGGCTCCAGAGCGCGTTGGCGCCACGCTCCAGCCCCAGGGGCGAACCCTTGCCCAGGTTGCGCTCGAACAGCTCGCCGTAGTTGCCCACCGCCGCCACCGCCCTGGCGGCGAAGTCGGCCGGCAAGCCCAGGGAGCGGCCCAGCTCGCCCTCGAGGCCCAGGAAGCGCCGCAGCCGCGCCTGGCGCGGATCCGAGCGGGCCCGGGCCGTGAGCGCCGCCAGGTTGGCGCGCGTCACCCCCTGCTCCTCCGCCTCGATCAGGGCGTAGGCGATCCAGCGCACCGCATCGGCCCAGACGGGATCGGCCTGGCGGCTGGCGGCCGCCATCGGCTCCTTGCTCAGGGCCTCCGGCAGCAGCCGGTGGGCGGCCGGGTCGGGGAACAGGGTGCGGCGGGCCGCCAGGCCGGAGCGATCACTGGTCACGGCGGTGCAGCGGCCGGAGAGGTAAGCGGCGAACGTCTCATCGGCGTTGCGGTAGCGCAACGGCACGTAGCGCAGGCCCAGGCTGCCCATGCGGTCGGCCAGCACGCCCTCGTTGGTGGAGCCGCTCACCACGCACACCGGCCGGTCGGCCAGATCCGCCAGGCGACGGATGCCGCTGGCGACCGGCACCAGCACGGCACCACCGTCGAAGAAGAGGATCGGCGCGAAGGCCAGGCCGTTGCCGCCGGGGGCATCCCGGCTCAGGTTCACGGTCGTGTTGCGCGAGAGCAGGTCCACATCGCCACTGGCCACGGCGGTGAAGCGGTCGTTGCTGGAGAGCAGACGCAACTCCACGCGGGAGGGATCCCCCAGCACCGCAGCGGCCACCGCCCGGCAGAGGTCCACGTCGAAGCCCGTGTAGCGGCCGTCGGCGCCGAGGCTGCTGAAGCCGGGCAGCTGGCCGTTGATGCCGCACACCAGAGCTCCGCGCTGGCGTACCTGGCGCAGACGCTCGCTCTGCAGCTGATCGCCCCCAGCCTCGCCACCGGAACCGCCGCAGCCGGCCAGGGGAGCGGCCGTGAGCAGCGCCAGCAGCGACAGGATCCGGCTCCGCCATGGGGATCGTCGCGGCCGCGGCAGCGCCATGCACCTCCAGCTGGGGGAGGCGAATCTAGGTGCCGTAGCCGCCCCCGCCTGGGGTCTCGATCCGCAGCCGATCGCCGGGGCCCACCGCCCGTTCGGCCCGCCCCCCCAGCTCCTCCCAGGCGCCATCGGCGCGCTGCAGGCGATTGCGGCCCAGGGCCGCCGCGCCGCCGCCGGCCAGCCCGAAGGGGGCCACCCGGCGCGAGCCGCTCAGCAGCGACACGGTCATCGGCTCGAGGAAGCGCAGCTGGCGCACCACGCCGTCGCCACCGCGCCAGTGCCCCACGCCACCACTGCCACGGCGGATGGCGAACTGCTCCAGCCGCACGGGGAAGCGCTCCTCAAGGATCTCGGGATCGGTGAGGCGCGAGTTGGTCATGTGGCTCTGCACCGCATCGGCGCCGGCGAAGCCCTGGCCGGCGGCGTCGAGCCCGGCGCCCGTGCCGCCGCAGATCGTCTCGTAGTACTGGCAGCGGGCGTTGCCGAAGCTGAGGTTGTTCATCGTGCCCTGGGCGGCGGCCATCACCCCCAGGGCGCCGAACAGGGCGTTGGCCACGGCCTGGGAGGTCTCCACGTTGCCGGCCACCACAGCGGCGGGCGGGCGCGGATGCAGCAGGCAACCCTCCGGCACCACCAGCTCCAGGGGCTCGAAACAGCCGGCGTTGAGCGGGATCGGCCGATCCACCAGGCAGCGGAACACGTAGAGCACCACGGCCTTGGTGATCGCCAGGGGGGCGTTGAGGTTGCTGTCCGTCTGCTGCGGGGAGGTGCCGCTGAAGTCGACGCGGGCGCGACGGGCCGCCCGGTCCACCGTGATCGCCACCGCCACCTCCAGGCCATCGTCGAGGGGCAGGCGGAAGGCTCCGTCGTGGAGCCGATCGATCACACAGCGCACGGCCTCGGCGGCATGGCGCTGCACATGGCCCAGGTAGACCTGCACCAGCGGCAACCCCTCGCGCCGGATCAGCGCCTGGAGCCGCTCCACCCCCAGGCGGTTGGCAGCCACCTGGGCCTGCAGATCGGCCAGCAGCTGGTCGGGATTGCGCACGGGCCAGGGACCCGCCTCAAGCCGCTCCCGCCAGATCGCCTCCTGGAAGACGCCATCCCGCAGCAGCGGCACGTTGTCGAGCAGCAGGCCCTCCTCGTCGATGCGGCGGCTGTGGGACGGCATCGAGCCCGGTGTGATGCCCCCCACATCGGCGTGGTGACCGCGGGAGGCCACGAACAGCACAGGAGCGGTGGGCGCCGTGGTGCCTGAGCCTGGGTCCGGCGCCGCGGCGAACACCGGCGTGATCACAGTGATATCAGGGAGGTGGGTGCCGCCGTTGAAGGGGTTGTTGGTCACCACGGCATCGCCGGGGGCCAGCGGCGGGTGCTCGCCGCGGCGGACGGCCGCCAGCAGCGCCACCACGCTCTCGCCCATCGAGCCCAGGTGCACGGGGATGTGGGGCGCATTGGCCACCAGCGCCCCCGCCCCATCGAACACGGCGCAGGAGAAATCGAGCCGTTCGCGGATGTTCACCGACGAACTGGTGAGCTGCAGCCGCGTGCCCATCTGCTCGGCGATGGCGGCGAAGCGGTTGTGGAACAGCTCCAGCAGCACGGGGTCGGGGGCGGGCGGGTTCTCCGGACCCCCAGGGTCCGGGCAAGGCATCCCGGGCGCCTCCTGGTCCGGGCTGCGCTGCCCAACCCCCCCCGGGGCCTGGCGGCGCAACCCGGGCGCCTCAACAGCCCCTGGATCGGCGCTGAGATCGGCGGTTGAAGGTTCCGCGGATGGCGGCACAGCCTCGTGGCGGAACAGCAGTTCTCCGCCCGCGAGCAGCTCAGCGCTCCAGCCCGGCAGCAGCAGGTTGGTGCCGGTGGGATCCACGATCAGGGCCGGTCCCGGCAGGGGGGCCGCCCCGCGCAGCGCGCCCCGCTGGAGCAGCGGGGCCTCGCACCAGCCCCCCGCGACGTAGAGCCGGATCTGCCGGGGTCGCGCCCCCGCGGCAGCGCCCCCGTCCGCTGGGATCGCTGCGTGGTCGCCGGACCTGGAGCCGGGGCCCGCCGCCGTACCGCGCTGCAGGGGCTGGCCCGCGCGAATGCGCTCCACGCTGAGCCGTTCCACCACCGGCCGCAGCGGCCGACCCTCCCGATCCAGGGGGCGGTAGCCGAAGCGCCGCTCGTAGCGGCTGGCAAAGCCCTCCAGCAGCGGCTCCAGCGGGCCCCAGGGGAGGGGGATGACGCTGTCGCTGCCGGGGGTGCGCAGCTGCAGCTGGACGTCGTAGTGCTCACGGTCCTGGTGGTCACTTTCCCGGTGCTCAGCCTCCAGAACCGGAGCGCCAGCCAGCGACTCCATCAGCTCCTGCCGCAGCGCCGTGAGCTCCTGCAACAGCTCCGGGGTCAGAGGCCTGCGCACCGTGCGCTCCAGCAGGCGGCGCTCCTCCGCCAGGCCGATGCCGTAGGCGGAGAGCACCCCCGCCAGGGGGTGCAGCAGCACCTGGCGGATGCCCAGGGCCTCGGCCAGGGCACAGGCGTGCTGGCCGCCGGCGCCACCGAAGCAGCAGAGGGCGGCGCGGCGCACGTCGTGCCCCTGCTGGATCGAGATGCGCCGGATCGCCTCGGCCATCCGCTCCACGGCGATCGCCAGGGCACCCTCCGCCAACGACTCGGGCGAGCGTGGCGGCATCGGCGTGGTCGCCGCCAGCTCCTGGCCCAGCGCCTCGAATGTCAGGCCCACCACCGCAGGGTCGAGGCGCTGGTCGCCCTCGGGCCCGAACAGCGCCGGGAACGCCTCGGGCTGCAGCCGACCCAGCAGCAGGTTGGCGTCGGTGAGCGTCAGCGGCCCGCCGCGGCGGTAGCAGGCGGGGCCCGGATCGGCCCCGGCGGAGGCGGGTCCCACCTGCAGCCGCTGGCCATCGGCGCTGATCACCGAACCGCCACCGGCGGCCACGGTGTGGATCTCCAGCATCGGGGCCTGCAGGGTGAAGCCGGCCACCTGGGCCTGCTCACGCCGTTCCCACACGCCATCCGCGTAGCAGACGTCGGTGGAGGTGCCCCCCATGTCAAAGCCGACGACCGTGCTGAAGCCGGCCGCCGCCGAGGTGCGCACCGCCCCCACCAGCCCCCCGGCGGGCCCGGAGAGGATCGTGTCCTTGGCCCGCAACTGCTCAGGGCCGATCAGCCCCCCGCTCGACTGCATCACCCGCAGCGCCACCCCCTCCCCGAGGGCGGTGCGCACCTGCTGGAGGTAGTCGTGCAGCACCGGCCCCAGGTAGGCCTCCAGCACGGTGGTCTGGGCGCGGGGCACCAGCCGCGGCAGGGGGCTGACCCGGTGGGACAGCGCCACCGAGCCGAAGCCCAGCCGCTCCAGCCAGGCCCCCAGCTCCAGCTCGTGGCGGGGATGGCGGTAGGCATGCAGCAGCGCCACCGCAACGCTCCGATAGCCGTCAGCCAGGGCATGGCGCAACGCCGCCTGCAGGTCCTGGCCGGCAGGACCAGCCAGATCGAGGGGTTCCAGCTCCTGGCCATCGGCCGCCAGCCGGCCGGGCACCTCCAGCACCCGGCCCTCCAGGGGATCGGGCCGCTCGATGCGCAGGGCGAAGAGATCGGGCCGGTGCTGGTCGCCGATGCGCAGCAGATCGGCGAAGCCCCGGTTCACCAGCAGCAGCGTGGGCACGCCGCGACGCTCCAGCAGCGCATTGGTGGCCACCGTGGTGCCCAGCCGCACCTCCTGCACCAGGCCCGGCGGCAGGGGATCGCCACCGGCAGCGGCCAGCGGCAGCCCCAGCACCTCGCGGATGGCCCGCACGGCCGGATCACCGGGGCGATCCGGCTGCACCGAGAGCACCTTGCGTACCACCAGCTCGCCCGTGGGGGCACAGCCCACCAGGTCGGTGAAGGTGCCGCCGCGGTCGATCCAGAAGCGCCAGCCGCTGGGATCGACGGGCGGAGCGGCGGACATCGGCGCAGGGAGACAAGGGCCCCATTGAAGCCGGGCCGCCCCAGTCGCATCCGGTCACAACTGGCGGCGGAGCGGTTGCAGGCGAGTCACCCACCGCCGGGGCAGGGCGGGCAGGCTCTGGACCGACTCCGGCCCTGCCGATGCCATGTGCCACTCCCTGCTGCAGCGGACCTGCCGCCTGGTGCTGCTCTCCGGCCTGCTGGTGACCAGCGTGATCGCCTCCGCCGTGGACGCCAGCTCCCAGTCGGACCACGACCACCCGGTGGGTGGCCTCAGCTCCGCGGCCCCGGAGCCAGCCGCCGACCCATCAGCACGTAGCGGCACAGCGGCTGGGCGTAGTGCCGACTGAGGGGCACGGAGGGGCCCGCCGCATGCATCAGGGCGTGGATGGCGCTCGTGCAGCCGCGCTCGCCGGCGCGGTGATGGGCCTCCTCGAGCAGCAGGGCCCCGAGCCCGGCCTGGGGGCGACCGGGCCACACCACCAGCGTGCGCACCACCAGCTCCGGCCCGGCCACGTGGCCCAGCAGCAGACCGACCAGGTCCGGGCCATCGAACGCCAGCAGCGCCAGTCGGGCGGGATCAGCCGCCAGCTGCCCCTCCAGCCGCCCTGCGAAGGCCTCCAGCGGCAGCGGCAGGAAGTAGGGCTGCGACTGGAAGCCGCGATGCAGCAGGGCGTGCAGGGACGGGAGCAGGACCAGCGGGTCGAGGCCCCGGCCATCGCTGAGGTGCAGTCCCGCCAGCCGCGCCTGAACCCGGGCGCTGAGACGCCGCTGGCCCAGGTCGTGGCAGCGGCTCGAGAGATAGCGGGCCTCCTCGCCAAAGCCGCTGGCCGCCAGCGGGGCAAGCCATCCGGGCCCGGGCTCCGGCTCGCCGGGAAACCCGGCAGGGGGATCGAGGCGCAGGCGATAGGCCTTCCAGGTGTTGCCGTCCATCGGGGCGAGCACCCGGGTGCAGCCCTGCTCCGCCAGTCGCCGGCAGCCGCGCCGCAGCAGGGTGGCGGCGGCCGCAGGCCAGGCGGCGACCCCCACCGGTTCGGCGCCGGGCGACAGGGCGCCGATGGCGCCGACCCGCTCGCCCGCCAGCGACGGCGTGCCCTGCCACCAGAGGCTGACCCTGGCCAGCTCCTGGCCCTGGCGGCGCGCGACCCAGCACTCCTGGGCCCCCGCAGCCTTGGCCTGGGGATCAGGCGGCTCGGGACTGGTGACGATCGGAGCGCCCACGGCCCGCGTCCGACGGGACGGCATCGGCGCCCATCATGGCTTCGGCCACCACCAGGCGCCTGTAAAAGAACACCCGGTCGCGCCGGTGCAGCCCATCGGCCAGGTCCTGGCAGGGCTCCCAGCTGCCCACGGGAGCCAGCCGACAGTCGCGATCGGCCAGCCGGTTCCAGCACACCAGCCGTGCGCCCGGGGCGGAGCAGTGGCGCAGCCGCCCCAGCAGGCGCGTGGTGGCCTGGGCGGACTGGTACTCGAACACGTTGCTGAGGTTGAAGCGATCGATCGGACCGCCCTCCACCGCGGGGCCATCCAGCCAGTCGTCCAAGGCGAGGGAACAGAGCGTGAGCCGATCCAGGTGGCCCCGGATCCGCTCCAGCAGCTCGGGGCGCAGGGCCCTGGGCAGCTCCCGGCCGTAGCGGCCCAGCAGGATCCAGTGCAGATAGGGATTCTCCGCCGGATCGTGCACCGTGAGCGCATGCTGCAGGCGCTCCAGCAGGTGATCCCCCTGGGATCCCTCGCCATAGCGCACCTGGGCGGGGTCGGTGCCGAAGCGGCCCAGGGCCGTGCGGGAGAAGAACAGGCGAAACAGCAGCCGCCAGCGCCAGTCATCCCACTGCTCGCGATACCAGCGGGCCCGCTCGGCGGCCGTGCGGCCCTCCAGCAGCGGCTGCCAGCCCGCCGGATCGCGCAGCAGGGGCAGAACCCAGCGGCGGAACCGCCCGAGATAGCGCTCGAAGCGGCCGGCATGGAGCAGGCCCACGGCCAGGTGCTCGGGCCGCCGATCCCAGAAGGCGGCAGCCGCGGGCGTGAGTCGGTCGCGGCATCGCCCGTAGAGGCTGAGCCGCTGCAGGGCCAGGGCCGCGGGCACCCGCGCGGGCAGGCCGTCGCGGGGTTCGAAGCCCGGCTCCGGTCCAGCGGGGTGGTCCCAGGCCCCCAGCAGCACCATCAGCTCGCCGTGCTCCAGCCGCGCGATGGCCGCGGCCTTGAGCTCCAGGGCCGCCAGCTGGGCGGGGTTGTGATCCAGGGCGATCAGGCGCTCGGGCCCCTCGGCGAGGAGGGCCAGGCTGTTGTCGCCGCCCGACGCGATCGAGAGCACCCGCGCCCCCGCCACGGGCCCCAGGGCTTCCACCAGCCGATCGGCATCCTCCCAGCACTGGCCGTAGCGCAGCTGCCAGCCCCGGACGTCGATCGGCGCGGCGCTGTCCTCAGCCACCGACCACGGGGGGCGGCAGACGGCGCACCTGACCGCTGCGGCCGTCGAGCTCCACCCGATCGCCATCGGCCAGGGCGCCGCTGATGCCCCCCAGCTCGGTGACCATGGGCAGGCCCAGCTCCCGGGCCACGATCGCCACGTGGGAGAGCACGCTGCCGCGCTCCACCAGCAGGCCGGCGGCGTGGGGGAAGAGCAGCACCCACCCCGGGTCGGTGGCGGCGGCCACCAGGATCGGCCGGTCGGCGCTGGCCCCGGGGCCGGCCTCCAGCCAGCGGCGGGGATCCCGCACCAGCGCCACCCGGCCGCGCACCACCCCGGGCGAGCAGCCCAGCCCCTGCCAGTGGTCGCCTCCGGCCTCGCCGGCCCTGGGCTGGGGCGGATCCGCCGCCAGGGCCTCCAGGCCCAGCAGGGGAAGGCCCCGGGTCTCGAAGCGACGCGGCAGGGGGCGGGTGGCCCGGTGGCGGCGCCATTCGGCGCGGCGCACGGCCACGAGGCCGCGCAGGTCCGTGCAGCTGCCATTGCCCTCCACCATCGCCAGCAGCTCCTCCACCTCCAGGAACACGGCATCGCCCGGTCGCTCGAGCCAGCCGAGGGCGGCGTAGCGCTGCCCCAGCTCCAGCAGCAGGCGCCGGGCCTGGCCGAACACCCGGGTGCGCTCAAAGCGCAGGTTCTCGCGCTGGGTCACCAGCTGGCGCAGGCGGCGCCGCAGCCAGCCCAGCACCAGGCCCCGCAGGGCCCCCGGGCGCGGCAGGGCAGGCGCTGCAGGCTCGGAGAAGGACGCGGTGCAGGGCGCGCTACAGGGCAGTGGCGGATCAGAACGCTCGCCGGCCCGGGCCATCGCCCCGAGGCTGCGCAGCAGCGGCAGGGGATCGTCCCGCAGGGTGGGGGTCTCGAGCTTGAGCTCCTCGAGGCAGCGGTCGCCGAAGTCGTCGAGGTAGGCCTTGAGCTCCGCCCGCAGGGCCGGCAGCGGGGCCAGGGCGCGCTGGATCTGGGCCGCGCTGCCGGTGCAGAGCAGGGCCACCAGCCCAGGACACCCCTCCAGGTGGCGCGCCATCGCCCGGATCCGGCGCGGGGGCTCGGCGCTGATCACAGCCCCCAGATCGGTGATCCAGGCGTTGAGGCGTCCGCCCTCAGGATCCAGGCCCCAGCGGCGCAGCAGGCCGCCCAGCAGGCCATAGGCCACCATCGCGTAGAAGTCGTTGATCAGCGGCGCATCCCAGCGGCTCAGCAGCTCCGTCTCGATGCGCCGGTAGTGGGCCACCAGCTCATCGGGCCGGGCGTCGCCGAGGGCCTCCAGCTCAGCTGGGCCGAGCAGCACCCGATCGAGCCGTTCCCGGAAGGCCCGCCGGCGCCGCTCCAGGCCCACGGCATTGGCCAGCAGGGCCGTGCCGGTGCCGGCGAGGCGGAGGAGATCGCGCAGGGGATGGCTGGGGGGCTCGAGCCGCAGCTGGTGCCGCCGTTCGGGGGAGAGCCCCTCGCGCACCCCGAGCATCTGTTCGAGGAAGCCGGCGTTGAGCCCGTAGCCCGGCAGCAGCGAGAGCACCCGATACCAGCTCTGCAGGTTGTAGTAGAGGCGTCCCCGGTGGAAGCCGATCATCGTGGCGAACACGGCCCGGTGGCGCAGCACCGTGGCGGCGTCGACCCCCATGAAGCGGCAGAACTGGGCGTAGACCTCGGTGTAGGCCCGCCGCGCAAAGGAGAAGGTGAGCGGGGTGGTGACGCCGCTGTAGCTCTCGACGATGTTGCTGTTGTCCCACAGGCCGGGGGCGCCATCGGGATCACTGAGCTGCCCCAGGGTGGTGATCGGCCGGGCCTGCAGCAGCCAGAGGCGGCTTGGGCCGCCCGCCTGCGGCGGGGCCGCCAGGGCCCACTCCACATCCTGGGGGGCGCCGAGCGCACGGCTGAGCCGGCGCACCAGCCGGGCGAGATCCTGCACGGTGGCCGCGTCGAGCACGGGCTGATCCGGCCGCAGCGGACGGCGCTCGAGGATCCGGCCCCCACGATCGAGACGATCCTGATCCGCCGCGGCACGGCCCGCCACCAGATCGGCGGCGAGGCCAGGCACGGCCTGGATCAGGGTGACCCCCCACTGGCCGCTGACGGGATCGGCGGCAAAGGCCACGCCGGCCGCCACCGCCGGCAGCATCGGCTGGATCAGCACGGCCGGCGGGCCACTGGCCAGCGCCGCCCCGTCCGCCAGCAGGCGGGCATAGTCCGCCGGACCGGCCGCGAAGGCCGAGGCCCACACGCGCAGGATCGCCGCCTCCAGATCGGCGGGTGCCACGTCGAGTTCCGTGGTGAACTGGCCGGCGAAGCTGTGGCGGCGGCCGTCCTCACAGCGGGCCGAGGAGCGCACCGCCAGCCGCAGGCCCGGAGCCGCGACCGGAGCCGCGAGGCGGTCGAGGTCCCGCCGCAGGTCGGCGAGCAGGGTCTGGGGAATGCGGCGCGGCCACGACTCCCCAGGCGCCAGGCAGCGGTGGAAGGCCTCGGGCAGCAACACCAGGCCGGGCCAGACGGGGAAGCCCAGGCCAGCCAGACGGCGCAGGGGGGCGGCCTTGCCGCCGAGCTGGTCGTCCCCCTCGCAGTCGCTGGCCGCGCAGGCGGCGAAGCCGTGGGCATCGCCAGCCGCCAGCGGCTGCCAGCAGGGGGGGAGCGCTGTGGTGGTCATGCGCCCCCCAGAGCCGGGCCGATCCAGGGCCACCAGCCCAGGCCGACGTAGGTGGCCAGGATCCACAGGGCCGTGAAGCCCTCCAGCGGACCTGCGGCGGTGCCGCTGGAGGGGCCAGCCGCGGAGCGGGGGAGCGGGGGGCGCCCCATCAGCCAGGGGGTCACCCGCAGCAGCCCCACCAGCAGCAGGGGGCCGAGCACCAGGGCCAGCGCCGCGGCCTGCTGGATCGCGGCGGCGGCCACCAGGGCCGTGGCGGCAGCCAGCAGCAGGGCCACCAGCCAGAGCGCGACGGCGGCACGGAATCCCCACACGGCGCTGTAGGTCTCGACGCCGGGACGCTCGGCCGCCGGCCAGAGACTCTTGCGGGACAGCTCGATCAGCATCGCGCCGGCGTAGCAGCAGAGCAGAAACGGCAGCAGGGCCGGCAGGGGCAGGGGACCGTCCAGCTGCAGACGCAGGGCCAGCAGCGCCATCAGGGGCACGATCAGCAGATGGCTGAGCCCGTAGAGAGCCGGTCGGGCCCGCAGCCAGCGGCGCCGGAAGAACTCGGCCCCCATCAGCAGGAAGTAGCCCCAGAGCGCGGCCAGCAGGGGCAGGGCCACCGGGGCCGCCGCCGCCACCACCGCCAGCTGCAGCAGCGCCGCCAGCAGCCCCAGGCCCGCCAGCTCCCGGAGGCTCACCAGGCCCCGCGGCACGGCCCGCTCGGGCCGCCAGCGCCGATCGTCGTCGGCGTCCTTGAACTCATCGGCGAGGCGCATCAGCAGGAACTGCAGCAACACCGCCAGGAAGGCGGCCGCCAGGGCGGCGGGATGGGGCGCGCGGCCCGACAGGCGGGCGCCGTAGCCCACCGCGGCGCCGCTGAACACCAGGATCAGCGGGCCGTGGCGCTGCAGCGGAAAGCGCTCCGCCTGGTAGCGCCAGAGGCGGCGCAGCAGAGGGGCCTGAAGCGGAGCCACAACCACCACGGTCAGGCCCCCCCGGCGCCCCGCAGGGCTGCCTCCACCTGGGGCACGCTCCAGCCGGCCCGGAGCAGCTCATGGCGGATGCGCTCGCGATCGCCGCCCTGAGCCAGGCGCCGGGCCGCATAGCGACTGAGGGTGTCCAGCCCCTGCGACGGCAGCGCCTCCGCCGGCGCGGCCCCCGGTAACGCCCCGTGGGGCGGAAACAGCCCGAGCCCCGCAGGGCGCCCCTGCAGCCGGGCGATCTGGTCAGCCGCATAGAGGGTCGCCAGGCCGAGCACCAGGGCCAGCCCCAGCCAGAACAGGGCGCCGATACCAAGGGTGCAGATCACCGAGAAGACCAGGATCTGGCCGGCCGTCGCGATCGAGCCCGTCAGCAGGGCCAGCCCCACGGCCACCAGCGGCAGGCCCACCAGGATCGCCGGGATCCACGGCAGCGACGGGCGGCCAGATCCTGGTCTTCTCGGTGATCTGCACCCTTGGTAT
>NZ_JAGQBX010000030.1 GCF_024345855.1 Synechococcus sp. GreenBA-s | reverse complement strand
GCCCCCCCGAGCCGGTTCAGCAGCAGCACGCCGGTTCAGGCCAGGCGTTCGCTGCTCGCACGTCCCGCCCCCCTCTCCTCCCCTTTCCCCTCCCATGACCACGACCCTCTCCCGCCCCGATGGCGAAGGCTCCCTGCAGGTGCATCAGGACCCGTCCATGCACATCGAGGCGGGCGCCCTGGTGATCGCCGTCTACGGCAAGGGGGGCATCGGCAAATCCACCACCTCCTCCAACCTCTCGGCGGCCTTCTCCAAGCTCGGCAAGCGGGTGCTGCAGATCGGCTGTGATCCCAAGCACGACAGCACCTTCACCCTCACCAAGTCGATGGTGCCCACCGTGATCGACATCCTCGAGACGGTGGACTTCCACACCGAAGAACTGCGGCCCGAGGACTTCGTGTTCAAGGGCTTCAACGGCGTGATGTGCGTGGAATCCGGCGGCCCGCCGGCGGGCACCGGCTGCGGCGGCTACGTGACCGGCCAGACCGTGAAGCTGCTCAAGGAGCACCACCTGCTCGAGGACACCGACGTGGTGATCTTCGACGTGCTCGGCGACGTGGTGTGCGGTGGCTTTGCCGCGCCCCTGCAGCACGCCGATTACTGCCTGATCGTGACGGCGAACGACTTCGATTCGATCTTCGCCATGAACCGGATCATCGCCGCGATCCAGGCCAAGGCCAAGAACTACAAGGTGCGGCTCGGCGGCGTGGTGGCCAACCGCTCCAAGGACACCGACCAGATCGATCGCTTCAACGCGCGCGTGGGCATGAAGACCATGGCCCATTTTCCAGACCTGGATGCGATCCGTCGCTCCCGGCTCAAGAAGTGCACCATCTTCGAGATGGAGGCCAGTCCTGAAGTGCTGGCGGTGCAGCAGGAGTATCTCAACCTGGCCCAGCGGATGCTCGACAAGGTGGAGCCGCTGGAGGCCGAATCCCTCAAGGATCGCGAGATCTTCGACCTGCTCGGCTTCGACTGAGCCGGCACACCTGGCCTGGTCTGAAGCCGTTCGATGGAGCAGCTTCAGACCAGGCTCACACAGCGGCTGCGGCCTTCACGTTTGGCCTGATAGAGGGCCTCATCGGCGCGGGCGATCAAGCTGGTGGCGATCGCGCTGGTGTCCTGGCCGCCATGGATGGCCTGGCCCTGGAGGTCCTGGGGCTCGAAGCCGGCCAGGCCAACGCTCATCGTGATCCTGTGGCGCTGGTTCGACTCCTCGAACTGCAGTGGAGAGGACGCAAAGCCTTCCACGATGCGGTTAGCCAGCTGCTGGGCCCCGCACATTCCAGTCTGCGGCAGCAGGATGGCGAACTCCTCACCTCCGTAGCGATACAGCCGGTCACCACCGCGGCCGGTCAGTTCCACCAGGCGTTGGGCCACGGCCCTGAGACAGGCATCCCCGGTCAGATGGCCGTGGCGATCATTGAACCGCTTGAAGAGATCCACATCGAGCAGGAGCAGGGCGAGGGACTGTCCGAGCTGACGATGCTCCTCCAGGTCAGCCGGCAACTCCCGGTTGAACAGCAGGCGGTTGCCGATCCCCGTCAGGGCATCCTGGGTGGCGAGCCGTTCCAGATCCTGGGTGCGCCGCTGCACCAGGTCGGCGATGGTCATGTCCTTGGTTTGAATCATCACCAGCGCATCGGCCAGGGCGTCGTGGCGGGCCAGATCGCTGAGGCGGATGCCGAGCGTGCTCAGCTGCTCAAGGTTGTGCACCACGGGCGTGCCAAGAAAAAAGGCATGGTGACCATCCACCAGCATCTGCCCCTTGAGCTGCAGGGGCAGATGCAGCAGTTGCAGCACCGTGAGCTTGGAGCTGAGCTTGCGCAGGCCGTCAAGGCCTGGCTGGATCAGGCGCGGCCGCTGCCACTGCACATGATCATGCAGCGGGGACCCACACACCTGGCTACCGAGCAGACGCAGCAGGGCCGGACCCAGCTGGCGGATCACCAGCTCGGAATCGACAACCAGATGGAAGGGGAACAGCTCAGGGAAACACTGGTCAGAAGGTACCAGGGTCATGGCTGATCGGCTGGGTCCACATAGTGCACGGCAAACACATCGTGGTCGGAACCATCGGTGCGACAGGCCAGCTGCTCCACCTCCACCGGCGTTTCAAAGCGATCACCCAGTCCCTCCACGAGGCCGATCACCATCGGAGCCAATCCCTGGCGCTGGGAGTGGTAGTGGAGATGCATGGTTCCCTCCTCCATCTCCTCGGTATCGAAAGCGGGTGGCACCAACTGGGGAAAGTTCACCCCCACGCGGGCATGGAGATCGTCGAGGTTGTGGAGAAACTCCGGCAGGCTGGAGCCGGCCATCTCCATCAATGGACCGTAGCCCTCGGCGGCGGTATACCTCACCCAGAACTCCCCGAAGGCACGCAGGAGCGCATGGGGAGACTGCTGCAGCTCCAGGCTAGCGGCCATCACCAGGCGATGGGTGAGGTCGTCGGGATAGGGCTCCATGCCCTCGAACTGCTCAATCTCCACGTCAGCCCGCTCGCGCACTTTGACCCAGATCTCCTGGCCGTGGTTCACGCAAATCATGTCGCGGATGGCTTGATTAACCAGGCCGTACATGCAGCAGGTGGCGAATTGGAACTCTTTTCTAACTTAGCAGTAGGGCCCCTGGATTGGGTCTACGCTCCCGGTGAAGGTTAGTAAAGCCCCTCAACAGCTCACCACGGGAGACCCACCTCGGCGGCCGAGCCAAACCTTTCCGCTGCGCACAATGATCGCCGCCCACGGCAATAGATTTGCCCACAGTCTTGCTGCTGTCGTCTTGCCACGGCTGTCGTCTTGCCACGGTTGCCGTCTTGCAGCACTGTTGCTGAAATCGTGCAAGCTGCCGCCGTGGGACCCGCCTGCTCCTCCGCCAGGCTCGGCAAGCCCATGCCGCAGATCGGCTGCCGTCCCAGGCACGGCCGCAGCACCAGCCACTGCCAGTCGGCAGTGTCAGCCGTGAGCGGCATCCCCGAACCCGATGACGGGGACACACCGGGACCGGTTAAGGAGTGCCACCTGCTCCCGGACATCGCTGGGTGATCGTCAGTCGTGTCAGCGCCAGCTGACACTGACTTACACCTGAGCGGCCCCTTTTCAGGCCTGAGGATCCATGCCATGGTGCGCTTCATGCCGCCTCGAAACCCGCCCCAGGAGACCAGGGCCCGCAGCCTTCGGCGTGTGGGTCGGGGATCAGGCGCGGGCCGTCAGGCCCGCAAGGGGAGCGTCAGCCGGCTGAGCCAGTTGATCTCGGGCCTCACGGGCCTGCTGTTTCTCGCCGCCGCCCTGCTGTTCGGCTACCTGGTGGTGGGCGAGGGCATCGACCACATGGCTAGCGACTATGCGAACGCCAACCTGATGGACAGTCCCTCCCTCAAGGAGGCCGAGCAGCAGCGGGCCAAGCGCCCGGCACGCCCCTATCCGCTGGAGCCCACCCTGCAGGGGCGGATGCTGAGCCGGCTGCAGCGACTGCTGCAGGGCCGGATCCCTTAAGGCGGGCTCCACGGGGGCGTTCCCCCCGTCAGATCTCGGCGGCGGCCCGCTCCACCAGCCGCCGTGCCACCGCCTGCACGCCGGTGTGGGCATAGGTATCGGTGAAGGCATCCAGGAACGCCGCCAGGCCCTCCATCCGTCCCTGCCAGGGCCCGAGCCTGCCCTCCAGCGCCTGCACCGCCCGCTGGCCCGTGAGGCCGAGCTGGCCGATGAAGCCGCCGGCCCAGCCGGCCCAGCTCTCCACGCCGCGGCGCAGGAAGCCCAGATGGGCCTGGTCGCCGCGGCCCGGCAGCAGGCCACTGAGGCGGCCGTAGGCCGGCAGCTGGCGCAGCTCGCCACTGCTCACCTGGCCCAGCAGGCCGTCGAGGCGCTCCAGCGCCTGGTTGCCCAGGGGGAGAAGGCCATCGAAGCAGATCAGCGCCGCCATCCGCACCCGGGCATCGCCGGCGTAGTCCGCCAGGGCGGCCGTGAAGTCGCCGAAGGAGTCGCCCGGCAGGCCGTTCACCTGGGTGAAGGCCAGCAGCTCGGCACCCACCTTGAGGCTGAGGTCGGCGGCCTGGAGCTTGTCGCTGGGGGGGGTGATGTTGCCGATGCGCTGGAGCAGGGGCAGGCCGGCGGTCACGTTGGCCAGCAGCCGCAGGCCGCCGCTGGCCCGCTGGGAGCGGTTCACGGCGTCGTAGAGGCTGAGGGCCCGGCCGTAGCCCTCGTGGCGGGCGCCGCTGAGCAGGTCGGCCCGGGCCCGCACCTGGCGCACCAGGGCCGGATCGTCGTCGCCGAGCACCTCGGCGATCAGGGCCTCGGCGTTGGTGGGGTTGCTCCAGCCGCCGGGCACCAGGGTGGCGATCCCCTGCAGGGCCAGCACCGTGAGTCCGCGGCGGGGCAGGCGGTCGAGGCGATCGAGAACGGTGCGGCTCATGCGGCCTCCTGCAGGGCGGACTCAGGGCTGAAGGCCTCACTCGCCCCCCCTGGGGAGGCGGCCCGCTCCCGGGCGGGGGCGAGGGCCGCCAGGCCCGGCAGGTCGAAGCCCTCCAGCAGGGCGTGGCGTTGATCGGCCGCCAGGCCCTGGCCCTGGCCGATCACCTTCACCTGGAAGCGATCGGCCACCAGCAGGGCACTGGCCTGGGCCCCCTGCTCCAGCAGCGGCCAGCCCTGCAGACGCTCGCGGCTGCCCTCGAACTTGGCGCGGGCGTCCGGGGCGGTGCGGGTGTCGGAGATGGCGAGCAGGGCCAGGGCCTCGCCGGCCTGCTTCAGCCTGGCCTCACTGAAGCCGCGCTTCTCCTGGGTGAACACCAGCTGCTGGCCCAGCTCCGGGGCCGGGAACAGGCGGTTGAAGGCACTGCCGTTCACCACCTGGGCCAGGGGCAGATCGGCCACGGTGCCGCCGGGCAGCCAGGAGCTGAAGGGGGCCAGCACCACGGCGCCCACCAGCAGGCCCGTGGCCAGCAGGGCGGCCAGGCCCCAGCGCAGGGCACGGTTCATCGTCGACTCGAGCAGTGCCCCCGGGTCTTAGCAACGGCGGGCCGGGCCGGCCCTCAACCCGCCGCCAGCAGGGGATCCAGCACCGGATTGCTGAGCGTTCCCACGCCGCTGATGCTCACCTCCACCCGGTCGCCGTGGCGCAGGAAGCGGGGCGGCGTGCGGCCGGCCCCCACCCCCGAGGGGGTGCCGGTGAGGATCACCGTGCCGCGCAGCAGGGTGGTGCCGCGGCTCAGCTCGGCGATCAGCCGCGCCACCGGGAACAGCATCGAGGCGGTGCTGTCGTGCTGCACCAGCTCGCCGTTGAGCCTGGTGCGCAGCTCCAGGGCCTGCAGGTCCGGCACCTGGTCGATCGGCACGGGCTCGCCCAGGGGGCAGAAGCCGTCGAAGCTCTTGCCGCGGCACCACTGGCCGCCGCCGCCGTTCCACTGCCACCAGCGCTGGCTCACGTCGTTGGCCACCGCCACATGGGAGAGCACCGTACGGGCGTCGGCCTCCGGCACATCGCGGGCATCACAGCCCAGGATCACCGCCAGCTCGCCCTCGTAGTCGACGCCGGGCTCGGGGGTGTGCACCACCGGCGGCAGCAGGATCGGCTCGCCGTCGCCGATCACCGCCGCCGGGTTCTTGAAGAACAGCACCGGCTCCGTGGGGGCCTCCAGGCCCAGCTCGCGGGCATGGGCCGCGTAGTTCTTGCCGACCCCCAGGATGGCGGGGGGATAGACGCGGCGCAGCGCAGACGGGGCCATCAGGGGGTGCCGGGGTTGTGGCTCAGGAGCGGGCCACCAGCTTCTCGGAGTACTCCCACACGCCCTTGGCGGTGTCGGGGTTGCTGGCCTTGTCGGAGAGCTCCTGGCTGAACTGCTTGCCGCCCTTGCTCTGGCGGTTTCCCCAGCTCCAGTGCACCCCGGACACGGCGAACTCGGGATCGGCCACCACCTGGGCCACCCGTTCGCCCGCCAGGGCCTGGCTCACGTAGCCCCCGGTGATGTTCTTCTGGAACCAGGGGAAGATCTTCTGGAACGCCTTGGGGGTGTTGCGGAACAGGGGGGTGTCCGCCACGCAGCCGGGATAGAGCGAACTGAACACGATCCCGGTGGAGCCGTGCAGGCGGCGATGCAGCTCCTGGGTGGTGATCATGTTGCAGAGTTTGCTGTCCTTGTAGGCCTTGCCTGGCTTGAAGGGCTTGCCGTCGGCCATGGCGATCGGCGCCTTGAAGCCCGCCTTGAAGCCGGCCAGGTCGCCCAGGTCGGCGGGGGCCGGGATGGGGATCTTGCCGCCGAGCTCCTTGGAATTGGCCGTCACGGTGCCGAGGATCACCACCCGGCGCGAGGGGTGGCTGGACTTCTTCAGCTCCTCGAGCAGCAGCTGGATCAGCAGGAAATGGCCCAGGTGATTGGTGGCCATCGAGATCTCATAGCCCTGGGGCGACCACTCCGGCTGCTTCAGCCGCGGCTTGTAGACGGCGGCATTGACCACCAGGGCGTCGATGGGAAAGCCCAGGGAGCCCACCAGGGTCTCCACGCCGCTGCGCACGCTCTCCAGATCGCCCAGATCGATGCGCAGGTGGTGCAGCCGCTCCTGGGGGATCCCCAGGGAGCTGGCGGCGGCGGCGGCCCGGATCGGGTCGCGGTTGGCGGTCACCACGGTCCAGCCGCGGTCCACCAGCGCCTTGACGGCGTTGAGGCCCACCCCCGAGGTCGTGCCGGTGATCAGAACCGCTCCGGGGGTGGCCGCCGTTGTGGAGGGAGTGCTGGTGGTGGAGCTGGAAACCATGGCGCCCTGCGCGCGGCGGGTCACAACCTACGGATGGGAGGGGCGGGTGCCGGGGGAGCCAGGGGGCTGCTCAACAGTTGGAAACGGGCTGGCGGCGCCCGAGGGGCCGGCGGCACCGATCGACTGCTGCTTCTGCTGCTCCCAGACCACGCGCAGCCGGTTGGGGGCGATCCACTGGTCCTGCTCCTCGATCAGGCGCTGTTCGCCGCCGGTGGCGAACAGCTGATCGAAGCGCCCGCGGGCCTTGAGCAGCTTGGCCTTCTGGATCTCGAGCACGGCGGTGATCTCGCCGTGGCGATCGAGCCGCTCCTGGTAGGCCCCCGCCAGGCGCACCAGGCTCACCACGGCCACCAGCGACAGCCCAAGCTTGAGGGTGAGGCCGATGGCACTGCAGACCAGCTCCTGCTGGCCGCTGGAGGGCCTCAGGCCGGGGTGCTCCGGCAGGGGAGAGGGGCCGGCCGCAGCGACCTCGACATCCGGGCGGCGGGTCTCCAGACCGGCGGCCAGGGCACCGATCAGACCACCCGGGGCCGCCGCCGGGGTACCACCCGGACGACGGGAGGCGCTGGGGCGGGCGATGGAGTCGCTGGGAGGGCCGCCGGAGGCGTTGCGGCTGGTGGAGGCATTGCGGCTGGTGGAGCTTGAGTCCCGGCGTGCGGATCTCCGCTGAGATGGCTGGGCGTGCCGGGGGGAGCTCAAGGCTGGGGTGGCGGCGGGGCTGGCCCGCTTGTAGCAGGCCGGCCCCAGGCTGCCAAGGGGATCAGGCGCGGTACAGGCTCGCGGCCAGACGCACGGCCAGCACCCCGGCGTGGGCAGCCACGACCAGAGCAATCAGCACTTCGGCCTGGGTGAGGGACGAAACCATGACCTGTTCTGAGCAAGAGATGTCGGGCCCATTGTCCGCGGCCCAGCCGGCGGCGTCACCCGGAAGCGGCTGGCTGTCACAGCTCGTGATGGCCGCCCGGGGGCTGGCCAGGCCGGAGCCGGCCGGCGCAGCGGGACCACGCCGCAGCCGAGCTCGCTACCGTCCAGGCCCTGCCGCTGACCCGGACCGTGTCGCCCCTCCCCTCGGCCCCGCTGACGATCCCGGCGGAGGCCGTGCGCCTGCGCAGCCTGGCGCCCCTGGCCCCCCTCAGGGACCTGGCCCCCAGCGACCTGCAGGCCCGCAGCGGCACGCTGGAGCTGGCCTTCGACTGGCCCCGCGACCCGGAGGACCCCCGCGAGCTCTCCGAGATCCCCGAGCTGAGGGTCTGGAGCCTGCGGGCCGATGCCCTCTGCCCCTGGCTACCGCTGCTGCTGGAGCGCAGCGGCGGTCAGCTCACGCGCCATGTGGCGATGCTGCTGCCCCACAGCTTCAGCCGCAGTGAGGGGATCCGCTTCGCCCCCGAGGCCCTGGAACTGTGGATCACCCACCGGCTGTTCCTGCTGGATGGCTGGGGCCGGAGCCAGGGGCTGAGCTGCCGCGGCAACCTGGAGCAGATGGCCGCGGTGCTCGGCTTTGAACTCGACGGGAGCTTCTGGGATGGGCTCGACTGACGGGGCGCCCAGCGCGGGGCGGCCTTGACGGCTCCCTGGCGCTGGATCCCGCCCCTGGAGGCCGAGGGGGCCCTCCAGATGGCCCTCGACGACTGGCTGCTGGACCTGGCCCTGGCGGGCGGGCCACCGGTGCTGCGCCTCTACGGCTGGAGCCGGCCGACCCTGTCGCTGGGGTTCCACCAGCGGCACCTGGAGAGCCACTGGCCCGCCCTGGCCGCCAGCGGCCGGCTGGCGCTGGTGCGGCGCCCCAGCGGCGGCCGCGCCGTGCTGCACGAGCCCGGCCAGGCCGGCCTCACCTATGCCCTGGTCCAGAGGCCGGCCCAGGCGGATCGGGCTCGGGCCTACGCCGACGCCTGCCGCTGGCTGCAACGGGCGTTCCGGGAGCTGGGGCAACCCCTCAGCCTCGGCCGGGCGGCACCGCGGGCCGCCTCGGCCGTGCAGCGCCCCAGCTGCTTCGCCACCAGCACCGCCGCCGACCTGGTCCAGGCCAGCGGCGCCAAGCGCATCGGCAGCGCCCAGCTCTGGCGCCGGGGCCAGCTGCTCCAGCACGGCAGCCTGCTGCTCGCCCCCTCGGAGCCGCTGTGGCGCGAGGTGTTCGGCGCTGCGCCGCCGCCGCTGCAGCCCCTGGACCTGGGCACGGGTGATCTGATCCTTCTGCTGCGGCGCTGCGCCGAGCAGGAGCTCTGCGGGGGGGAACTGCGGGAGCAGCCGCTCACAGGCGAGGAGTGGGCGGCCGTCGAGGCCCGCGCGGCGCGCTACTGCTGGCCGGCGGCCGGCGCCAGCCTGGAGTCGTCGGCGGCGGAGGCCACGTCGCCGCTGGCGACCATCGCCCGCGCCACCTGAGCCAGGGCCATGCCCAGCGGATAGCTGCCCTGGCGGCGGGCGGCCTCCAGCAGCGGCGGCGGCAGCTTCACCCCCAGGCGAGCCAGCACGACCTCGGCGATCTCGGGGCGCTCCAGGGTGCCGCTGGGCAGGCCCGCCGGCCCCAGCACCAGCAGCCGCGAGGCCGGATCGTCACCCTCCCGATCGAGCTGCAGCACCGCCTGCCAGAGGGGCGCGTCCTCCCGGATCGCGGGCAGGCTGTCGAGGGGGCGCATGTGGTCCGCCACCCGCTCCTGGTCCCAGCACTGCACCGGCAGGGCATTGAGGGGGGCGTCGTCGATCACGCCGCGCCAGCGTCCGCCGTCGCAGACCAGCAGCCAGTCGGCCGGGCCCTTGACCTCGCCGATGCGGATCCGGCTCAGGTCGCGGAGGGTGGCGCCAGCCTCCAGCACCCGGAAGCGGCGGCGGGCCGCGTCGCGCACGGTCAGGTCCTTGAGGGCCTGCTGCAGGGCGAGCATCTGGGTCTGGTTGCGGGCCGAGCCCAGGCCGAACCAGCCCAGCAGGATCAGCCAGAGGCTGCCGACGCTGCCGCTGCGCAGCAGCAGCACCGTGCCAAGGCCCACCGCCAGCAAGGAGAGGAAGCGGCCCGTGGCGGTGGCCACCTGGGTTCCCTTGCGCTGGCTGCCGGTCCACTGCCAGACCAGTGCCTTGAGGATCAGGCCGCCGTCGAGGGGAAGGCCCGGCAGCAGATTGAACAGGGCCAGCACCAGGTTGAGGGTGCCCAGCTCAGTGACCATCGCCCCCAGCAGGGGCGAGAGATGGGAAGCGCCGTGCCGGCCGGCGATCAGCAGCGCCGCCAGGGCCAGGCTCACGGCCGGGCCGGCGGCGGCCACCAGCAGGGCACCGCTGGCGCGGCTGCACTCCCGCTCCACGCTGGCCACACCGCCGAGCATGAACAGGGTGATGCTGCGCACCTTCACCCCCTGGCTGAGGGCGGCCACGGAGTGGCCCAGCTCGTGCAGCAGCACCGAGACGAACAGCAGCAGGGCCGTGGCCAGGGCCACGAGCCAGAGCTGCGGCGCACCGCTGCCGCGGGCCGCGAACTCGGCGGCGTACTGCTGCTGGAAGGCCAGGGTGGCCAGGCCCAGGATCACAAACCAGCTGGGGTGGATGCGCAGGGGGATGCCCCGGATCGTCAGCAGCTGCCAGCCTTCACCCACGCACGGAGCCCCAGTGCGCTGATCCTAGAAAGGTCGGACCCCGCAGGCCGCCGTGTCCGCCGTGCCCCCGTCGTCCACGACCTGGTCGTCAACGCCCCCGTCGCCGGCGCCGGCCTCGCTCCAGGCACCGGCGTTGCCCCGCCAGCGGCCGATGCTGAAGGTCTGCGGCCTGCGCCAGCCCCAGCAAGCCGCCGCCGTGGCCGCCCTGGGGGTGGATGCCCTCGGCGTGATCGGCGTGCGGCGCTCCCCCCGATGGCTCGCGCCGGAGGAGCGCCCCGCCCTGTTTGCGGCCATGGCCCAGGCCGCCCCGACCTGCCTCGGGGTGCTGGTGGTGGCCGACCCCGGCGAAGCGGAGCTGGCGGAGCTGGCGGTGGGGCTGGGACACCGGGTGGTGCAGCTCCACGGCGATGAGTCGCCCGAGCGCTGCGCCGAGCTGCGCCAGCGCCTGGGCCCGGAGCTCGGGCTGTGGAAGGCCCTGCGCATTCGCCGGCCCGAGGACCTGGAGCTGGCGGACATCTACGCCCCCCACGTGGACGCGCTGCTGCTGGATGCCTGGGTGCCGGACCAGCTGGGCGGCACGGGCCACCGCATCCCGATCGAGTGGCTGCAGGCGTTCCATCCGCAGCGGCCCTGGTGGCTGGCCGGCGGCATCGGCCCCGAGCGGGTGGCGCCGGTGCTGGCGAGCCTGCGCCCCGATGGCCTCGATGCCTCCAGCTCCGTGGAGCGTGCCCCGGGCGACAAGGACCTGGAGCGGGTCGCCACCCTGGTGGCTGCCCTGCGGCCCTTCCGCCAGGATCAGCCCAACTGAGCTGCGCCCATGGCCCCCGCCCCGTTCAACCTGCCCGTCGCCGGAGCCCGCAGGGGAGGCGCCTGGGCCACGACCTTCGCCGCCACTGGCTTCGTCGCCACTGCCTTCGCCGCCACGGCCTTCGCCGCGGGCGCTCTCGCCCTCGGGGGGCCCGCCCGCGCCCAGGATCTGGTGGGCTGCCAGCTGGTGGGAGCCGACATCCAGTGCGTGCCGGGGGTGAGTGCCGATCCCCAGCAGCAGATCCGCGCCCTGGAGCAGCAGCTCTCCGACACCCTTCAGCAGGAGGGGGCCGTGCAGCAGCAGATCGATGGCCTGCGCCAGCTGGTGCTGGAGGGCAACGCCGCCGTGGGCGGGCTGCTCACCGCCACCGCCGTCGCCGCCGCGCAGGCGGCCCTGCCCACGGCCAGCTACCACTGGTATCGCCTGGCCCCGGGCCAGCGCAGCTGGGTGCTGATCGAGGGGGCCAACGGCACCAGCTACGTGCCCAGCCCGGTCGACATCGGCCAGAGGGTGATGGTGGTGGCCGTGGTGACGCAGAACGGCCAGGTCAAGCGGGTGGCCTCCACGCCCCTGGGGCCGATCCAGGCCGCGCCCTGACACGGGAACCGGCTGGCCCCGGTTTCAGGGTCAGTCGGTCGGCGGGCGTTGCTGCGCCTGGAATGCAGTGGGCCGCCTTCAGGCCCGGCTTCGCTGAACCTGAGGTCAGTGGCCCAGCAGTGAATCCTGCTGCTTCACCAGCTCGAAGAACTCGGCCTTGAGGCTGGGGTCGTGGCGGAAATCACCGCGCACCACCGAATTCACCATGCTGGTCTGCGGTTCCTTCACACCGCGCCACTTCATGCAGTAGTGCTGCGCCTTGACGAGAATCGCCAGGCCCTGGGGCTTACAGAGACGTTCGATCTCATCGGCCAGGATCATCACCGCTTCCTCCTGGATGTGGGGGCGGGAGAACACCCAGTCCGCCACGCGGGTGAACTTGGAGAGGCCGATCACCCGTTCGCCCGGCTTGATGCCGATCCAGCAGGAGCCCAGAATCGGCACTAGGTGGTGGGAGCAGGCGGAGCGCACCGTGATCGGGCCCACGGTATAGATCTCATCCAGCTTCTTGACGTTGGGGAAGCTGGCGATCTTGGGCTGATGGTGATAGCGACCCTTGAACACCTCATGCAGATACATGCGGGCGACGCGCTCGGCCGTCTCCTCGGTGTTGTGGTCGTTGTCGATGTCGATCACCAGGCTGCGCAGCAGCTCCCGCACCTTGCCGGCCACCTCGATCTCCAGCTGGTCGAGTTCACCCTCCAGCAGCTGTTCGGCAATGTTGTCGTTGGCGAGGAAGGGCACGCCGGCGGCCTGGAGCCGCTGGCGGATGCGCAGGCTCACCGGCAGCGGCGCGGAGTCGGGAGTGCTCGTCTGGCCGGTGAAGCTCGAAGGAAGGGTGGAGGTCATGGAGTGATCTCAGAGAGCGCCGGCGGCCGGCATGAGGGTGAGGTCCTCCACAACTTGGGAGGCGGGCTGTTGGGCGAGCAACAGCAGGGCTTCGGCCGCACGCTCGGGATCAAGCATGGCACGGCGATCAAAGGAACTGTGGACGGTTTCGCTATCCCACAGGGGTGTATTGACCGCACCCAGGGTGAGCGTGCTGACCCGGATCCCGTGGGGGCGCTCCTCCTCCGCCAGACAGCGACTGAGGGAGGCCAGGGCGGCCTTGCTGGCGCAGTAGGCCCCCCACTCGGGGAAGGCCTGGCGGGCGGCATGGCTGCTCACGTTGATCAGGTGACCGCCACCGGCCGCCCGCAGGGCGGGCAGCACCGCCTGGCTCACCTGGAAGACGCTGGTCACATTGAGCTGGAACAGCCACTGCCAGCGCTCCACGGGCATCGCGACCAGGGAACCGGTGTAGGCGGCGCCGGCGTTGTTGATCACCACCTGGGGGGTGAGGCCGCGGCCGAGCAGCTCGGCCAGGCCAGGGGCGATGGCGGCGGGATCGGCCAGGTCCAGGGCCAGGGTCTCGATCCGACGCAAGGCGGGCGAGGGATCCCCAGCGGGACGGGGATCGCCGCTGCCGTGGCGCAGGTCCTCGGCCAGCGCCTCGAGGGCATCGGCGCTGCGGGCGAGCAGCAGGAGGTCGTAGCCGGCGGCGGCGAAGCGTCGGGCGGCGGCGGCGCCGATGCCCCTGGAGGCGCCGGTGATCAGGGCGACGGGCAAACACACAGGGGGCGCTGCCCCCGGGAATGGAAACAAAACCTTAAAGGTTCGGATCGTTGGGCTGAGGCGCTGGAGGCTGCGTTCAGGAACTCAGCGAGGTGTCGGTGGCCCCGGCCTCCAGATAGCGCCCCATGGCCCGGAACTTGGCGTAGCGCTGCTGCTTCAGCTCGGCCTCGCTCAGCTGCTGAAGGTCGCCCAGATGGCGCAGCAGGGCCTGTCGGAGCCCCTCGGCCGCCTGCAGCGGCGACCAGTGGTTGCCACCGGAGGGCTCGCTGATCACGTCGTCGATCACGCCCAGCTTGAGCAGATCAGCGGCGGTGATCTTGAGGGCCTCGGCGGCCGCGGAGGCCTTGGCGGCATCGCGCCAGAGGATCGAGGCGCAGGCCTCGGGGCTGGCCACGGTGTAGACGCTGTGCTCGAACATCAGCAGCCGGTCGGCCACGCCGATGCCCAGGGCCCCACCGGAGCCCCCCTCACCGATCACGGTGGCGATGATCGGCACCCGCAGCCGGAACATCTCCCGCAGGTTCACGGCGATGGCCTCGCCCTGGCCCTGCTCCTCGGCCAGCAGACCGGCGTAGGCGCCGGGGGTGTCGATGAAGGTGAGGATCGGCAGCCGGAAGCGGTCGGCGTGCTCCATCAGGCGCAGGGCCTTGCGGTAGCCGCCGGGGGAGGCCATGCCGAAGTTGCGGGCCACGTTCTCCTTGGTGTCACGGCCCTTCTGGTGGCCCAGCAGCACGCAGGCCTGATCGCCGATGCGACCCACGCCGCCCACCAGGGCCTGGTCGTCGCTGCCGCGGCGGTCGCCGTGGAGCTCGATCCACTCATCGGTGAGCACCTGGATGTAGTCCAGGGTGCTGGGGCGCTGGGGATGGCGCGCCACCTGGATCTTCTGGGCCGGGGTGAGGCTGCTGAAGATCTCCTCCCGGCGCCGGGCGGCGAGGGTTTCGAGCTGCAGCAGCTGCTGGCTCACGTCCACCTCGGAATCCTTGGCCAGCTGGCGGATCTGCTCGATCTGTTCCTCCAGCTCCACCAGGGGCTTCTCGAACTCAAGCAGGGGGCGGCGGACCATGGAGTGGGCGGACTGGGGGACGGACGGAAGGGGCCGGGGTGGAGGACTGCGCTCGCGCGGTGCGATTCAGAGCGCGGTGCGATGGCGACGGGGGCGCGCTCTCAGACAGCGGCCAGCTGATGACCCAGGCGGGCCGGATCGAGGCCGAGGGCCTGGAAACCATGCCGCAGGGAGGCCTCACCGATCCGCTCCATCGCCTCCAGGGTGATGTTGTTGCGGCCCCAGCTGAAGTTGGTGTGGATGCCCTCGAACTCCAGCAGCATCGCCTCGGCGAAGCAGGCGAACAGCTGGCGCTTGGGGTTGTCCATCTCCGCCACCTCCATCATCTGCCAGCCCAGGTCCTGCCAGAACTCCACAATGCCGCCCTTGATCACATGCACGCCCTCACCGGCGAACTTGCTGTCCAGGTTCTTGGGGTAGCCGCCGTCGATCATCAGACAGGGCTTCTTGAGGCTGGCGGGATCGATGGCCAGGCCCTGGGGCAGGCTGGCGACCCACACCACCACATCGGCCTCCGGCAGCGCCTCCTCCAGGGTCAGGATGCGGCCGGAGCCCAGCTCGCTCTGCAGCTCCTGCAGCCGCTGCTGCTGGCGGGCCACCAGCAGCAGCTCGCCCACGCCGCTGCGCTGCAGCCAGCGGCAGACGGCGCTGCCGATGTCACCGGTGGCGCCCACCACGGCCACCTTGGCCTTGGCCAGGTCGATGCCGAGCAGGGGGGCGTTGCGCTCCACCTGCTGGCAGATCACCCAGGCGGTGTGGGTGTTTCCGGTGGTGAAACGCTCCCACTCCAGGGTTGTGCCGCGGATGTGCTGCTCCTTGAGCAGGTTGAAGTTCTCGAAGATGATCGAGGTGAAGCCCCCCAGCGCCGTGATGGCGATGTCGTTCTTCTGGGCCAGCTCCATGGCGCTGAGCACCTTGCGCCGTGCCGTCTTGAAGCGGCTCAGCATCTCCGGTACGAACACCGAATCGATGTAGGCGCCCTCGATCACCTGACCGGTGCGGCTGGTGACATGCACCGTCTCCACCAACTGGGGTGGAGCCACGCACCACATCTCGAAATCGCCCTCGGCGTACTCGGGATAACCAAGGGCAAGGGCCTTGCTCCGGGCCTCTTCAAGGCTGGTGGAGTGACCGATCAGGCCGAACATGCAGGTGGGGTGGTGGCTGGAGGGCGACAGGCGCAGGGTCAGATGTGACCGTGGACACAGTTTGCCACGGGCGGCCGGCCCAACCGTCCGGAGCGACCGAACAGCCCCTCAGCCCAGCAGGGCGGCGGTGGCCAGGCGGGCGATCTCGCGGGAGGTGAAGCCGATTTCGATCAGGGCCTCCTGGTAGGAGGTCATGAAGTCGGCCATCAGGTCCTCCTTGTCCATGTGCAGGACCGCGGCGTCATCGGCCACCTGCTCCAGCATCTTGCGCACCAGCGGCAGGTTCTCGCGGTTGGCCTGCTCGAGCTCCTCCCGCACGCTGTCCAGGTTGGCCTTGAGCCACTCCTGGCCGTAGTTGAGGTGGGTGTACTCGTCCTTCACCACGCCCTCGGTGATCTTGCGGGCGAAGGGATCGGAGACAGGGATATAGATGTGGTAGGCCGAGATGGCGAAGGCCTCGATCAGGATCGCCTGGATCAGCAGACAGGTGGTCACCTTGCCCTCGGCCAGGGCCGCCTGGAAGTTGTCGTGCAGGGGGGTGAAGAACTCCTTGGCGAAGGGCATGTCGGCCTCCACGCCCAGGTTGGCGGCACAGGCGGTGAAGCCCTTCTTGTGCTTGAGCTCCATGCGGGCCAGCTTGGTGAGCTCCTCGGCCTGCTCGGGGATCAGGCTGCCGATGGCGATGTAGTTGTCGTGGGCTTCCTGCTCGCCCTCGATCACGATCGCGTTGATGCGGCTGTAGGCATCCTTATAGGTAGCGCTCGCAAAGTCGGGCAGTGCGGAGCCCTCGAGGGTGGCGGAGGCCGCTGCGGTGTCGAGGGTGGCCATGGCTACCGGAACAGGAACAGGTCAGGTCATGACTGTAACCATGGTGATCCGGTGCTGACGGGCGGCCAGTCGCTGGTCAGCAGGTCCGTGAACAACCGGGTCCAGCCCGCCACGAGCTGCGCGTACAGGCGCTCGCCCAGGGCGGCACTGGCGCCGCGGGCATCCCCCACCACCCCCGTGCGCGAGAGATCGGCGGTGAGCCAGGCCTGGGGCACGGCCCCCTCCAGGCTCCAGCCGGGCGGCGGCGGCTGCGGCAGCAGCCCGTCGACGGGGCGCTCCGGGCCCACCCGCTCCGGCGCCAGGTGCAGCATCAGGCTGGTTTCGGCCAGGCCGGCATGCAGGCCCTGGCTGCGCTCGGGCTCGGGGATCAGCTCGGCGACGCCCTCTGGCCCGCTCCACAGGAACAGGGGCAGCACCGCCAGCGTGGGGTGCGCGGCCCGCAGCTGGCGGGCCGCCACCTGCAGCAGGGCGATCTGGCCGCCGTGGCCGTTGAACAGCACCAGGCGGTGGAACCCGGCCGCCGCCAGCTGGCCGCCCAGGGCCACGATCTGGGCGATCAGCAGCTCCGCCGGCAGGCTGAGGGTGCCGGGGAAGCTGCCGTGCTCCGGGGAGAAGCCGAAGCTCCAGCAGGGCAGGCTCCAGATCGGGGGATCGCTGCCGTCCTGCTCCAGCCGCTCCAGCACCGCCGCGGCCAGCCGCTCGGCGAACAGGGCATCGGTGCCGAGCGGCAGCTGGGGGCCGTGCTGCTCGAAGGCCCCGAAGGGCCAGAGCACCGTGCTGCCCGGCCGGGCCGCCGCCCGCTGCAGCTCCGGCCAGCTCAGCCGCTCCAGACCGCGGTGGGGGCGCATCCAGAAAGCCCGGGGGACGTCCCTACAGTGTGGCGCTGTGCATCCCTCGTGGTCATGGCCGGATCCGGCACCCCGCAGCCCCCCCAGCCGCCGACCAGGCCCCAGGCCCAGCCCCCCCGCCCGGCGCCGCCGGCGCCGGTGCGGCCCGCAGCTGCGGCCCAGGCCCCGGTGCGCAAGCCCCCCCAGGTGCTGGCCATCAACCGCCGCGAGGAGCAGGACCGACTGGAGCGCGAGGCCGCCGAGGCCAGGGCCGCCGCGGACGCGGCCCAGCAGCGGGCTGCCGAGCTGGAGAACGCCGCCCGCGCCGCCCGGGGGGAAGAGCCCCTGGCGCCGCTGGCCCCGCAGGCCCCCCAGCGCCCCGCCGCCCCCGCCCGGCCCGCCGGTGGTGATGCCGAACTGTTCGACATGGGGGCCTTCGAGGGCCTGACCATGGCCGACCTGCTGGGCCCGGACGACAGCAAGCGCCGCGGCGGCCGGGCGGGCGCCACCGGTTCGGCCAAGGCGTTCGGAGCTGACGCGGCGACCCAGAGCCAGCCCCGCGCCGCCGTGCCCGCCCGCACCGTGGACGACTTCGACTTCGACGCCGATGCCTTCCTGGCCGCGCTAGACGAGCAGGACTTTGTGGGCACCACCGGTGAGGTGGCCAAGGGCCTCGTGGTGGGCGTCGAGAGCGATGGGGTGTACGTGGACATCGGCGGCAAGGCCCCCGGCTTCATGCCCAAGAAGGAGGCGGGTCTGGGGGTGATCACCAACCTCAAGGAGCGCTTCCCCCGCGGTCTGGAAGTGGAGGTGCTGGTCACCCGCGAGCAGAACGCCGACGGCATGGTGACCGTGAGCGCCCGGGCCCTGGCCCTGCGCCAGAGCTGGGAGAAGGTGCGCCAGCTCGAGAAGGAAGGCAAGGTGGTGCAGGTGAAGGTGAACGGCTTCAACCGCGGCGGCGTAACCGCCGATCTGGAGGGCCTGCGCGGCTTCATCCCCCGCTCCCAGCTGCAGGAGGGCGAGAACCACGAGGCCCTGATGGGCAAGACCCTCGGCGTGGCCTTCCTGGAGGTGAACGCGGAGACCCACAAGCTGGTGCTCTCGGAGAAGAAGGCCGCCAGCGCCGCCATCTTCCAGAACCTGGAGGTGGGCCAGCTGGTGGAGGGCCAGGTGGTGGCCGTCAAGCCCTACGGCCTGTTCGTGGACCTGGGCGGCGTCAGCGGCCTGCTGCACCAATCGAGCATCAGCGGCGGCCAGCTGCGCGACCTGCGCGAGGTGTTCGACCACGGCGATCGCGTCAAGGCGCTGATCACCGAGCTGGATCCCAGCCGGGGTCGCATCGCCCTCAACACCGCCCTGCTGGAGGGTCAGCCCGGCGAGCTACTGATCGACAAGGAGAAGGTGATGGCCGAGGCCACCGACCGGGCCAACCGGGCCCGCAACGTGCTGCGCCAGCAGGAACAGAACGCCGGATGAGCCAGCTGATCGAAGCGGTCCCCGGCCTGATCCAGGCCGACTGGGAACTGGACTACTACTCCCGTCCGATCCTCGAATCCGACGGCAAGAAGCGCTGGGAACTGCTGGTGTGCTCCACCAGCGCGGCCGACGCCCCGGCCGGCGTGGAGCCGTTCCGCTGGGTGAAGCGCTGCCCGGCCACGAGCGTCAACTCCGCCTGGCTCAAGGAGGCCCTGGCCGAGGCCCAGCAGGCGGCGGCGGCGCAGGGCTACGCCCCGCCGCGGCGCCTGCGCTCCTGGCGCGCCTCGATGCGCACGATGGTGCAGCGGGCCGCCGAGGCCCTGGGGCTGGAGCTGGTGCCCAGCCGCCGCTGCTACGCCCTGGTGGAGTGGCTGCAGGAGCGCCAGGCCACGGTGTATCCGGCCGAGGAGGGCTACATGGCCGGCCCCCTGGCCCCACCGCCCCTGCTGATGCAGCCGATGGCGGTGCCCCTGCCGGAGGCCGCCCGCGGCCAGAGCTGGAGCTGGGCCTCCCTGCCCCTGGGGGCCCTGCGGGAGGCCAGCCAGTGGGAGATCAGCTTCCCGGGGCTTGTGGCCCTGCCCGCCGACCTGGCCGACGACCTGCCGGTGAGCGGCCTGCGGCTGATCGGCGGGCCGCGGGCCCTGGCCATCGCCGGCTGGCTGGCGGGCCTGGAGCCGGTGCGCCTGGCGATCAGTGACAACCAGCTGGTGCTGGAAGCGGGCCTGGAGGACCGCTGGCTGCTGGGTCGCCTCGAGGCCGAGGAGGCCCAGGCGGCGGCCGCCGCCTTCCAGGCGGCCCGCGAGCGGGCCGGCGGCGTCCAGTTCCTGGCGGTGCAGACCACCGAGGATGAGCCCCGCTTCGAGGGCTTCTGGATCCTGCGCGACCTGCCCGATGCCTGACGGCGGAGTGCGCTGATGGCCGAGGCCCTCGATCCCCCGTTTGATCGGCCCGATGCCGGCTTCAATGCCCTGGAGGGCTGGAGCTGGGTGGGCTGCTACGGCGGCTACTACCTCCAGGCCGACCTGCTGGCGGCCTTCGAACACGGCTTCTTCACCCGCCAGTGGCAGGGTCGCGGCCCCGAAGTGCTGGCCGGCTACCTGAGCGCGGGGGTGAGCGTGCATCGGCCCCAGCAGGTGCACAGCGCCGATGTCCTGCCCGCCAGCGCCGCGGCGGGCCAGCCCTGGCCCGAGGCCGATGGCCTGGTGAGCGACGGCGGCGGCCAGAGCCTCTGGGTCTGCGGCGCCGACTGCACGCCGGTGCTGCTGGCCGATCCCGCCAGCGGCCGCGTGGCCGCCTGCCACGCCGGCTGGCGGGGCCTGGCCGGCGGCATCGTGCTCGAAGCCATCGCTCGGCTGGAGGCGGCCGGCAGCCGCCGCGAGCAGCTGCTGGTGGCCCTGGGGCCGGCGGTGAGTGGTGACAATTACCAGGTGGAGCGCCGCGTCAGCGAACAGGTGGCGGCGAGTGTGGTTCCCGCTCCCGGGGCCGCGCCGCTGCAGGCCGAGGCACTCGCACCGGATACCCTCGAGGCCGCCCTGGCCAGCCTCTCGGAGGCGGGCGCCCTGCTCGCCGACCCCCAGCCCGCCCGCGACCGCCTCGACATTCGCCGCGCCACCCGCCTGCAGCTGGTGAACGCCGGCCTGGATCCCGGCCGCATCGCCCTCTGCCCCCTGTGCACGGTGGCGGAGCCGCTGCTGTTCCACTCCTGGCGCCGCGATCAGGTCAAGGCCGTGCAGTGGAGCGGCATCGTGGCCCAGGCGGCCTGAAGGGCGGGCCGATCGAACGGCGTTGCGCCAACTGGGCCCTGGCCGGACACGCCCAGGGCCGCAGATCGGCGCTGCAGACCACCAGCCGTCGGGCCGGGGTGGCCCTGACGCTCACCGTTTCACGTCCAGATCGCTCGCCCGATCCATCCCCAGGTCCAGGCTGAGCTGCCCGGGCGCCACCCGGACGCGACCACCGGAGCGGCCCCTGGCGGCGCTTCGGCCACCTGCCGGGCCCGTGGCCTCTGGATCGGCCTGGCGCGCCTTGGTCCCTGACCCGGCACCGCTGCGGGCCATCGCCAGCCAGCTGGCCAGCTCGCGGCGGGCGGGGCCATCGAGGCTGGCAAGATCCAGGGCCGGCGGGAACAGGGCCGCCCCCTTGTCCTGGGCCCAGCCCAGCACCGCCTCGGGGAAGCGCTCCGCCGCAAAGGGGGTGAGATCGGCCGGAAGCTCGGCCAGGCCGGCCAGGGGCCCCGCCCCCGTGATCCGGCCCTGGCCCGCGATCGGGCTCTCCTCCGCCGGCTGGTCCCACTCCGTCAGCCGGCGGCGGCGCTCGGCCAGCTGCTCGATCCGCCGGCGCCGCGCCGTCTCGTAATCGAGGATCGGGGCCGGGTAGGCGGCCATCGGGGGCGGGGCCCCCAGCTGGTCGTTGGTGAGCTCGGCCAGCTCCGGCAGCCAGCGGCGGATGAACAGCCCCTGGGGATCGCAGCGGTCCACCGCCACCTGGCCCGGGTGATAGATGCGGCTCCAGGCCCGTTCGCCCCGGTAGGTCACGCCGGCCTGCATCGCCCACTGGTAGTGGTCGATCGGACAGTCGCCATCGATCAGGTGGCGCATGAAGTGCAGGGCGCCATAGCGCCAGTCGATGCCGCCGAGGTTGGACAGGAAGCTGGCGTAGATGGCGCGGCTGCGGAAGTTCAGCTCGCGCCAGCCGCCCTCCGCCCGCAGGCAGCGGGCCGCCGCGTCCACGATCGGAAAGCCGGTGCGGCCCTCGCGCCAGGCGTCGTAGAGCTCGGCGTCGAAGCCCCAGGGCTCGGCGTCAAAGCGGCTCCAGAGCGAGCGCAGTTCCAGCTGGGGCAGGTAGCGGAAGCGCTGGGTGATGGCGGCGGCCCAGCGCAGCCGACTGGCCAGCTGCAGGGCACTGCGGGCCAGGCGACGGTCGCCCTCCGCCGCCAGGGCCGCGATCCGCCGCAGGCACTGGCGCGGCGAGATCACCCCGAATTTCAGGTAGGGGCTCAGGCCGGTGCTGACCTTCGCCGACGGATAGCTCAGCTCCCAGAAATAGCTGCGGGCCGCCCCGCCGCTGCAGAAGCGCTCCAGCAGGGCCTGGGCCGCGGCGCTGCCGGCAGGGGGAATCGGCTTGGCGTCGGGCCGCAGACCGAGCTGCTGCAGGCTGGGGATCGGCCGATCGGCGAGGGCGCCCCGCGGCTCCGGCACCACCGCCCGTTCGGGCGTGGCATGCAGCGGTGCCGCCATCGCCCCGTGCCAGTGGCGCCGCCAGCTGGCGTAGCTGATCAGCTCGCCCGTGGCTCCGGCAGGTTCGATCCAGTCCACGGCGATCCCCGCCCCCGCCAGGACCCGGCCAACCCGGGCATCGCGCACCCGGCCCACCAGCCGCTCGCTGTCGGTGTGGGCCATCAGCCGGTCGGCCCCAGCGGCCCGGGCCAGGGTCAGCAGGGTCTGGGCCGGCTCGCCGCGGCGCACCAGCAGCCGGCCGCCGATCCGGCGCCAGTCGTGGTCGAGGGCCCGCAGGCTCTCCAGCAGGAAGGCCACCCGGGCCACCGCCGTCTCGGGGTGGAACAACAGCGCGTCATCGAGCACGAACACCGGTAGCACCGGTCCGCGCCGGCAGGCGGCCTCCACCACGGCGTGGTCAACCAGGCGCAGATCCCGCCGGAACCAGATCAGGGTGGCCGCCATGGCCCGCGCGCACTGGCGCCATGGTGGCGAATCCGCTGACCGGGCGCGAAATGTGCGCAGAAGAGAACGAAATGGACCGCGGTCTTCCCGCATCCTTGCCGCTTTGCGGCCAGCACATAGCACCTCGCCAGGCCAACCGCGACAAACCAAGTCAACTAGCCCTGGGGTTGCACATGGTGCCATCGGAGTGAAATGATGCACATGTCGCATAATTACCCCCAATGCTCACAGGCGCTGATCTCCTCGCCAAGGTCAAAGACCTCGGCGACGCCAGCAAGTCGGACATCGTGCGCGCCTGCGGCTATGTCTCCACCAAGAAGGACGGCACCGAACGGCTGAACTTCACGGCCTTCTACGAGGCCCTGCTCAATGCCAAGGGCGTGGAATTCGGTGGCGGTGCTGCCAAGGTGGGCAAGGGTGGCCGCAAGCTGAGCTTCACCACCAAGGTGCAATTCAACGGCAACCTGATGGTCGGCAAGGCCTATACCGCCCTGCTGGACCTGAAACCCGGCGACGAGTTCGAGATCAAGCTGGGCCGCAAACAGATCCGGCTGGCTCCCCTGGGCTCCACCGACGACGAAGATTGAGGGCCACGGCTTCGGCCACCCGGATGCCGTCGATGCCCGCCGAGAGGATGCCGCCGGCATAACCGGCGCCCTCACCGGCTGGATAGAGCCCCTCGATCGTCACACTCTCCAGCTCGGCCGTGCGCGGCAGGCGCACGGGGCTGGAGGTGCGGGTCTCGACACCGGTCAGCAGGGCGTCCTCCAGGGCGTATCCAGAGATCTGTCTGCCGAAGGCCGGCAGCGCCTCCCGCAGCGCCTCCACCACATAGGGCGGCAGGCAGGGGGCCAGGTCCGTGGGGGTCACCCCCGGGGCGTAGGAGGGGGCCACGCCCCCCAGCTGCGCTGAGGCGCGGCCCGCCAGGAAGTCGTCCAGGCGCTGGGCCGGAGCGGCGTAGCTGCAGCCCCCCAGCTCATAGGCCCTGCGCTCCCAGTGGCGTTGGAAGGCCATGCCCGCCAGGGGATCGCCAGGCCCCTCGCCGTAGGGCGCCACGTCGTCCGGTTCGATGTTGACGACGATGCCGCTGTTGGCATTGCGCTCGTTGCGGGTGTGCTGGCTCATGCCGTTGGTCACCACCCGGCCCTCTTCCGAGGTGGCGCCCACCACCAGGCCGCCGGGGCACATGCAGAAGCTGTAGACGCAGCGGCCGTTGCTGGCGTGGTGCACCAGCTTGTATTCGGCGGATCCCAGCAGCGGATGGCCGGCGCAGGCGCCCCAGCGGGCGCGATCGATCAGGTCCTGGGGGTGCTCGATGCGCACGCCCACCGAGAAGGGCTTGGCCTCCATCGCCACCCCCACATCCCGCAGCATGGTGAAGGTGTCGCGGGCGCTGTGGCCCACCGCCAGCACCACCTGCTCGGCGGCGATGAAGCGGCCATCGGCGAGGGTGACGCCCCGCACCCGCCTGCGGGGCCGGACGCCGCCCTGGTCACCAGGCGCTGGCGGGCAGGGTTCCGACTCCAGCTCCAGCCGCTCCACCCGGCTCTCGAACTGGATCTCGCCCCCCAGCCGCTCGATCTGGGCCCGCAGGCCCCGCACCACCGTGGCCAGCTTGAAGGTGCCGATGTGGGGGCGGTGCAGCCAGAGGATGTCGGGGTTGGCGCCGGCGGCCACCAGCTCCTCGAGCACCTTGCGGCCGCGGTGGCCGGGGTCGCGCACCTGGCTGTAGAGCTTGCCGTCGGAGAAGGTGCCGGCACCCCCCTCACCGAACTGCACGTTGGATTCGGGGTTGAAGGGCGCGCTGCCCCTCCAGAAGCCAAAGGTGTCGGCCGTGCGCTGCTTCACCGGCTTGCCGCGCTCCAGCAACAGCGGCCGCAGGCCCATCTGGGCCAGCACCAGGGCGCAGAAATAGCCGCAGGGCCCGGCCCCCACCACCACGGGCCTGGGCAGGCCAGAGCCCGCAGCCTCCGGAAACCGGGCCACGACCTGATAGGCGGTGTCGGGCGCCGGCTGGAGGTGGGGATCGCGGCGGAACCGCTGCAGCAGCTGGCGTTCCGTGGCCGGATCGAACTCCAGCTCCAGCCCGTACACGAGCTGGATGGCGTCCTTGCGGCGGGCGTCGACGCTGCGCTTCACCACCCGCAGGTGGCGCGGCTCCTGCTCGCCCAGCTTGAGGCGACCCCGCACCGCCGCGGCCAGGTCCTCCGGGCTGTGGCTGAGCGGCAGCTTCAGTTCATTCAGCCGCAGCACCCACGCACCTCCCGCTCCGTACCCCGTCCCATGTCGGTATTCCAGCACCGCACCCCAGGGGTCGGGCCGTCCTGCCAGGGTGAGGGCACCGCAGCACCCCGTCCATGGGACTGACCCACTGCCCCCTGTGCGTCGGCCTGGCGGTGCTCAGCGTGGCGCGCGCCGTGGCCCATGGGCTGCTGCTCTGGCAGTGGCGGCGGCCCGATCGCCAGGCGCGGCTGCGCCTTCAGGGGGCCTAGGGTCGCGGCCCGCTGCAGGCCAGGGGGCTGCCATGGGGTCGGGTTCGGAGCTGCACGCCACCTACTACGGCGCCAACGGCTGGCTGATCGAGTTCGGCGCCCTGCGGGTGCTCGTGGATCCCTGGCTCACCGGGCCGCTGCAGTTCCCGCCGGGCCCCTGGTTCTTCCAGGGGGAGCTGCCCCGCAGCTGGCCCGCCCCCGAGGCCCTGGATCTGCTGCTGCTGACCCAGGGCCTGCCCGATCACACCCATCCCCCCAGCCTGGCGCTGCTGCCCAGGACCCTGCCCGTGGTGGGCTCCACCAGCGCCGCCGCCCGGGTCCGGGCGCTGGGGTTCACGGCCGTGACGGCCCTCAGCCCCGGTGAGGAGCACCACCTGGGCGACCTGCGCATCACCGCCAGCGCCGGTGCGCCCGTGCCCCAGGTGGAGAACGGCTACCTGCTGGAACACCCCGCCGGCAGCCTCTACCTCGAACCCCACGGCTACCTGGCCGCCCACCTGCCTCCCAGGGCGCTCGATGCGGTGATCACCCCGGTGGTGGACCTGGGCCTGCCCCTGGCCGGGGCCTTCGTGCGGGGCCAGGGGGTGCTGCCCCAGCTGCTGGAGCGCTTCGCGCCGCGCACCGTGCTGGCCAGCACCGCCGGCGGCGACGTGCGCTTCGAGGGCCTGCTCACCCGCTGGCTGTGGCAGAAGGGCAGCCCCGCGGAGGCCGCCGCTGGCCTGCCCGCCGGCACGCGGCTGATCGATCCGCAGCCCGGCCAGCGCTACGCCCTCAGCGGGACTGCCGCGGCGACGCCGGCCGCCACGGCCCCCGGGCCAGCCAGCTGATCACCGCCTGGCGCAGCTCGCCGCCATCACCCAGCAGCTCCAGGCCCGGGGCGGCGGGCGTGAGGAAGCCCAGGCCGCTCTCGCGGCCCGTGAGCAGGAAGTCGGCGATGGACACCCGGTAGCGGCGTGCCAGGTCCAGGGGCTGGCCGGCGATCCGCCAGCGGCCCGCGCCATCCCGTTCGGCCCCATCGAGCACCAGGAAACCACCGTTGCCGCGGTTGGCCAGGCCCGCCTCCAGCACCCGCTCCAGCAGCTGCCCCTGGATGGCGATCCGCTGCAGGCGGCCGCCGAAGGTCAGCACCCGCAGCACCTCCAGCTCGCGGATCGGGCCGGCGGGCAGCACGTCGTCGATGCGGACCGCACCGCTGTTGAGGATGGCCAGCTCGCTGCCGGGCACGGCCGCCCGCAGCGCCTGGCCCAGCAGCCGGGTCAGGGCGGTAGGCCCGTTGCGGACGCTGGCGGAACGGCCATCGAGGGGCACGGGACTGATGGCCACCACCCGCTCGGGCTGCAGGCCCTGGCGGCGGAAGGCGGCGTTGCCCAGGGCCTGCCAGCGCTCCGCCCCACGCCGAACCTGGGGATCGCTCGGCCAGCGCCCGTCGATCGGCAGCAGGTCGGAGCGGATCGCCAGACAGCGGCTCAGGGTGTCGTAGCGGAGGGTGTGGAGGACAACGGTGCGGGCATTGGCGTCGGCCTTGGCGATCGGCACGCCGGCGGGGCGGCAGCCCGGAGTCGCCGCGGCGGGGTTGCGCAGCCGCAGCTGCTGCACGTTCTCGTGGTCATGGCCCCCCAGGATCAGGTCGATGGGCGCGCTGGACTCCGCCAGCTGCTGGTCGGCGGCCAGGTCCTGGTGGGTGAGGGCCACCACCACGTCGGCGCCGCGCCCGCGCAGGCTCCGGGCCTGGGCTGTGGCGCTGGCGAGCGGATCGGCGTAGCGCACGTAGGGCGCCGGGTTGCTGGGCAGGGTGACGCCGAGCAGGCCGAGGCGCAGCCGGCCGCCGCCGGGGCCGCGCAGCTCCAGGAGCCGGTCCCGGGCCACACCGGCCAGGGGGCGGCCATCGGTCCCGCTCACGTTGCTGGAGATCCAGGCAGAGTGCGACTCCCGCAGCCGGGCGCGGAGGGACGGTTCGGCCAGGTCGGACTCGTGGTTGCCGAAGGTGGCGCTGACGTGGACCCCGGAAACCGGTCCAGGGTGAATGAGAGTCCTGATCCGGCCAGACTGGGCCGGGGACTCGACCATGAAACGCACCAGGCACACGGCGAAGCAGATCATCCGCAAGCTCAAAACTGTCGAGCAGCTGATCGCCCAGTGCAAGACCGTCGCCGACGTCTGCCGCGTGATCGATGTGACACAGCCGACCTACCACCGCTGGCGGCAGCAGTACGGCGGCATGCAGGCCGAGGAGGCCAGAAGGCTGACTCAGGTGGAGAAGGAAAACGCCCAGCTCAAAAAGCTTCTGGGAGAAGCCGAGTTGGAGAAGGCGATGCTCTAGCCCGAAGGGCTTCTGCGTAGGCGAAGCCTTCTCGAAGAGCAGCAGTGGGATCTTGCCGAGGGAAACTTCTGAGGCAGGAGTGTCGTTGCGCTGCAAAGCGCACCTTGCGGTGCGACGCACATCCGCTGGGGTCGCCGCATGGCCTACCGGCTGCTCAGGAGGGAGGGCTGGACCGTGAACCACAAGCGGGTGCAACGGCTCTGGCGGGAGGAAGGTCTGCAGCGGCCCAGGCCGAACCCCGGATCACCGGTGCGGCCCTGGCCCACCTGCTGTTCTGCAGCCACGAGCTCCTGCCGAACCTGCTGATCGACTCCGCCAGGCGTCCAAGGCGGATCGAGCGGTAGCGGCGACCCGGGGCGCTGCTCAGACGGCTTCTCCGGGACAGGACCCCAGTCGGCCCCATGACCAAATGCAGGACTGAGCGGGAGCTGAGGGGCATAGGAGCCCGGGAGCACCACCACGTGCGCACGCCAGGGCTGACGCAAGCCACCTCCCGTCAGGTGCCCCTTGAAACCTCACGCAGGGGGGCTGGCCCCCATGGCGCACTCGACATAGCATCGGGCCACAAATAGAGGCATTCACGGATGAACGTCCAGGGCGGCAGTCGACAGCTGCTGATTCACGGCATGGTTCTCGTTCTGATCGGATTGGTGTGGGGCCTTGTCGTACCCGGCACTCCATACCCAAGACTCGCCCTGGGTGCCCATATCCAGTTCGTATCCAACGGCATGCTGTTCATCGTCCAAGCGACTTCTCTGCTGGTGCTCCCCCATCACGTGGGCATCAAGTCCATCTGGGTGATGGTCTTGGCGGCCTGGTTGACATGGACCATGGCTCTCTCCGAACTCGCCAATGCCTGGTGGGGAACGCTGCAACCGTTGTCGATTGCAGCGAGTCAGGCAGGTGCCATCGGCGGCGAGCCGTGGCAAGAGCTCGTGCTCAAACTGACGCATATCGGCGCCGGCTTAGGGCTGATCATCGCATGGGCGTTACTGGTGATCGGATTTTTGAAATTCGATTCCACCAATGGATCAACTGATGTTTCCGCAGGCCAAGAGCACTGATCGTCATGACTTAATCCCATCCATTGCATCCTTACTCGACTGCATGGCCGGCTTGGTTGAAAGCCTTTGACAGTGAACATGCTTAAACGCTACTGGAGCCGACTGGTCGGCATTGGAATCGATAGGCAAACACCTGCCACCGAGACTCGGCAGGTTGTGTTCCTGAATGCTGTTGTGCTGCTGGTGCTCATCCTCGTCGCTCAAAACCTGGCGTTTGGCTTGATTTATCAGGTACCAGCTTCGCTATTACTCCTTTTTGTAGCCCATGGACTGTTCATCGGCATTGTTCTGCTCTGGAACAAGCTCAGGCTTTACCTGCTGGCCAGGGTCTGGTTTGCAGTGGCCGCAACCCTCTTCCTGAGCACCTATCAGGTGCTGATGGGAACAGAATCACGCTGGGATGTGTTTCTTGTCGTCTGCGTGTTTTTGCAGTGCCTGATGTTCCCAGCATCGCAACGGCGCTGGATGTTTGCGGCGATGATCTTCACGGGGATCTGTTTCTTCGCTGTCAACTTCGTCTTGCCTGTACCGCCGAAGGGTCTGATGCAGGGCCTCTCAGACAATTACTGGGCGATGGAAAAGGCAGGTAACCTGGCGGGTTTTCTATTTTGCGGTATCGCCATGGGGAGCGTGGCCTTCCAGGTGATCAACCGAGCCGAACGCAATCTGGCCATCGAGCGTGACCGCTCAGATCGCTTGCTCACAAACATTCTCCCGGTTCCGATCGCGGAGCGCTTGAAGCAAAGCCACGCTCTCATCGCTGAAAACTTTGACGAAACAACGGTTCTGTTTGCAGACATCGCTGGCTTTACGCACTACACAGAGACCGTCAATCCAACAGCGTTGATCACGCTATTGAATTCAGTTTTCACTCAGTTCGACGACCTCAGCCAAAAGCATCGGGCCGAGAAAATCAAAACCATCGGCGATGCCTACATGGCAGTTGCCGGAGTGCCCACCCGAAGCTCCAACCATGCCGAGCAGATGGCAGGCATGGCGCTGGACATGCTGCAGGTCATTGAGCAGCACAACAACGAAACAGGGCAGTCGTTGCAGATCAGAATTGGCCTCCATTCTGGGCCAGTGGTGGCGGGGGTGATCGGTAAGCAAAAGTTCGCATACGACCTATGGGGTGACACCGTAAACACGGCTTCAAGGATGGAATCGCATGGCGTTCCTGGAGAAATCCAGGTGACGCCAGAGACCCACGCGCTACTCAATCACAGCCACCATTTCGAAGAGCGTGGCCTCATCGACATCAAAAACAAAGGCCCAATCAAGGTCTTTTTGCTGAAGGGCAAGCGGTCATCATGACGTTAACGTAGACCCCGGCAATTAGTCCAGGTTGAATAAGAGTCCTCATCCGGCCAGACTGGGCCGGGGACTCGACCATGAAACGCACCAGGCACACGGCGGAGAAGATTATCCGCAAACTCTAGCCAAAGGCATCTGCGAAGCAGTAGACCGCCGAGCAGCTGATCGCTTAGGGCAAGACCGTCGCCGAGGTCTGCCGCTTCATCGAGGTCACGCAGCCGACCTATCACCGCTGGCGGCAGCAGTACGGGGGCATGCAGGCCGAGGAAGCCAGACGGCTGACTCAGCTGGAGAAGGAGACCGCCCGGCTCTAGCCGAAGGCTTCTCCGAAGGAGTGGAAGCTTCTGGCGGAGGCCGAGCTGGAGAAGGCGATGCTCTAGCCCGAAGGACTTCTGCGTAGGCAAAGCCTTCTTGAAGAGAAGCAGTGGGTTCTCGCCGAGGGAAACTTTTGAGCCC
>NZ_JAGQBX010000003.1 GCF_024345855.1 Synechococcus sp. GreenBA-s | reverse complement strand
GCCCTGCCGGCCGCGTGGGGGGGGTGGCCAGGGCCGGGCGGGTGGCCTCCCGCTGGGAGGCGCTGCGGGCGGCGCTGCTCACCTTGCCCTGCTGGCGCTCCTTGAGCCGGTCCATCAGCACCGCGTCGTAGGCGGCCTCGATCCGGGCCTTGGCCTGGGGGTCCTCGCCCAGCTCGGCCAGCCGGGCCTGCTTGGCCTCCTGCACGGCATCGAAGCTGGCCTCAGGGCTGATGCCCAGGCGCTCGTAGGGCGACGGCTGGTCGCCGCCGGCGCGATCGGCGAAGGGATCGGATCCGGCTCCCTGATTCATGCCTGGCCCCTCGGGCAGCGCGTGCTTCCCCGAGCGTAGGGAGCCGCAGCTCAGAACAGCGGTTCACTGTGGCGATAGCCACCCTGCTGCAGGCGGCGGCACTGCCGTTCGGCCTCCTCGCTCGGCAACCATTCGCGGCGCTTGAGCAGGGGCATCTGGGGGGGCAGGTGGGTGCCCTCGCGCATCTCCACCTGATCGGGGCCAGTGCCGGACTGATCAGCGATGGCGCTACCGCCGTGGGCTGCGGCGCGGCTGGCCGCCGGCTGGAAACTCACGTAATCGCTGCCGCCGTCGGCGCGAGGCCGAACGAGCCAGAGAAGTCGGGCCATCGGGATGACAGGTGCTGTGACCTTTCGTTGCAAACGATTCTGGCGGAGCCGCGTGCCCGCCGTGGGTCCGGGTCTGCGGCTCAGAGCGCGATCGGCTCCACCCCGCTCACCACCGGCGCCACGGCGCTCAGTTCCAGCTCCGGGTGGTCCTCGGCCAGCTGACCCAGGTTCCAGTTGTTCTTGAACAGCAGCACCGGCCGGTCCCAGGCATCGCGCACGGTCTTGCAGTTGAAGATGCGCCCCACCTGCTCCAGGGCCGGCCAGCCGCCCACCACCCAGCGGGCCACGGAGAAGCCGAGGGGCTCGATCCGCGTCTGCACGCCGTATTCATTCTCCAGCCGGTATTGCACCACCTCCAGCTGCAGCTGACCCACCGCCGCCAGGATCGGATCCCGCTTGCTCTGGTCGGTGTCGTAGAGGATCTGCACGGCACCCTCTTCGCGCAGCTCGTTCACCCCCTTGCGGAAGCTCTTGAAGGCCGAGGGGTTGGGATTGCGCAGCCAGGCGAAGATCTCCGGGCTGAAGCAGGGAATGCCCTCGTACTCCACTTTCGGCCCCACATACAGGGTGTCGCCGATGGCGAACATGCCCGGGTTGTTGAGGCCGATCACATCCCCGGGATAGGCATCGTCCACCACCTCGCGGTCCTGGCCGAACAGCTTCTGGGGGCGCGAGAGACGGATCGCGCGGCCGGTGCGGGCGTGCTGCACCGTCATGTCCTTCTCGAACTTGCCGCTGCACACCCGCACGAAGGCCACCCGGTCGCGGTGACGCGGATCCATGTTGGCCTGCAGCTTGAACACGAAGCCGCTGAACCCCGGCCGCAGCGGATCCACCGGCCCCTCGCTGCTGCTGCGGGCGATCGGCTTCTGGGCCAGCTCCAGGAAGGCATCGAGGAACGGTCGCACGCCGAAGTTGGTCATGGCCGAGCCGAAGAACACCGGACTGAGTTCGCCCGCGTGCACCAGCTCCAGGTCGAGGTCGGCGCCGGCGCCATCCAGCAGCTCGAGTTCCTCCAGGGCTGTCGCCAGGAGGTCGAGCTCCACCAGCCCGCTGTCCGCAGCTTCCTCGGCCGACATGAGCCGCTCTTCGCTCTGGCGACCCCGCTCGGCCCGCTGAAACAGGATCACCTGCTTGCTGCGGCGGTCGATCACGCCGCGGAAGCGGTCCCCGCTGCCGATCGGCCAGTTCACTGGCCAGCAGGCCAGTCCCAGCTCCTGCTCGATCTCATCGAGCAGCTCGAGGGGCTCGCGCCCCGGCCGGTCCATCTTGTTGATGAAGGTGAAGATCGGAATGCGCCGCATCCGGCACACCTCGAACAGCTTGCGGGTCTGTGGTTCGAGGCCCTTGGCCGCGTCCTCGAGCATCACAGCGTTGTCGGCGGCGGCCAGGGTCCGGTAGGTGTCTTCGGAGAAGTCCTGGTGGCCGGGGGTGTCCAGCAGGTTGATCGTGCTGCCGCTGTAGTCGAACTGCAGCACGGTGGAGGTGATCGAGATGCCCCGCTGTTTCTCCAGCTCCATCCAGTCGGAGGTCACCTTGCGCTGCTCCCCCTTGGCCTTCACGGCGCCGGCCTGCTGGATCGCACCCCCGTAGAGCAGCAGTTTTTCGGTGAGGGTCGTCTTGCCCGCGTCTGGGTGGGAAATGATCGCGAAGTTGCGGCGGCGGCCCACGGCCTCGGCCAGGGAGGCGGCGTCGGGGAGGGTCTGGGTGGGGCTGGTCATGGGAGCCAGCCTGCCAGGCCAGCCGCAGTGGCCCCGGGGCCGGCGCTGTCCGCGTCAGCCCCGCGTGTCTGGGGCGTTGGCCACCAGCAGCAGGCCGCCGATGATTGCCACGTTCTTGAGCAGCTGGATGCGCTGCAGCGGCTCGCCCACGTCGCCGTGGAAGATCAGGCTGGTGGGCACCAGGAACAGCAGCAGCAGCACGGCCCCGAGCCGGCTGCGCCAGCCGCTGATCAGCAGGGCCGAGCCTGAGAGGAGCAGCACCACGGCGGCGCCCAGCAGCGCGGAGGGGAAGGGAAGCCCCTTCGCCGCGATCTTGCCTGCCACGGCTGCGAAGCCGCTGAGCTTGCCCACCAGCGCATAGACGAACACCAGGGCGATCAGCACCCGGGCGCTGCCGTCCACCAGGGGGTTACCGGCGCGGAGACCTGGGGCCGGCGGCTGACGGGAGCCATTGGGGCTGGTGTTGCGCATCGGGGGGAAACCATTCCAGGCCAGTCTGGGCGGCCCGCTGGCGTGGCCCCCGACCGGGGCCACGCCAGTCGCCGCAACTAGCCTTGGCGCCAGGCGATGCCCGGCCATGCAAGCTTCAGACCTGCCGCTCTCCCCGCGGCGTCCCGCACCTGGGTCCGTCAGGGCCCCCGGTCGTCGCATCGCCAGCAAGCTGGGCCTGGCTCCGGGCACCGCCGTGTTCATCGGCGAGCGCAAGCGTCAGAGCATCCGCATCGACCTGCTCGATTTCGATGCGGCCGTGGTGCACGAGGCCCACGACGTGAGCGTGGACGACTGCGCCGGCCACCGCGACACCTCCACGGTCACCTGGATCCAGGTCAACGGCATCCACGACATCGCCCTGATCGAAGCGCTGGCGGGCCGCTTTGGCCTGCACCCGATGACGATCGAGGACATCGTCAACACCACGCAGCGACCCAAGTGCGAGGAGTTCCCGGACTACTGCTTCGTGGCCCTGAAGATGCTGGCCTACAGCCGCGCCAGCCGCAGCATCGTCGCCGAGCACGTGAGCCTGATTCTCGGGCCGAACTACGTGATCTCCTTCCTGGAGGATGAGGGCGATGTGTTCGACAGCGTGCGCAATCGCATCCGCAAGGCCCTCGGCCGGGTGCGCACCCAGAGGGCCGACTACCTCGCCTTCTGCCTGATGGATGCGGTGGTGGACCACTACTTCCTGGCCGTGGAGCAGATCGGCGATGAGATTGAGCAGTTCGATGAGCGAATCCTGATGGGCCCCAGGCCCGGGGACATTCAGGAGATCCACCACTACAAGAGTGACCTGATCAAGCTGCGCAAGGCCGTCTGGCCGCTGCGGGAGGTGGTGGCTGCGATCAGCAAGAGCGAGTCCAGCCTGCTGCGGCCTGAAATCACGGTCTTCTGGCGTGACCTGTACGACCACATCGTGCAGGTGATCGACATGGTGGAGACCTCCCGTGACATCCTGGCCTCCCTGCACGACACCTACCTTTCGGGTCTGAGCAACCGCATGAATGAGGTGATGAAGGTGCTCACGATCATCTCCACGATCTTCATTCCCCTCACCTTCATCGTGGGTGTCTATGGCATGAACTTCAAACACATGCCCGAGCTTGAGTGGCAGCCTGGCTATTTCGTGGTCTGGGCGGTGATGCTGGCTATTGCGATGGGTCTGTTCACCTACTTCAGGCGTCGCCACTGGATCTGAGGCGTCTTCCGCCTCCGCGGCTTCCTTCGCCTCCCCTCAGGCCAGCTGCCCCCACACCTCCAGGTAGCGATCCTCGAGCGGGCGCACCTGCAGCTGCCCCAGTCCTGCGGTCTGCAGCTGTTCGGCCACCTCCCGGGGCTCGAAGGCCGCCTGCAGCGAAGCCAGATAGTCGCGCTGCAGCACCGGCGGGGCGTCGGCCAGATGCCTGGCCAGCAGGGCCTGGGCTTCCTCAAGACTGGCCGGCCGGCGCAGATCCCTGAGGTAGACGGCCGCCCCCGGTGCGGCCAGCTCCGCCACGGTCCGCCACAGCACCAGCGGATCGTGCAGGTGGTGCAGCAGGCTGTTGCTCACCACCGCCGTGAAGCCTGCGGCCAGTGCGCGCCCATCGGCGGGGGCCAGGGGCAGCAGGGCCTGGCGAAAGGCCAGGCGCTCCGGGTGCTCGGCACCAGGGCCCCGGCGCCACGGGCCCAGGCGCGCGCCGGCCACCGCCAGCATCGCGGCGGCGCCATCGAGGCCCAGCACGCAGGACTGGGCGAACCGATCCGCCAGCCGGAAACTGATGTTGCCGGGCCCGCAGCCCAGGTCCGCCACCCGTGGCCCCAGGCCCGCCGGGAACAGCGCCGCGATCCGCTCCACCACGGCCTGATCCCCGGCGCTGAAATCGGCCTCGGCGTAGGCCTGCACCTGCAGGGCGTCGTCCATCAGCTCGGGCTCGCAGCGGCGTTCCATGGCCTGATCGGGGCAGGGCGGGGATGGGGGTCCAGGGGCACTGTGGCTGGTGGCGGGCGTCCCTTGCACACCCCACGGGTGGCGTTAGGGTGACCGCACTCTTGGCGATATCCACCGTGACCCTCACCCCCACGCGCCCGGACCCGCGCGAGCAGGCCACCACGGCGCTGGCCGGCGCCGAGCAGGGCTCCGCAGAGCGGTCCACGGGTGAGTCGCGCCTCCAGCCCTCCAGGGGAGCCCACCTGGATTTCCCCGCCACCGCGCCGGCGGCCAACCCCGTCTTCTACCGCACCTACTCCCGCAAGACGCCCGACGGCCGCGAGAGCTGGCACGAGGTGGCCGAGCGCAACCTGGAGGGCCTGCGCAAGCTGGGGCACCTCAACCAGCAGGAAGTGGAGCTGCTGCGCCGCATGCAGCAGCAGCAGAAGGCGCTGCCCTCCGGCCGCTGGCTGTGGATCGGCGGCACCGAATGGATCGAGCAGCAGCACAATTTCTCCGGTGCCTACAACTGCACCTCCACCAACCTGGTGGACTGGGAGGCCTTCGGGCTGATGATGGACCTGGCGATGATGGGCTGCGGCACCGGCGCCGTCATCGAGCCGCACCTGATCGGCCGGCTGCCGGTGGTGCACAACGAGCTGCTGGTCACCGGCGTCACCGACATCGGTGCCACCCCGGCGCCCCTGCGCCAGGAGCACACCACCCACAAGATTGAGGGGCAGCGGGTTCACATCAAGGTGGGCGACACCCGGCGCGGCTGGGTGGACAGCTACCAGCTGCTGCTGGAGCTGAGCAGCGACGCCCGCTTCGATCCCAGCGCCCCCATCGAGGTGTCGGTGGACCTGTCCGATGTGCGGCCCGTGGGCGAAACCCTCAAGGGCTTCGGCGGCATGGCCAACCCGGTCAAGCTCAAGGATCTCTATGGCCGGGTGGCGCAGATCCTGGGCCGGTCCCGCGGCCGTCAGCTCACCTCGGTGGAGTGCTGCCTGCTGATTGATGAGGCCGCCGTCACGATCGTGGCGGGCAACATCCGCCGCAGCGCCGGCATGCGCCAGTTCGCCGCCGACGATCGATCCGCCGCCGGTGCCAAGGAGAACCTCTGGCAGCAGGACAGCGAGGGCAACTGGCGCATCGACCCCGAGCGCGATGCGCTGCGCATGGCCAACCACACCCGCGTGTTCCACACCCGCCCCGACCGGGCCATGGTGCTGGAGGCCGTCACCCAGCAGTTCCGGAGCGGTGAGGGCGCCATCCAGTTCGCCCCCGAGGCCATCGCCCGCTCCAACGCCGACCTGCTGCCCACCCCGGAGCTGCGCGCGGAGTTCATCGGCATCTACGTCGATCAGGGCCGGGCGGAAGCCGGCCGCTGGCTGCAGCTGCACCACCCCGGCATCGGGCCGGCGGAACTCGAGCATCGCCTGGGCCGCTACGGCCTGAACCCCTGCGGCGAGATCCTCGGCGCCGACTTCCACTGCAACCTGGCGGAGATCCACCTCAACCGCATCGATCCCGACGACCACGTGGCCCAGGAGGAGGCCTTCACCGCCGGCGGCCTAGCGGTGGCCTGCCTGCTGAACCACCGCTTCGAGGTGGAGCGCTACCGCCAGAGCCGGGCCTGGGATCCGATCGTGGGCGTGAGCTTCACCGGCCTATTCGACTTCTTCGTGCACGCCTTCGGCACCCCCTGGCTCCAGTGGTGGGAGGCCGGCCGCCCGGAAACCGAAGAGGGGCTTGCCTTCAAGGCCAAGGAGGCTGAGTACCTGAGCCGTTGGAAGGCGATCGTCAACCAGGCGGTGTGGGAGTACTGCGACCGCCACGGCCTGCGTCGCCCCAACCGCTGCACCACCGTGCAGCCCGCCGGCACCAAGAGCCTGCTCACCGGTGCCTCGCCTGGCTGGCATCCCCCCAAGGCCCAGCGCTTCATCCGCCGCATCACCTTCCGCAAGAACGATCCGGTGGCCCTGGCCTGCATGGACTACGGCTACACGATCGTGCCGTCCCAGAGCGACAAGGACGAGCAGGGCCGCCTGCTGGATGACGCGTTCGATCCCCGCTGCACCGAGTGGCTGGTGGAGATTCCCACCGAGGTGAGCTGGGCCAACCTGCCCGGCGCCGATGTGGTGGAGATCAACAACTTCTCGGCCCTGGCCCAGTTCGATTTCTACATGCAGGTGCAGCAGCACTACACGGCCCACAACACCTCCGCCACGGTGGAGTTCCGCGAGCACGAGATCGAGCCCCTGGCCGAGGCCATCCACCGGGCGATCGACGAGGGTCAGGGCTATATCTCGGCGGCCCTGCTGGCCCGCTTCGATGCCAACGCCACCTTCCCCCGGCTGCCGTTCGAGCCCATCGATGCGGCCACCTACGCGCAGCTCCAGGCCGAGGTGGTGACCCGCCGCCGCACCGCCGACTTCTTCGAGGCCCTGCAGCGCTACGACGGCGGCGAACTGCAGGAGGCCGGCCCCGCCGGCTGCGACTCGGACAAGTGCCTGTTGCCCCTGGCCAAGCCGGAGGGGTGAGCCTGCTCAGGCGGCCTGTTCAGGCCGCCTGGTGCACGCGGTAGCGGTCGCGCCCCTGCTGTTTGGCCTCCAGCAGGGCCTGGTCGGCCCTGCGGAAGGTCTGCTCGTAGGTCTCGCCGGGCAGATGTTCCGCCACGCCGATGCTGGCGGTGACCGCCAGCTCCTGATCCGCGAGTTCAATGCGCTGCCTGCGGATCTTGCCCACCAGGCGATGCACCACCTGCTCGGCCTCGCTGAGGGTGGTATCGGGCAGCAGGGCCAGAAACTCCTCACCCCCCCAGCGGGCACAAAGATCGCCCTGACGCAGGCTGAATCGCAGGGTCTCACCCAGGGCTTTGAGCACCATATCGCCCACATCGTGGCCGTAATTGTCGTTGAACCGCTTGAAGTGGTCGACATCCAGCACCGCCAGCGAATAGGTGGAGCCGCTGCGGCCTGAACGGGCATCTTCCTGCCGGCAGCGCTCCTCCACCAGCAAACGGTTGGCGATGCCTGTGAGGGCATCATGGGTGGAGGCCTCCCGCAGGGCAGCGTTGAGATCCTTGAGGCTGGACTGGTAGCGATCGGAGATGCGGATCACGCGCTCCAGCTGTCGGATCTGCCGCTCGAACTGTTTGGACAGACGCTCAATCCGCTTGGGCAGGCCGAGCTTGCCGCTGTCGGCAATCTCCGTGATCTGTTCGAGTTCAGTGATGTGACTGAGCAGGCTCAGCCAGAGGTCCTGGAGGGCATCCCGCAGCGGATGCCCCAGGTGGGTCTCATCGTCCAGCAGGAGCTTGACCCGTTGCTCCAGTTCCGCGGTGATCGCAGGCCGGGACGGCATCAGCTCGGATCCACGGGCAGGATGGCAAACGGAAAGGAATAGTCCTCCTTGAACTCCTCTCCCATTTCAGCGGCCCTGGGATTACGCGGGTCGTACAGCCACTGCACCAACACATCCTTGCCGTCTGCGCCCGCCGCTTCCAGCAGTTCGAACACGTCGATGATGGCGCGAATGCTGCTGGTGTTGAGGTAATTGAGCTGCAGGTCCATCTGCAGGCGCCGCCCAGCTGTCGCCAGGAAGGTCTCCACCCAGGAGAGCAGCGGATCAAAGATCTCGAAGGTGTTCTCCGGGTACGACTCGCCTGCAATCACGATCAGGCCGCTGTCCCAGCTGCCTGTGATCGACGGCGTGGCGGGGCCGCCGGGCAGGGAGAAATCCTTGGTGTCTTCCGGTGAGGGCATGGCTCAGATGATCGCACGGAGGATCAGAAAACCGCGGCCGCCATCGGCCTGGGGCTCCAGGCTCACCTCCAGGGGCTCGCTGGCGCGGCGGGCGATCTCGATCAGGCCCAGGCCGGCCCCAGTGCTGCGTTGCGGATCGCGGGGTTGGCGCAGCTGCTGCTTGTAGAGGGCCTTCAGCCCCGCCTTGTCGAGGCTGGCGAGCGCCTGAACGCGTTCGACCAGGGCGTGGCCATCGGCGAGTTCCACCAGGTTGCCGGCCGAGACGGCAAAGCGTTGATCGGGGGTCGTGGCGATCACCACGGTGGCGGAGGCCTCGGTATCGCCGTAACCGACGGCGCCGGCGTAATGGCGGATGTTCTGGCTCATTTCGATGTAGACGCTGAACACATCCATGGCCGTGCTGCCATCGCCCCGGCTTCCCTCGATGTGGCTGCGCAGGGCCTGGCCGATCTCGCCGATCAGGTTGCGGGAGATCGGGCCGTTGAAGCAGATCAGGATCCGTTCGGCGTTGAAGAACTGCCGCAGGCTGGCCAGGTTGTGGATGGCGGTTGTCATGCCACCTCCTCGGCGCCGGGTCGGGGTGGGTTGCTCACGGTCTGGGGGGGGTAGCGGAAGGAGAGGATCGTGATGTCGTCACGCTGGGGGTGGCCGCCGCGGAAGCGATCCAGGGAGTCGGAGAAGGCGCGCGCCTGCTCCTGCAGGGGCTTGGCGGCGTGTTCCAGCACCCAGGCCACGAAGCGATCACTGCCGACGCCGAAGCCATGGCTGCCGCCCGACTGGTCGAGGAACCCATCGGTGCTGAGGTAATAGGTGAAGCCAGGCTGCAACGGGACCACGTGGTCGTGGTAGGTGCCGGGACGACGATCACAGAGGGCGCGGTTGTCGCCCTTGACCCGATGCACCTGATCGCCGTCGCTCCAGTAGAGCGTGATCTTGGCTCCTGCAAACAGCAGGGTGTCGGCGTCGCTGTCGAGCACTACCAGCCCCATGTCCATGCTGGTGGCCATGGCGCGGGACTGATGGGCATCGCCGAGCATGGCCCGCATCGCCGCATCCACCCGGCTCAACACCGCCGCGGGGGAGCGGAGGCCCACCTGCTCGATGGCCCGATCAATGCCGGAGCGGGCCAGCATCGTCATCATGGCGCCGGGCACCCCATGGCCTGCGCAATCGGCCACGCCCGCCAGGCAGCGGGATCCCTGGCAGTGGAACACGTAGTAATCCCCGCCCACGGTGTCGCGGGGCTGCCAGAGGATGAAGTGCTGATCCCCGAAGGCCTGCTGCAGCTGGCGCTCGGGCAGGATCGCCCGCTGCAGCAGGGCGGCGTAGCGGATCGAGTCGTGGATCTGGCGCTGGGCGCTGCGCAGCTGCTGGTTCGTCGCCTCCAGCTCCAGCATGGTTCGGCGCATGGTGGTGAGCACCTGGTTGAAGGCGGTGGCCACCCGGCCCACCTCGTCGTTGCTGAACACGCTCAGCATCAGCTCGGGATCTCCCGCCTCGATCCGCCGGGATTCCCTGGCCAGGCGGGCCAGCGGCTGAACCACCCGCATGCTGATGATCCTGGCGGAGATGGTGGCCAGCACCAGCAGCACCAGGCTGCACAGGAGCGTGAGGTAGTGGTTCTCGCGGCCTGCGCTGCGATCGAACAGCAGCTGGAATGACGTGATGATCAGGTACAGCAGCGCGATGCCATTGGTGATGGCGATCACCAGGAAGGTGCGCTGGATCGAGATCATCGACCGTGGCGTGGCGCGGATGGATAGGCGCTGGATAAAGCCGGGGGCGGAGGGCCTGCCCATCGCTGCTTGAACCCTGCGTCTGGCTACCGAAGATTAGGTCGGAGGCGGCATCCCCTCCGCAGAAGGGCGGCCCATGGGATGATGGCCCGAGGCCCGTGGGCCTGGAGGGGTGGTCGAGTGGTTGATGGCTCCGGTCTTGAAAACCGGCGTGCCGAAAGGCACCGTGGGTTCGAATCCCACCCCCTCCGCTTCCGGTCCCTCGACTGAGTTTCCTGCAAGCTCCTTGAGGTTTTCAAGACGACCTGAGACCCACTGCACCACAGTGGCTCTCCTGCTGGTTGGGCGTCCCGTGAGATTCCATGGATACCCGGGCAAGCAAAGAATGTGGTGGTGTAATCGGTGGTGTCGATGGGGTCCTGGCGCTAGCCGACTGGGATGTTCGCTCTCTGTCGCAGCGATCTCGGCGCTACCGGGTCTCGGACGGTGCCGGGCTACCTGCCGGCGACACCACTGGCGGCGACACCTCTGCCGGCGGGCGAGTGGATCACCCGGCCAGCGAGGCGCTCGGCGCCTGCTGTTGAGGAGGCCGTGGAATCCCTGGGCCGAGGGCTGGCGGAGGGCTCAGACAGGCCACGGCCGGCGCCCCACATCCATTTCGGCATCCGTGCGGGAACCCGCCTCGCCCCACCGCTTCACATGGCGTTACAGTTTTCGTAACGAACTGAAACAGTCATGGCTGAACCAGCTTCCCGCTTTGGGTTTGTCGAATTCGCCGAGACCTGGAATGGTCGCCTGGCCATGCTCGGCTTCGTGATCGGCCTGACCACCGAGCTGCTCACAGGCCAGGGCATCCTTCAGCAGATCGGTCTCGGTTGATCGCCATGAGCACCGATTACACCCCTGCCATCACAGCCGTTGTCGCCCTCGTGGTGCTGCTCACCGGCATGACCGTCTTCGTGCTCAGCCGCCCCAGCGACCTGGCTCCCACCAGCAGCCGCTGAGCGGCCGACGGACCGTTCGCCCACGACCACTGCCCCATTCCCACCGCATCGGAGCTCCCATGACCAAGACCCCCGCCAACGACCAGTGGTTGCAGCACCGCGCCGAGCAGCTGATCCACATGGAGCAGCTCAAGCGCGTTGAACTGTTCAATGGCCGCGCCGCCATGCTCGGGATCGTGATCGGCATCGTGGTGGAGGGCCTCACCGGCTTCGGTATCGCCCACCAGATCGGCCTCGGCCCACTGGTGGATGGCTATGCGGCCTGCCGCACCCAGTACCTGCCCTTCTGCTTCTGAGCCCCTGCTCGGTTCGTCAGCCCCTACCCCCGGCAACCCTGGGGGTTTTTTGATGGCAACCGCTGGATCTCCGTTCCCATGGCCGGCAACATCCAGGCCATCGCCTTCCTGCTAACCAGTGTTCTCGGCTGGGGATTCGGCGTCGGGGTCTGGCGGTGCCGGCGCTGGACCCGGCCCGTCACCCCGGGCCGTTGATCCGCTGGGGCCTTTTGGCCGTGTCGATCAACAGGTTGTGCAGCAGCTCTGTGCTGCTGATCAGCAGATGGACCATCCAGCTGCCCGTCAGCTTGTGCTCCGCGACGCGATCGCCCCGGCAGCGGCCGATGGCCTGCTCGATCTCCGCCAGCTCTCGGCCGATGTTGCGAACCATCGCCCCGGTGCTCTCGCGCGGTGTTGGACAGGGCGGCTTCTGCATGGGCTCCACTCTGGCGGCAGTCCTCAGCCAAAGCGGTAGTGCTTCCGCACCGGGGCGTGCACCTCCCAGGTGCAGCTCAGCCCGGCGTCAAACACCACCAGATCACCGGCCCCAAAGCGCATCGGCTCACCGCCATCAGGCGTGACCGTGACATCTCCCTCCAGCAGCAGGCAGGTCTCCTGCTCGTCGTAGGTCCAGGGGAAGCTGCTGACCTCGCAGCCCCAGGTCGGCCAGCTCATCACGCCAAGGCTCTCCAGCTGAGCCGGATCCGGGTTGGACATAACCGAGATGCCGGAGGTCATGGCGGTTTGCAGGCGAAACGGGGCCATTCTCAGCCAGCGCCCTTGGCAACAGGAGGAGCGAGCGCAGCCCGGACGGGGCGCCCGCAGCACCACCGCCGTGATGGGTGATGCCCTCTTCCTTTCTTTCTGACTCCGCTGCGCCCTGGCGACGCCAGCCCCAGATCCAGCAGCAGCCCAACCAGTGCCCAGCCAGCTCCAGTGCTCCATCAGCCGCGGAGGCGGATCCCTTCCACAGTGACGGTGACGAGGACTCCGGCCTGGGTGGTGGCCCCGACGACGACACGCTCGATGCCACCCCTCCTCTGGATGCCGGTAACGGCAGCAGCGACAGCGACGATCCCCCCGCCGGCACGGCTCCGCTTGCCGGGGCGGATCCGCTGCGGGCCGAGCGACGCCGCCGTAACCAGCTGGAGAAGGAGCTCCGCAAGGCCCCCGCCCAGCTGGCCCGCTTCTCGGAGATCAACCCCGACGAATACGCCCGCCTGCAGCAGGCCGGGCGCAAGCGGGAGGTCTCGCGGCCACCCAGCCGGCCGGGAACTCCATGCCCCTGGACATCAGCAGCCTGCCGGCCCTGCCCTGAGCGATGGCTCCGATCCAGCAGCCCCCTGATGACGCTCCATCCCGATGACCGGCTGGCGATCACCCGTCCCAGCGGGCCCCAGGCCGGCACTTACCATCTGCAAGCCTCTGCGCTGGCGGAACTGTTGAGCCCGGCGCCGGTGCTGGGGATCAGCGGCCTGCTCTGGGCGAGCGCCCGTTCCGCGGCGGACAACAGCTGGCAGGCGGTGTGTTGGTCGCCGGAGCTGCGCCTGTACGCCTGCGTATCCAACAGCGGCACGGGCAACCGGGTGATGACCTCCGCCGATGGCTTCCGCTGGACCTCCCGAGCCGCAGCGATGGAGAACAGCTGGGTGGCGCTCTGCTGGGCCGCTGAGTTGGGGCTGTTCGTGGTCGTTGGCGACAGCGGCAGCGGCAACCGGGTGATGACGTCTCCCGATGGGCTCAGCTGGACGACGCGGGCGACCCCAGCGGACAACATCTGGACTTCCCTCTGCTGGGCACCGGAACGGGGGCTGCTGGTGGCGGTGGCCAGCGGCGGCACTGGCAACCGCGTGATGACCAGCCCCGATGGCTTCAACTGGAGCGTGCGCAGCTCTGCTGCCGATCTGGGCTGGCGTTCGCTCTGCTGGGCGCCGCAGCTGGGCCAGTTCGTGGCCGTGAGCAACAGCGGCTCTGGCAACCGGGTGATGCTGAGCCCCTGAGCCATGACCACTAGCCCCACACCCCTACCAGCGATCGGCGTGCGTTGCTGACGGGATGTCATCAGCCCCAGCACCGGCGCGACGGTGTTCAGCCTCGACAGCAGCAGCCCCGAGGATCCGATGGTGGAGCTCAGCTACGACGAGGGCGGTGGCGGCTGGTGGCCGCTCAGCACCCTGGTGTTCGAGCAGGCCTGAGCCACGGTGGCCTCGTCGCCCACCTGCGAGCTGATGGCGCAGGGCGGCGGGGGCCTTCTTCTGGGCCCGAGGAGTCGCCAGGCTCACCTCCCGGTGCGACACGACCGTCGGGCTGATCTGCAGCTGCGTCGCGGCGGCTCGCAGGTAAGACCCTCAAGGACGGTGAGCCGCAGGGCCGTGGCCTGGGCTGCCGGCAGCAGCTCCAGCGCCGGCTCGGCTGCGGGAGTCGCCGTCATGAGCTGATGACTTACGACGCCTGTTGATAGAGCTCCTCCAGCCGCTCCCGGCTGAGGTCGACGTAGAGAACTTCGTCACCGGGCTCGGGAGCCTCGGGATGGCGCCTCGGCTTGGGGCCACTTCCCTTGGAAGCCAGCGCAGCGGAGCCGCGCAGGTTCTGACTCATCAAGGCAAAAGCTCCACCGGCGATGACCGAAAAGCAGATCAGGTAGACAGCAGCCAGAAGGTCGTTCAAGGGTGTAAAGCTCTTTCCATCACCCTAATGCAACGAAATGTTAATCGTTGCCCACGGTTCCTCGAGCCCATGCTTCCCATCTCCCCAGCTTTGATCTGAAAAGCCGGGGCCCCCGCCCGTGCTGGTGCGGTAGGAGGCTTAGCTGGCTCTGGGATGGGCGCGCACCAGCAGGCCATCCGCCGGCGAGGGGCTGGGAATGACCCTGAGCGTCAGGTCCTGATCCGCCTCCAGCTCCAAGGTCAGCTGTTTGAGCAGACCCACCGCCAGTAGCCGGATCTCCAGCTCCGCCAGCGCCTTGCCCAGGCACACCCGCTCACCGCCCCCATACGGCAGCAAGGTGGCCGTGGTGTTACCAGCCAAGTGCCGCTGCGGCCGGAAGATCGCCAGATCCTCCGTATCGGCCCCATGGCGCTGGCTGGCGGCGATGCTCACCTGAACCACCCGATCGGCTGGCACCAGTACACCCGCCAGGGCAATGGGCTCCAGGGTGCGGCGGAAGAACCCTCCCACCGGCGGGGTCAGCCGCATCACCTCCTTCACGACCGCATCGAGCCGCGGAGCCCGGAGGGCGTCGGTGGCGGCCCCAGCCTCCCCCTCCTCAGGCGGCCACGGCAAGACGTCGAGTTCCTCCATGAGCCAGGCCAGCTCGGCTGGGTGTTGCAGCAGGGTCAGAAGCAGGCAACTCAGGGCGGATGCGGTGGTTTCGTAGCCGGCAAACAGCAGCAGCAGAAGCTGCTCCGCCACGTCGTCGTCGCCCAGGGGGAGACCGGCTTCATCCAGGCCACCGGCCAGCAGATCAAGGCCGCCGGCGGCGATGGGTGCTCCGGAAGCCATGGCGGCCTGCGCCTTCGTCAGCACAGCGCCTAGGCGCATGAGCAGACGTTGGCGGGCCTGGCGGGCACGGGCGTAGGGGCTGCCGGGCAACGCGAGAGGCAGGGAGAAGAGACCCTGGCACCAGGTTTCAAAATCCACGAACAGGGCATCGCGATCGACGGGGTCAAGCCCCAGCACCGTGCTCGCAATCACGCTGAAGGCAAAACGCCGCAGTTTTGGCACCAGGGCCACCGGCGCATCTGAGGCGATCAGCTCCTGGCTGAGCTCGTTGACCAGCGCCACGATCGTTGGGCTGTAGCGCTTGAGGGCAGCTGAGGCGAACAGCTGGCCCACCACCCGGCGGCGGGCCTTGTGGTCGGCACCGTTGCGGTTCGCCAACGACAGGGGCCCCAGCAGCTCACGCACACTGTCGGGCCACCAGCCCTGGACCGCATCGCCCTGGGCGAACAGGTCGCCAATCGCCTGGCCGCCGCGAATGAACACGGTCCGTTGCCCCAGCAGGCTGGTTTCATACACATCGCCGTAGCGCTCGAAGCGGGAGCGGGCGAAATCAGGATCCCGAAAAAAGGCAAGGATCTCGAGCACTCCGCTCAGCGCTGGCGTGCTCGGCAGGGACCGAAGGGTGGCGGGATCGAGGGGCACCAACGTCAACTGGAATGGAGCCAAGGATGTCGGATCACAGCCGGCACCGCGTCGCCACGGCCGCAGGCAGCGGCTCAGATCAACAGGCTGCTCAGAACAGGAAGGCGATGGAGAGGCTCACCAGGGCCAGCCCTGCCAGACCGGTAGCGGCAAGAATCGAGAGGGATTGAACCACCGGCAGCTCCAGGACAGCCAAAACCTAAAGCAATCCTTAAGACCCGCAAGCGTTCCGGTCTGGTGCCGCTGCAATCCTTCACGGCAACGGAGGCAGGCCGGCGATTCCTGGCCAGCCCCTACCAGGCTGAGCCCCATCCCTGAAGCGCCGATGGCAAGCGGCTTCCCCATCGCAGTGGTTCTGGAAGATCAACTGCGTCTCGATGACCAGCCCTCCTTCCGCGAAGCGGTGTCCTGGCCCTCCAGCGCGATGGCCGTTGATCGTGCCGGCCAGCCGGCCAGCGGCTGCGGGGCCTTCATCAACGGCGCCTTGGCCCTCAGTTTGTGCAGTCTTCTGATTGCATCCCATCGGGTCAGCAGGCCAACATGGCATCAGCTCCCGGCTGCCATGCAGGCTGCGGGGCCTCAAAGCGCTGCCTGGAGAATGGCATTACTCAGACAGTTTCATCTGGAGGATCATCCCCTTGATCGCGTTCATCAGCCTGTTTTAATTCTGGCCTCAGGGGCGGATCGGCTCCTGCCTTCCCCACGAGGGGAGAAGCGATTGGTACGCTTTATCCCAAGCACCACAATCGTTTGCCTTCCGGATAGTGGCCATGCCTGCCTCTTGGAGCATCAACTCAATTGATCTGCCATTCTTAAGTCGCAGGATCTTTGCTTTGACCTGTTGCCGACCACTCTGACGAGGGGCGCGCCAGCTCAACCTGCTGGGTTCCTCTGGTAGCCCCGGTGGCACGGGTGAAGCCTGGGACACAAGTGGATGGAACCGTGCGGGAAACCGGCCGCGGCTCGCGTTGCCACTGCTTAACGTATTGAAATATTGCATCAGGGCCTTGGCGGATCGTGATCTCAGTCGCCAGTTCGTTGTTGAGACCCAGGCCAGAGCCATCGATGCCTGCAACGACGTGGCCGAGCTCAGGCGCATCGCCAAAACGTTGCTGACGGCCTGGCATCTGCAGTCCGACATGACGAGGTACTTTGGCGGCCAGGCGATGGGCATCACACCACCAAAGCCATGAGCCTCTCCACGCTTGCGGTGGGTTTGCTGGCTCTGAGTGATTCGGTGGGTTTGCTCAGTGTCGTGGGCCAAGCCGGCGCCGGAAGCGATTCCCGCCTGCGGCGCATCAGTCGTCTGGCGGTGCTCACCTGCCTGTCTGTGCTGCTTCTGGCCTGCTGGTGGAATCGGGCCTGCTTGGGTTCTTTGGGATCAGCCTGCAGGCCTTCAGGATTGCTGGTGGCCTGATCCTGCTGCCCTTAGGGCTGAGGCTGGTGGAGGGGCAGCCGGCGTTGCTGGGAAGTGCCTTGGCGGATGATCCGGCAGCGGCGGTTGTGTCGATCGGGGTGCCGTTGATGGGGCTCTACCTGTTCCTGCCGCTCACGCCGCGGCTGCGGGGCTGGCTTGGTCAGATCCGCGAACCGGTGCTGCAGCACCAGGGCATCACGGGCACGCAGGGCAGAACGGCTGAGAGCAGGGGACTGCTGCTGTATTCAGCAGAGAAGGAGCTCCCCAAGGTGGGTTTCCGGGCGGTGAACGAGGGCTATCAGCAGAGCTACGCAGTCGTTGATTCCCAGTCAGAAGCTGTTGCTTCTCACTCCAACAGCGCCACCTCGACACAGAGCCCTGGGCCGAAAGCCATCGCCAGGCACGGACCTGGTGCGCCGCTGCGACGCAGGCGCTCAAGAATGAACAAGAGGGTCGGCGAGGACATGTTGCCGCAATCCCTCAGCACCGATCGGGAGTGCTCGATCAGGGCGGGATCGAGTCCCAGGGTCTCCGTCACCGCCGAGAGGATGCGAGGGCCACCGGGATGCACGGCCCAGGAGCCGATCGATTCGAGCGTCAGTTGATAGTCCGCCAACCACCCTTCCAGCCAGGGCCTCAGATGCTCCGCGATCAGATCGGGGACCTGGGGGGACAGGCCCATGACGAAGCCGTGATCCTCAATCGCCCACGACATGGCCTCGGCGCTGGCGGGCACCAGCAACGATCCGCTGGCGATCAATCGCCGCAGCCCCGAGTCTGATTGCATCACCGCCGCCGGCCCTTCGCTGGAGGCCACCAGAGCGGCGGCGCCGTCGGCGAACAGTGCATTGGCCACGATCCTTTCGGCCTCCCAGCCGTACTGCAGGTGCAGGCTGCAAAGCTCGACGGCGCAGAGCATGACGCAGGCCTCGGGATCGGCGCCGGTGAAACCGGCCGCCACCCGCAGACCGTTGAGGGCGGCGTGACAACCCATGAAGCCCACATGGGTGCGGGCCACGCTGGGGCGCAGCGGCAGGGCGGCCATCAGGGCCAGATCGACGCCGGGCGCATGGAAGCCGGTGCAGGAGACCGTGACCAGGTGGGTGATGCGTTCGGGGGGCAGCTGCGCCTGCTCCAGGGCAGCCCGCACAGCCCGCAGGGCGAGGGGCGGTGCTTCCTGGGTGTAGCGACGCATCCGCTCCCCGGTGCCAGGACTGGTGGCGCCAAAGAAGCTCTGGTCGTGGCCGGAGTTCTTGCCCGTGAGGTCCTCCAGCACGATGTGGCGCATCGCGACCCCGGAGCGGCGATGGAGGGTCTCGAGCAGCCGGCGCTTGGACGGCGAAGGCTCCTGCTCCGGCAGGGCGACCCGGGTCGCGATCGTGGCGGCATCGCCCTGGGCCAGGCGATGGGAGGGCAGGGCCGTGCCCAGGCCGTGAATCGTCAGGGACATGGCTCTGGAGTGCTCCGTTGGTGAGAGGCACCATCGAGATGCTGGAGCAGGGGGGCTGTCAGGGACGGCCAGCACCCGGCAGCCACCAACAGGGCTCGGCTCAGCCCCGGACGCCGCAGGGCGAAGGCCAGCCCATGGCAGAAGCGTTGCCGCGTGCCGATCAAGCAGGCATGGCTACGGGCCCATTCACGTTCAAGGCCCTGATTCCACTCCTTTTGGCCCTGCAACACCAGCGGTACGACAGCCAGAGCTCCCACCAGGGCCCAGCCCATGCCCTCCCCCGTGAACGGCTCGACATAGCCGGCGGCATCCCCCAGCAGCAGCACCCGTTCGGCCGCCGGGGGAATGGACCGACGGGTGAGGGCTGGCGTCGCCCGCCAGGTGGCAGTGGCGGCGGCGGGCAGGGGATCAAAGCCGGCCTCGGCCAGCACTGCGGCGGCGCTGGAGGCCGGCCCACCGGCGGCAATCAGGTGGGGTCGATCGAAGGCGGCCGCCAGGTTGAGCGCGCCCGCTTCATTGCGCACCAGTCCCACGTAGCCATGCCTGCCGATGGCCATGTGGATCGTGCCCCTGCCGTAGCCCCGCACCCCGGCATCCAGCTCGCAGCCGGCGCCGATCCTGGCCCGGGGGCTGATCCGCGTCTGGATCGGTATCTCCGGACCCAGGCCAGAGTTGCCCAGACCCGAGGCCACCAGCACGACCCGGGCGCTGGTGAGCTGGACATCGGCGCCGCAACGCAGCTGCACCTCCCTGCCGCCGGGATGGGACCCAGCCACGGTGGCCTCGCACAGCGAACGCAACACGGCGCCGGCAGCTACGGCGGCCTCGCACAAGGCCAGGTCGAGGCGGCCTCGGGAAAGGGAACGGCCCGCCGGGAGGGCGAGTTCAAGCTGACGCCCTTGCAGACCGAGGCGGATCCGCTCCAGCGGAACAGCACCAAGAGCATCGAGCAGATGGCCCAGACCCGCCGTCTCCAGGGCCTTGAGGGCAACGCCATTGAGGCAGCTGCCGCAGACCTTCCAGCGGGGGAACGCCCGCTTTTCCACCAGCAGCACCCGCAGCTGGCAACGGGCCAACTGGTGGGCCGCCAGGACACCGGCGGGTCCGGCCCCGATCACGATCACGTCCCACTCCGGAGCACTGCTCATGGCTGGGGCGCAATGGGCGAACGGCGCCAACGCAGCAGGTAGCGCTCGGGCCAGCTGCGCTGCAGGGAGGCACCCTCAAGGCCTGCCCGGACCGCCAGAGCCCGCACTTCCTGCAACTGAAAGGCGCCCTGCACCGAGACTGGACCATCGAAATGAACGATCGGGGAGCGACTCAGAAGCCGGCAGCCAGCCCAGGCCAAGCCGTAGCCCAGGGGACTACGGATCAGGTCATTGACTAACACCAGGCAGCGGCTGGCGCGACCCATCCGACGCAGTAAATCCACCGCCTGTTCTTGATCCAGATGGTGCAGAAATAGGCTGCAGAGGATGACGTCATAGTCCTCGGGGAGGGGATCGTTAAGGGCATCGGCCTGGAAGAACCTGGCCCCAAGATCCCGCTCCTCGGCGCTGCGGGTCGCGATGGCCACCGCCTGCGGGCTGAGGTCGGAGCCGTCAATTTGTACGGCGAGCCCTTCTCGGCGAGCCCGTTCCGCCAGGGCGGTGGTGTTGTCCCCACCGCCACAGGCCAGATCCAGAACCCGCAGCGGGCGGCCGCAGCGCTCTCGGGCCAGAGAACGGATCGGAGCGAACAGGGAACCGACGGCTCCGCTGAAGGCGTTGATCCTGCGCAGACCCTGCAGGGCCTGGCTGTGGGCGACAGGATCGATGCCGGGCTGGTCCATCCACTCGGGTTGCCTGTGCCGCTTGGCCAGGGACGGGAGAAGCATCAAGCGAAAACGCGGTGGTCTGGGCTGCGGTCGTTGCAGAAGATGGTGATGGAAAAGTCTGTGGGGCCAAGCGATGACGCTAAAGCCCTCCAGGAAGACCTGGGAAAACCTCTGCGGCGGAACCACGAGTTGTTGAACACCGCCGCCTTCCTTGAGGCGCTTCCTGCGTTTCTGTCGCCGGATCAGGCCAGCCAGCAGCAACTACCGGACTTGCTGGAGACCCTGCGGGCGATCACCGCTCTGGCCGATCCTTGATGGCCAGCTCGGCGTAGCCGGTGGCTGGATCGAGCTCCCGGCTGAAGAGCCACTCCGGCAGCAGGCCGATCACCAGCTCCGCGGTGGTGCGCACCAGCGAGCCGGCGCAGAGGTGGCCGCCGATCACTGCACCTTCGCTGTCGGCCACAGCGATGTGCAGGTGGGCGCCATCGGCTGAAAGGGTGCCGGAGAGGCTGAGGATCTCCAGATCTCCTCGGATCACGGTGGGTTCAGCCGCCCCCGCGAAGCGCACCCGGGCGACTGACAGGCTGCCGACAGCAGTGATCACGCAGCCGGCCTGCGCCGCCTGCTCGCCCATCCAGGCATCCAGCGCCTGGCGTAGATCCTTTCCGGGTTGCAGCCGCAGCGGCACCACCTTCATGGGGTCGGCCCCTCCACCAGGGACTGGACCATCACCAGGGCATCGACGTAGCCCAACTGCTTGTGGCGGAACGCCCCAGGCAAGGTTCCCACCACCTGAAAACCGTTGCGCTGCCAGCAGCGGATCCCAGCGGTGTTGGTGCCCACCACCAGGTTGAACTGCATCAGGCGGAAGCCCAGCCGCCGCGCCGCCTGCAGGGAGTGCTGGCAGAGGCGGCTGCCGATCCCCTGGCGGCGGATATGTTCGGCCACCACGTAGCCAGCGTTGGCCACATGGGCACCGAGGGCCAGGGAATTGGGCTTGAGGTAGTAGGTGCCCACCACCGCGCCAGTGGCATCCGCGGCCACCATCACCGCCCGGGTCTGCTCGATCCACAGCAGTCGGGCCTGGGCCTCCGTGATCGCCGGGTCGTGGGGAAACGTCTCACCGGCGCGGAACACCGGCTCCAGCAGAGACCACATCGAGGGCCAGTCGGCGGGCTCGAACGGTCGGATCTGCAGGGGTGGTGCCGGTGTGGTCAGGGCAGGGACGGGGGGTCAAGGGGATGACGATCCTGCTCCCCGATCGCGCGATTCCAGTGCACTCTGTGGCCGACCTGTGGCCGCAGCCAGCCTCGGGTCGCCGGCACATCCGCATCGCGGACGTCATCGCGGACCTCATCGTGGACGTCTTCGCGGACGTCGCCTTGCACCGGCAGCAGCGCATCGGCATCCCGAGGGGAGCCAGGGGAGCATCCAGGCCAGCGGGATGAAGCAGGCCGGATCAGCCTCGGCGCCCTGGAGGCCGCTGAGGCGCGGCCCGCGGCGGCGGACAGGTTGAGCCAGCGACAGGTCATCCAGACCTTGCGGCTGAATACGCTGCAGCCATTGGGGAGGGCCGATGCTGCGGGACCTGGTGCTGGCGATCGGTCTTCCCGTGCTGGTGCTCCTGCTGGCGGCGCTGGCCCTGGAGCAGTGGCGCGATCAGCTGCCGCCCTGGTTGCGGCGCCTTGCCGAGCGGCCGTCCTGGCTGTGGAACACCGGCATCGGCCTGATCATCGGCCTGTCGCTGCTGCGCTGGCTGCTGCAGCGCTGACGCCCCACAACGCAGACGACGCAAAGCGCAGCAGGAAGGCGATCCACACCCTGCAGGGGTGCGGCGATGCTTCCCGACTCCGCTGCCAGGGCGACCCAGGCCGTTCAGCATGGAGCCGCCGGTTCCCTGCGCCTTCAACTTGACGCAACCCCGTTCCGCCATGGCGGCGCTGAGCAGCTGGCTGCTGCTGGGTGTGGTGTTTGGGGTCCTGCTGTGGCCCTATCAGGCCCTCTCGGAACTCGGCTTCCGCCTGCAACGGGGGCTGTGGCTGGCGCCCCAGCCCCAGCCGCTGCTCGGTGGTCTGCTGGTGTTTGCGGCCACCAGCCTGTTGATCCTGCTGGCCTGGGGCCCGCTGGCCGGCGGCCGGGGTGGCGGCACAGCCCCGCTGCTGGCCCTCGATCGCGCCCCCGACTCCGAGCGGGCCGGGCGAGAGGACCTCTGGTTGCAGCAGCTCAGCCTGGCCACCCAGCTGCGGCGGCTGCCCCTGATGCTGCTCACCCACCTGGGGGGCCTGGCGGTGGGCGTGGAGTCGCCGTCGGTGGCGCTCGGGGCCAGCGTGCTGCTGGCGATCCGCCGCCGCTGGCCCGGGTTTCAGCTGCTGGCCTCGCTCTCCCCGCCTCTGGTGGCGGTGATCGGTGGCGCGGCCGGCCTCGGAGCGGCGTTTCGCTCTCCCCTGCTGGCTGTTGCCTACGGATTGGAAGAGCTGGGCCAGCGCCGGGGCCTGCCGCTGGTGTTGCCGGCGCTGCTGCTGGCGGGCAGCGGCATGCTGGTGGCTACCACCATGGGCCAGCCGGCGCGCCTGCCGGGCCTGGCGCTCGGGCCGCTGCCGCCGCAGGTTTGGGGCTGGGCCGCCGCGCTCACCCTGGTGGGAGCGGCCGCGGGCGCCCTGCTGGTGCGGCTGCTGCTGCCGGCGGCGGCGGCGGTGAAACGCCTGCTGGGGCAGCGCCGGCTGCTGGGCACGCTGCTGCTGGCGGGCTCACTCACCGCCTTGGCGCTGGCCAGTGGCGGCCTCAGCCTCAATGACGGCTCCCTGTCGCTGGCGGCGGCCCTCTCCGGTGACAGCGTGGGCCCGCCGCTGATCTGGCTCTGGCGCCTGCTCTCGAGCGTGCTCAGCCTCGCGCTGGGAGCTCCCGGCGGCCTGATGCACGACAGCATGGGCCTCGGTGCCCTGCTGATCAGCCCCCTGCAGGGGCTGCCGGGGCTGGACAGCCAGGCGCTCGCCCAGCTGGCGGCGGTGGGCGCCACTGCCCTGTTTGCCGCTGCCCATGGCTGCCCGCTGTTCTGCGCCGCCTTCGTGTTCACCCTCCAGGGCGATCCAGGCCTCCTGCCGCTGCTGTTGCTGGTGAGTGCCGTGGCCGCTGCCCTCGGCGAGCGCTGGCGCGGCGAAGGCTGGAACGACTACCAGGTGCAGGTTCTGCTGGATCAGAAGCCCAGCGCCACCCCATCGAGCCGTTGATCCACGCCCGCTCGATGGGCCATGGCGCGCCGGGCGAACACCGGCGAGCGGCGATCCAGAAATCCAGTCAGGCCCGTCATGGCAGCGCAGCGGCTCCCGGAAGCTTGCTGCAGCGGCCCGGTGGTTCAGATCCAACCGTGGGCCCTGAGGGATCCATCACGATGGCCCCGACCCGGATCGCAGGTGCGCCATGCCTGAGGTGATCGTGTTGCAGCACCAGGCGCTGGTGGGGCCCGGCATCCTGGCCGAGCTGGTGGCGGAACGGAACTGGAGCTGGAGGCTCTGCCGCCTCGACTGCGGCGATCCCCTGCCCGAGCCGCACCAGCCCGGCCAGATCCTGGTGGTGCTGGGCGGAACGATGGGGGTGGGCGATCGCGACGACCCGGCCCATGGCTGGATGCCGGCGGAACTGGCGCTGATCCGGGCTCGGCTGGAGGCCCGGGCCCCGGTGCTGGGCCTGTGCCTGGGCGCGCAGATGCTTGCCCATGCCGCCGGCGGAGCGGTGGAGCCCCTCACCCAGGGGGACCCTCCTCAGGTCCTGCCGGAAGTGGGTTGCGGGGCTGTGCAGTGGCTGCCGGCCGCTGCGGAGGAGCCTGCCCTGGCTGGGTTGCAGGCCTGCGAGCCGGTGTTCTTCTGGCACGGCGATCGCTGCCGCCTGCCCGCCCACGCGGTGCTGCTGGCCTCCTCGTTGGCCTGCCGCGAACAGGTATTCCGCCTTGGGCCGTGCGCCTGGGGGTTGCAGTTCCACGCTGAGATCACCCCAGCCCTGGCGCGGTCGTGGGTCGAGGCCGTCCCGGAGTTTGTGCGGCGGGCCCACGGCGCCGAAGGCGTGGATCGGGTGCTGGCGGATCTGGAGGCCTGGGGTGAGCGGATCGAGGCCCGCAATCGGCTGATGCTGGGTCGCCTGCTGGACGCCATGGCCGCCGCACGGCCTCAGGCCTCGGTGCCGATGGGCGGCTGCGGCCCCTAGCCCTCCGTGCCGGCGCACCTGTGCCGTCGCACCCGTGCCGCGCGCCCTCTCCTCTGCGGCGCCGCCGGGGGCCGGACAGCTTCCTTTTGCGGTAGCTGCCGACCTGTGGTTAGTTGACCGCAACGGACGGAACAGGGCGGACGTGGGGTTGATGGCTGGTGATGCGTGCTGAAGGCGCCCCCTCCCTCCTGCAGGATCGCGGCCATCTGCACGGCCACCCAGGCACCGTCGTGGTCGGGATCTGCCTGCAGCTTGTCGGGACGCAGGGCCAGGAATTCGTCGCGGCTGTAGCCCAGTCGCGCGTGGGCGCTGGAATTGCAGTCGATGAAGCGACCACTCGGCAGCTCAGCAATCACCAGATCGGCGTTGCTCAGCTCAGCCAGGATGTGGAACCTCTCCAGCAGCCGATCCACGCCACCATTCATCACGCCGCTGTTCACTGCGCCGCCATTCACCGCGCCACCGTTCACCACGCCGCCGTTCACCACGCCGCCGTCGACCGTGCTTGGTTGGGCGACCTTGCCTGCCATGGGGGCGACCAGCTCAGGCCAACACTAGGCCTGGGAGTATGGCCAACCCATCTCACCCTGAGGGGCTGTCAGAAACGTCCACTGAGTGACAGGGCAGGCGCCGTCAAAGCGCAGGTACGGCACGATTTAACCCTAGAGGTACTGAATTGGCCCCACAAGCGTTGCTGGTCTCTGGTGCCAGTGGGCGCCCGCAATCTGATGGCATCTGGATGCACTCCGTCTTGAGGGTCTTGGCGTGGTCTGGCTACCCCTACCGGAGGTCTTTATGGCGAACTGGTGAGTGGATCCGGCTCGATTCCTACCCCTGACGGTGCAGGGTTGCCCCTGGCGGTGCCGCAAGCCCCGGCAGCGGCGGCTCCACGCCAGCCAGGGCAGAATGGATCCAGCGGTTCCAGTGGGTCACGCCCTGGAGGTAACGAGGAAAGTCCGGTGGGGCGCAGGCCTGGCCTGCGGCGAGTCCGGCGCTGTCCCGCAGCTGTGATGGAGGCCTGCCGCCTCCTCAGTCAGAACGCTCACCGCCTGCTGTTTTCCCTCCCCGGCGCGGACCGGCCCCCTCGATGACCCAGACCCTTTCCCCCAGGTCCCTGACCCTGCTGGCCGGCACGTCCGCCCTGGCGCTGCTGCTGCTGGGGCAACCGGCCCAGGCGCACCAGCTGGCCGGCGGCGGCCTCGCTTCCGGATTCCTGCATCCGATCTCCGGCGCCGACCACCTCCTGCTGCTGATCGCGGTGGGGGCGGCGGCCTCCCAGCTCTCCAGCCAGCTGCTGCTCTGGGCCCTGGCGGGCGCGGTGGCGGGCGGCGTGGCGGGCGCCCTGGGCGCCAGCATTCCCGGCCTGGAGCTGCTGGCGGCCCTGGCGATCGCCGCCGTCGCCGTGCTCTCGCTGCGCAGCGTTCGCTCCCCTCAGGCCGCGCCGCAGGCCCTTGGCGGGGGCCTGGTGGCCGCCGCCGTGGCCAGCCACGCCATGCTCCACGGCCTCGAGGCTCCGTCTGAGGGGGCTGCCCTGGGCTGGTGGCTGGGTGCCCTGACCGCCTCCGTGCTGGTGAGCGGCGGCAGCTTCCTGGCCTTGCGCCGGATGTCCCAGACCTGGACCCGTGCCCTCGCCCTGCTGCTCGCCCTCAGCGGCGGTGTGGCCTCCCTGGGAGCCCTCGGCCTGCTGGCCCGCTGAAGCAGGCTCCGCCGGTCCCCACGGCCGCCAGGGCTGAACCCACCTGAGGCGACCTGCTGGGGTTACTCCCCGAACAGGTCGCCGCCCAGCCCCGAGGAGCCCATCGGGCCCAGGGGCGGCAGCAGCTCGTCCTGCTGACCCGAGCCGGCGCTGTCGAACAGCTGCAGCTCGGGCATCGCCTCGTCGTCGAGCTGCTGGGTGGGAGTGCCACGCGGCCGCAGGGAACCGGCCGCACCCCTCGCGTCGAAGCTGGCCGCGGTGGCCGGGTCGCTGATCAGCAGCAGCAGGGCACAGCAGAGCCCGATCACCACCTGAACCAGCCCACGGCGGTGGTCATGGCGGCGGTGCAGCCTCTTGGTCACCGCCGGTTCGGGCAACGGCTGCCGGGACGGGCGGGGCAGTGGAACGCGCATCGACCGTCTCCAGGACTGGGGGCTGGGCGGCAGCGGCGGTGGTCAGCCGGCCCGCTGCAGCTCGGGTTTCTCCTCCGGCACGATCGCTCCGGCCACCGGGCACACCTGCAGGCAGATGCCGCAGTCGATGCAGGTGTCGAAGTCGATCCAGAAGAAGCCGGTGCCCTTCACGTTGGCACCCTGGCCGGGATGGATGCAGGCCACGGGGCAGGCATCCACGCAATCCGCCACGCCCTCGCAGACGTCGGTGAGGATCGTGTGGGCCATGGGCTTCAAAGGCGATGGTCTGGCGCAGATCCTAGGCAGCGCCGGGCTCCACCCAGACGCTGCCGGCGCAGCCGCGTCCGCTGGCGATGGCCTCGGCGCTGGACCGCGTCGGGCAGGGTTCCGCCAGCAGCTCGGCCCGCTTGCCTGCCCCATGCAGCTGCTCAAGCCGATCCAGGGCGGCGGGCAGCGCCAGGGCATTGGCATAGGCCACCAGCACCGGCGGCTGCGGTTCAGGCTCGGCGACCTCCCCATCGAGCAGCTCCCGCAGCGCCTCGACGGCGAAGCCGAAACCCATGCCGGAGGCGCTGGAGCGCTCCTGCTCGCTGCTGAAGCGCCCCACCAGGGCGTCGTAGCGGCCGCCGCTGGCCAGCTCCACCGGCGCGTCGGCGCCCTGGCAGACGAGCTTGAGCACCAGCCCGTCGTAGAGGTCGAAGTGGGGCTGGAAGCTCGGATCGAGCTGCAGGGTCACCCCCTGGGCCGCCGCCACCGGGGCGATCGCCTTGAGGGTGGCATCCAGGTCGTCGAGGAGGGCGCAGGGGCCCAGCTGCTGTTCCAGCTGATAGAGCACGGCGGCCGGTTCGCCCCGCAGCCGCATCAGGGCCTGCAGCCCCTGGCGCTGGCGCTGCGGCAGCTCCAGGGCCGCCAGCGCCAGGGGATCAAAGCCGGTGAGGGCCTGCCGCGCGGCGGTGCGCTGCTCAGCGGGCACCTGATCGAGCAGGGCCGAGAGCACGCCGTGGTGGCCGAGCAGCAGGCGCGGCTGGTGGGCGCCCGTGATGCCCACCCGCCGCAGGCAGGCGAGCAGCAGCCGCAGGAGTTCCGCATCGGCCACGCCGGCCACGCCGCCGTTGCCGTCGTTGGTGCCGCCGTTGGTGGCGCCGCTGCCGAGCAGCTCCACACCGCTCTGGAGCTGCTCCTCGATCCGCTGGCCCCCGGCATCGCCCACGCCGCTGCGGAACACCACGCCGCTGCTCCACAGCCGCAGCGGCCGGGGCCGGGCCGCCAGCCGCGTGCAGGCGGCCCGAGCGATCGAGGCGGTCATCTCCGGCCGCAGGCCCAGGGGCTCATCGGCGGCCAGGCGCACCAGCTCCCGGCTGGCGATGCCGCCACCGGCCTCCAGGGTCTCCAGCCGCTCGACGGTCGGGGGTGCCACCTCCTGGTAGCCCCACAGGCGGTACACCTCCGCCAGCTGATCGCAGAGACGGCGGTTGCCCTCCACCTGGCGCGGATTGAGGTCCCTGGCGCCGGCGGCGGGTTGCAGGGCCATGGGGGGAGGGGGCGACGGAGATCGGGCTCGATCCTATGGATCGGCCCCTGGGCCGCCCAGCGCGGGCTCAGCCCGGTTCGGGGCCGGCACGGTCCAGTTCCGGCGCACCGAAGCTGGCGCCGCTCAGGGGACGGCAGGCTGCCAGGCCGTCGATCAGGCTCTGGCGCAGGCCCGGCGTGCAGGCGATCAGGCGGCCGGCGCCCAGCGTGGCTGGGCCGCCGTCGTAGGCACACACCACCCCGCCCGCCTGCTCCACCAGGGCCACGCCGGCGGCCAGATCCCAGGGGGAGAGCCCCCGCTCCCAGTAGCCATCGAGGCGTCCCGCCGCCACGAAGGCCAGGTCCACCGCCGCCGCGCCGCCGCGCCGCACCCCGCGCGTGCGGTGGGTGAAGTAGGCGAACTCGGCGTAGTTGTTGTCGAGGCGGGTGTGGCGGTCGTAGGCGAAGCCGGTCACCAGCAGCGACTCCGCCAGCGCCCCACAGCCGCTCACCTCGATCGGGGCGTCGTTGCACCAGGCCCCCAGGCCCGGCGCCGCCCAGTAGAGCTGCTCCAGGGCCGGCACCGCCAGGGCCCCCAGCAGCGGCTGCCCCCGCCAGGTGAGGCCGATCGAGGTGCCGAAGAAGGGATAGCGGTGGGCGTAGTTGGTGGTGCCATCGAGCGGATCGACGCACCACTCCAGCTCCGACGCGCCGGCCCGGCGGCCGCTCTCCTCCGCCAGCACGCCCAGGTCCGGCGTCTCGGCCTCCAGCACCGCCAGCACGGCCCGCTCGGCGGCCACGTCGGCTTCGGTGACCAGATCTCCGGCCCGGCCCTTCTCGCGGATCTGCTCCAGCTGGCCGAAATGGCGCCGCAGCTCAGCCGCGCCGGCCTCCGCCGCCCGGCGGGCGACGCCGGCCAGGCGCTCCAGCTCGGCCTCCGGCAGGCCCGAGCCCTGGTGGGCCGCGTCGCTGAGGCGCGGGGGCAGGCTGGCGCTCAGGCTCATTCGTCGTCGAGGGGCAGGCCGGGACGCACCTTGCCACGGCCGAAGTGGCGTCCGAACTGCAGCTCGTAGACCTCGTCCTCGTCCTGGGTCTCTACCTCCAGGGGCCCGAGGGCCCGGGCCACGCACAGCAGGCCATAGCCCTTGCGGCGCACCTCCCGCGACAGGCCCAGGGATTCCCGCTGGTCGATCTCCCCGGCGATCACCCGCACGGCGCAGGCGGTGCAGCAGCCGTTGCGGCAGCTGAAGGGCAGCGGCTCCCCCTGCTGCTCGAAGCTGCGCAGGATGTACTCGCCCTCGGGCACCTCCAGGCGGATCGTGCGCCCCTCCTGGCGCCAGTGCACCGTGATCGGGTGGCTGCGGCTGGCGCTCGAGGGGGGGCTGCTGAACGGCATGGCCGGCGCGCGGTGCGGGAGGGGGGCGACTGCTACATTCTCACCGTTGCCCCACCGCAGACATCAACGGAACTTCTGTTGGTCTGTGACATGCCCCTCGCGGAGAGGTGGCCGAGTGGTCGAAGGCGCAGCACTGGAAATGCTGTATAGGGGCAACTCTATCGAGGGTTCGAATCCCTCCCTCTCCGTTTCAAAGAGCCGCCTCCGGGCGGCTTTTTTGTTGTCTGGTCCGAACAGGAACGTGCAGGCCGTCGATGGTGCCAGCTCGGCCAATGGGGCCTTCACGGCATAACGGCACCGTGGCGTTTGCGGGGCTGCTGATGGAGCCGCACCGCTGCGGATCGCCAGCGGCTTGGCCACTGCCGGGACCGCTGACCTGGAGTTCGGCGGTGGGACCGTTAGTTTGGGTCTTCCATTCAGGGATCCATGGGGCGGATCGTCGGCATCGACCTGGGCACCACCAACTCCGTGGTGGCGGTCCTGGAGGGCGGCCGTCCCCAGGTGATCGCCAGCGCCGAGGGCGGGCGCACCACCCCCTCGGTGGTGGGCTTCAGCAAGGAGCAGGAGCTGCTGGTGGGGCAACTGGCCCGCCGCCAGCTGGTGCTCAATCCGCGCAACACCTTCGCCAACCTCAAGCGCTTCGTGGGGCGCCAGTGGGAGGAGCTCGACGACGGCAGCCTGGCGGTGCCCTACACGGTGCGGGCCAACGACACCGGCAACGTGCGGGTCGTGTGTCCGGCCACCGAGCGCGAATACGCGCCGGAGGAGCTGGTGGCCAGCATCCTGCGCAAGCTGGTGGACGACGCCGCCACCTACCTCGGCGAGCCGGTAGAGGCGGCGGTGATCACCGTGCCCGCCTATTTCAACGACGCCCAGCGCCAGGCCACCCGCGACGCCGGCCGGCTGGCGGGGATCGCCGTGGAGCGGATCCTCAACGAACCCACGGCGGCGGCCCTGGCCTACGGCTTCGATCGCAGCACCGTCAAGCGGGTGCTGGTGTTCGACCTGGGCGGCGGCACCTTCGATGTGTCGGTGCTGCGCATCGCCCAGGGCGTGTTTGACGTGAAGGCCACCAGCGGCGATACCCAGCTGGGCGGCAACGACTGGGACCGCCGCATCGTCGACTGGCTCGCCGATGGCTTCCAGGCCGAGCACGGCCTCGATCTGCGCCGGGACCGCCAGGCCCTGCAGCGCCTCACCGAGGCGGCCGAGAAGGCCAAGATTGAGCTCTCGGGCGTCAGCAGCACGCCGATCTCCCTGCCCTTCATCGCCACCGGCGATGCCGGCCCGCTGCACATCGAGACCACCCTGGAGCGCTCCCGCTTCGAGAGCCTCTGCCCCGATCTGCTGGATCGGCTGCTGCGCCCCGTGCAGCGGGCCCTGCGCGATTCGGGCCTGGCCGCGGAGGACATCGACGACGTGGTGCTGGTGGGCGGCTCCACCCGCATGCCGATGGTGCAGCAGATGGTGCGCACCCTGATCCCGCTGGAGCCCTGCCAGTCGGTGAACCCCGATGAGGTGGTGGCGATCGGCGCGGCCGTGCAGGCCGGCATCCTCACCGGCGAGCTGCGCGACCTGATGCTCAACGACGTCACTCCCCTGTCGCTGGGCCTGGAGACGATCGGCGGCGTGATGAAGGTGCTGATTCCGCGCAACACATCGATTCCGGTGCGCAAGAGCGACGTGTTCAGCACCTCCGAGGCCAACCAGAGCTCAGTGGAGATCCACGTGCTCCAGGGCGAGCGCCAGATGGCGGAGGGCAACAAGAGCCTGGGCCGCTTCCGGCTCTCCGGCATTCCGCCCGCGCCCCGCGGTGTGCCCCAGGTGCAGGTGTCCTTCGACATCGACGCCAACGGGCTGCTGCAGGTGTCGGCCACCGACCGCACCACCGGCCGCCAGCAGAGCGTGAGCATCCAGGGCGGCTCCAACCTCAGCGAGGACGAGATCCAGACCCTGATCGCCGAGGCCGAGCAGAAGGCCACGGAGGATCGGCGCAAACGGGCCGAGATCGACCGCCGCAACCGGGCCCAGACCCTGGTGGCCCAGGCGGAACGCCGCTTGCGCGATGCCGCCCTGGAGCTGGGGCCCTACGGCGCCGAACGCCAGCAGCGGGCGGTGGAGATCGCCGTGCGCGACGTGCAGGATCTGCTCGCCGCCGATGCCCGCGACGGCGGCGACCTGGGCGAACTGGATCTGGCGGTGAGCCAGCTGCAGGAGTCGCTCTACGGGCTGAATCGCCGCCTGGCCAGCGAGCGCAAGGTGGAGAGCAATCCCCTGCAGGGCCTCAAGAACACCCTCGGCTCCCTCAAGGACGAGCTGTTCGCCGACGACGACTGGGACGACTGGGATCGGGGCGGCGCCGGCGGGGGCTACCGGGACCCCTGGGCCGAGCCCTCCTGGTCGGCGGCCCGCAGCGAGCGCGAGCGCGGCGGCTCCAGCTGGGATCGTCAGGCCTGGGACCGCCCGGAGCGGGAACGCACCGACTGGCAGGCTCGCGACAGGCAGGGCCAGGACTGGCGAGGCCAGGACTGGCGAGGCCAGGACTGGCGGGGCCAGGACAGGCAGGGCCAGGAGCTCGAACCCTCCGGTCGCGGCCGTGGCCGCCTCGAACCCGAGCGCGAGCGCTGGCAGGACCAGGAGCGCTGGGAGCCTGAGCCTGCCTCGCGGGGGCGCTCCTCCCGCCCCATGGCGGCCCCACCCGAGGACGACGGGGAACCCTTCGCCGGCGAGGGCCACGAGAGCCGCTCCTACGAGGAGCGCCGCTATGTGCCGGAGCCAGCGCGGCCGGCCGGCGGCCAGCACGACGACCCCTGGGCTGAGGTCTGATGCCCATGCGGGCCGGTACGTCGTTCAGCGAGGCCACGGACCTCTGGGCCGTGCTCGGCCTGGAGCCCGGCGCCGATGCCGGCAGCCTCAAGCGGGCCTTCCGCCAGCAGGCGCGCCGCTGGCACCCCGACCTCAACGGCAACGACCCGGTGGCCGAGGAGCGCTTCAAGGCCGTGAATGCGGCCTATGCGGTGCTCAGCGATCCGGCGCGCCGGGCCGCCTGGGAGCAGGGGCTCGCCGGGCCCGAGGCCGCCGCCGGTCTCGATCCCTTTGCCTCGGGCTTCCCCGCCTTCGAGGACTACCTCGATGGGCTGTTCGGTCGTCGCCGCCGGGCCCCGCGGCCAGCCGACGGCGCTTGGGCGGGCTCGGAGGCGTCCGAGGCGGACGGGCCCGAGGGTGCCTGGCAGGGCGATGCGGATCCGGGAGCCGCCCAGGCCCGGACCCGGCCAGCGGCGGAGTCGCCGGCTGGCGGTTCCGTCACCGCCGCGGCCCCCGCGCCGCCGCCGGTGGTGGCCGCCACGGATCAGGAGACCCTGGTGGAGCTCAGCCCCGAGCAGGCCCTGGCCGGCGAGCGGGTCGAGCTGGAGCTGGCGGACGGCACCGCGCTGGAGGTCTGGACCCCGCCCCTCGCCGGCGATGGCTGGCGGCTGCGGCTGGCGGGCGTGGCCCCCGGTGGCGCCGACCACTTCCTGCAGCTGCGGGTGCGCACGCCGGAGGGTCTGCGCATCGATGGCCTGCGGGTTCTCTATCAGCTGGAGCTGGCGCCGGCCGATGGCGCCCTGGGCTGCCTGGCGGTGGTGCCCACCCTGCAGGGGCCCGTGCAGCTGCGGGTGCCGCCCGGCTCCTCCAGCGGCCGCCTGCTGCGGCTGCGGGGCCGGGGTCTGGAGCGCGGCACGGAGCGGGGCGACCAGCTGGTGGAGATCCGGCTGGTGGTGCCCGCTGAGCTCAGCGAGGTGGAGGAGGCCCTCTACGGGCGGCTCCAGCAGCTGGCGGCCGAAGAGCAGGCCTGAACGCCGGCACACTGGCTGCCGCCACACTGACTGCAGGCACACCCACTGCCGCCATACCGATCGCCGCCAAGAGATCGGCGATCGGTGAGACACTGGCGGAGCCCTCCATCGCCCTCCGCCATGCCGGTGCATGTCCTGCTCTTCGATGCCGGGAGCGACAACGAGGGAATCCACTCGCTCGAATTGAACGGAAGCACGGTGGTACTGCTGTTCGAAGACCGCGACGACGCCGAGCGTTACGCCGGTCTGCTGGAGGCCCAGGACTTCCCGCTGCCCACGGTGGAGGCCCTCGACCGGGTCGAGATGGAGCAGTTCTGCACCCAGGCGGGCTATCAGGCCCGCTTCGTGCCGGCCGGCTTCCTGCCCCAGTCGCCGGAGGAGCGGCTGCTGATCGCGCCGCCCGAGAAGAACATGGACGTCACCAGCTGGCAGGAACGGGAGGACGGCGAGACCCAGGCCGGTGGCGCCACCCTGGTGAGTGGCTCAGCCGCCGAAGCGCCCCAGGACGGTCCGATCAGCAGCGGCGATGCCGAGCTGGAGGACTTCCGCCGCCGGCTTGAGGGCCTGCTGTGAGCGGAACCCCGTTCTCCGCCGCCAGCGGCAGCTCCAGCCGCGGCCACCTGCTCACCGAACAGCCCAACCCCCGCAGCAGCGAGCTTGACCGGCTCGAGACCGCCCAGCTCGTGCGGCTGTTCATCGACGAGGACCGCCGCCCCCAGGAGGCCCTGGCCGGCGCCGCCGAAGGCCTCACCGCCGCCATCGAGGCGATCGCCGAGCGGCTGCGCCAGGGCGGCCGGTTGTTCTACCTGGGTGCCGGCACCTCCGGGCGCCTGGGGGTGCTCGATGCTGCCGAGTGCCCGCCCACCTTCTGCACCCCGCCGGAGCTGGTGCAGGGGGTGCTGGCCGGCGGCGCCCCCGCCCTGCTGCGCAGCTCCGAGGGCCTGGAGGATCTGGCCGAGGGCGGCCGCGCCGACCTGGAGGCCCGCGGTTTCAGCGGCGCAGATGCGCTGGTGGGGATCGCCGCCGGTGGCACCACCCCCTACGTCCATGGCGGCCTGGCCTACGCCCGCTCCCTCGGGGCGCTCACGGTGGCGATGGCCTGCGTCAGCACCGAGCAGGTGCCCATGGCCAGCGACATCGAGATCCGCCTGCTCACCGGTCCCGAGCTGCTGGCCGGGTCGACGCGGCTCAAGGCGGGCACCGCCACCAAGATGGCCCTCAACATCCTTTCCACCGGCGTGATGGTGCGCCTGGGCAAGGTCTACGCCAACCGCATGGTCGACGTGGCGGTGACCAACAGCAAGCTCGAAGACCGGGCCCTGGGCATCCTCGCCGACCTGGCCGGGGTGGAGCGCACGGAGGGTGCGGCCCTGCTGGAGCGCAGCGGCGGCTCCGTGAAGCTGGCGCTGCTGGTGGCCCTCACCGGCCTGGAGCCCGAGGAGGGGCGCCGGCGCCTGGATTCGGCGGGTGGCCTGCTGCGCCGGGCGCTCGAGGCCTGAGCCGCGCTGGGCGGCTCACCCCGTCCTGCGGACTCCGCCGTTGCCTTCAGCTCAGCTCGCCCCAGTAGGGGGCCGTGAACAGGTCGAGCTTGCGGCGGGTCTCCAGCGGCACCTGGTCCTTGGGGGTCATCAGGGCATCGCGCAGGGCCGAGTGGGCGCTGCTGGCGGGGCGCTGGGCGGCGATGCGCTCGGCGGTGGTGCGCACGATCTGCTGGGCCAGCTCGGCGTTGCTGCGCAGGTTGCCGATCACCATCTCCACGCTGACGCTGTCGTGGTCGGTGTGCCAGCAGTCGTAGTCGGTGGCCATGGCGAGGGTGGCGTAGGCGATCTCCGCCTCCCGGGCCAGCCGTGCCTCGGTGTGGTTAGTCATGCCGATCACCGCACAGCCCCAGCTGCGGTAGACGTTCGACTCAGCCCGGGTCGAGAAGGCCGGACCCTCCATGCACAGGTAGGTGCCGCCGCGGTGCAGGTTGCGGCCCTCGGGCATCAGGCTGTCGGCCACATCCGCCAGCAGGCGGCTGAGGGTGGGGCAGAAGGGATCGGCGAGGGCCACGTGGGCCACGGCGCCCTCGCCGAAGAAGCTGAGGGGGCGCTGGTGGGTGCGATCGATGAACTGATCGGGCACCACCATGTCCAGCGGGCGCACCTGCGGCTGCAGCGAGCCCACCGCCGAGGGGGAGAGGATCCAGCGCACGCCGAGGGAGCGCAGGGCCCAGATGTTGGCCCGGTAGGGCACCTCGGAGGGGGTGAAGCTGTGGTGGCGGCCATGGCGCGCCAGGAACACCACCTCCATGGCGCCGAGGCGTCCGAGCCGCAGGCTGTCGGAGGGCGGGCCGAAGGGGGTGTCGACGCTGATCTCCTGGATGTCCTCCAGGCCCTCCATGGCGTACAGCCCGCTGCCGCCGAGCACCCCGAGACGGGCCTGGGTGAGGTCGAGACCGGGGCTGAAGCTCATCGGCGTTGGGGCGGGGCGATCCCCACGGGCAGTGAATCCGTTCTACCGGACGGCGATCGCCGCTGATGGGGCGCGGCGGTGATGCCGACGACCTCCGTCTCTGCGGCGGCCCCGGCCCCTGCGGGGCGACACGCATACTTGGTGTCGTTTGCAGGACGCAGCCGTGACCAAGGCCGTGATGGACACCGATGCCGGCCGCATCGAACTGGAGCTGTTCGACGCCGACGCACCGAACACCGTGGCCAACTTCGTGAAGCTCGCCAAGGACGGCTTCTACGACGGTCTGGCCTTCCACCGCGTGATCCCGGGCTTCATGGCCCAGGGCGGTTGCCCCAACAGCCGCGAGGGCGCCCGCGGCGTCGCCGGCACCGGCGGTCCCGGCTACCAGATCGACTGCGAGATCAATGCCCAGAAGCACCAGGCCGGCACCCTGGCCATGGCCCACGCCGGCCGCAACACCGGTGGCTCGCAGTTCTACATCTGCCATGAGGCCCAGCCCCACCTCGATGGCGTGCACACCGTGTTCGGCCTCACCGGCAACCTGGATGTGGTGATGGCCCTGAAGAACGGCACCCGCATCAACAAGGTCACCATCGAGGGCTGATCACCATCGAGGGCTGATCGGCGAGCTCTCCTCGCCGATCAGCTCAGCACCAGCGGATCAGCGTGCCCGGTGCCATGCGCAGCGCCGGCTGCTCGGCGGTGAGTTCCACCAGGGGCCGCCGTTGGGCTTCCAGCGTGTTGCTGGGGTGGGTGGTGCGCTGGCTGTCGGGGGCCAGCAGCAGGCTCACGCTGGCGGTGGTGGGCCAGGTGGCCAGGCGGTGTAGGGCCTCCGCCAGCCCGGACTCGGAGCTGCCCGTCAACAGCACCGCCAGGCTGGGCTGATCCAGCAGCGCCAGCACCCGTGGGTGCTCCTCCAGCTCGAGGTCCAAGCCCTGATCCGCGGCCCAGCCGCGCAGCTCCTGCCAGTGGGCGGTGAGCTCAGTGGGCTCCAGTTCCCCTTCCCCGCCCCACTGCCAGGCCAGCACCGCCGCCGGACCGAGGCGGCAGCTGGGCGGCGCGGTAAGTACCGGGGCCGCGCCGTGGCCGGGGCCGTTGCGGCTTGGGGTCTCCATCAAGTGGCCCAGCTTGTCCTGCTTGGTCTGCAGGTAGTCGGCGTTGTGGAAGCCAGGGTCCATCACCAGCGGCACCCGGTCTTCCACCTGCAGCCCGTAGCCGCCGAGCCCGGCGATCTTGCGGGGGTTGTTGGTGATCAGCCGCAGCCGATGCACGCCCAGGTCGCTGAGGATCTGGGCCCCCACGCCGTAGCTGCGCAGATCGGCGGGGAAGCCGAGCCGTTCGTTGGCCTCCACCGTGTCGAGGCCGCCGTCCTGGAGCGAATAGGCCCGCAGCTTGTTGATCAGGCCGATGCCGCGCCCCTCCTGGCGCAGATACACCACCACCCCCTCGCCGGCGGCCTCGACCATGCGCAGGGCGGCTTCCAGCTGGGGCCGGCAGTCGCAGCGCAGCGAGCCGAAGGCATCGCCGGTGAGGCATTCGCTGTGCACCCGCACCAGCACCGGAGCCGTGGCGGTTTCGGGATGGCCCTTGACGATGGCGACGTGTTCGCTGCCGTCGAGCTCGTTGCGGTAGCCGATGGCCCGGAACTCGCCGAAGGCGCTGGGCAGGGCGGCCTCGGCCTGGCGCCGCACGAACCGCTCGGTGTCGAGCCGGTAGCGGATCAGATCGGCGATGTTGATCAGGCGCAGCCCATGGCGGCGGGCGTAGGCCACCAGCTGGGGCAGCCGCGCCATCGAACCGTCGACGTTCTGGATCTCGCAGATCACCCCGGCGGGGTACAGGCCGGCCAGGCGCGAAAGGTCAACGGCCGACTCGGTGTGGCCGGCGCGCTTGAGCACCCCACCGGGCCGTGCCCGCAGCGGGAAGATGTGGCCGGGGCGACGCAGGTCCGCCGGCTGGGTGGCCGGATGGATCGCCACCTGGATCGTGCGGGCCCGGTCCTCGGCGGAGATGCCCGTGGATACGCCGTTTTCCGGGCCGGCGTCGACGCTGACGGTGAAGGCGGTCTGGTTCTCGTCGGTGTTGCGGGCCACCATCAGCGGCAGCTCCAGGGCGTCGAGCCGCTCGCCCTCCATCGCCAGGCAGATCAGGCCCCGGGCCTCGGTGGCCATGAAGTTGATCTGCTCGGGGGTGGCGAACTGGGCGGCGCAGATCAGGTCGCCCTCGTTCTCGCGGTTCTCGTCGTCCACGACGACCACCATCTCGCCGTTGCGGATCGCGGCCAGCCCGTCGGCGATCGAGTCGAAGGCGATCGCACCGCCACCGCTGGCGGCTGGGCTGGCGTCCGTGGCGCTGGGGGTGCTGGAGGGGCTGGCGCTCAAGGGCGGGCTCGGCAGGGGGGGCGGACCAACGCCACCCGGGGATGGGTGGGGCTGTCACTTTTATAAAGCCCGGTACAGTCAGCCGTTCCCGAGCCTTCGGCATGGCCAGCCAGCGCGTCGCCGTGATCGGAGCCACCGGCTACGGCGGCCTCCAGACCCTGCGCCTCCTGCAGGGCCATCCCAGCCTCACCGTGACCTACCTGGGGGGTGAGCGCAGCAGCGGCAAGCGCTGGAGCGAGCTGACCCCCTTTCTGCCCCTGCCCGGCGATCCGGTGGTGCGCAGCCCTGAGATGGACGCCATCGCCGAGGCCGCCGACCTGGCGGTGCTGAGCCTGCCCAACGGCCTGGCCTCCACCCTCGTGCCCGGCCTGCTGGAGCGCGGCGTCAAGGTCGTCGATCTCTCGGCTGACTACCGCTACAGCTCCCTGGCCCAGTGGCAGGAGGTGTACGCCTCCGAGGCCCGCCAGTTCCCCCGCAGCGACGCAGACCTCTGCGCCGAGGCCGTCTACGGCCTGGTGGAGTGGGAGGAGGAGCGGATCCGCCCGGCCCGGCTGGTGGCGGCCCCCGGCTGTTTCCCCACCGCCAGCCTGCTGGCCCTCACCCCCTTTCTCAAGCAGGGGCTGATCGAGACCGGCGGCATCGTCGTCGACGCCAAGACCGGCACCAGCGGCGGCGGCCGCGCCGCCAAGGAGCACCTGCTGCTGGCCGAGGCCTCCGAGGGGGTGGCCCCCTACGGGGTGGTGGGCCACCGCCACACCAGCGAGATCGAGCAGCTCTGCGGCCGCGCCGCCGGTCAGGCGGTGCAGCTGCAATTCACGCCCCACCTGATTCCGATGGTGCGGGGCCTGCTGGCCACGGTGTATGGCCGCCTCAAGGATCCGGGCCTCAGCGCCGACGACTGCACCACCCTGCTGGAGGCGGCCTACCGCAAGGCCCCCTGCGTGCGCGTGCTGCCGGTGGGGACCTATCCCTCCACCAAGTGGGTGCGCCAGACCAACCGGGCCCTCCTCTCGGTGCAGGTGGATCCGCGCACGGGCCAGCTGATCGTGATGAGCGCGATCGACAACATGATCAAGGGCCAGGCTGGCCAGGGGGTGCAGTGCCTCAACCTGCTGGCGGGCCTGCCGGCCGAGACGGGCCTGCCGCTGCTGCCCTTCTACCCCTGAGCGGGGCTAGAGCAGCCCCAGCCGTTCCCCTGCCAGCTGCACGGCCAGGGGAAGGATGCGGTGCTCCTGCGCCTGGATGCGGCGGGCCAGGGCGGCGCGATCCTCGCCGGCCACCACCGGCACCGCGGCCTGCACCAGGATCGGCCCACCATCCACCTCCAGCCGCACCAGGTGGGCCGTGCAGCCAGTGAGGGTGACTCCCGCCGCCAGGGCCTGACCCACGCCATCCACCCCCCGGAAGCTCGGCAGCAGCGAGGGGTGGATGTTCACCAGCCGATCGGGGAAGGCGTCGATCAGGCGCTGGGTGACGATGCGCATCCAGCCCGCCATCACCACCAGATCGGCGTTGACGGCCCTGAAGCTGGCGGCCAGGGCGTCGTCGAGGCCCTCGCGGCTGGCGGCCTGGCGGTGGTCGTGCAGCTGGATGGGGATGCCGAGCCGCTCGGCCCTCGCCACGGCGCCGCAGCCTGGTTTGTTGACGGCGAGCAGCACCACCTCGGCGGCCAGCTCACCACGGCGGCAGGCCCCCACCAGGGCCTCGAAGTTGCTGCCGTTGCCGGAGGCCATCACCCCCAGACGCAGTCTCCGGTCGGTGCTCGACGCCCCGGGCTCCTCCCCATCCCCCGGATGGATCGGCTGCTGCGGTGGCAACGGCCACTGGACGGCCAGGCCCGGATCGCTAGGGTCTACCAAAGCGGGCATCGCCTCCATGTCCCATCTCTCCATCCTGCCCACCGTCCTCCGCGACGCCGACCTGCTGGCGGAGGCCCTGCAGGATCTGGGACTGGACCCCCAGCGGGGTGGCAGCCTGCGGGGCTTCGCCGACGACCGGGTCACCGTGAGTCTTTGGGTGCGCCTCGGTGAGGGTGAGCAGCTCGGCTGGCGGCCCCAGGGCGACGGCAGCCTGGCCTTGGTGGGCGATCTGCAGCGTTTGGGGCGCTCCCGCCCCCTGCAGCAGCTGATCGGCCGCATCACCCGCGCCTACGCCACCCGCCTGGCCCTGCGCGAGGCCGCCCGGGAGTTTCCCCGGGCCCGGGTCGAGCTGGTGGCCTGAGCGCGCTGCCCGTGGTTGACCTGCTCCTGAATCTTCAGGCCCCCCACCGGCACCTGGTGGAGGTGAGCCTGCGCCTGGTGTCTCGCACGCCAGTGCTGCGGCTGCGGCTGCCGGCCTGGACCCCCGGCTCCTACCTGATCCGCGACTACGTGCGCCAGCTGGAGGGCCTGGAGGCGCACCAGGGCCAGCGGCGCCTGGCGCTGCGGCGGCTGGAACCCTCCTCCTGGGAGCTGGACTGTGATCCCTCCGCCGGCGAGCTGGAGATCCGCTACCGGGTGATGGCCAACGAGCTCACTGTGCGCACCTGCCATCTGGACAGTGAGCACGGCTTTCTGGCCCTGGCGGCTGTGGTGCTGGAGCTGGAGGGGGAGCGCTGGTCGCCGCATCGGCTGCGGCTGGAGCTGCCCGAGGGCTGGCGGCCTTTCCTCACCCTGCCGGAGCAGGCCGATGGCAGCTGGCTGGCCCCCGACTTCGATGCCCTGGTCGACAGCCCCCTGGAGGTGGGCCCCCACCGGGAGCACCGCTTTGAGGTGCGGGGGGTGCCGCACCGCTGGGTCACCTGGGGAGGCACGCCGGAGCAGGGCGACTGGCTGCTCGAGCGCTTCCCCGCCCTGCTCGATGCCGTGGCGGCAGTGGCGGAGAGCTGTTGCCGTCTGATGGGCTCCGGGCCGCCGCCCTGCCGCGACTACCTGGTGGTGCTGCACCTCACCGACGACGGCTACGGCGGCCTGGAACACGACCACGGCACCGTGCTCGTCTACGGGAGGCGCGCCCTGGAGACGCCGAACGGCCTGCGCAAGCTGCTGCAGCTGTTCGGCCACGAATACCTGCACCAGTGGAACGTGCGGCGGCTGCGGCCCGCCGAGCTCACACCGATCGACTACCAGCGCCCGCCGATCGTGCCGACGCTGTGGTTCGCCGAGGGGATCACCAGCTACCTCGACCAGTTCCTGCCGCTGCTGGCGGGGCGCTCCTCCGCGGCGGACCTCCTGAACGACCTGGGGGAGGACCTCAGCCGTTACCGGCTCACCCCGGGCCGCAGCGTTCAGAGCCTGCGCGACAGCAGCCAGGAGGCCTGGGTGAAGCTCTACCGCGCCGATGCCTACGCGGCCGACAGCCAGATCAGCTACTACCTCAAGGGCGCCGTGCTGGCCCTGGTGCTCGATCTGCACCTGCACCGCCAGGGCTCCTGCCTGGCGGCGGTGCTGCGGGGGCTGTGGCAGGAGCTGGGCCAGTGGGGCCGGGGTTACCGCGAAGCGGATCTGCTGGCGGCCTTCGCCGCCGTGGCGCCCGATCTCTCCGCGCTGCTGCCCGCCTGGCTGGAGGGGCTGGAGGATCCTGACCTGGACGGCTACCTGGGCACGGTGGGCCTGCAGCTCACTCCCGTGGCGGCGTCCCACCCCTGGATCGGCCTGGTGGCCCGCCGCGAGGCCGGTGAGCTCACGGCCAGCCGGGTGCACCGCGATGGCCCCGCCGAGGCGGCCGGCGTGATGGTGGGCGATGAGCTGCTGGCCCTGGAGGGCCGGCGCCTGCGGAAGCCCGAGCAGCTGGGCCCCGGCCTGGCCCCCGGCCAGGCCCAGGAGCTGCTGATCTGCCGCCGCGGCCAGCTGCGCGCGCTGACCCTGCGCTCCCAGCCCGCCCGCACCGAGCGCTGGACCCTGGAGGAGGACCCCCAGGCCACGCCCGAGGCCAGGGAGCGGCGCCAGTGCTGGCTGGATCTGCTGCCATGCTGAGCCGCAACATCCGTGCCCTGCACCACCGGATCGAGCCCCATCGCCACTGGCTGTTGCCCCTGGCGGCCGCTCTGGCCCTGAGTGCCATCGGCCTGGGCTGGCTCGGCCGGGATCTGGGCGCTGGCGGCGGTGATCGCAGCCAGCGTCCGTCGCTGCTCGAGCAGCTGCGCCAGCTGGGCCGCCCCTCCGACTCGGCCCCTGGGGTCCCGGCTCCGGCCCCACCGCCCCAGGCCGCCTGGCGCAGCCCGCTGCGACGCCAGTGCCAGAGGCTGGACCGCCGCCTGCAGCAGCGGCTGCAGGCCCAGCTGGCCAGCCTGCCCAGCCGCCGCAGCACCATTCGCATCGACCCCAGCAACTACGGCGAGCGCTTCCGCGAGGACGCCTTCGGCAATGCCCTCGATCCCACCCCCAGGCTGGTGGTGCTGCACGAGACCGTCTATGGGATGGGCTCGGCGATCAACACCTTCCGCACCCCCCACGCCAACGACGACGATCAGGTGAGCTATCACATCCTGATCGGCGAGGACGGCCGCATCGTGCAGGCCGTCGACCCCGGGGAGCGGGCCTTCGGGGCGGGCTTTTCAGCCTTCAACGGCGCCTGGGTGGTGAGCAACCGGGCCCTGGCCGGTTCGGTCAACAACTTCGCCCTGCACCTGAGCCTGGAAACGCCGCTCGATGGCGAGGATGAGGGTCCCGCCCACAGCGGCTACAGCCCTGCCCAGTACGACGCCCTGGCGGTGGTGCTGGCGGACTGGATGGGGCGGTTCCCGATCCCGGCCACGGCGATCACCACCCACCGGCACGTGGATCTGGGGGGCGCTCGGGCCGATCCCCGCAGCTTCGACTGGTCGGCCCTGCAGCGGCGTCTGGCCGCCCTCGGCAAGCTCTGCTGATCGGATCAGGCCCGATGCGTTGCGATCCGCTCGGATCGGCCCCGATCAGATCAGGGGCGAGAGCGGTTCGCGGCGCTGGCCGTAGATCACGCCGTGCAGTTCGGGGTCCTGCATGTAGCGCAGGATGCGGGTGGGGTAGTCGAGCTTGCCGTTGTGCAGGTAGGCCAGGGTGGCGACCGTCTTGGCGTGGCGGGGCAGGCGGCTGGCGTCATGGGTGCGGGCCGGGCTCTGGTCGAGCTCCCGCAGGATGCGCAGTAGCTTGCCGGCCAGCAGGGCCACGTTGCGCTCCGGATCCAGCAGCTGATCCCGGGCCGCCTGGAGGTCCTCGGGGCCGGCCTCGGGCCGCAGCAGGCCCTGCTTCACCATTTCGCTCAGGCCCAGCTGGGCCGGACCGTGGGTGCTGAACAGGCCGGAATGGGCCGCGATCGGCAGATCCTCGCCGGGCTTGGCGTGCTGCATCTCATCGAACAGGATCGCCGCCAGCAACATCGGGTTGATGCCGCTGCGGCGGCCCTCCCGCAGCACAAAGGGCTGCAGGCCCTCGAGGCGATTGATCGTGTGGCTGCGCAGGGGCGTGAGCTGGTCCATGCCGCTGGTGAACAGCTGGGCCAGGCGCGGCTGGGGGCCATGCACCCCGAAGCGGCGCTGGAGTTCCTTCAGTTCCCCGGGGCTGAAGCTGGCCGGGTTGGGCCGCTGCCCCTCGTTGACCAGCCCGCCGTTGACATCAGCGGCGGAGCCCACCGAGAGGCTGGGGCCGCTGATCAGCGTTCCCACACCCACCTGTGGTGCCTGGGTCGCGCCGAGCAGGGCACTGGACGACACCAACAGTCCGATCAGCAGGCGCCGCCGCAGGCTGGACAGGCTCGCGGGGGCTTTCCAGCGCTGGGTCGCGGCGGGGCGGCGCGGCACGGAAAGCGGTCTCACGGTTGGTTGTATGAATTCTACGGAGTTTCTTCATCGTCACCAAGGCCACTGGACGGTTGTGTGGCGGTCCACACAGTCCCAGCCCAGACCTGGATTTTTGGACGGATTGCAACCTGCGCCGCTTTGCCATGGGACCGAACACGGATAGCGTCGCCCTGCCTCGACACGCCACCGCCCGGGCCCATGACCTTTCTCCCCGCCACCGCCGGCGCCGGCCCCGAGGCCCTCTGGCGGCGGTTCTGCGGCCTGCTGTGGCACGACCCCGCCCTCGGCTTCTGGCTCGATCTCAGCCGCATGGCCCTCGATCCGGAACGTCTGGAGGCGCTACGGCCCCGCTTCGCCCGCGCCTTCGAGGCCATGGCGGCCCTGGAGGCCGGCGCGATCGCCAACCCGGATGAGGGGCGCCAGGTTGGCCACTACTGGCTGCGCAGCCCTGAGCTGGCGCCGGATGGCGCAGCGGGTGATCACATCCGCGCCGAGGTGGACCGGATCGAGGCCTTCGGCCGGGATGTGCAGGCGGGAGTGATCGCACCGGCCCCCGGCAAGCGCTTCACCGACGTGCTCTGGATCGGCATCGGCGGCTCGGGCCTGGGCCCGGTGCTGATGGTGCGGGCCCTGCAGGATCCGGGCTACGGCCTGCCCTTCCACTTCTTCGACAACGTCGATCCCGACGGCATGCGCCGCACCCTGGCGGCCCTGGGCCAGCGGCTGCAGACCACCCTGGTGGTGGTGGTGAGCAAGTCGGGCGGCACCCCCGAGCCCCACATCGGCATGCTCCAGGCCAAGCGGGCCCTGGAGGCCCACGGCGGCAGCTGGGCCCGCCAGGCCGTGGCCGTGACCATGCTCGGCAGCCGCCTGGACCAGGAGGCCGAGGCCGGCGGCTGGCTTGCCCGTTTCGACATGTTCGACTGGGTGGGCGGCCGCACCAGCATCACCAGTGCCGTGGGCCTGCTGCCCGGTGTGCTGATCGGCGCCGACATGCGCGCCTTCCTGGCCGGCGCCGGCGCCATGGATGCCGCCACCCGCGTGGCGGAGCTGGAGGCCAATCCCGCGGCCCTGCTGGCGGCCGCCTGGTATGCCGCCGGTGACGGCCAGGGTCGCCGCGACATGGTGGTGCTGCCCTACCGGGACCGGCTGGAGGTGTTCAGCCGCTACCTGCAGCAGCTGGTGATGGAGAGCCTGGGCAAGAAGCTCGACCGCGATGGCCAGGTGGTGCACCAGGGTCTGGCGGTGTACGGCAATAAGGGCTCCACCGACCAGCACGCCTACGTGCAGCAGCTGCGCGATGGCGTCGACAACTTCTTCGTGACCTTCATCGAGGTGCTGGAAGATCCCGGCGACATCCCGCCGCTGGAGGGCGAGAACCCGGGCGATTTCCTCGACGGCTTTCTGCAGGGCACCCGCGCCGCCCTCACCGAGGAGGGCCGCCAGAACCTCACCATCACCCTGCAGCGCCTGGATGCCCACAGCCTCGGTGCCCTCATCGCCCTGTTCGAGCGGGCCGTGGGGCTCTACGGCGAGCTGGTGAACGTGAACGCCTACCACCAGCCCGGTGTGGAGGCCGGCAAGCAGGCCGCTGCGGCCCTGCTGGCGCTGCAGGTGCGGCTGGAGGAGCGGCTGGCGGACGACAGCGAGCACACCCTGGCGGGCCTGCAGGCGGACCTGGGGCTGGAGAGCCCCGAGCCCCTCTACTGGATCCTTCGCCACCTCTGCGCCAACCGCCGCCACATCAGCGCCCGCGGCGACTGGGGCAAGCCCGAGAGCCTGGTGTTCCTGCACGACTGAGGCCGTGGGGCCCTCGTCGGAGCTGCCATGGCCCCGACGGGGGCCCCGTCAGGTGGCCTCGCGCTCCCAAGCCCTGCCCTCAGGGCACCAGGTTCACGAGCTTGCCGGGCACCACGATCACGCGGCTGGGGGCCTTGCCCTCCAGCCACTTGGCGGCGATGTCGCTCGCCAGGGCCAGCTGCTCCAGGGTGGCCTTGTCGGCGTCGGCGGGCACCTCCAGGCTGCCGCGCACCTTGCCCTTGATCTGGATCACCAGGGGCACGGTGCTGCGCACCAGGGCCGCCGTATCCGCCACCGGCCAGGCCTGGCGGTGCACGCTGCTGCTGGCCAGCTGCTCCGCCTCGTGGCGGCCGCCGAGCTTCAGCCACAGCTCCTCCGCCAGGTGGGGAGCGAACGGCGCCAGCAGGATCAGCAGGGTGCGCAGGGCCTCGCAGGCCAGTGCCGGCCGGCTGGCCTCCAGCTGGGCGGCCATGGCGTTGCTGAGCTTCATCAGCTCCGATACGGCGGTGTTGAACTGGTAATCGCCGTCGAGGTCGTCGCTGATGGCGGTGATGGCGGTGTGCACCGCCCGCCGCAGCTCCTGCTCCTCGCCCGAGAGCGCGCCGGACGCCAGGGCTTCGGCCACCGCCGCCGGCGTACAGGCACCATCCTTCAGGCTCAGTCCCCGCTCCGCGGCGCCATCCACCAGGCGCCAGATCCGCTGCAGGAAGCGGAACTGCCCCTCCACATCGGCGTCGTCCCACTCGAGATCCTTCTCGGGGGGCGCCTTGAACAGGATGAACATGCGGGCGGTGTCGGCGCCGTACTTGTCGATCACCACGGCCGGATCCACGCCGTTGTGCTTCGACTTCGACATCTTCTCGTAGAACACCTCCAGCACCTCTCCCGTGATCGGATCGCGGGGGTCGGTGGGGTCGGCCACATCGGCCGGGGCGATGTATTTGCCGCTGTGGGGGTTCTTGTAGGTGATGCCCTGCACCATGCCCTGGGTGAGCAGCTTCTGGAAGGGCTCATCGAAGCCCAGCAGCCCGCGATCGCGCAGCACCTTGGTGAAGAAGCGCGAGTAGAGCAGGTGCAGGATCGCGTGCTCGATGCCGCCCACGTACTGGTCCACCGGCAGCCAGGAATCCACCGCCCCGCGGCTGAAGGGAAGGGCCGTGTTGTGGGCGTCGCTGTAGCGCAGGAAGTACCAGCTGGAGCACATGAAGGTGTCCATGGTGTCGGTCTCGCGCCGCGCGGGCTTGCCGCAGCAGGGGCAGGCCACCTGCCACCAGCTCTCCAGCTGGGCCAGGGGGGAACCGCCCTTGCCGCTGAAGGCCACATCGCGGGGCAGCTCCACCGGCAGCTGCTCGGCCGGCACGGGCACCACGCCGCAGCCGTCGCAGTGGATCACCGGGATCGGGCAGCCCCAGTAGCGCTGGCGGGAGATCAGCCAGTCGCGCAGGCGGAACTGCACCTTGGCGCGGCCCCAGCCCTGGCTCTCGGCGGCCTCGGCGATGGTGCGCTTGGCCTCGCCGCTGGGCAGGCCAGTAAAGGGCCCCGAGTGGATCAGCACCCCGGCTTCGGTCCAGGCGCCGCCCTCGAAGGCGTGCTCATCGCTGCCCTCCGGGATGATCACCTGCCGCACCGGCAGCTCGTACTGGCGGGCGAACACAAAGTCGCGCTGGTCATGGGCGGGCACGCCCATCACGGCGCCGGTGCCGTACTCCGCCAGCACGTAGTCGGCGATCCAGAGGGGGATCAGCTCGCCGTTGGCGGGGTTGCGCACCTGGGCGCCGATGGGCACGCCGCGCTTGGGCTTGTCGTCGGCCGTGCGCTCCTGCTCGCTCTGGCGGCTCACCAGATCGCAGAAGGCCTCCACCTGGATCGCCTGCTCCGCAGTGGTGAGTGTTGCCACCAGCGGGTGCTCGGGGGCCAGCACCACGTAGCTGGCGCCAAAGATGGTGTCGGGCCGGGTGGTGAACACGGTGATGCGCTCGGCCGTGTCGTTGCCATCACCATCGACCACCGGGAAGCTGAGCTCGGCGCCGGTGCTGCGGCCGATCCAGTTGGCCTGCATCGTGCGCACCCGCTCCGGCCAGCCCTCGAGCTTCGGCAGGTCGTCGAGCAGCTGGTCGGCGTAGGCGGTGATCTTCAGGAACCACTGGCGCAGCTTGCGCTTCTCCACCAGGGCGCCGGAACGCCAGGAGCGGCCCTCGCTGTCCACCTGTTCATTGGCGAGCACCGTCTGGTCGATGGGGTCCCAGTTCACGGTGGCGTCCTTCTGGTAGGCCAGGCCGGCCTCCAGGAACTGCAGGAACAGCCACTGGGTCCAGCGGTAGTAATCGGTGTGGCAGGTGGCCACCTCCCGGTCCCAGTCGATCGAGAGCCCCAGCTGGTTGAGCTGCTCCCGCATCGAGGCGATGTTGCGGTCGGTCCAGGCGCCGGGATCCACCCCCCGCTCGATGGCGGCGTTCTCCGCCGGCAGGCCGAAGGCATCCCAGCCCATCGGGTGTAGTACCCGCTTGCCCCGCAGCCGCGCCACCCGCGCCACCACATCGGTGATCACGTAGTTGCGCACATGGCCCATGTGCAGGTTCCCCGAGGGATAGGGAAACATCGAGAGGGCGTAGAAGGTGTCGTCGCCCGGCTGCAGTTCGGGGGTGGCGTGCAGGCCCTGCTCCTGCCACTGCTGCTGCCAGGCGGCCTCGATGGCCTGGGGTTGGTAGCGGCTGCTCTCGCTCACGACAGGCCCGGACACTGGCCTGTGATGGTGCCACAGCCGCCCGAATGGGCCCGGCTGGCGGGCACTCTGGGCTGGGTCAGGCCAGCATCCGGATCACGGCCACGGCCGTGCGGTTGATCAGGATCGGCTGCTTCTCGTAGTCAGGCTGCAGCGCCAGGAACTCGGCGTCGACCCAGCGCAGGACGCCATCCAGCTTGGTGCCGTCGCTCAGCTGCACGTTGACGGGGTTCCTGCTGCGCACCCAGGCCTGCAGGGTGCGCACACCGGGCTGGGAGGCATCAAAGCTGGCCCCGGTGCGGCTCTCGAAGAGGTTCCCCATAGGATCGATGATCGACCTTGCGGCCGCGTCGCGTGCTCCAGTTCAGCAAATATCAGGGATTAGGCAACGACTTTCTGCTGCTGGATGGTCGGGTGCTCGACAACGGCGCCGTTCCGGACCCGGACTTCGTGTTCGGTCTGACGCCGGAGTGGATCGCGCAGCTGTGTGATCGCCGCTTCGGCGTCGGCGGCGACGGAGTGATCCTGGCCCTGCCGCCCAACGCCGGCGGCGAGCTGCGCATGCGCATCTTCAACGCCGACGGCAGCGAGCCGGAGATGTGCGGCAACGGCATCCGCTGCCTGGCCCGCTTCCTGGCCGACCGCGACGGCGACGGCCCGGGCCGCACCTGGCAGATCGACACCCTGGCGGGCCGGATCGTGCCCGAGCTGCTGCCGGATGGCACCATCCGCGTCGACATGGGCGCTCCCTTCCTGGAGCCGGCCCAGGTGCCCACCACCCTGGAGGTGGGGCCCGACGGGCTGCCCCAGGGCGAGCTGGTGGTGGATGGCGAGGCCTTCGCCGTGGCTGCCGCCGGCATGGGCAACCCCCACGTGGTGATCCCGGTGGACGCGGTCGACGAGATCGACCTGGAGCGCTTCGGTGCCGGCTTCGAGGTGCACCCGGCCTTCCCGGCGAAAACCAACGTCCACTTCGTGCAGGTGCTCGCCCCCGACCACCTGGTGATGCGGGTGTGGGAGCGGGGCGCCGGCCCCACCCTGGCCTGCGGCACGGGCGCCTGCGCCACCCTCGTGGCCTGCCACCGGCTGGGGCTGAGCGGGAACCGGGCCCGGCTCGATCTTCCGGGCGGCCCCCTGCAGATCCACTGGGATCCCGGCAGCGGCAAGGTGTTCATGGATGGCCCGGCCGAGCATGTGTTCGACGGGGTGGTGCCCGATCCCGCCGTGGTGGCCGCCGCCCGGCGCGAGGCCGCCGAACGCCCGCGGCCCGGCACGGCCGCAGCCCGATCGGCGGCCCCCGGCGCCACGGCCTCCGATGCCATGGCCTCCGGTGCTCCGGCCTCGAGTGCTCCCGCCGCCGCGGCTCCCGCCGCCAGTGCAGCCCCGGCGATCGACTGCGCCACGGTCTGCAGCAACGGTTGCATCCGCCCCGACGACTGCCCCAGCGCCGAGGCCCGCGCCCGCGTGGAGGCCCTGCTCAGCGGCACCTCACTCGACGACCTCGTGGCCCTCGCCGCCAACTCCCTCGAATCGCGCACCCGCGCCCGGTTCGAGCGGGAGGGGGGCCTGGGGGGCTGAAGCGATGACCTACACCCCGCCGATCTATCTCGACTCCTGCGCCACCACCCCGCCGGCGCCGGAGGTGCTGGAGGCCATGGCCGCCGTGGATGCCGAGGCCTGGGCCAACCCCAGCAGCTTGCATGGCTTCGGCCTGGCGGCCGCGGAACGGCTGGAGCGGTCCCGCCAGCGCATCGCCGAGATCCTCGGCTGCGGCAGCAACCAGGTGATCGTCACCTCGGGGGGCACCGAATCGATCCACATGGCCCTGCTGGGGGCCGCCGCCGATGGCCCGCCGGGCCGGCTGCTGATCTCGGCCGTGGAACACCCCGCCACCGTGGCCGCCGCCGGCCAGCTGGCCCAGCGGGGCTGGCAGGTGGAGAAGCTGCCGGTGGATCACCTGGGCGTTGTGGATCTCGACGCCCTCGATCGCCTGCTGGCACCGCCCACGCGGCTGGTGTCGCTGATCTGGGGCCAGAGCGAGGTGGGCACGGTGCAGCCGATCGAGCAAATCGGCCGGCGCTGCCGTGGGGCCGGGGTGCTGCTGCACGTGGATGCGGTGCAGGTGGTGGGCCATCTGCCGGTGGCCTTCGATGCCCTGCCGATCGACCTGCTCAGCTTCGCCTCCCACAAGCTGCAGGGCCCCCGCGGTGTCGGCGCCCTGCTGGTGCGCCCCGACCTGGCCCTCAAGCCCTTCATCGGCGGAGGCGGTCAGGAGGCGGGCCGGCGCGGCGGCACCGAGCCCGTGGCGCTGGTGGCCGGCCTGGCCCGGGCCCTCGATCTCTGCGATGCCCGGCTGCGGGCCCATGCCGGCCGCGATCCGATCGCCGATCTGCGCAACGACCTGCTGCAGCGGCTGCTGCAGCTGCCGGCGGTGCGGCTCAGCGGCCCCGATCCCTTCGATTCCCAGGGCCCCGAGCGGCTGCCCCACCACATCAGCCTGCTGATGGCCAGCCCCAGCGGCCGGCCCATCTCCGGCCGTCGCCTGGTGCAGACGATCTGGCAGCAGGGCTACGCGGTGAGCAGCGGCTCGGCCTGCAGCAGCGGTCGGGGCGCCAACCCCTGGGGTCTGGCCCCCAGCCCGATCCTGCAGGCCATGGGCTACCCCGACGGCGAGGCCGCCAGCGGCCTGCGGATCAGCCTCGGCCCCTGGTTGACCGGGGCGGACCTCGAGGGGGTGCCCGGGGCGGTGGAGCGGGGCCGGCTGCGGGTGATCGCCGGTGAGCCCGTGGGCTGAGCCCGGCACTGGCTGCACTCCGCGGCTGCCCCCCAGGGCTGGAGCAGGGGCCTGACCCGGCGCCGGCACTCCTGGGTAGGGTCGCGCCAACTGTGCTGGTTCGATGCTCCCCGCTGATCTGCGCGCGGCCGAGGCCGAGGCCCTGGAGGCGCTGGCCGCCGCCCTGGTGACCGAGCCCAAGGGCCTCTGGACCACCGAATTCCGCTTCGAGGGTCTGCGGCTGATGCCCGTGGCCCTGCGCCTCGGTGCCGCGCTCACGCCGCGCTTCCCCAACCTGCGGCTGCTGTTCCCCGATGCGGGGGCCACGGCCCTGGCCAAGCGCGATGCGCCCGAGCAGGCCGGCCAGCTGGCCAGCCTGCGGGACCTGATGCGCCTGCAGCAGGCCGACGGCGGCAGCGAGGGCGTCCTGATCCTGGTGGCCCCCTCCCCGGCGGACTACGAGGAGGTGGAGGCGGTCTGCGGCCAGCACCGCGGGCCGGTGGTGCTGCTCAACGGCAGCCTGGAGGACGCCGCCGTGGGCATCGGCAGCGTGGCCCGCGAGCGGCGCAAGGGCTTTCTCTCCGGCTGGCAGGCGGCCTACGCCCTGATCCCCACGGCCGAGGGGGCCCTGCGCCGGGCCTTCCCCGACCCCTGGGAGCTCTACCGCCGCGACCCGGACGGCCATCGCTTCGCCGCCAGCTTCGAGACCAGGCCGGATGCCGAGCAGCAGGCCGAGGCCCTGGGCGGCGCCGGCGGCGTCGGTCGCGGTCTGGCGGCGGTGGATCGCTTCATCGAGGGCCTGCGCAACTGACAGGGGGCGGGGCCGGGCCGCCGGCCCTTGTGGGACCCGGCGGCCCTCCGTACAGTTCAGCGTCTGCCGATGCGCCATGGCCGCTGCCGATTCCTCCCCCCGCCCGCGCCGGATCGGCCTGGTGGATGCGGGAGCCGCCCTGGCGGTGCTGCTGGCCGCCGCCGGCGTGATCTGGAGCCCCAAGCTCAGCGGCGCCATCGCCAAGGCCACCGGCGGCCTGCGGCCGGTGACGGTGCTGGTGGATGTGCGCGGCATCCCGGCGGCCGATCCGGCGGCGCTGATCGCCTCGGCCCGCCAGGACGGCAAGCTCGCCATCGTGATCCGCAACCAGCCCCACGGCAAGGTGGGCATCAGGGAGGTGATCGCCCTGCCGCGGCGCATCTCCACCCTCACCCCCGACGGCAAGGTGGTGAGCGCCGCCGATCCCAACCAGGCCACCTTCAGCACCCTGGATGCCCGCTTCGTGCTCGAGGGGGAGGGCCGCAAGACCGCCGAGGGGGTGGTGTTCGGCAACCAGGCCATCAAGGTGGGCGCCCCGATCGAGCTGGAGGGCAGTGCCTTCCGGGTCGGCGGTTCGGTCACCGGCCTGAAGCTGGAGTCCTGAGATGGCACACCCTGAGACGGCAAGGCCAGATGGGCCCTCCCCCAGTCGCCTGCTCCGATTCAGGGCTGGGTCCTTGAGTCGACTGGCCCTCAGGCGCGGCACAACCGCAGGCCTGGGCGCCGGCCTGGCGCTGACGGCCCTGATGGCGCCGCCGCTGCGGGCCCAGAGCCTCACCGCCACCACCTCCTTCCCGGCGGCGCCACCACCGATCGGCCTGCCCCGGCTGCAGAGCCAGGTCAGCTGCCCGGCCCTGCAGCAGCGCCTGGCCGCCGTGGTGGGTGGCGAGGCGGCGGTCTGGAGCGTGTCGGTGGCCGACCCCAGCGGCCGGCTGCTGGCCGACATCAACGGCCGGCGTCCCCGCATTCCGGCCTCCAACCAGAAGCTGATCAGCACGGCCATCGCCCTGGACCGCCTGGGCCCCGACTACCGGCTCACCACGCGCCTGTGGCGCCTACAGGACGGCAGCCTGCGCATCACCGGCGAGGGCGACCCCGACCTGGGCCTGACCCAGCTGCGCCGCTTCGCCAAGCTCGCCCTGGGCAGCGGCGGCGGTCCCGGTGAGCCGGCGGCGGCGCCGGTGCGGATCCAGCTCGTGGAGGAGCCCAGCCAGCGCTGGTGGCCCAGCGACTGGCACTGGGGGGATCGGGCCGAGGCCTACGGCGCCCCGATCACCCGCCTGGCCCTCACCAGCAACGCCATCGACATGGCGGTTCCCAATCCGCCGGATCGGCTGCAGCGGCTGCTGGGACAGGAGATCCGGCGCCAGGGGGGCCAGGTGGCCTTCAGCGTCGTTCCGTCCAGTGCCCCCGGTGCGATCGACGGCAGCAACGCCACCCTGCTCTACGAGGAGCCCTCGGTGGGGATGCACGGGCTGCTGAGCCTGGCCAACACCGAGAGCCACAACTTCACCGCCGAGGTGCTGTTGCGTCAGGCCAGCACCAGCTGGGACCTGGCCCAGGCCCGCGGCGCTGCCATGCAGTGGCTGGCCGCCCAGGGCCTGCCGATGGAGGGGGTCGTGGTGGTCGACGGCAGTGGACTGTCGCGCAGTAACCGCCTCACCAGCCGGTTGCTGGCGGCGCTGCTGCTGCGCATGGCGCAGCACCCCTATGCCGCCAACTACCAGGCCTCCATGGCCGTCGCCGGCCAGCGGGGCACCCTGCGGAACCTCTACAGGGGCACCAGCCTGGACGGCCGCTTCCGCGGCAAGACCGGCACCATCTCGGGCGTGCGCTCCATCAGTGGCGTGCTCGATACCGCCGAGGGGCCCCGTTACGTGAGTGCCATCAGCAACGGGGCTGCTGCCCCCAACACGACCATCGGGCGGATCCTGCGGGAGAGCCAGCTGCCGGGGCTCTGCCCGGCGATCTGAGCCCACAGCACCACGACCTGGGGTCGACCTCGGCGCCAGGTCGTTCCGGAGCTTCAGCTCAGAGTCCCTCAGCCCTTGCCAGCCGCCTGGCGCAGCCGCTCGGCAGCCCGGCGGGCCCGGCTGATGGGCACCGCCGCCGAGTTGCCCTCAGGTGCGCTGGCCTGGCCGGCCAGGCTGGTGGGATCCACGCTCTGCAGCTTCACCAGCTCGCGCCGGCCCGCCATCACCACCTTGCCCATGTCCTGCAGGCGGCCCTCCAGTTCGCCCAGCACCTGCTCGGCGTAGCGGTTGGCGCCCTCCTGGATCGAGGCCGACTCCTGGCGGCTGCGGCTGATCAGGGCCTCGCACTGCTGCTGGGTCTGCTGGCGGAACTGCAGGGCATCGGCGTGGACCCGCTCGGCCTCGGCCTGGCTGGTCTGCTGCAGGCGCACGGCCTCCTGGCGGATCTGCTCCAGCTCGGCCAGGCTCTGCTGGCGGTTGCGCTCGTGCTGCTCCACCAGCTGTCGCTTGAGCTCGGTGGCCTCGTTGTCGAGCTGCTGGCGGCGCTGCAGGGCCTCCTGCTCCAGCTGCTGGCGGCGCAGGCCGAACTGCTGTTCCATCTGGGCCAGGCGCGTCTGGTGCTCCTGCTCGGCCTGGGCCACCTGCTGGCGGGTCTGGAGCAGCAGTTGCTCGCACTGCTGGCGGGCCTGCTCCCGCAGCTCGGCCACCTGGCGCTCGGCCTCCTGGCGGATCGCCTGGGCGCTGATCAGCTGCTCGCGCTGCTGGCGGGCCTGGTTGACGATCTCCTCGGCCTTCTGGCGGGCCTGGCCGATGAACTCCTCCTTCTGGCGCAGCAGCTCCTCGGCCTGGGAGAGCTGGGGCGGCAGGGCCTCGCGCACGGCGTCCATCGCCTCGATGGCGTCCTGCTCGTTCACCAGGCGGCCGCCGCTGAAGGGAACCCGCGTGCCGTCCAGGACGATTTCCTCCAGCTGGTCCAGCTGATCGAGCACGGAGCTGAGTTGCGCCTCGGACATCACCGCTGTTCGGGAGATGTCCGATTAAAGAACGCGGCCAGATCCCGCGCCACTCCTTGGGGCACCATGTGACCCACCGGGCCGCCGAAGCGGGCCACCTCCTTCACCACCGAGCTGCTCAGGAAGCTGTGGGCCGTGGCCGTGGCCATGAACAGCGTCTCCAGGCCCGGGGCCAGGCTCTTGTTGGTGTGGGCGATCTGCAGCTCGAATTCGAAATCGCTCATGGCGCGCAGGCCCCGCAGGATCACGCCGGCGCCACAGGTCTGGGTGAAGGCCACGGTGAGGCCGTCGAAGCTGGCCACCTCCACCTGCGGCAGGTGGGCCGTGGCCGTGCGGATCTGATCCAGGCGCTGCTCCACCGGGAAGGTGGGGTTCTTGCTCGGGTTCTGCAGCACCGCCACCACCAGGCCGTCGAACAGGCGGGCGGCCCGCTCGATCAGATCCAGGTGCCCCAGGGTGAGGGGATCGAAGCTGCCGGGGTAGAGGGCCTTCATGGGCGGTGGGCGCAGGCCCCTTTCTAGAGTCAGGCCGGAAGCCCGATGCAGTGCGAGGACCCATGGCCAGCCTGAATGCCGACGCCAAGAAGACCCTGCTGCGCAAGATCCCCCATGGCGTGTTCATCTGCGGCGTGGCCGAGGGCGAGGAGGTGAACGGCTTCACCGCCAGCTGGGTGACCCAGGGCTCCTTTGAGCCGCCCCTGGTGGTGATGGCCGTGCGGGCGGACTCCACCAGCAACGGCATCATCCAGCGCACCGGCAAGTTCTCCCTCAACGTGCTCTCCGCTGACCAGAAGGACCTGGCGGCCGTGTTCTTCAAGCCCCAGAAGGGCATCGGCGGCCGCTTTGACGCCGCCCCCTTCCAGCTGGGCGAGCTGGGCCTGCCCGTGCTCGACGACGCCCTCGGTGCGGTGGAGTGCGAGCTGGTGGGCCAGGTGGCCGCCGGCGACCACACGGTGTTCGTGGGTCAGGTCAAGACCGCCGTGCTGCACCGCGACGGCGCCGCCCTGGAGCTCTCCGCCACCGGCTGGCAGTACGGCGGCTGAGTGGGCCTGCCCGAACCCGCCGGCGCCGCCGCCCGGCCCCTGCTGCAGCAACCTGAGCGCCTCAGGGCCCGGCTCCGGCAGGTGCCTCCGGAGCCGGGCTGCTACCTGATGCGCGATGCCGACGACCGCATCCTTTACATCGGTAAGGCCAAGGTGCTGCGCAACCGGGTGCGCACCTACTTCCAGGGCGGCCCGAAGCACAGCCCGCGCATCACCCTGATGGTGCGTCAGGTGTGCGAGATCGAGTTCATCGTGACCGACAGCGAGGCCGAGGCCCTGGCGCTGGAGTCGAACCTGATCAAGCACCACCAGCCGCACTTCAACGTGCTGCTCAAGGACGACAAGAAATACCCCTACCTCTGCATCACCTGGAGCGAGGCCTACCCGCGCATCTTCATCACGCGCCAGCGACGCTTCCGCTCGCCCCTGGATCGCTTCTACGGCCCCTACGTGGACGTGGGCCTGCTGCGGCGCACCCTGGCCCTGGTCAAGCGGGTGTTTCCGCTGCGGCAGCGGCCCCAGCCCCTCCACAAGGACCGCACCTGCCTCAACTACGCCATCGGCCGCTGCCCGGGGGTGTGCCAGCAGAAGATCAGCTCGGACGACTACCACCGCACCCTGCGCCAGGTGGCGATGGTGTTCCAGGGCCGCAACGAGGAACTGGTGGAGCTGCTGGAGCTCCAGATGGAGAAGTACGCCGAGCGGCTGGAATTCGAGGCGGCGGCCCGGGTGCGCGACCAGCTGCAGGGCCTCGACACCCTCACGGCGGACCAGAAGATGAGCGTTGGGGACAGCTCCGTGAGCCGCGATGTGCTGGCCCTGGCGGCCGACGGGCGGGTGGCGGCGGTGCAGCTGTTCCAGATGCGGGCCGGCAAGCTGGTGGGGCGGCTCGGCTACACGGCCGATGCCGCGGGCCTGCCCCCGGCGGAGCAGGGCGCCGGCGGCGATCTGCCCCCCAGCCCGGAGCGGCAGCGGACCCTGGGTCTGATCCTGCAGCGCGTGGTGGAGGAGCACTACAGCCAGGTGGAGCCGGTGGAGATCCCGCCGGAGCTGCTGCTGCAGCACCCCCTGCCCCAGCAGACCCTGATCGAGGAGTGGCTCACGGAGCGGCGGGGTCGCAAGGTGAAGCTGGCGGTGCCCCAGCGCCAGCAGAAGGCCGAGCTGATCGAGCTGGTGGAGCGCAACGCCGCCTACGAACTGGAGCGGGCCCAGCGCACGGCCGAGCAGCACCAGCTGGCCACCGAAGATCTCGCCCAGCTGCTGGAGCTGCCGAGCCCGCCGCGCCGCATCGAGGGCTACGACATCAGCCACATCCAGGGCAGCGACGCCGTGGCCTCCCAGGTGGTGTTCCTCGACGGGCTGCCTGCCAAGCAGCACTACCGCAAGTACAAGATCCAGAGCAGCTCGATCCAGGCCGGCCACTCCGACGACTTCATGGCCATGGCGGAGATTATGCGGCGGCGCTTCCGGCGCTGGAGCCAGGCCAAGGCGGAGGGGGCCGACGTGCGGGAGCTGCGGCGGGCGGCAGGCAGTGCCCTGCACACCGGCGGCCTCAACGACTGGCCCGATGTGGTGATGATCGACGGCGGCAAGGGTCAGCTCTCGGCCGTGATGGAGGCCCTGCGGGAGCTCAACCTCGACGAGGAGCTGGTGGTCTGCTCCCTGGCCAAGCAGCGTGAGGAGGTGTTCCTGCCCGGTGCCAAGCAGCCCCTGGACACCGACCCGGACCAGCTGGGGGTGCAGCTGCTGCGGCGCCTGCGCGATGAGGCCCACCGCTTCGCCGTGAGCTTCCACCGCCAGCAGCGGGGCGAGCGGATGAAGCGCTCGCGGCTCTCCGAGATCCCGGGGCTGGGACCCAAGCGGATCAAGGAGCTGCTGGCCCACTTCCGCTCGATCGATGCCATCCAGCTGGCCAGCCCCGAGACCCTGGCGGCCGCGCCGGGTCTGGGGCCGGCCCTGGCCCGGCAGGTGTGGGAGTACTTCCACCCCGAGGGCTTCGGCGAGCTCCAGGCCGTGGAGCCCCCTGGCGAGGCAACCGCCGGCGAGGATGGGAGGGTGGCGGAACGCCCCCTGGAGTTGGCCGGTTGAACGCGCACGTGCAGGACCGGTGGTTCGCAGGGCTGATATCCCGGCTGATATCCCGGCTGGAGGAGCGGCTGAGCGCTCTCCTGCGTGGTCTGGTCCTGGCCCTGCTGCTGGTCGTGACGCTCCTGGCGCCCCTGGCCCTGCCCATGGCCGCCCAGGCGGCCCCCGGCATCTGCATGGGACCGGTGTGTGGGGATGAGATCACCCGCAGCGCCAAGCATCACTTCCAGCTGCGCATGAAGGTGGGCGATCAGCAGGGCCACCGCGAGCGGCTCACGGTGGATTGCCGCGACGGGCACCTCAGCCCGGCGGCGGGTCCGGTGGAGCGGGGCTATGTGGCGGCCGTGGCCCGCCGGGCCTGCCGGCTGGCCGGGGAGGCCCCGGCATGACAGGACGATCCCCTCGCCGGTCCCCTGAGCTCATCCCGGTACGCGGCCGATGACCCTCGGGATCTGGGTGCTGGGCGACCAGCTCCACGCCCACCAGGCGGCCCTGGCCAGCGCTGCTCCTGGTGAGGCGCGGGTGCTGCTGGTGGAGAGCGACTCGGTGCTGGCGCGGCGGGCCTACCACCGCCAGAAGCTGGTGCTGGTGTGGAGCGCCATGCGCCACTTCGCCGGCGAGCTGCAGGCCGAGGGCTGGGCCGTCGACCACGGCGAAGCGGCGAGCTTCGGTGATGCCGTGCGCTCCTGGATCGCTGCGCACGGCATCAGCGAACTGCGGCTGATGGAACCGGCGGATCGGGAGTTCCGCCGGGCGATTGAGGCCCTGGCGCTACCGGTGCAGCTGGTGTGGCTGCCCTCGCACGCCTTCCTCTGGAGCCGCGAGGACTTCGCCGCCTGGGCCGGGCGCTACAAGCAACGTCGGTTGGAGCTGTTCTACCGGGAGGGCCGGCGCCGCTTCGGGGTGCTGATGGAGGGGGAGGGCAAGGCGGCCCAGCCCCTGGGGGGCCAGTGGAACTTCGATGCCGAGAACCGCAAGGCGCCACCCAAGGGGCTGCGGGGGCCGGAGCCCCTGCGCTTCGAGCCCGATGCCACCACCCGGTCCGTGATCGCCAAGGTGCGGCGGATCGACGCCGAGCGCGCCGCCGCGGGCCTCGACCCCCTGCCGGGGGAGCTGGAACCCTTTGGCTGGGCGGTGACGCGCGCCCAGGCCCTGCAGGTGCTTGAGCACTTCATCGCCACCCGCCTGGCGGGCTTCGGCCCCTACCAGGACGCGATGGTGAGCGGTCAGCCCACCCTCTGGCATGCCCTGCTCTCGCCCTACCTCAACCTGGGCCTGTTGCAGCCGCTGGAGGTGATCCGGTGCCTTGAGACGGCGGGCCTGGAGCAGGGCGTGCCCCTGGCCAGCCTGGAGGGGGTGATCCGCCAGATCCTGGGCTGGCGGGAATACACCCACGGCCTCTACCACTGGTTCGGGGCCGATTACCCCAGCCGCAATCACTTCGGCCACAGCGCGCCGCTGCCGGCCTGGTTCGAACAGCTGGGGGGGAGCGGCATGGCCTGCCTCGACACCGTGCTCGGGGAGCTCAGGGCCAGCGGCTACGCCCACCACATCCAGCGGCTGATGGTGCTGGCCAATTACGGCCTGATTGCCGGCCTGGATCCGGCGGACCTCACCGCCTGGTTCCACCGGATGTTCATCGACGGCTTCGACTGGGTGATGCAGACCAATGTGCTGGGCATGGGCCTGTTCGCCGATGGCGGCCTGCTGGCTAGCAAGCCCTACGCGGCCAGTGGCGCCTACATCAACCGGATGGGCACCTACTGCAAGGGCTGCCGCTATGACCCCAAGCAGCGCCAGGGCGAGGCCGCCTGCCCGTTCAACGCCCTCTACTGGGATTTCCTGGCCCGCCAGCGGCCGCTGCTGGCGGCCAATCCGCGCATGGCCCTGGTGATCGCGCAGCTCGATCGGCTCGATCCGGCGCAGCTGCAGGCCATCCGTCAGACCGCCACACGCCACCGCCAACCCGGCGCCCCCGGCGTCGCTTGACAGGGGGACGGAAGTCCCGGATTGTGGGCCTCCCTCCACCAGATGTCGCCCTGATGCCCCTCGGTCACCCCACCCGTAGTGCCGATCCCGCTGCGACCACCGGGCTGGATGTGGAGCTGCCGAGGGAGCTGGCCGCCGCCGTGGACACCTACCTGCAGGCCCGCCCCGGCCTGGATGCCAACCGCCTGCTGCAGAGCGCCCTGGCCCAGTTCCTGGTGCAGCAGGGCGGAGCCCGTCCCGAAGTGCGGGAGCTCTACCTTGATGGCCTGTTCGGCCCCACCCGCTGATGACCCTGGCGGCGCTCCCCCCCGAGGCCTACCTCTGGTTCAAGACGCTCCACATCGTGGGCGTGGTGGTGTGGTTCGCCGGGCTCTTCTACCTGGTGCGGCTGTTCATCTACCACCGCGAGGCCGAGGAGCTGGAGCCCGCCCTGCGCCAGGCCTTCCAGGCCCAGTACGCCCTGATGGAGCGGCGTCTGGCCAACATCATCACCACCCCGGGCCTGATCGTGACGGTGGCCATGGCCGCCGGGCTGCTGATCGCCCAGCCGGCCTGGCTGCAGCAGGGCTGGATGCACGCCAAGCTCGGCTTCGTGGCGGCCCTGCTGGCCTACCACGCCTTCTGCTACCGGCTGATGGGCCAGCTTCAGGCGGGCACCTGCGCCTGGAGTCCCAAGCAGCTGCGGGCCCTCAATGAGCTGCCCACCCTGCTGCTGGTGATCGTGGTGATGCTGGTGGTGTTCAAGACCCAGTTCCCTACGGGCGCGGCCACCTGGTTCATCGTGGGGCTCGTGGTGTTCATGGCCGCCTCCATTCAGTTCTATGCCCGCTGGCGGCGGCTCCGCGCCGAACGGGAGGCCGCCGGCGGAGTGGCCTGAGGTGGGCGTGAGCGGGTCCGCTGCCCACCCGCATCCCCTGGCGGCGGTGCTGGCGGGGGTCCATGCCGGCAGCTGCCCCGGTGAGCTCAACTTCCACTGCCACACCCTCTGCAGCGACGGCAGCCTGGCCCCCGAGCGGCTGGGGGAGCAGGCCGTGGCCTTGGGCCTGCGCCACCTGGCGGTGACCGACCACCACAGCACGGCCGCCCTGGCGCCCCTGCGGCTCTGGCTGGCTGCCGAGGCTGAACGGGGGACGGCGGTGCCCACGCTCTGGAGCGGCGTGGAGATCAGCTGCCTGCTGGAGGGTTGCCTGGTGCACGTGCTCGCCCTCGGCTTTGACGAGACCGGCAGCGAGGCCAGCACGGCCCTGGCCCCCTACCGCCAGGGCCGTGCGCCCGTGGGGGAGACCCTGCGGGCCGGGGAGGTGGTGCGGCGTATCCACGGCGCCGGCGGCCTGGCGCTGCTGGCCCACCCGGCCCGCTACCGGCTGCCCTTCGCCCGCCTGATCACGGCGGCGGCCGAGCTGGGCCTGGATGGCGGTGAGGCCTGGTACGACTACGCCATGCAGCCCCGCTGGCAGCCCACGCCGCTGGTGTGCGAGTCGATCGCCGCGCAGCTGGAGGGCCTTGGGCTTCTGCGAAGTTGCGGTACGGATACCCACGGTCTGGAGCTCCACGGCCGCTAGGGTTCCATCAGCTTTTCCGCACCCCGCCGATGGGCCTGTTTGATCGCCTGCTGGGTTCCAAGAAGTCCATCACCAGTGGCAATGCCGCTCCCCAGGCCCCGAAGAAGGAGGAGACCTTCTTCCTCGATCCCGACGCGGCCAAGAGCGTGGGCGACCTGGCCTTCATGCGTCGCTCCAACACCATCCGCCACACCTTCCCCGGTACCGCCAGCAGCCCCGGCATGAAGGAGCTGGTGGATGAGGTGGCCTCCATGGAGGCCCAGGCCAAGATGCGCAGCCCCGGCCTGCCCGGTGCCGAGACGGTCGAAGCCGAGATCAACCTCACTGGCGGTGTGCCCAAGCCCGTCAAGAAGACCTTCGCCGAACGACTCAGCAGTGCTGAACTCGGCGAGCGGATGAAGGGTTCGGCCGTGGCGGTGAACGCCCCCGGCGGTCCGGCGGCGATCAAGCAGGAGAAGGAGCAGGCCAGCGCCCAGGCCCAGCCCCAGATCTCCCAGCAGTCCGCCAAGCCCGGCTCCACCGACACCTTCAAGGCCTGGGCCAAGGACATCACCAGCTGAGGGTCAGGGGCCTGCCGCCCCCTCCACCAACGCCTCGGCCTCCAGCACCCGCTCCCGCAGCCGCTCCAGTTGGGACGCCGTCGCGGAGGTCCAGAGGCCGCGGTGGTGGGCCTCCAGCAGCCGCTCGGCCATGTCCCGCAGCGCCCAGGGATTGCAGCGCCGCAGGAAGTCGAGCACGGCCGGATCGCCGAGCCACTGGTCGCTGAGGGCGCCGTAGCTCCAGTCCGGCACGCGGCCGCTGCTGGCGTCGTAGGCGAACAGGTAGTCGAGGCTGGCGGCCATCTCGAAGCCGCCCTTGTAGCCGTGGCGCTGCATCGCTCCGATCCAGCGGGGGTTGAGCAGGCGCGAGCGGATCACCTTGTCGAACTCGCGCTCGATCCGGTGCAGCCGGGGCCGCTGGGAGCGGGAGTGGTCGCCGAACCAGAGGGCCGGGGCCGTGCCCCGCACCGCCTCGGTGGCCGCGCTCAGCCCCCCCTGGAACTGGTAGTAGTCGTCGGAGTCGAGCAGGTCGTGCTCGCGGTTGTCCTGGTTGTGCAGCACCACCTGCACCTCCTGCAGCCGCTGCTCCAGGCCCGGGCGGTCGGCCACTGCCTCGCAGCGCTGGTCTGCGCTGGGGCTCTCGTAGCGCCAGCCGCTCCAGTTCAGAAAGGCCTCGCCCAGGTCGCGGCGCTCCTCCCACTGGCCGCTGTCGATCAGTCCCTGCAGGCCGGCGCCATAGGCCCCCGGCGCCGAGCCGTACACCCGGCCGGCGTGGCCGTCGCGGCGGGCGGCGGCGGCCAGGGGGTTGTCCGCCTCCGGTTCCGGCTGGGCGGCCACCAGGGCCGTGGCACGGTTCACCCAGCTCACCAGTTGGGGGAAGGCATCGCGGAACAGGCCGGAGATGCGCAGTGTCACATCCACCCGCGGCCGGCCCAGGTCCGCCAGCTGGATCAGCTCCAGGTCCACCAGGCGGCGCGTGGGGCCATCCCACACCGGACGCACGCCCATCAAGGCCAGGGCCTGGGCGATGTCCTCACCGCCGTTGCGCATGGTGGCCGTGCCCCACACCGAGAGGGCCAGCCGGCGCAGGGGCTCGCCCTCCTCCTGCAGGTGCAGCTCCAGCAGCAGTTCGGCGCTGCGGCGTCCCAGGTCCCAGGCGGCTTCGCTGGGCAGGCCCCGCAGGTCCACGCTGTAGAAGTTGCGGCCCGTCGGCAGCAGGTCCGGGCGGCCGCGGGTGGGGGCGCCGGAGGGGCCGGCGGCGATGCGGCCTCCGGCCACCGCCGTCAGGAAGGCCTGGCGCTCGGCCTCGCCGCAGCGCAGCAGATCCGGCACCAGCCGGCGCCGCAGGCGCTCGAGAACGGCGGCCGTGGCGGGGCCTGGAGGCTGGCCCCCTGGCCCGGGGGTCTCTCCGGGCTCGAGCAGCTCCACCATCAGCTCCAGGGCCCGCTCCTCCAGCCAGGCGATGCCGTCGCCTCCATGGCGGGCCGACGCGCAGCCCAGCTCCGATAGGCGCCCACGGTCGGCGGTGTCCAATGGGCTCTCCTCGGCCTCGGCCCAGGGGTCGAAGGCCAGACCCAGGTCGGCCGCCAGGGCCTGGGTGAGGCCGGCCCCCTCCGCCACGGGCGGGCGGGCTAGGCAGAGCAACAGCTCCGCCAGGGCGCCGGGTTCGGGCAGGTGGCCGAAGATGTGCAGCCCGGTGCGGATCTGGGCCTCCTTCAGCTCGCAGAGATAGCCATCGGCCGCCTCCAGGCGCGCCTCGCCGTCCTGTCGGGCTGTCGCCCCGGGCATGGCGTCCGCCCCTGTCCGTGAGCCGCCGCCACGTCCCATGGGCAGGTCCAGCTCCGCCAGGCGCGTCAGCACCTGCTCCCGCAGGATCCCCGCCCGCTCACTGCCCAGCTGGGTCGCCTCCCAGTACTCGTCGATCAGGGCCTCCAGCTGCCGCAGGTCGCCGTGCAGGCCGGCGCGGCCCAGGGGCGGGGTGAGGTGATCGAGGATCACCGCCTGGGCGCGGCGCTTGGCCTGGGAGCCCTCGCCGGGGTCGTTGACGATGAAGGGGTAGACGTGGGGCAGCGGGCCCAGGGCCCACTCCGGGTAGCAGTCGCCCGAGAGGCCCAGGCCCTTGCCCGGCAGCCACTCGAGGTTGCCGTGCTTGCCCACGTGGCACACCAGCTGCACCCCCGCCTCCTGCCGCAGCCACAGGTACTGGGCCAGGTAGGCGTGGGGCGGCGGCAGGTCGGGGCAGTGGTAGCTGAGGCTGGGGTCGCGGTCGTAGCCGCGCTCGGGCTGGATCAGCAGGCACACCCGCCCGAAGCGCAGGCCCTGGATCGGGAAGCCTGCGGCCGCCAGGCTGGGATCGGCCGCGGGAGGGCCCCAGCGGGCCTCCAGTCGCTCCCGGCCCGCCGCCGGCAGCTCGCCGTACCAGCCCAGATAGTCGGCCAGGGGCAGGTGGGCCAGGGGCGGGCGGTGGTGGCTCTCCGGGTCGTTGGTGCGGCCCGCCAGCAGGCGCTGGATCAGGGCATCGCCCGTGGCCGGCAGGGCCCCCTCGCCCAGGTCGTAGCCGGCCTCGGCCAGCCAGCCCAGCATCGCGGCGGCGCTGGCGGGGGTGTCGAGGCCCACGCCGTTGGCCAGCCTGGCGTTGCGGGTGGGGTAGTTGGCCAGCACCAGGGCCAGGCGCCGCTCCGCCGCCGGGGTGCGGCGCAGGTCCGCCCAGCGCCCGGCCAGCTCGGCGATCCAGCCGAGCCGCTCCCGGTCGGGTTCGTAGCGGTGCAGGCCCGTGGCCAGCCGGCCGTCGGCCCCGACCAGCTCCTTGAAGGCCCCCACCCGGGTGGTGATCCGCCCGTCCAGCTCCGGCAGGGCCACCTGCAGGGTGAGATCCAGGGGCGCCAGGCCGATGGAGCTCTCCGCCCAGGCCGCGCGCCCCTGGGTACTGCAGAGCACCTGCAGTACCGGCACCGCCAGGGCCTCCCACAGGGGCGCCCCCAGCCCCGCCTCCTCGAACTGCACCGAGGCGAACGACGTGGTGCAGAGCACCACCTGCAACCGCTCGCGGCCGAGCAGATCGGCCACGCCGCGCTGCACGGCGCCCTCGCGCAGGCCGCTCACCCACAGGGCCCGCGGGCAGAGGCCCCGCTGGCGCAGGGCCGCCAGGATCGCCTCGGCCAGGGCCAGGTCTCCCGCCTGGCGCAGGGCCCGGTAGAGGATCACCCCCACCCGATCGCCGGGCTCATCGCGCCAGTCGAACGGCAGGGGATCGGGGCTGGGCAGCACGGCCGGCGCTGCCGGCTGTTCACCACCCGCCAGGAGCGCCAGGGCCGAGACTACGGCCAGCAGGTTGGCCTCGCCCCCCTCGCGCAGGCAGCGCCCCAGGGCGATCGCCAGCTCCGGCTCCACCGTGCCCAGCGCCGCCAGGGCCTGCTCCTCCTCGGCCGTGCCGGCCGTCACCACCAGCTGCCGCCCGGGCGCCGCCGCCCAGCCCCGCAGCTGCTCCAGTCCATAGCTCCAGTGCCCCCGGCCGCCGAGGAGCCGCACCAGCACCACCTGGGTCTGGCCCAGGCTGGTGCGCAGGTAGTGGTCGAGCACGGCCGGGTGCTCCAGGGCCGCCAGGTTGAGGCCCCGCAGCTCCGGCAGCTCGGGGCGCGCCGCCAGAAGGGTCGCCAGACCGCTGAGGTCGGTATCGGCGCTGCTGAGCACCACCAGCGGAGCGCCGGGCTGCTCCACGAAGCTGGGACCCTCCAGGGGGCTGGTGCTGCCGGGAACCGCCGCGAGCCGATGCATGGCCCCATCCTGGGGGCTGGCGCGGAGGCGGCGGTGAGAAGATCGGTGCCATCCGTGGCCGCTCCGGCCGCCCGTTCCGCCCCAGCACCGCACTCCCCCCGCCAGCCCCATGCATCAGTTCCTGCCCTATGCCTGGTTTGACGGCAAGTGCGTGCTGTTTGAAGACGCCACCATCTCGGTGGCGACCCACGCCCTGCACTACGGCACCGGCGCCTTCGGGGGGATGCGGGCCCTGCCCAATCCGGCGGATCCGAACGAGATCCTGCTGTTCCGCGCCGATCGCCACGCCCGCCGTCTGAGCCAGAGCGCGCGGCTGCTGCTCACCGAGCTGAACGAAGACACGATTCACAGCGCGATCGTGGCGTTCCTGCGGGCCAACAAGCCCACCTGTCCGGTCTATCTGCGCCCGTTCGTGTGGACCAGCGACCTGGGCATCGCGCCGCGGCTGCATAACATCGAGACCGACTTCCTGATCTACGGCCTGGAACTGGGCGACTATCTCTCCCCCGAGGGCGTGAGCTGCCGCATCAGCTCCTGGACCCGCCAGGAGGACCGCTCCCTGCCCCTGCGCGGCAAGATCAGCGGCGCCTACATCACCAGCTCCCTGGCCAAGACCGAAGCGGTGAAGAGCGGCTTCGACGAGGCCATCCTGATGAACAGCCGCGGCAAGGTGAGTGAGGCCAGCGGCATGAACCTGTTCATCGTGCGCGACGGAGTGCTGATCACCCCCGGCGTCGACCAGGACATCCTCGAGGGGATCACCCGTGCCAGCGTGATCGAGCTGGCCAAGGCCATGGGCGTCGAGGTGGTCGAGCGGGCGGTGGACAAGAGTGAGCTGTTCGTGGCCGATGAGGTGTTCCTCAGCGGCACCGCCGCCAAGGTGACGCCGGTGCGCCGGGTGGAGAGCACCGACCTGCCCGCCCAGCGCCCGTTGATGGAACGGCTGCGCGAGCGCCTCACCGCGATCACGGAGGGCCGCGATCCCGCCTATGACCACTGGGTCACCCGCGTGCGCCTGGACGGCTGATGACCCGCACCCCCGCCGCCCCCAGGGGCCCCGTCACCACTGGCGTGAACCCCAGTGAGAAGGCCACAGGCGCACCGGCCGCCGCCCCAGCGGCCCGGGAGCGCCCGGCGCGGATGGGCTTCCTGGAGCGGCTGCACAGCCCCGAGCGGCCGGTGCTGGTGTTCGACGGCGCCACGGGCACCTCGCTGCAGCAGATGGACCTGACGGCCGAGGACTTCGGCGGGCCGGCCCTGGAGGGCTGCAACGAGCAGCTGGTGTTCACCCGCCCCGATGCGGTGCAGGCGGTGCACCGCCAGTTCCTGGAGGTGGGTGCCGACGTGATCGAGACCGACACCTTCGGGGCGGCCTCGATCGTGCTGGCGGAATACGACCTGCAGGACCAGGCCTTCGCCATCAACCAGCGGGCCGCCGAGCTGGCGCGGGAGATGGCGGATGCCTACAGCACCCCCGAGAAGCCCCGCTTCGTGGCGGGCTCCATGGGCCCCACCACCAAGCTGCCCACCCTGGGCCACGTGGGCTTCGATGAGCTGCGCGACTCCTTCGCTGAGCAGGCCGAGGGCCTGATCGCCGGCGACGTGGACCTGTTCATCGTCGAGACCTGCCAGGACGTGCTGCAGATCAAGGCGGCGCTGCAGGGCATCGAGCAGGCCTTTGCCAGGACCGGCCAGCGGCGGCCGCTGATGGTGAGCGTGACCATGGAGACCACCGGCACGATGCTGGTGGGCTCGGACATCGCCGCAGTGGTGGCGATCCTCGAGCCGTTCCCCATCGATGTGCTCGGTCTCAACTGCGCCACGGGCCCGGAGCAGATGAAGGAGCACATCCGCTACCTGAGCGAGCACAGCCCGTTTGTGGTGAGCTGCATCCCCAATGCGGGTCTGCCGGAGAACATCGGCGGGTTGGCCCACTACCGGCTCACGCCGCTGGAGATGAAGATGCAGCTGCTGCACTTCGTGGAAGACCTCGGCGTGCAGGTGATCGGCGGCTGCTGTGGCACCACGCCGGCCCACATCGGCGCCCTGGCGGAGCTGGCGGTGGAGATGAAACCTGCCGAGCGCCGCGTGCGTACACCGGAGCTGCGGGCAAGCCTTGAGGATCCGCGCCCGGCCCTGGCCTATGAGCCTGCCGCCGCCTCGATCTACGGCACCACGCCCTATCTGCAGGACAACTCCTTCCTGATCATCGGCGAGCGCCTCAATGCCAGCGGCTCCAAGAAGGTGCGCGAGCTGCTGGCCGAGGAAGACTGGGACGGCCTGGTGGCCGTGGCCCGCGGCCAGGTGAAGGAGAACGCCCACGTGCTCGACGTGAACGTCGACTATGTGGGACGCGACGGCGAGCGCGACATGCGCGAACTGGTGAGCCGGCTGGTCACGAACGTGAACCTGCCGCTGATGCTCGATTCCACCGAGTGGCAGAAGATGGAGGCCGGCCTCAAGGTGGCCGGCGGCAAGTGCATCCTCAACTCCACCAACTACGAAGACGGCGACGAGCGCTTCTTCAAGGTGCTGGAGCTGGCCAAGACCTATGGCGCCGGCGTGGTGGTGGGCACCATCGATGAGGAGGGCATGGCCCGCACGGCCGAGCGCAAGTTCGTGATCGCCCAGCGCGCCTACCGCGATGCCCTGGAGTTCGGCATCCCGGCCCACGAGATCTTCTACGACCCCCTGGCCCTGCCGATCTCCACCGGCATCGAGGAGGACCGCGAAAATGCCCTGGCCACGGTGCAGGCCATCCGCCGCATTCGCACCGATCTGCCGGGGGTGCACGTGGTGCTCGGCGTCAGCAATGTGAGCTTCGGCCTCTCACCGGCGGCCCGCATCGTGCTCAATTCCGTGTTCCTGCACGACTGCTGTGAGGCCGGCATGGATGCGGCGATCGTGAGCCCGGCCAAGATCCTGCCGCTGGTGAAGATCAGCGAGGAGCACCAGCAGGTGTGCCGCGATCTGATCGACGATCGGCGCCGCTTCGAGAACGGGGTCTGCGTCTACGACCCGCTCACCGAACTCACCAAGCTGTTCGAGGGGGTGAGCGCCAAGGAGGCCCGGGCCTCCGGACCGCAGCTCGCCGATCTGCCCATCGAGGAGCGGCTCAAGCAGCACATCATCGACGGCGAGCGCATCGGCCTTGACGATGCACTGAAGCTCGGTCTTGAGCAGTACCAACCGCTCGAGATCATCAACACCTTTCTGCTCGATGGCATGAAGGTGGTGGGTGAGCTGTTTGGTAGCGGCCAGATGCAACTGCCCTTCGTGCTGCAGAGCGCCGAAACGATGAAGGCGGCCGTGGCTTTCCTCGAGCCGCTGATGGACACGCTGGAGGGCGCCGAGGCCGGCCAGCGCAGCGCCAAGGCCAAGTTCCTGATCGCCACGGTGAAGGGCGATGTGCACGACATCGGCAAGAACCTGGTGGACATCATCCTCACCAACAACGGCTATGAGGTGATCAACCTGGGCATCAAGCAGCCGGTGGAGGCGATCATCGAGGCCCAGCGCCAGCACAACGCCGACTGCATCGCCATGAGTGGCCTGCTGGTGAAATCCACCGCCTTCATGAAGGACAACCTCGAGGCCTTCAATGACGCCGGCATCAGCGTGCCGGTGATCCTCGGCGGCGCCGCCCTCACGCCGCGGTTCGTCAACAAGGACTGCCGCTCGGTGTACCGGGGCCAGGTGATCTACGGCCGCGATGCCTTCGCCGACCTGCGCTTCATGGACGCCTACGTGGCGGCCCGGGAAGCCGGCACCTGGGACAACGGGGCGGGCTTCCTCGCCGGGGCCCCCGAGGGCCTGGGGCTCGTATCCGCTACGGCAGACGACGCTGCCGGCGTGCCGGCCGGGGATCCCGCCGGAACGGCTCCCGGGGCCAGTTCCAGTGCCGATGCCGGTGCCCCTGCCGTCGCCGCAGGGCCCAACGACCACCGCTCCGAAGCCGTGGCCGAGGAGCCTGCCCTGGTGCCGCCCTTCTGGGGCAGCCAGGTGCTGGATGAATCCCAGATCCCCCTGGCGGAAGTGTTCGCCTACCTGGATCGCAACGCCCTGTTCGCCGGCCAGTGGCAGCTGCGCAAGGCCCAGGGCCAGTCGCGCGAGGACTACGAGGCGATGCTGGCCGAGAAGGCCGAGCCGGTGCTGCAGCAGTGGATGGACCGCTGCCTGGCGGAGCAGCTGCTCACCCCGCGGCTGGCCTACGGCTACTACCCCTGCGGGCGTGAGGGCAACGCCCTGGTGGTGTTCGATCCCAGCGAGCGCAGCCGCGAGCTGGGCCGCTTCGCCCTGCCGCGCCAGCGCTCCGGCAACCGCTATTGCATCGCCGACTTCTACCGCGATGCCCGTGCCGATGGCGATGGACGGCTCCAGCCCAGCGATGTGCTGCCGATGCAGGCGGTCACCATGGGCGAGACGGCCAGTGCCTTCGCCCGCACGCTGTTCCAGGCCGACCAGTACACCGACTACCTCTATTTTCACGGCCTGGGGGTGCAGATGGCCGAGGCCCTGGCGGAGTGGGTGCACGCCCGCATCCGCCGCGAGCTCGGCTGCGCCGATCCGGAAGGCATGCCCCTGCGGGACCTGCTGGCCCAGCGCTACCGCGGCAGCCGCTACTCCTTCGGCTATCCCGCCTGCCCCAACGTGGCGGATTCCCGGCAGCAGCTCGCCTGGCTCGGCGCCGAGCGGATCGGCCTCTCGATGGATGAGAGCGACCAGCTGGAGCCCGAGCAAAGCACCACCGCCCTGGTGGCCCTGCACAGTCAGGCGCGCTACTTCAGCGCCTGACGCCAGGCCGCTCGCCGCAGGGCCGCCGCCGGCCGTGGCAGCCTGGGCCAGCCCAGCTCCTCTCCCATGGCCATTGCCGGTCCCGGCGGCGTCGATGACGCCATTGCCGCAGGTCTCGACCTCGACGGCACCCCGATCCCCCCCGAGATGCTCGCCCTCTACAACGAGGTGATGGATCTGGAGAGCCAGCGGGCCCGGAGCGGCGTCAAGAAGTCGATGCGCAACCGCATCGTCAAGACCGGCTCCAAGCACCTCGACCAGGCCAGCCTCGATGCCCGCCTCAAGGCCGCCGGCTGGGAGGGGCTCAAGGAGAAGGAGATCGCGTTCTTCTACGGCTGACGTCGAGGGCTGAGGCCCTCAGGTGGGTGAGGGCTCTCCCGCCCCAAGGCCGGGGCGGCAGGGAGCCTCGATCACCGACGGCCGCACCGCGGCCACCCATTCCCTCAGCTGCAGATGGCCTCCAGGGTCTCCAGCACCTCCTGCTGGAACTCCTCGAGGTCGTCGGAGTCACTGAGGTCGAGGCCCTCACCGGCGGCGTTCTGGGTGAGTTCCTGGAAGTGGAAGGCGCCCTCGCCGTTGGCCAGGAATTCGATGGCCGAGGTTTCACCGCTCTCCTTGAAGGCGTCGCACAGCGCCAGGAAGGCGGCGTCTTCGGTGAAGTCCCAGCTCATGTAGGGGGGTCGGTGGTGAATGACCTTTAACGCGCTCCCCCCCGATTCCGTCAACTCCCCGGCCGCATTTTGTGCCACTCCTTCGCCAGACTCGGGCCGTGGGCCACTCCTGATCGCGCCCCTGACCCGGATCGCTGTGACCCCAACCCCGCCCGCCAGCCAGGCCCTCAACGTGCTCGGCGACCCGCTGCAGATCTGCAGCTGTGAGCCCATGACCGGCTGGTTCCGCGATGGCAGCTGCCGCACCAACGGCGCCGACCTGGGCCGCCACACGGTCTGCTGCGTGGTGGATGAGCGCTTCCTCAGCTACACCCGTGCCCAGGGCAACGACCTCTCCACCCCGGCGCCCGCCTACGGCTTTCCGGGCCTCAGGCCCGGCGACCACTGGTGTGTGTGCGCCGCGCGCTGGCTCGAGGCCTACGAGGACGGGGTGCCCCCGGCCGTGCGCCTCGAGGCCTGTGAGCAGAGCGCCCTGGAGGTGATTCCCCTGGAGGTGCTCCAGGCCCATGCCGCCAAGGTGTGAACCGCAGCGGCGATCGGCGCCCGCGGGCCGGCTCGGTCCATGGCCCATGATGGCCCCATGGGCCTGAAGATCGGCGTGCTGGGACTGGGTGCCTGGGGCGAGACCCTGGCCCGGCTGTTCAGCGACCAGGGCCACGACGTGCAGGGCTGGACCCGCAGCAGGGGCGGCGACCCGGCCGCCGTGCTCCAGGGCCAGGACCTGGTGCTGGTGGCGGTGGCGATGGCGGGCGTGCGCGACCTGGCCGCCCGGCTGGGCCCGGCCTGGCCAGCCGATTTGCCGCTGGTGAGCTGCAGCAAGGGCATCGATCTGGAGCAGCGCTGCACACCGGCCCAGCTCTGGGCCCGCCACAATTCCGCCATCCCGCTGCTGGTGCTGAGCGGCCCCAACCTGGCGGCGGAGCTGGCCCAGGGCCTGCCGGCCGCGAGTGTGCTGGCCTCCGAGCACGGCGCCCTGGCGCGCCGGCTGCAGCATGCCCTCAGCTCGGAGCGGCTGCGGCTCTACACCAACGGTGATCCCACCGGCACCGAGGTGGCCGGGGCCCTCAAGAACGTGATGGCGGTGGCGGCCGGGGTCTGCGATGGCCTCGGGCTGGGGGCCAATGCCAAGGCCTCGCTGCTCTGCCGCGCCCTGGTGGAGATGGGTCTGGTGATCGGCGAGCTGGGCGGCGAACCTGGCAGCCTCTACGGCCTGGCTGGCCTGGGCGACCTGCTGGCAACGGCCAACAGTTCCTTGAGCCGCAACTACCGCTACGGGCTGCTGCTGGCCGAGGGCGTGGCCAGCGAGGCGGCCATCGCTCGGATCGGCGCCACCGTGGAGGGGGTCTCCACGGCAGCGGCGGTGATGGCCCTGGCCGGGGAGAGGGGCTGGCATCTGCCGATCAGCGCCGAGGTGCTGGCCCTGATCCGGGGCACCGCCGAGCCGCGCCAGGCCGTGCGCCGCCTGATGGAACGCGACCTCAAGGAGGAGCGCCTGCCGGTGCTCCAGGGGGCTGCGGCCAGCCCCCTGGCCGCCGGCTCGGCAGAGGCGGGAACCGAGGCCGCGGGACGGCCGGCATGAGTCCGGAGGCCACGCCCGCCCCTGGTCAGGCCGCCGGCTCCCCAGCGCCAGTGCAGGCCCTGCTGGTGGAGGCCTTTGCGGCGGGCCCGTTGCAGGGCAATGGCGCGGCGGTGGTGCGGCTGGAGCAGCCGGCCGCCGCTGGCTGGATGCAGGCCCTGGCCGCCAGCTTCAACCAGTCCGAGACGGCCTTTCTGTTGCCCCTGGCCGATGGCGCCTGGGCCCTGCGCTGGTTCACCCCCAGCTGTGAGGTGCCCCTCTGCGGCCACGCCACCCTGGCGGCGGCCCTGGCCCTGGGCCACTGGGGGCAGCTGGCGCCGGGGGCGGAACTGCGGCTCCACAGCCGCAGCGGCGGCCTGCGGGTGCAGCTCCATCCCCGCCAGCGCCAGGCCAGCCAGCCTGCCGGCGGCGGGCCCGTCGCCCGCAGTCCCGTCGCCATCAGCCTGGATCTGCCCAGCGGCGGCCTCACGGCAGAGATGACGCCCCCCTACCTGGCGGAGCTGCTGGGCGTGGAGCCCCTGGGTTACTGGGGCTCGGCCCTGGGCTACCGGGTGGCCCTGCTGCCCGACGGCTTTGCGCTGGCGGACCTGGCAGGGGTCGCGGAGCGACTGCAGGGGCCGGACCGCCGGGGCCTGGTGCTGATGCAGGGCCTGGCGGACCTGGACCCGGCGCAGCGACCCGCCGTTCTCGGCTGCGGAGCCGACTATCAGCTGCGCTTCTTCGCACCGGACCTGGGGATCGCGGAGGATCCGGTGACGGGCTCGGCCCATGCCCTGGTGGCCCCCTGGTGGTGTGCCCGGCTGGAGCGCCAGCGGGTGGTCGGATGGCAGTGTTCCCAGCGCCGTGGTGGAATGCACTGCGAAGTACCGGCCCCCGGGCTGGTGCGGCTCACCGGAACAGGCCACCTCCTATGGGATGGGCGCGTGGACGCTGGCTATGGCGCGGCAGGGGGCCCCTGGGGACCCTGCGACTGGTCCGTGTGCCACGGCGGCTGAAGCGATTGGCCCACCTGCATCCCCTGCGCCTGTGGCGCCGCCAGCACGTGCGCACTGTGCTGCTGGGAGCTCCGATGGGCATGGGCGCCCTGGTGATCGGCTTCGCCGCCCAGGGGCTGATGCCCCAGCGCACCACCCTCAGCGGCCCGATGCTGGCGGCCCTGCTGGAGGCGCCACCGCCGCGGGCCGTCGCCGATGACGCCCGCGAGGATCTGCGCGGTGTCCAGTCGCAGCGGGCCCAGGCTGCCGGTCCGGAGGCCCCTGGCTCCCTCTCCCTGGCGGAACCGGCGGCGGGTACCCCCCTGAACCTGGAGATCCGCGTGGCCCTGCTGCGGCAGGGCGGTAATCCCAGCCTGGGGGCCACCGGTCCCTGGTGGCTGCGCAGCCGCGATGGGGCGGTACTGCAGCAGGGCAGCGCCGGCCAGGGGCCCGATCTCGGCGCCGCCGGCGTGGATGGCGAGGCCTGGCTGGAGACCAGTGCGGGCCAGGCCCTGCTGATCAACGGCAAGGCCTATATGGGCCGGCTGCGGCTGGTGTACGAGGACGGCCGCCTGCGGCTGGTGAACCACCTCTCCCTGGAGGACTACATCGCCTCGGTGGTGGGCTCGGAAATGCCCAGTTCCTGGAACCTGGAGGCCCTTAAGGCCCAGGCGGTGGCCGCCCGCTCCTACGCCCTTGCCCACATGGCCCGGCCCGCCAGTGCCCACTGGCACCTGGGCGACACCACCCGCTGGCAGGCCTACAACGGGCTGGCAAGCAGCACCGAGCGCACCCGTCAGGCTGCCCGCCAGACCGCCGGCATCATTCTGAGCTACCAGGGCGGCATCGTCGAGAGCCTCTATGCGGCCAACAGCCAGATCAGCGCCGAGGCCCACGGCCACCTGGGCGCCAGCATGAGCCAGGAGGGCGCCCAGGCCCTGGCCAGCCAGGGACAGCCCTACAACGCCATCCTGGGTCGTTACTACCAGGGGGCCTCCCTGGCCCGGCTCAAGGCCGGCCCGAGCTGAGCAGCCGTGCTGCCACGGCCCCAGACCTACTGGCAGGCGGCCCTCGCCCGCAGCGCCTCCGCCCTGGAGAGCGGGGCCCTAGTGCCCCTGGCCACGGAGCTGGTCAGCCCGGGTGCCTGGGAGCCCTTTGTGGTGCGGCGGCTCGTGTCCGCCACGCCCAAGCACCTGCGCAGCTCCGGCCCCCGGCCCAATCCCTTTCTGCCCTGGGACCCTCGCCTGGAGGTGAGTCGCCTGGGTGATCGCCATCTGCTGCTGCTCAACAAGTTCCCCGTGCAGCAGGGCCATGTGCTGCTGATCACCCAGCAGTGGCAGCCCCAGGCCGGCTGGCTCGACTCCCACGACTGGGCCGCGGTGGAGCAGGTGGGCGGCGATACGGGCGGGCTGTGGTTCTTCAACAGCTGCGCCGCCGCCGGTGCCAGCCAACCCCACCGGCACCTGCAGCTGCTGCCGCGCCAGGCCGGTGAGGCCAGCTGTCCCCTGGCCGCCGCTCACCTGGCCCAGCTGCAGGGTTCCCAGGGGCCCTGGCCCTGGCGTTACCGCCTCAGCCGCCGCCGCCCGGCTGGATCGGCAGCCGGGCCAGCAGGAGCGGCCTCGGCTGATCTTCCGCAGCTCTACCGCGAGCATGCCGCCGCCCTGGGGCTGGGTTGCCCCAGCCAGGATCCGGCGCCGCGCCACCCCTACAACCTCCTGTTCGACGACGACTGGTTCCTGACCATCCGCCGCCATCAGGAGCACTGGGCGGGCTTCAGCGTCAACGCCCTGGGCTTTGCGGGCTGCCTGCTGCTCACCGAGCACTCCGACCTGGCCTGGCTGGAGCGCCATGGGCCCATGGCGCTGCTGCAGGCGGTGGCCGAGCCGGAGCGGAGCTGAGGCCTGCTTCGGCCGCAACTCAGGTGATTCCACGCTGGCCGGGCCACGGCCGTTCAGGGCTTTGTGGAACAGGGCCCCAAGGGCTCCGAACCCCTCACCAACCCTGATCCGCCATGGCGTCGCACCGTCCCCATCCTCAGCCGGGCAGCCCCCAGTCCCGGCCCTGCCGCCAGCGGCGCAATCCCGCCGCCTCCAGCGCCCAGCACCGGCGCAACCAGCGGGTGGAGCGCTACATCGGCCTGGTGCAGCCGATCGCGATCCACTATGCCGGCGTCAGCCCCGAACCCCGCGACGACCTGAACCAGGTGGGGCTGCTGGGGCTGCTGCGGGCCGCGGAGCTGTATCGCAGCGGCCAGGGGGTGCCCTTCGAGGCCTTCGCCCGGCCCCACATCCGCGGGGCCATCCTTCACTACCTTCGCGACCATGGGCCTCTGGTGCGCGTCTCCCGCCGCCGCCAGGAGCTGGAGCGGCGCCTAGCCAGCGCCTGCCAGGAGCTCTCGGCAGCCGGTCAACCCAGACCGACGGCGGAGCGTCTGCGCCAGGTCCTGGGCCTGAGCGAGCAGCAGTGGCAGGGTCTTCAGCAGTGTCCCGCCCGGGTGCGGCTCGTGCCCCTGGACCGGATCAGCGAGCCCGAGGCCGAAGAGCCCGAGCCGATCGCGGAGGGGGCGGGCGAGGCCCTGGCGGTGCTGGATCAGCTCGCCGGACGGCCCCAGCAGGCGATCAGGGCCGTGGTGCTTCAGGGCGAGAGCCTGCGGCAGGTGGCGCGGCGCTGGCACACGAGCCCGAGCACCGTGCACCGTCAGCTGCGCCTGGGCCTGGAGCTGCTCAGGCGTCGCCTGGCTGCTCCATCTGGCGCTGCAACGTGCTGATGGCGGCGTTGATGGCGGCCAGCTGGCGTTCGAGGCCGTCACGCCAGAACGTCAGGGCCTGAAGCTTGCGTTCCTGATGGCGGCGGCGCTGCTGCAGAGCGCTTTCTCCATCGGCACAGCAGAAGAAGGGCGGAAGCATGGGAAAATCTTCAGGATTGAAACGTTCTAGCGGCCGGCCCCAGCCCGCCGCGATGGCTAACCCCTCCCTCCGCCTTCCCCTTACCGGCCCGCTTACCGGCCTGTCCCTGCGCCGTTTCCGCGCGATCAACCAAGAGTCCAACCACGGGTCCCAACATGGTTTCGGCCAGGGTCCCAGCCACGGGCTTCACCATGACTTCAACCCGTGCAGGATCCAGGGGTCAAATCTGGAGCCGGAAGCCCACGCCGACAAGGCCCCATCCCAGGACGCCGTCATCATTTTGAGAGCAGCAGGCCCCCTCGCCCCCATCCGGTTCGTGACGCTCGCCGTGGTGGCGGGTGCAACCCTTGCGGCCGAGCCGGCACGCGCCTACGTGGCCCTGATGGCCGGCCAGACGGCCCGGCCCCTGCAGGGACGCTTCAACAACGTGCCGGTGCTGCACTCCAACCAGCCCGAGGAGGTGCTCGGTCCGGGCATCCTCGTGAGCACCGCCCCTGGCAGCGGCCTGAGCGCCGAGACCAACCAGCCGCTGGCCAACGCCGCCTACACGTTCAACGGCGAGTTCGGGCTGCACGTCCACCACAAGTACAACCCCCAGGACGCCAGCCGCATGGGCTACGGCGGCAGGCGCCGTGGTGAGTTGACCCTCGCCACGATCCTGATCAACCCCGGCGACTACCCGGTGACCCTGCGCTTCGAGCAGGGGGCCGTGCGCAACAGCTTCGAGGCGCCCTACCTGCCCAACTACCTGATGGGGGTGAAGCCGCTCGGCCCCAGGCCCTGGAACACGGGCCCCGGCGATGCCACCGCGATTCAGATGCTGCGGCGCCAGCTCGATCGGCGCCTCACGGACGCCGTGGTGATCCCGCCCCGCAGCCGCATGGTGCTCTTCAGCACCCAGCTGCCCGCCAAGGGCATCGCCAACGGTCTGCTGCGGGGCCGCAGTGACGGCCCCTTCCAGATGGCCGTGGTGGCCGCCCAGGATCCTCGGAGCGACGGCGACATCGTGGCGGTTCTCGACCAGGGGCGGCTGGCGCCGGGCCGGATCTACCTCGATCGTCTCGCCGAAATCCAGAACCGCACGGTCTTTTCGCGGGTGGCGGGCGTGTCGATCGGCGATGGCTATCAGGCCTCCCTCAACCACGACCTGGCCCAGGGCCCCTTGCACGTGCCCCTGACCAGTACCAATCGCCACAACTTCGGCACCGGCGAGATCCAGGTGAATCCCCTGGCCAGCCGCATGGTGGATTCCTCCCTCGACAACGTGGGCACCTACGGGGTGCGCTTCGATCTCGACTTCGCCCTGCAGGGGGCTGGCCCCCACGAGCTGGTCTTCAGCCATCCCACGGCCAATGGCCGCACCTTCACCGCCTTCCGGGGCTCGATCGGCATCGAGACCGATGAGGGCTACCGGGAGGTGCATGTGGGCATGCGCTCCGGCGAGAGCCTGCCCCTGGCCACCCTCAACCTCCAGCCGGGCCAGATCAGCCGCCTCAAGGTCAGCATGGTGTACCCCGCGGATGCCACCCCGGGCCATCTGCTCAGCGTGGTGCCCACGTCGCAGCTGGCCCAGCTGCAGCAGCGGCAGCGGCAGCTCGAGGTGGCACGGGCTGAAGCCGCCGCCGCGCGGCGTGCCCGTCCCGCCGCTGCCCCACCGGCCATCGCCACCGGCCAGGACGGTGGCGGCGCACCACGCCCAGCTCCTGCCCCGGCACCGCGGCGAGCCGTGGCTATGCCGGCCACCAATGCGGCCCCTGCCGCGCCGGCTGCTCCTGCCAGCAGGCAGGTGCCCAGGCCACGTCCGCCCCAGCTGATGCCGGCCTGGATCCAACCCCTCCCGCCGATGCCCCTCATCAACCGCTCCCTCGGTGCTGCCGATGGGGTCCTGACGGGCGCGACTCCGGCCAACCTGGCGCCGGCGCGCATGAGCCAGTTGCTGATGGAGCGCTACCAGCAGGCGGTGGATGCCCAGCAGGTGTTCATGAAAGGCCTGATGGGCCGATAGGCTCGGGCGCGGACTGGGCGGCATGGTGGGCGACGGTCAGGGGGAGGCGCGACGCCGCATCAGCCTGGAGCTGAGCGAATCCCTGCTGGAGCGGATCGATGCCTTCAAGGCGGAGTGGGGCCTGCGCAACCGCGGCCACATCGTGCAGCGGTTGCTGGAGCAGCTCTTCGACGGTGTGGAGGACGATGACGAGGAGGATGAGCCGGACCTGCTGCAAGCCCTCAGCGAGGCCCCAGGAGTCGAGGCTGGCGATGGCGCTGGTGAGCCCTCAGAAGCCACGACCACCGCTTCAACCCAGGACGGCCACGACTCGGACCTCAACGAGACGGGGGCCATTGTTCTCGTCTATTCCGCCTTGGACTGTCTGCGAGACCAGGCTCAGGTCCAGGATGAGACCATCGAGAGGAAGGTCCCTGGCCGTGCCGCGGCTTCAGGCGCCGGGGGTGGCGGGATTGATCTGCCCGGATTCGTCAGGCGCCAGGGGAAGGAGATCCGGCGCAGCCTCCACCCGCCACGGCCGGCCCCGGGTCGGGAACCGGGCCTGGCGCTGATCAGCGCGGAGCATCTGGCGGCGGCGGCCCTGGCCTGCCAGAGCCATTGGCTGGAGATCTATGGCCAGCCCGCCAATGCCCAGGCCCTGGAGGCCGCCATGGTGTGGCTGGCCCGGGAGCTCTGGCCCCGTTCCGACCAGAGCGAGGGACGACCCTTCACCTGGAGCCTGGCCCAGCAGATCCTCGCTTCGATGGCCCCGCAATGGGAGGAGGGTCCCGCCAGCTTCGAGCGGGTGATCCTCGCCGCCGGCATCCTGGAGGATCCCTTCAGCGGCAGCACCCTGGCGTTGCGGGTGCCCACCCTGATCACGCGGTTCGTGCAGTGGGCCCGCAGTCGCCAGAAGCGCGGCACCTCCTTTCACGTCCTCGATCACACCCTCACCGTGCATGGCGCCCTGCGCCTGCTGGAGCTGCCCACCGATCCCAATGTGCCGATCAGCCTCGCGGAGATCCGCGAGGCCTACCGCGACCAGGCCCAGCGCCACCATCCCGATGCCGGCGGCTCCGCCGACGCGATGCGCCGACTCAACGAGGCCTATCAGCTGCTCAAGGAGCTGTACCGAAAACCAGCCTCTTAGGCGACCCAGGTGAGACCCATGGCGGGACTCACTGCGAGTCTCGGCCGTGAGGCCTGATCGGATGATTCCTGGTGCGCCGCAGTCCTTGGCTCTCGGATTCCAGCCTCCACCTCTCCACGCCTTGACCTCTCAATGCCACAGCCTCTCCACGCCTCAGCATCTCCACGTTTCCGCTGCTTCACAGCTCCAGGATTCCAGAACTTCTGGCTTTGCCCAAATTCTGGCCTGAATCATCAAGACTCAGGCGACCCACCGTGAGTGACAATCGTCTCCCGAACGGCAGTGGATGTTCAGCCCAATCGCGCGATGGGATGGAGCGCCTTCTGTGGTGGTATCGGATGGGAGAGGACTGACTCCCCTGGTGAGGAGGAGCGCCATCTGCTGTTCAGATCTCAGAACTGTGGCGTCTCAAGGCCGTGCAGATGGGACGTCGTTGCGACCAGCAGAAGCTTCAAGATCGGATTTTTTGGAGATCTCATTTGTCATGCCCATGGAGACCCTGCCTTCTGGCGTCCCCTTCGCCGCATGGTTCCTGGAGATCCGCTGGATCGTTCCCTGTGAAGTCAGGCACCGACCACAGACCGACTGACGTGAAATCCTTTCCGCCCATCGTCTCCCCAGAATGCCAGCCCTCCAGTTCTGTGTCCTGTCCATGTCCAGGCAGATGAAACACAGTCAGAACCACTGCAGCTCTGCGGTTTCTGTCCCCGCGTACCTGCTGCAGACACAGGTACGCAGCTGTATGAGGCTGGATTGGGTCGATGGGCGGCTGCCGAGCGTTGCTCGAGACAGCGGCTCCCTGGAGGCAGGCAACGACCACCTTCCGCGACTGGGGCCACGCCAGCCGCCTCTGCCGATCTGTCAGGAACTGTCCTGATCGTCCCATCTGGGTCCGTTACAAGACCAGGAATTGGTCCCATCAAGGATTTGCGCTTCACGCCATGGGCTAGCCCTGTCACTGGCGGTTGGTCGTGGCCTGTCTCGACGTTCGTTGGGCACCTGTCGCCCTTCGAATTGGCTTTGCAGGCCCCCGGCCTGTGGCCTTGCCTCGATGGCAGCAATTCCGTTAGGCACCAGTGTCGTGACGCCTTGCCCACCCGTTGCTGGTGATCAGCGCCCTGCCCGGGCGAAGCGCCATCGCGTCTCTCCCAGATTGAATGGGACCCACGCCAGGTCTTGAAATGGTCGCAGACGAGATGCGCAGCACGCTTGCTCCGGTTTGCATCCATGCGTCTCAGGCCTCAGCGTCTAGAGCTGCGTCGCACGTCTTAGGTGAGACGCATGGCAGGGCCAGGCTGGGGTCCCGGATGAGACTGCTGGTACGACTGACGGACCATGGGTGCGCTCGCGGCGCTCCTGAGCGTTTTGAGGGAATCCAGCCCACGGGTGCTCCGGCCATGGGTCTTCACCGGCCGTCCGATCACGAACCCTCACCAAGCAACCGGCCACAAAAAAGCCGCCCATGGGCGGCCTTTTGATCTCGGATCGACGAACCGCCGGTCAGGACGGGGTCTGCATCCCCTGGATCAGAAAATCGAAATAGGGGGCAGCGAGCTCGCTGTCGTCGGTGCTGAGCAGGGCCAGGGAGGCCTCCTTAAGGGCCCGCATCGACTCGACCATGCCGGGCATGGGGACGCCGAGGCTGTTGTACATCTCGCGGGCCCCCTCGAGGCCGATCTTCTGGATCAGCTCGGTGCTGCCGGAGAGCACGCCGTAGGTCACCAGGCGCAGATACCAGCTGAAATCGCGTAGGCACTGGGCCCGCTGCTTCTGGCCGTAGGCGTTGCCGCCGGGGGCGACGTACTCGGGCCTGCGGCTGAACAGCTGGCGGGCCGCCTCGTCAACGATCTTCTTCTCGTTGTCGGTCAGCACCCGCACCACGTTGAGGCGGCTGGGGCCGTTGGAGAGGAACTCGACGATCGAGCGCAGTTCGCCGCCGGTGGGATAGCGAAGCTGATCGTCTGCCTGAAGGATCAGATCCCGAACGACGCTCATTGAAACCACCGTGCGCCCGGCCAGTGTATCCAGATCGGTGGGCTCCACTGGCCTCGGGCGGTGCAGGTGTTACGCACCGATAGGGTCGAGGTTCCGCTCGTTCGCTCCGGCCGATGCCCGCCCCCCCCTGCAAGCTCGGCGAGCGCCTGGAACTCACCATTGATGGCCTCGGCCACGACGGCCAGGGCGTGGGCCGCTGGCAGGGTCTGGCGGTGTTCGTGCCGGGCACCCTTCCCGGCGAAGTGGTGGCCGTGCGGGTGCGGCGGATCGCCAAGCGCCACCTGGAGGCCGACCTGATCGGCGTGGAACAGCCGGCCCCCGAACGCCGCAAACCGGCCTGCATCCTTGCGGAGAAGTGCGGCGGCTGCAGCCTCCAGCACGCCAGTGATGCGGGCCAGGCCCGCTGGAAGCAGGAGCTGGTGCAGCAGACCCTGCGGCGCCTCGGCGGCTTTGAGCCACCGCTGCGGCCCCTGCTGAGCTGCGAGCGCAGCCTCGGCTACCGCAACCGGGCCGTGATCCCGCTGGAGCGCACGGAGGATGGCCTGCTGCGGGCGGGCTACTACCGGCGCGGCAGCCACAAGATCGTGAATCTGAACCGCTGCCCGGTGCTCGATCCCCGCATTGATGCGCTGATCGAACCGATCAAGGCCGATCTGGAGGAGACGGGCTGGCCGGTGGACGTGAACCTCAGCGGCGGCGGCGGCCTGCGCCATCTGGCCCTGCGGGTGGGGCACCACAGCGGCGAGGTGCTGATCACCCTGGTGAGCAGCCATGCCGAGCTGGACGGGCTCCATGACCTGGCCGAGCGCTGGCGGGCCAGCTGGCCCGAGGTGGTGGGGGTGTGTCTGAACCTGCAGCCCCGGGCCAGCAACGCGGTGATGGGGCCGCAGACCCTCACCCTCAGCGGCCGGGGCTGGCTGGCGGAGCGCTTTGCCGGCCAGGAGCTGCGCATCGGCGCCGACACCTTCTTCCAGGTGAACACCGAGCAGGCCGAGCGGGTGGTGCCTCTGCTGCTCGAGGCCTTCGGGGCCCTGGAGCGTCAGAACATCGTGGACGCCTACTGCGGCATCGGCACCTTCAGCCTGCCCCTGGCGGCCCATGGCGCCCATGTGATCGGGCTGGAATCCCATGCCGCCTCGGTGGAGCAGGCGCGGGCCAATGCGCAGCGCAACGGCCTGGAGCGGGCCACCTTCCACCAGACCGACGTGGAGGCGATGCTGGCGGAGCACCTCGTGCACGCCGACGGCCTGCTGGTGGATCCGCCCCGCAAGGGCCTGAGCCCGGCCGCCCTGGCGGCGATCCAGGCCGCCCCCCCGAAGCGCGTCGTCTACATCAGCTGCAACCCCGCCACCCTGGCCCGGGACCTAGCCCTGCTCACGGCTGAAACGGCGCTGGAACTGCGCTGGATCCAGCCCGTGGACTTCTTCCCCCAGACCAGCCACGTGGAGGCCGTGGCCGTTCTGGAGCGGAGCTGACAGGCACCCCTGGCCGGGGCCGAGGACGGAACCTCAGGCCCTGAGCTGCGCGCCGAACTGCTTTTCCAGGGCCGCCCGGATCGTCTGGTGGGCCGTCTCCACCTCGACGTCGGTGAGGGTGCGGCTGGGGGCGCGGTAGCGCAGCCGGAAGGCCAGGCTGCAGGACCCTGCCGCCACCTGCTCACCCGCATAGCGATCGATCAGCTCGGCCTGCTCCAGCAGCGGCTTGCCGGCTTTCCGGATCGCCGTGAGCAGCTGGGCGCTGGCGACGGCATCCGGCACCACCAGGGCCAGGTCGCGCTCGGAGGCCGGCACGGTGGCGAAGGGGGCGAAGGCCGGTTGCCAGCGGTTGCGGCGGGTCGCCGCCGTGAGCAGCGCCGGCAGCTCCAGCTGGAACACGTGGGTGAGGGCGGGTAGGTCGAGCGCCTCGGCCTGGTCGGGGTGGAGCTGGCCGAACCAGCCGGCCGGTCGGCCCTCCACCACCAGCTGGGCGGCCCGGCCGGGGTGCAGCAGCGGCTGGTCGCCCAGGCGGCGGTCCTCCGTGGGCAGCTTGAGGGCCTCCAGGGCCCGCTGCAGCACGCCACGGGCCTGGAAGTAGTCGGGGGCCTGGGGCTTGCCGCCGCTGCTCCACAGCTCGGAGCTGCGGCTGCCGCAGATCACGCCGGCCAGCTGCAGCCGCTGCCGCTCGCCCTTGCCGCTGGCCTGAAACACATGGCCGATCTCAAAGGCCCAGAAGCCGGGCCGGCCGGCCTGGAGGTTGCGACGGGCCGCCAGCAGCAGCTCCTCCACCAGATCGGAGCGCAGGTGGCCGTAGTCCGCCAGCAGCGGATTCGCCAGGGGGATGCGCTCGGCCGCCGCCGGATCCTGGCGCTGCAGGCTGGAGCTGGCGGCCGTGAGCGAGAGGCTGCACGTCTCCTGCAGGCCCGCCTGCACCAGGGCGACCCGCAGTCGCCGCTCGGCCTGCTGCTCGGGGCTGAGCCCACCGGGGGCGATGGGATCGGGCAGGTGGCTGGCGAAGCGGTCGTAGCCCACCAGGCGCGCCACCTCCTCGATCAGGTCCACCGGCCGGGTCAGATCCATGGCGCGGGAGGGCGGCACCACCACGTCCCAGCCGTCGTCGTCGGCCGTAAGGCCGCAGCCCAGGGCACTGAGGATCTGCTCGACTTCGGCGTCGGGCAGGTCGCCGAAGTCGCCGTCGCCAAGGTCCACCGGACCCAGCAGCTGGTGCAGGGCATCGCGCTCCAGGCGCAGGGGCTGGCGCGGCAGCTCGGGGCGCTGGTGCAGCCAGCGGCCCTCCACCGTGGCGCCGGCCAGCTCCTGAAGCAGGGCCACGGCTCGGTCGGCGGCGGCCAGGGTCACCTCGCGGGGCAGGCCCTTCTCGAAGCGGCTGCTGGCATCGGTGCGCAGGCCCACGCTGCGGGCGCTGCGACGCACGGCCTGGGGCGCGAACAGGGCCGCCTCCAGCCAGATGGCGCTGGTGTCGTCCTGCACGCTGCTGTTGCCGCCGCCGATCACGCCGGCCAGGGCCACGGGCTGGTCGGCCACGGTCACCACCAGGGCATCGGGGCTCAGGCTGTGCTCCGAGCCATCCAGGGCGGCGAAGGCCTCGGCGGCGCGGGCCTGGCGCAGGCCGAGGGCTGCGGGCTCGAGCGGGCCGCCGGCCAGGGCCGCCAGACGCTCGCGGTCGAAGGCATGCAGGGGCTGACCGGTTTCCAGCATCACCAGGTTGGTGATGTCCACAACGGTGTTGATCGGCCGCAGTCCGGCCCGCTCCAGCCGGGTCTGCAGCCAGCGGGGCGACGGGCCCACCCGCACGCCGCTCAGGGCGGTGACGCTGAACAGCCCGCCCACCTCGATCGCAGCCTGGGCGTCGCGGGTCGCCGCCAGGGGCTCAGCCGTCACCACCGGGGCCGCCGCCGGCAGGGTGAGGGGCGAGGCCGTCAGGGCCGCCACCTCGCGGGCGATGCCCAGCATTGAGAGGCCATCGGGCCGGTTGGCGGTGATGGCCAGCTCCAGCACCTGGTCATCGAGGCCGAGGCTCGCTCCGACGGGGGTACCGAGCGCCGGCACGGCATCGAGCGCGTCGTCGAGGATGACGATGCCGTCGGAATCGCTGGCAAGGCCCAGCTCGGCGAGCGAGCAGATCATGCCGCTGCTGGCCACGCCGCGCAGTTCGGCGGGCTTGATCGTGAGGTCCGCGGCGGGCAGATAGGCGCCCACCGTGGCCACGGCCACGTGGATGCCGGCACGCACGTTTGCGGCGCCGCAGACGATCTGCAGGGGTTCGGCCGCGCCGATCGCCACCGTGCACACGCTGAGCTTGTCGGCATTGGGGTGTTGCTCGCGGGCTTCCACGAAGCCCACCACCACGCCGGCGGCGCGGGTCGCGAGATCCTCGATCTCCTCCACCTCGAAGCCCGCCACCGACAGCTTCTCGGCCAGGTCGGCGGGGGGCAGATCACAGGCCACCAGCTCCCGGAGCCATTGGAGCGAGACCCGCATGGCCTGTTCAATCGCACAGCTGGCGACTCTAAAGAAAGGGCCTGCGCAAGAGGGGGAAGGCGGCGGGGTATGGTTGATCACTGTCAATCCCGCATCGCATCAGCGGCGCAACGTCCTTCCATGGCCAAAAACAAGGGCGTCCGGATCGTGATCACTCTCGAGTGCACGGAATGCCGGTCCAACCCCGCCAAGCGCTCTCCTGGGGTGTCTCGCTACACCACCGAGAAGAACCGCCGCAACACGACTGAACGGATCGAACTCAAGAAGTTCTGCCCCCACTGCAACAAGTCGACGGTCCACAAGGAGATCAAGTGATCGCAGCGGCGATCCCTGAGCCCCAGACCCCAGACCCACAGCACCCCCTTCTTTCCGTTCAGCCATGAGTAGTTCCTTCTTCAAGAAGCGCCTCTCGCCGATCAAGCCCGGCGACCCGATCGACTACAAGGATGTCGATCTGCTCAAGAAGTTCATCACCGAGCGCGGCAAGATCCTGCCCCGCCGTCTCACGGGCCTCACCGCCAAGCAGCAGCGCGACCTCACCAATGCCGTGAAGCGCGCCCGCATCGTGGCCCTGCTGCCCTTCGTGAACCCCGAGGGCTGACGCCCTCCTTCGGCCCTTGCATTGCGGTGATCTCGTCGGCGTCCATGCCCGTTCCGGGCCGCGCCTGGCGCTGGTCACCGCGATCCAGGGCTCCAAAGCTTCTGTCCTGATCGGCTTCGAGGCGAAGTCCGAGCGGTTGCCGCTCCGCGACCTCGAACCGATCCACCCCCTCCCCTCCGGCTGCAGCGAAGCGGGCTCCCTCGGAGCCTCCCCCTGGCGCCTCAGCCCCGATGCCCTCGCTGCGGCGCATCCGAGCCGACGGGACCTGGCCGCCGCCTGGCTGCTGCTCGACGACCAGGACGACTGGATCGATCTGGCCGAGCTGGTGGGCCTGCTCAGCCCCCAGGACGACCCCCTGCACCGCGCCGCCGGTTGGCTGGCCCTGCAGGACCAGGATCTGTTCCGCTGCAAGCAGTCCCGCTTCCAGCGCCGCCCCCTGGCGGACCTGCGCCAGCTGCGCCGCGAGCGGCGCCATGGCGCCCTGCAGCAGCAGCGCCACCGGGAGTGGATCGCTCTGCTGCGCCTGCGCCAGCCCCTGGACCTGGCCGGCCTGAGCGTGGAGCAGAACGCCCAGCTGCAGGCCCTGCTGGATCTGGCTGCCGCGCCCCATGGCGCCAGCACCGGCGATCCGGGACTCGCCCCGCCACTGCGGCTGCTGCTGCAGGAGCTCTCCTGCCCGCCGCAGCTGGCGGAGATCCGGCGCCTGCTGGCGGATCTGGGCCTGTGGGACCGCCACCAGCTGCGTTGCCTGGCGGGCACCGCCTGGTCGACGGGATTCGATCCGGCCCTGGAGGCCGAGGCCGCAGCCCTGGCCACCCGGGCCGAGGAGCCGTGGCCGGGCGACGAGGCGCGCCTGGATCTCACCGCGCAGCGCAGCGTGACCATCGACGACGCCGACACCCGCGAGGTGGACGACGCCCTGGCCCTGGAGCGCGACGGCGAGGGCCGCCCGTGGATCTGGATCCACGTGGCCGATCCCGACCGGCTGGTGCCCGCCGGATCACCGCTGGATCTGGAGGCCCGGCGCCGGGCCAGCAGCCTCTACCTGGCGGCCGGCTCGGTGCCGATGTTCCCGGTGGCCCTGGCGGAGGGGCCAATGAGCCTGAGCCAGGGCCGCCGCTGTGCCGCCTGGAGCGTGGCCGTGCGGCTGAAGGCGGATGGCGCCATCGCCGAGCGCCAACTGCAGCGCAGCTGGATCCGGCCGATCTACCGGCTCAGCTATGGCGATGCCGACGAGCTGATCGAGTACGCCCCGCCCCAGGACGACGACCTGGAACGGCTGCACGGCCTGCTGCTGACCCGCCGTCGCTGGCGCGAAGCCCGCGGCGCCCTGCTGATGGACCAGCCGGAGGGCCGCTTCCGTCGGGCCGGCGATCAGGCCGAGCTGGAGGTCGTGGAACCTTCCGCCTCAAGGCTGATGGTGGCCGAGGCCATGATCCTCGCCGGCGCCGTGGTGGCCGAGCTGGGCCGCGAGCAGGGCCTGGCCCTGCCCTTCCGCAGCCAGCCGACCTGCGAGCTGCCCCCCGCCGCCGAGCTCGATGCCCTCCCACCGGGACCGGTGCGCCATGCCGCCCTGCGCAAGGGTCTGAGCCGGGGCCTCACCAGCCCGCAGGTGGCACCCCACTTCTCCCTGGGTCTGGAGGCCTACGTGCAGGCCACCTCACCGATCCGCCGCTATGGCGATCTGATCACCCAGCGCCAGCTGCTGGCCCTGCTCAGCGGCACCACCCCCCTCAGCGCCGAGCAGATCGGGCAGGAGCTGGAGGCCCTGGAACCCTCCCTGCGCCAGGGGATCCAGATCAGCCGCGAAGACCAGCGCCACTGGCAGCAGGTGTGGTTCGCCGAGCACCGCCGCGACCGCTGGGACGGGCTGGTGCTGCGCTGGCTGCGGCCCCAGGACGGCCTGGCCCTGGTGCGGCTGGAGGCCCTGGCCATGGACCTGGTGGTGGTGGTGCGCGAGTCGTGCGGGCCGGGGGATGGGGTGCAGGTGTCGGTGCAGGAGGCCGATCCCGATGGCGACGTGCTGCGCCTGGTGGGCCACCGCTCAGCGCGCCAGCCGTGAGGCCCGCAGCCAGGGCCCCCAGGGGTTGAGGCTGCCCACCAGCTCCACGCTGCGGGGTCCATCGAGTTGCTGCAGCCAGCGGTGCAGGGCCGGCTCCAGGGTGATCAGCGGCCAGCTGCCGCCGCCGTTGTGGAAGCGGTAGCCGCCCTCGCCATCGGCGCTCACCTGCCCCTGCCACAGCGACTCCCCCGGCTCCGCCGGCCCGCGCTGGGGGTTCAGCCCGGCGCTGCGGCCGCTGAGGCTGCCATCGGCCGCCAGCAGGGTGGGCTCATCCAGCACGGCCCGCTGGCGCTCCGCCCAGTGGGGGTGGTGCCAGGGGGTGTCCCAGAGGGGCACGGGCCCGGCGGGGGCCTGGGCATCGCCGATCAGCGCCTCCTGCAGCTGCCGCACCGGCAGCTCGGCCGGGCTGACGCCCAGGTGCAGGCTCAGGGCGGCGGCGGCCCCGGCCGCCTGGCCGATGTTGAACACCAGGGGCTGTAACCGGGTGGCCCCATTGGCCATGTGGCTGACGCTGCAGCACTTGTCGGCGGCCAGCAGGTTGTCGACCCCGGCGCTGAGCAGGGCGCCGTAGGGGATCGCAAAGGGCGTGCCGCTCCAGCGGCCGCCCCAGCGGCAGCTCTTGGGGGCCAGGGGCCAGTCGTCGCCGGGGTAGTGGTGGTCGTTGGCGTAGTTGCCCACGGCGATGGCGGTGGTGTGGCCACCGGCATCGAGGGGCAGGGCGGCGATCGATGCGCCCGGCCCCTGGGGCAGGAGCTGCTGCTCGATCACCAGCTCCCGGCCCACCAGCCGCCGGCCCTCGCGCCAGTAGGGCATCAGCGCCAGGGCCTCCGGTCCCTCCAGGGCGCCGTCGCCGAAGCCTGGAAAACAGCGGCCCGGGCGGAGCCAGCCGCCGGAGGCCTCCTGCAGGGCCGTGGCAAAGGTGAGGCTGTGCTCGCGCATGTCCTGGTAGAGGGAGGCGCGGCGGGCCGGATCGGCGTGGAACAGGCGGTCGAGCTGGCCGTGCCAGTCGTTGCCGTGCAGGGGCCAGTTGAGCATCACCAGACCGCCGGGCAGGCGGCCGTAGGTGATGGTGCGCTCCAGCCCGAAGGCCTCGGCGGCGGCCGCGAACGGGGCGGGTAAGCCCTGGGTCGCGGGCGGCATCGGCCCCTCGGCCAGCTGGCCCATCACCACCCAGGTGGGCGACTGCAGCGGCTGTTCCTCGAAGAACGGGTCGAGGTCGAGGGCGGCCTGCCCCGGCGCGCTCGGTTCGTCCCACAGCTCCCGCGCCTCCCAGCCCAGCCGGTAGGGCGCATCGGCCAGGGGGAACAGATCGCCGCGGTCGCTGCCATCGATGAGCAGCTCCAGATCCACGGCCAGGGGCTGGCCCTCGCGCTGCAGCTCGAGGCTGTGGATCCGGCTGCCGCGCCGCCGCACCGCCTTCAGGCGCACCCCCGGCCACCAGCGCAGCCGCGGTTCCGCCTGGCACCAGCGCCGCAGGATCGCCTCGGCCGTGGCGGGCCGATAGCCGAAACAGCTCACCCAGTTCTGGTCCAGACCCTCGGGCTCGCAGCGCAGCAGCTCCCGCAAGAAGGCGCCCCAGAGGCCCGTCTGCCAGGGGCTGAGCTCGTTGCCATCCGGGGCGCACACGCCGGCGGCGCTCACCATCCCCCCCAGCCAGGCGCCAGGGGTGAGCAGCAGGGTGTCGGCGCCGCCGCGGGCCGCCTGCAGGGCCGCCGCCACCCCGCCGGTGCCGCCGCCCCACACCACGACCTGGGCCTGCTCACGGGGGGTCGGCATCGGGAGGGGGGCCGGGCTCAGGCGCCAGGCTGACAGGGAACAGGCTGGGTAGGATCCGCGCCCGGCTAGGGGCTGAACCGCCCGGCCAGCCTGACAGCCGCATGACCTTCACCCTCACCACGCCGCTTTACTACGTCAACGACAAGCCACACCTCGGCAGCGCCTACACGACCCTGGCCTGTGATGCGGTGGCCCGCTACCAGCGGCTGAAGGGTGAGCCCGTGATCTTCATCACCGGCTGCGATGAACACGGCCAGAAGATCCAGCGCACCGCCGAGGCGGCCGGCCTCAGCCCCCAGGCCCACTGCGACGCCGTCAGCGCCCAGTACCGCGACCTCTGGGAGCGCTGGCAGATCAGCAACGACCGGCTGATCCGCACCACCGACCCGCGCCATCGCCGCATCGTCGAGCAGTTCTTCGCGCGGGTGGAAGCCAGCGGCGACATCGTGGAGGGGCGCCAGCAGGGCTGGTACTGCGTGGCCTGCGAGGAGTTCAAGGACGATCCCCACGAGGCCCAGGACCCGGAGTGCCCCACCCACCGGCGGCCGCTGGAATGGCGCGATGAGCTGAACCTCTTCTTCCGCCTCTCGCGCTATCAGGAGGCGATCGAGGCGCTCATCGCCCGTGAGGGCTTCATCCAGCCGGCCAGCCGCCGCCGGGAGGTGGAGAACTTCGTGAAGCAGGGTCTGCGCGACTTCTCGATTTCGCGGGTGAATCTGCCCTGGGGCATCCCGGTGCCCGGCCACGGGGGCCATACCTTCTATGTGTGGTTCGACGCGCTGCTGGGCTATCTCACGGCCCTGCTGGAACCCGGGGAGGAGCCGGAACTGGAGGCGGCGATCGCCCGCGGCTGGCCCGCCTCGGTGCACGTGATCGGCAAGGACATCCTGCGCTTCCACGCCGTGTACTGGCCGGCGATGCTGCTGTCGGCGGGCCTGGAGCTGCCGGGCAAGGTGTTCGGCCACGGCTTCCTCACCCGCGAGGGCCAGAAGATGGGCAAGTCGCTGGGGAACGTGCTCGATCCGGCGGAGCTGCTGGAGCGCTGCGGCCGCGATGCGGTGCGCTGGTATCTGCTGCGCGACATCCCCTTCGGCGATGACGGCGATTTCCAGCAGCAGCGCTTCACCGACCTGGTGAACAACGATCTGGCCAACACGATCGGGAACCTGCTCAACCGCACCAGCGCCATGGCCCGCCGCTGGTTCGAGGAGTGTGTTCCCCCCGCCGGCGGTGGCCTGGAGCCCACGCACCCGCTGGCCCAGGCGGCCGCCACCGCCCGCAGCCAGGCCCTGAACGGGCTGGAGGCCCTGGAGTTCCGCAGTGCCGCCGAGGCCGCCCTGCAGCTGGCCATCGCCGCCAACGGCTACCTGAACGAGCAGGCCCCCTGGAGCCGGATGAAGCAGGAGGGGACCCGCGATCAGGTGGCCGCCGACCTCTACGCCGTGCTGGAGGCCGCCCGCCACGTGGGCTTGCTGCTGGCGCCGCTGCTGCCGGAACTCTCGGCGCGGATGCTCGCGCAGCTCGGCCAGACGCCGCTGGATTCTGGGATCGGGACCCTGGGCGGCGCCAACCCGGATGGCGGCACTCCTGACAGCAGGGCCTGGCTGGAGCAGCTGGCCTGGGGCGGCCTGGTGCCCGGCGCCACCCTGCCGGAGCCCTCGCCGGTGATGGCCCGGCTCGAACTGGACGCCCCCCTGTGATGGGGCCCGTCCCGCGCGCGCTGGCGCCGCTGGCCCTGGTGGCCCTGGTGGGCTGCGTCCAGCCCCCCGCCAAGAAGCAGGCCCCCGAGCCCTTCGTGTTCCGCTCCCTCAACCTTCGCCAGCAGAACGCCAAGGGCGAGCCGGCCTGGGAGCTCACCAGCCCCGAGGCCCGCTACGACATCGAGCGCCGCCTGGCCCAGGCCCGCAACCTCGAGGGGGTGACCTACCTGCGCGGCAAACCCCACTACCGCGTGTCGGCCCGGGTGGGCACGGTGCTCAACGACGGGGAGCTGATCCAGCTGGAGGGGGATGTGCGCATCACCCTGCTGGGCCAGGACCCCGTGGTGATCCGCTCCCAGCAGGTGCGCTGGCTGCCCCGCCAGGAGCTGATGGTGATGGATTCCCGGGCGGTGGCGACGGACCGCCGCTCCAGGCTCACGGCGCAGAAGGCCCGCTTCCTGCTCCAGCAGGATCGCCTGGAGCTGCGCGGCCAGCCCCAGCTGGAGCGCTGGGACCCCACCCGCACCAAGACAGCCCGCACCGCTGGCGCCGCTGCATCGGCCCCGGCGGAGCCGGCGGTCCGCCCGGTCGCCCAGGAGATCCTGAAGGTCAGGAGGGCCGATTGGTCGCCGGGCAGCGGACTGCTGCAGGCCGCCGGGCCGGTGCGGGGCCGCCGGAGTGACGGCCAGGTGATCACGGCCAGTGCCCTGGAGGGGAACCTGCGCCAGGGCTTCGTGGACCTGCTGGCGCCGGTGCGGGTGAGCGACCCGGGCCGCAAGGGCTGGCTGGAGGCCCAGCGCAGCCGCTGGGACCTCGCCGGCCAGACCCTGCGCACCGCCACCCCCTTCCGCGGCCAGCTCGACAAGCTGGCCATCCAGGGCAACGCGCTCGACATCGACCTCCAGCGGGAGCTGGTGGTGGTGCCCGCCGCCTGCGCCCTGCAGCAGCCGGGCGAGACCCTGCGGGCGCAGTCGTGCCGTTGGAACTGGAGCACGGGCCGCTTCGAGGCCGTGGGGGATGTGGTGCTCAGCCGCTCCGCCTACCGCCAGGTGACGCGTGCCGCGCGCCTGGAGGGCGCGATCGGCAAGCAGGGCCAGGCGGTGTTCACGACGCCGGGGGGGCGGGTGAATTCGCAGCTGACCCTGCCGCCGCCGGGGGCGGGGGGGACGAAGGCGCGCAAGCCAGCTGCTCCAGTGGAGTTCTGAGCTTGCGGGCCCAGCCCTCCAGCCAGGTCTCATCGCTGCGGCTGAAGCAGCGCGGCGACCAGCCCGCCAGCAGCAGGACCCCCTCGGCGCCGATCGGCTGGACGATCACCGCCGGGATCCCCAGCGGCAGTCCGGCGAATTCCCCGCGGCCGGGGTAGAGGGCCAGGTTCACGAGCGAAACGGGCCGGCCCGTGGCCAGGGCCCGCTGGCAGATGGCCCCCGGCGCAAACGGCCGGGGGTCCAACAGGCCACGCCGCAGCAGGGTGCGGCCGCGCCAGTGCAGCAGCAGCGAGGCGCCGGGGGTGGCGGTGAGCAGCAGCTGGCTGCCCCAGCCCAGCTCCTGCCGCAGCGCCTCGGGCAGGTCCGGGGCCAGCTCCAGGCCCTGCTCGCCCGGCATGGCCACCCGCTCCGGCGCCGCGGGCATGGCCCGGGTCCAGAGGATCGCCACGAGCATCAGCCCCACCGCTAGCACACTGGCCAGCACGCCGGCCCGGTCGAGGGCGGGTGTGAGCTCCGGAGCGGTGAACTGGTTGAGCAGGCAGAGGGCCAGTCCCAACACCCCCGCCGCCAGGCTCAGCCGCGCCCCCAACCCCATCGATGATTCGCCGCCGTGTTGCTGGCCACGTTCTCACAGCCACACCGGCGGCTGCGTTGCCCGGACGGCCCTGTTGGAATGGGCGCAGCGACCACGACGGCATGGGCGAGACCTCAGCATCAGCGGCCGGATCCGCCACCACGGATCCCGCAGCCCAGGGCGTTATCCGCACGGCCCCCGAGGCCTTCGCGGCGGTGGCCCTGGCCGCCGTGGCCTGCGACGGAACCCTGGGACGCCAGGAGGCCCGGGCCCTGCGCCAGGCCCTGGAGTACCGCACCCCCTACCGCGGCCTCTCGGAGCAGGCCATGGGCGAGCTGTTTGACGTGTTGCTGGACCAGCTGAATGCCGGTGGCTGGGGACATCTGGTCAATGCCGCCATTCCCCACCTCGATGTCGGCCAGCGGGAGACCAGCCTGGCCCTGGCGGCCCAGCTGGTGTGGGCGGACCGCACCGTGTCGCCGAACGAGGAGCAGTTCCTGCAGGAGCTCGGCCAGCGGCTGGCCCTGGCCGACGGCCGGGCGGACCAGATCCTGGAGGTGGTGGCCCTGCTGCACCGCGACAGCCTGGCCAGCTGAGGCGCGACAGCTGATGCGCCTGATGCGCGACAGCCGTGCCGCCTGACGGCAGACTTGGCAGATGCTGCCTTCCTCCCCCCTGGCCCCTTCCTCCCCGGACCCCATGGGACTCTCTCGCCTGTCGACGCCAGACCTGCCGCAGCGGGCCTGGCGCGGTCTCCAGGGCCTCCTGCTCGCCCTGGTGCTGCTGCTGGGCCTCGCCCAGGCCCCGGCCGCCCTGGCCACCGGCCCCAAGGACTTCCCCCTGGCGCCGCCCCCCGGCCACGTGCTCGACACGGCGGATCTGCTCAGCCGCGCCGCCGCTTCGGATCTTGAGAAGCGCCTGGAGGAGCTGGACCAGCAGCAGGTGCAGGCCCGGCTGGTGACCCTGCGCCGGCTCGACTACGGCTTGCCCCTGGAGGACCTCGGCCAGCAGCTGCTGGAGCGCTGGAAGACCCAGGATCCCGAGGCGGCCGAACGTCAGCTGCTGCTGTTGATCGAGTCCCAGAACAACAGCGGCGCCGTGGTGGCGTCCCCCGACCTGGCGGACACCCTGCCCCGGAGCCTGCTCGCCAGCACCGGCACGAGCACCATGGGCCTGCCGCTGCGCGAGGGGGCCCGTTACCGCCAGGCCTCGATCGATGCCCTCACCCGCCTGCAGGCCGTGCTCCAGGGTCAGGAGGATCCCGGCCCGCCCCAGCTGATCGAGCGCCTCCCAGTGGAGACCAACGTCCCCACCGCCGAGGAGACGGCCAGCAGCAACGCCTTCCTGTGGGTGGTGGTGCTGCTGGTGGTGGGAACCCTGGTGCCGATGATCACCTGGTGGATCTTCTCCCGCTGATCCATCCATGGGCCTGACCGACTGGACGGCCCGCTTCGAGCGGGCCAGCAACACCGACATCAGCAGCGATCTGGAGAAGGCCTACGAGGCTGCTCTACTGATCCAGGGACTGGAGCTGGAGTATTACAACGACCGGCCGGTGCGCCCCGAGCTGGAGCTGAGCATTCCGCGCCAGACCCAGGCCCAGATGCTGCGCCGCTTCCGCACGGCCCTGCAGATCTGCCGCGACACGCTGGAGGGCCTGGAACAGCACCGGGCCGAACTCGATGGCCAGGAGCTGCGCCAGCTGCATCTGATCGAGGTGGTCACCGCCCGCTACGGCCGCAACCCCTCAAGCCTGCCGGCCATGTCGCGGGCGCCGGAGATGCTGCCCCGCAGCCTGCTGGGGGTGTTCGACGGCATGCGCCGCCAGCTCGACCCGGAGGCCGAGGCCTCGGTGGTGGCCGGCTTCCGGCGCCGCCGCGACTCGACGCTGGTGTCGCTCCGGATCCTGCTGCTGCTGGTGCTGGTGCCCCTGCTCGTGCAGCAGCTCAGCCGTTCCCTGGTGATCTCACCGCTGGTGGATCGCTTCGCGCCGGATGTGGCCTTCCTCAGCTTCACCAAGCCCCAGCTCGAGGAGAAGGCCGTCGAGAGACTGCGCGTCTTCAAGGCGGAGCTGGAATTTGATGCGCTCCTGAAGGGCCGGGAGCCTTACACCAACGAGGAGATGCATGAGCGCCTCACCGACCGGGCCAAGGAGCTCAAGGACGAGGCCGACGGGGAGAGCACCGAGGCGATCAAGAACATCCTCGGGGATGGCGCCGCCCTGCTGGGCTTCGCCCTGGTGTGCCTGCTGGGGCGGCGCGAGATTCAGGTGCTGCGCGGCTTCATCGATGAGGCCGTCTACGGCCTGAGCGACAGCGCCAAGGCCTTCGCGATCATCTTGTTCACCGACATCTTCGTGGGCTTCCACAGCCCGGAGGGCTGGTCGGTGCTGCTGGAGGGGGTGGAGGAGCACCTGGGCCTGCCGCACCAGGAACACTTCATCATGTTGTTCATCGCCACCTTCCCGGTGGTGCTGGCCACGATCTTCAAGTACTGGATCTTCCGCTACCTCAACCGCGTCTCGCCGTCCTCGGTGGCGACCCTGCGCAACATGAACGGTGGCGGTTGACGCTCCACCACCGGCCCTGCCTGCGGCGGGGCTGGTGGTGGTCACCGGGCCGAGCCGCAGTGGCAAGAGCCGCTGGGCCGAGCACCTGGCCGCCGGCAGTGGCCGGCCGGTGCTCTACGTGGCAACCGGGCCCGAGCGGGCAGGCGATGCCAGCTGGCAGCAGCGGCTAGAGCGCCATCGCCGCCGCCGCCCGAGCAGCTGGCAGACCCTGGAGGCGGGCGGCGAGCTGGCCGCTGCCCTTCGAGCGTTGGCGGAGCAGCCCCGCCAGGGCGAGTCGCCCGTGCTGCTGATCGACGCCCTGGGCACCTGGCTCGCCCACCACATCGCGCTGGAGGCGGAAGCCTGGCGCCAGTGCGAGAGCGAGCTGCTGGAAGCGCTGCAGGCTCTGGCCCTGCCCGTGGTGCTGGTGTGTGAGGAGACCGGCTGGGGCGTGGTGCCGCCGACGGCCATCGGCGGCCTGTTCCGCGATCGGCTGGGGCGGCTGGAGCGGTGCCTGGTGGCCGTAAGCCGGCAGGCGTGGCTGGTGGTTCAGGGCCGAGCCCTGGATCTGCTGGCCCTGGGCCTGCCCGTGCCCGACGACGCCTGAGGATCAGCCCGAGTCGGCCCTGCTCCATGCCCCGCGTCGTGCTGTATCAGCCCGAGATCCCCCCCAACACCGGCAACGTCGCCCGCAGCTGCGCCGCCACCGCCAGCGAACTGCACCTGATCGAACCCCTCGGTTTTGAGATCAGCGACCGCACCCTCAAGCGCGCCGGTCTCGACTACTGGCCCTGGGTGCCGCTGCATCGCCATGCCGACTGGGAGGCGTTTCAGCAGCACCGCAGCGCCCGCGGCGGCCGACTGCTGGCCCTGAGCCGCCACGCCAGCCACTCCTACCACCGTACGGTTTACCGAACCGACGACTGGCTGCTGTTCGGCCGCGAGAGCGATGGCCTGCCGCCCGAGCTGCTGGCCGAGGCCGACGCCAGCCTGACGATCCCAATGCGGGGCTCAGTTGAGAATGGTGGTGGAGTGCGCAGCCTCAACCTCTCGGTGGCCGTGGGGGTGGTGCTGTTCGAGGCCCTGCGCCAGCTGGACGGCGACGGGGATGGTCCGGGGCCGGAGGACGCCTGAGCGGCCTGTCTCATGGGCTGGCGAGCGTGGTGTCGCGCGGGGCCGCGATCGGGGCCAGGGCACTACGGGCAGGGGTGCCGCCTGGCCCACCACCTAGGGTTGGCGGCTGTGGTGATTTTCCAACCAGCCGACAAAAACAGTGACCATGGCAACTTGCTGGGGCAGGTTCCAGCGGTTACATTCTGCGCGGCTCGGGGATGTCGGCTTCTCCACCGGGTCTTGTCCGATGGGTGAACCTGCATGAAGCCTTCAAAACTGCTCACAATCACGCTGGCGGGCACATCACTGCTCGGTGTCGCCGGCGCCGTGGCCATTCCCGGCCTCGCCGATTCCCGTTCCTCCCTTCCCCTCCCCGACCTCGCCCAGATCTCCAGCGCTCCCGACGCCGGTCTTGAGCCCACAGCGCCCGCCCAGCTGATCGCCGCGCTGCCCAGCACTGACCGTCTCTGGGTCAAGGTCCGCTCCGAGGTCGCGATCGAACAGCTCGCCAACCAGCTGGCCCTCGATGAGACCCGCCTGGCCCGCCTGAACGACGTCAACGAGGACCACGCCTTCAAGCCCGGTGACTGGCTGGTGCTCCCCAGCCAGTCCAGCCGCCAGGTCAAGCAGCTCGCCGCCATCGACACCAGCGAGCTGCGCCGCACACCGCCGCTGCAGGCGCCCCCCACCCCTGTGGCGGAAGAGAGCACCCGGGTGCGCAGCCGAGAGACCCTGGTGGACCTCGCCAATCGCACCAACCGCACCATCGCCGAGCTGCTGCGGCTGAACCCCGGCCTGGAGGCCGCGCGCCTGGTGGTGGGCACCCAGATCCGCCTGGCCCAGTCGTCCCCCGGTCGCAGCCGCATGGTGCTCGGCCTCAGCCCCACCACCAGCGGCGGCCTCAGCTGGCCCGAGCTTCCCAACTTCGGTGGCGACCCCCAGCCCAACACCGATCCCAACCGTCCCTTCAGCAGCGGCATGATCTGGCCCACCCAGGGCGTGTTCTCCTCGGGCTACGGCTGGCGCTGGGGCCGCATGCACAAGGGCATCGACGTGGCCAACAACGTCGGAACTCCGATCGTCGCCGCCCAGACCGGTCAGGTCGTGTCCTCCGGTTGGCATGACGGCGGTTACGGCTACCTGGTGGAACTGCGCCACCCCGATGGCACCCGCACCCTGTACGCCCACAACAGCCGCCTGGCCGTGCGCGCCGGTGAGGTCGTCGCCCAGGGCCAGGTGATCAGCTACATGGGCAGCACCGGCCGCAGCACCGGCCCTCACCTCCACTTCGAGATCCACCCCCCTGGCCAGGGTGCCGTGAACCCCCTCCAGTTCCTGCCCGGACGCGCCTGAGTCCCGTCGCCTCCAGGCCCCAACAGGCCATCGTCTAAACTCCAACCACCGGGGCTCGGTAGCTCAGCTGGTTAGAGCGTGGGATTCATAACCCCAAGGTCGGGAGTTCAAGTCTCCCCCGAGCCACTTTCGATTGCCCCGCTGCGGCGGGGCTTTTTGCTGTCTGGGACTGGGTTCTGGAGGATTCCACACCTGGGACTCAGGTGAGCAGGTTGTAGCCGCTTGAGGCCCGTTGGAGCCATTGGTTGTGAACAGGTTCACAACCAATCCGGAGGGCTTCCGGGAATACTCCTGCGAGTCGACGAACCCCAGCCTTGCCGTCTCGCCTTTCTCATCGGGTCGATGCCTGGGACCACTTCGCTCACGAGTTGGTGGCCCGGCGGGCGCGGTTCCGGCTGCGTCGATACGGCCGCAGCTCGTTCATCTATGTGCGGGAACTGGTTCAGGGGGTCCAGGTCCGGGAGTTCTCCCTGGCCCCGCTCCAGCACCGTCGCGACGAGGACGTGGAGCGAGCCCGGGACCTGTGCCTGGAGGGCCATCGCAAGGGGCAATGGCCTGCACCGCCCCCTGGCCGCAGCTCGACGTCTCTCGCCCGCTGGGAGCCCCTGGCGCAGGCCTGCATCGCGGACATCGAACTGAGGATCTGTAAGGAGGGCAGTCGCGTCCACGCGGTGAACGACCTGAAGCTCCGCGTCGCCCGGTTCCGCGACCCGGCGGATCCGCAACAGCTTCTGAGCTGGGCCATGGAGGTCACCCGCTCTCCCAGCTGAAGCGCTTCAATCGACGGATCGAGACCATCTCCCAGATCCACCGCAGTGGCCTGATGGATCTGACGGCTGTCCTGCAGCAGCTGCGCGGCATGCGGCCCAAGGGAGCCGCTGAGAAGATCCGCAAGGCCTCGTCGATGCGGGTGCGCGTCATCCCGGCTGATGCAGACCTCGAGCACTGGCTGGATCGGCATCGGCGTGGATTGGACGTCTGGCCAATTTCCGTTGCACTGGATGATGAACTGGGCGTGCTGATTGTCTTGTCGGAGCGGAGATGCTTGCGCCTTGCGGATAGTCGTCGCCCACAAGTCGGCATCTCGCGATCACATCACGCTGAGATGTAAGGCAAACGCAAGCCTGGCGGGGGCGTTCCTTGGTGGAGGATGTCAATTGCAACATCCCCTAAAGGTTGCCTGGCAGTTCGCTTCTTCTGGCTGCATACTGTTGTTTGGTTCCTGGGTTGGAACCCTCTTCTCCGAACACCATCTATGCGAAAGCTTCCCTTCGTTGCCGCTGCCGCCTTGAGCTTGGCTGCCATGGCCCCCACGATGGCCCGTGCTGATGATGACGCCAAGATTCAGGCCATGATTCAACGGCTGGGTGGAATCTGCAAAACGCAGGCTTCGGCTCGCAATGGCGTGCCCATGTCTGATGTGCGGGTGAATCTGGCTGCCACGCTGAAGGAATCCATCGATTCCGGTGAAACGACTCTCAAGGACATCAAGAAATATGGCCTGATTTACGACTACAAGCTGAAGCGCAACGGTGTGGTGCTGCATGGCAGCTGTGACGTGGAGGCCAACGGCACCATCGATCGCATTGAAGAGAACTGAACAGCGCTAAGCGCACCGGATGGGGGTTTCCTCCTCACGCTTCAACCCCCGCTGCGGCGGGGGTTTTTGGTGGTGTCACCAGAGGCCGCGAATGATCTGGGGCTGAGCCGTGGGCGCAGGGGAAGGTTCAACAGCGGCTGGCGGCCGCGGTTTCTCCGTCTAGTTCCTTATCCGGCGGCATCAGCACAGTCGTGATCCCAGGCCAAGATGTTGCTTGCGGCGGTATTTGCTAGCGATCGCCTCAATGTTGGTTGAGGATCCGGCTGCGGTTGTCGAGCATGAGCCGGGCGTATTGGCTCGCCACGCCTCCCAGCAGCTGTCGCCATTGCGCCGGTGTGCGAGGCAGGGGCTCGATCACGCTGAACGTAGCCACCGGCAGCAGCGCCTGGCTTGGGCCCACGCGCGGGCTAAGTCCCAGGGTGATCGCCACCAGGTTTTTGTTCGCGTGCGCGTCGAGCAGCAGGTAGGTGGTCCATCGCTGGTCGGCAAAGCGTTGGTCGTACTGCGCCGGCAGGCTGCCATTGAAGATCTCCCTCAGCTGCGGCGCCGTGAAGGTAGTGCCGTTCTGGCGGTATTGCAGGTCGTAAGCCTGGGCCGGCAGCATCAGTCCGCCGCTGATCAGGCTGGCGGCGGCAAGGCGATTCAGCAGCGTCATGGCTATCGCAGTCGAGTCTTTGCTGGAGCTGTTCAGCTACCCGTTGGGGATCAACGCCTCACTGGAAGATGGTGTCGCCCACTGGCTTGAATAGGAAGCCCGCCTCACTCTTCACTAGCTTGTAGCTGATCTGGCGGGTGCCGCCCGTGGGTTTGGCATTGGTGTCGCCCGGGCGATAGATCGGGAAGCGCCGCATCAGCGTGGTTTCCACCACAGCGAATTGATCGTGGCCCATGTAGCCCTGGGCTAATTTGCCGCTTAAATCCGGCATGCTGATTGGCAGCAGGGTGCGGCCCTTGCTGGCACTCCAGGCCAGCACCGAGCCGTAGCTCCCGCTGCCGGCGCTCATCACATACAAGAGCAGCTCCGGCCGGCCATCGCTGTTGAGGTCTTCCACCTCACTGCCGGTGAGGGAGCCGAGAAGTTCCTGCTTCACCACCGGGAAGGCGTGGCCGTTCTCCTTGGCCTTCACCACCAGCTGCTGCACCGATCCTGCCCCTTTCGTGTTCACCTGAAAGCTCACGCCCTGCAGGCTGAGGGTTGAGGCGGGCTGAGCAGCGACTGCGGCGCTGCTCAGCCCGCCAAGCAGCATGAGCGGCAAAAAGCGGGATGCAGATGCCATGGCTTGTTCAACTGACCCCTGCAGCATCGCGGGCGATGGCCGGCGCTGCACCCCCATTCGGGGCATTGGTCACAACCCTGCAGCTTGGCGGCCTATGCCGATCTGAACTGGGGCTATGTCCAGCTGGGGCTGTTTGCCCTTGTCTTTGGGGGTCTGCAGCTCTGGTGGATCGGTAGCACCCTGCGTGGCCGTCGCCTGGCCAGGCCGATGACGGAGCAGGAGTTCCGTCGGTCGCTGGAGCGCATCTGGTCGGGGGATCGGAAACGCCGCTGAGTTCTCTGCAGCCCTTGCGCATCAGCACCGCCCTCGGCCATGCACCCCTTTGGGTCGCCACTCAGGACGGAAGCGGTGCTCCGGCCGCAACGACACACTGCCTTTGCCCCTGCCGCTGCTGGCCATCTGCACTCTCATCACCGCTGCCACGCTGCCCGCCCGGATGACCGTTCGAGGGAGGGGCCTGAAAGCTGCCCGCAGAAGCGGAACCCTCCTGCCCGCCATGGACCCCGCCGCTCCCCGTCAGGGTGACCCGTTCACTGGCTGGCCCCGGAGCGTGTGCCGATCAGCCCGGAGACGCCTCTACTCCGCTGCAGGCCGGCGGCGGGCGGAAGCATCCTGCCCAGGCTTCCGGGCTGATCTGCCGACTCATCAGATCGATACCGCTCCACTGCTGCCAGCTCTGGAGGCTGCGGGCCCGGCCCAGGCCAAAGGGCTCCTCCAGTCCGTCGCCCTGAATCAGGGCTTGCAGCCGCTGAACGGACCGCTGGTTGAGCTGATCCCAGTCGGGGTGTTCGGCCCAGTGGGTGATGTGGCTGAGGCCGGCAGCTTTGTAGAGATGAAAGAACAGAACGCGATCAGGGTTATAGAGATTGAAGCCGCTGGTCCACAGGCGCAGCGCCAGCGAAATTTCCTCGCCGTAAAAATAAAGATCCGGGTCGTAGGGAACCTCCTCGATCATTCGCCCCGGGCCGAACAGCATGCAGCCTCCGATCAGGGCCCCGGGCAGGGGCCGATCGGGCAATTCCCGGGGATTGGCAAACGTGTTGATCCCCTGCTGGCGCAGCAGGCCGTCATGGGCATCGAAGCCGAGGGGCGCCAGCAGCGGTAGCTGGGCCGTGTCGCACTGTTCCGGTAGCGTGAAGGCATTGGGATAGCTGCTGATCACCGCAGCGGGATCTTCGCAACGGCGCCACATCGCCACCAGCTCCACGTCCCAGTCGGGCACCACACGCATGTGGCTGTCGATCTGCAGGGTGAAGGGCTCCCCCCGCCAGAGCCTCTGCGTGCGGGCCCGGGCCCAGCAGCAGCCGCGGCTGGTCTCGGCGGGTGTGCAGTCGAGCCGCAGTTCAGCGCCGCGAAGCGCCTCTCCCCCGGGCAGGGAGGCCACCCCGCACGCCTCTCCATCATCATCGCCGGTCTGCAGGCAGATCCCCAGCCGCAGACGCTCGGGATGGCGGGCCCTGGCGAGCAGATCGGCCACGGTGGGGCCCAGCTGGGGATCGCGATAACTGGCGATCTGGATGAACAGCTCTGCCGTGTCCACGCCGTTGCAAGCCCGCGGTTGGTTAGCCTAGAAGGGAAGAGCCAGGTCGCCGGGCGCCGCAGCGTGGCTCTCCCTCTCCCCCCCGAGTGGCGCGACTGGTTGCGCCTCAATCGCGATCGCGGCTGCGACCGGCATGAGTTGCTGCGACGCGCTCTCGCCCACGGCTGCGATGCCCGTCAGGTCGCGGAGGAACTGCAGGCGCCAGAGCTGCTGGGTACATCCAGCGGCGATCCAGTCCCGCCAGAGGCCTGCACGGACCCGGCCGAGACGCCCCTGCTCGATCCCGCCCATCAGCCACGGGCTTGGCGACTCGATACGCCGCTGGCCCAGATCCTGGAGATCCCCGAGCTGCTGAGCCGCGAGGAATGCAGCGAGCTGATCCATGCGATTGATCGCTCCCTGGTGCCCTCCACCGTGACCACAGGCGCCGCCGACTACCGCACCAGCCAGACCTGCCATCTGACGCAGGTGGCCCCCTCGCTGACTGAGAAGCTTAATCGCCGCTTCACGTCCCTGTTCGGGGTGGAATCTGCCCTGGCGGAACCGATGCAGGGCCAGCGCTATGACACCGGTCAATGCTTCCGTGCGCACACCGACTGGTTCACTCCCGGCACGGCGGAATACGAGGAACACGCCAGTCTTGGAGGACAGCGCACCTGGACGCTAATGGTCTATCTCAATGCGGTCCAGCTGGGCGGCGAAACCGCGTTTCCACGGATCGGCCGTCGCTTCACGCCGGTGGCAGGCCTGGGCCTGGCCTGGAACAACCTCCACGCCGACGGCAGCGTCAACCACGCGACCCTTCATGAAGCCCTGCCGGTGCAGGAGGGCCGCAAATATGTGATCACCCAGTGGTTCCGGCTACGCCCCGGTCGCAGGCCCACCGCGTAGCCCCCGCCACCGCGGAGGTGCGCCATAGCATGCCTACAAGGGCGTAGGGGTTGGGGTTGGGGTTGGTGTGG
>NZ_JAGQBX010000029.1 GCF_024345855.1 Synechococcus sp. GreenBA-s | reverse complement strand
CCCCCCACGCGGCCGGCCCTGCCGGCCCTCCCCTCGCTGCCGTCCCTGGGTCGCCCCGCCTTCCAGGCTCCCAAGCTGAGCCTGCCGCGCGTCGCCCTGGCCGAAGGCCGCGAGCGCTGGTTCCCCCTGGCCGGCCACGGCGCCCTGCTGGCCCTGCTGCTGTTCGCCCCCGCCGCCTCGGCGGAACTGGTGCTGGCCCTGGCCACCGGCGTGACGGTCGTGAACCTGCAGCGGCGCAGTGGCCGCCTGCTGGCGGCGGTGGGCTGGAGCGTGCTGCTGCTCAGCCTGGGACTGCTGGCCGGCGGCCTGGTGCTGCAGCTGCTGGATCCGGCCCTGCCCCTGGGGCTGCCGCTGTCACCCCAGCAGGTGCAGAGCCTGCCGGCGATCCTGCTGCTGCTGCTGGGGGCACTGCTGCTCGCGTGAGCCGCCCGGGCAGCAGCGCGGGCCGCGGCAGCTCAGGGCCCGCTCAGGCCGCCGCCAGCTCGGCGATCAGCTCCTCCAGCTCGCCGGCCTCCACGGTGTAGACCTCGTTGCAGAAGTGGCAGGTGAGTTCCGCCTTGCCGTCCTCGCGCAGGATCTCGCCCAGCTCCACCTGGCCCAGCAGCTTGAGGGCATTCACGCTGCGGCGGCGGCTGCAGGGGCAGTGGAACTTGACCTCGGTCCGGGCCTCGGCGTCCTCCAGCAGCTGGGGATCCAGGTCGGGAAAGATGTCCTCCAGCAGGGCCTGCAGGTTGCCCTGGCACTCCGCCAGCCGGCCGCTGAAGCCGCGGATCTCGCGGCAGCGGTCCTCCAGCAGGGCAACCAGGGCAGGCTCGCGGGCCGCCTTGGGCAGCACCTGCACCAGCACGCCGCCGGCGCAGCGTACGCCGTGGCTGTCGATCTGCTCGCCCACGAAAACCGCCGAAGGGGTCTGCTCGGAGTGCAGCAGGTAAGAGGCCACGTCGTCGCCGATGCCGCCGCTCACCAGTTCCACGGTGGAGCTGAACGGCTCGCCTTCGCCCAGGTCGCGCACCACATGCAGGTAGCCGGTGCCGGTGGCCGCCTTGAAGTCGAAGTGGTGCAGGCCGTCCGCTTCCGTCACCAGATCCAGCTCGAGGCCGGGCTTGCCCAAGTAGCCGCGCACGCTGCCGTCGCGGCCCGCATCCACCATCAGCCCCCGCACCGGCCCATCGGAGGCGATGCGCAGGTTCACGCGGCCGTGGCGCACCTTCATCGAGCTGGCCAGCAGCAGGCCGGCCGTCATGGCGCGGCCCAGCAGGGCGGTGGTGAGGAAGGAGAGCTCATGCCGGCGCCGGGCGTAGCGCAGGGTGGTGGTGGTGCTCACGGCCACCAGACGGATGCCGCCCCCGGCGGCGGTGGCGCGTACCAGTTGATCGGCCATGCCCGTGTCTTCCCTGCCCGCCGGGCCACAACTCAGGGCATCGTACGGAGCGTGCCCTGCTCCAGGCGCCAGGCGCGGCGGCGGTCCACCACCCCCTCGAACAGTTCGGGCTCGTGGGTCACCACCAGCAGCACCCGCTCGCGGCTGAGCTGGTCGAGCAGCTGCAGCACCTCGCCCCGCACCGACCAGTCGAGGCCGGCGGTGGGCTCATCGAGCAGCAGCACCTTCGGATCCCGCAGCAGCTGTACCGCCAGGGCCAGGCGCCGCTGCTGGCCGCCACTGAGCCGCTCCGGGGCCTGCTGCAGGGGCAGCCCCGCCAGACCCACCTGGGCCAGCACCCGCTCGATCTGCTCGCTGGGCAGGCGGCGTTGGCCGAGCTTGAGCTCCTGGCCCACCGTGAGCCCGAGGAAATGGCGCTCGGGGAACTGGAACACCAGGCCGCAGAGCCAACGGCGCTGGCGGGCGTTGAGGGGTGAGCCGTTCCAGCGGATGGCGCCGCGCTGGGGGTCGGCCAGGCCGCTGATCAGCTCCAGCAGGGTGGTCTTGCCGCTGCCGCTGCGGCCCGCCACCAGCGCCGGCTGGCCCGGCTCCAGCGTGAGGCTGGCGCCGCACAGCACCGGCTCCGGCGCGGTGGCCGCCTGGTAGTGGAGGGATTGCAGCTCGAGCATGGGGGAGGCCGGATCGGGCCGAGGCTGGCCACCCCCGGGCTGGCCCGGGGGTGGCCCCAGCATGTTGGATGGGCCCACCGCCGCATCACCGCCCATGGAGACCCGCTTCCGCGAGTTCGATCCCTTCAACTGCTGGATCTGGCTGCGCTTCGCGGCGCCCCCGGGCCAGGGGGAGCGCAGCTACGTGGAGACGCTGTTCGACAGCTGGTTCTTCCTCGGCAAGCTCGGCGGCTTCAACGCCGAAAACCTGCAGGTGCACGAGGAGGGGGCCGACGTGAGCTGGATGGCCTACGACGGCGAGGGCGCCGAGAGGGCCCTGCCGGCCCTGATGCATAACATGGGCGTGATGGAGTACCAGGCCGACTGGGCCCGCTGCTGGCTGGACCTGGGCACCAGCGATGGGGTTGCCCTCGACGTGCTGATCAACAGCCTCAACCAGCTGAACAGCGACGTGGTGGAGATCCAGGAGCTGCTGATCGGGGGCGTCAACGACGACTGGCCGGTGGAGCAGCACCCCGACAGCCTCTTCCCCCTCGACGACCCGGACGCCTGAGCCATGGCCCGCGAACGGCGCCGGCTGCTGATCGCGCCCGAGCGGCTGGCGCGGCAGGCACCGCGACTGGAGCTCACGCCGGAGGAGAGCCGCTACCTCACGCGGGTGCTGCGCTACGGCCCCGGCGATGGCTTCGCCGTGACCGATGGAGCGGGGGGCCTGTGGGAGGCGGTGCTGGAGGAGCGCGACTGGGCGCGGTTGCAGCAACCCCTGGCGGAGCCGCTGCAGCGCCTGGCGGCCCCGGCGCCCCAGCTGGTGCTGGCGGCGGCCGTGGTCAAGCGCGACTACGAGCTGGTGGTGCGCATGGCCGTGGAGCTGGGGGCCGACCGGCTGGTGCCCTGGCTCGCGGACCACGGCGCCGTGCTGGGCGGCCTCAAGGCCGAGCGCTGGCGCACGATCGCCCGGGAGGCGGCGGAGCAATGCGAGCGGCTGTGGCTACCGGAGATCACGGAGCCACGGCCCGCCCGGCAGGATCTGGGCAGCCCGGGGTCCGGGGAAGCGACGGCGGGAACGACGCCGGGGGCGGCTGGGCAACCGCTGCGGCTGTTCGCCACCACCCGCCGTGGGCCGCTGCCGGCCCTGGAGGCGGCGCTGGAGGAGGCATTCCCCCCGGCGGTCTCAGCTGCCGAGCCCCCAGGGGCCCGACCAGAGGAGCGCGCTCCAGCAGCCCTCTGGCTGGCCTGCGGGCCCGAGGGGGGCTGGAGCCCCGAGGAGGAGCGGCTGGCGGAGGCAAGCGGCTGGCGACCGGTGAGCCTGGGTCCCCAGATCCTGCGCAGCTCCACCGCCGCGGTGGCGGGACTGGCCCGCCTCAGCGCCTGGCGGACCAGGCGCTGGGGGTTCTGAGGCTCACTTCTTGCCGAGCAGGCTGCTGGCCACGGCCTTGAACTCGGCCAGGTTGGCGCCGGCCCGGCGGCGGCGCACCGGCAGGGCGCTACCGGGGGTGAGGCAGTCGGGGGCGAAGGTGGCGGTGCTCGGGGCCGGGCGGTTGGCCTGGGAAGCCCGCAGCTCGGCGGCGATGGCCTCGGCCGTCGTCAGCACCGGGCCCGTCTCGGTGGCATCGGCCGCTGCGGGCGCAGCCGCGTCAGGGGCGACCTTGACAGCGCTGGCGGGCTGGGCGGCAATCGCGGGCTGAGCAGCACTGGCGAGCTGAGCAGCACTGGCGAGCTGAGCAGCAGCCTTGGCCGGTGTCCCGGCGGCGGGGGCGGCCGCCACAGGGGCGACGGCGACCGGCTGCTCGGGGGCCTTGTCGTCGAGATTCAGAAAGAACGAGCCATTTCGATTGAAGACCATGGCGCCGGCAGTCGAAGCGGTGGGCCCGATTATCCGCCGCCGGAGCACCCCAGACGGGCTCGGCTTAGGGCTGTGCAACAGAGCTGGTTCGCCGCCGTGTAGAGCTGGGGGCCCTCGCGATCGCCACCCCCGATGCTGGAGCTGATGGTGCTGGCCTCGCCGGAGCGCATCCAGGGCTGGCTGCTGGCCCTGCTGCTCAATGCCGTCCTGATCGCCCTGGCCCAGAGGCTGCCGCTGCTCACCCGCTCCGGCTGGGTGCATGCCGGCATCCTCGGCACGCTGCTCTGGGGCAGCCTGGGCTGGCGGGGCTGGCTGGCGGTGGTGCTCTACCTCGCCCTCGGCTCCCTGGTGACCCGCCTCGGCTACCGGCGCAAGCGGGAGCTGGGCCTGGCGGAGGCGCGGGGTGGTCGGCGCGGTCCGGAGAACGTCTGGGGCTCGGCCGCCACCGGCGCGGCCCTGGCCCTGCTCACCACGCTGCCCTCGGCACCGGTGACGCTGCTGCTGATCGGCTTCAGTGCCAGCTTCGCCGCCAAGCTGGCCGACACCTGCGGCAGCGAGATCGGCAAGCGCTGGGGCCGCCACACACTGCTGATCACCAGCCTGCGCCCTGTGCCCCCCGGCACCGAGGGGGCCATCAGCCTGGAGGGCACCGCCGCCAGCGCCGCCGGCAGTGCCCTGATGGCCCTCGTGCTGCTGCAGCTGGGGCTGCTGCAGGGCTGGCAGCCCTGGCTGCTGGTGAGCGGCGTGGGGCTGGCGGCCACCCTGATCGAGAGCCTGATCGGCGCGGTCCTGCAGCCGCGGCTGGCCTGGCTCAGCAATGAGCTGGTAAACGCCCTGCAGACCCTGATCGCCGCCCTGCTGGCCATGGGCCTGGCCGAGGCCCTGCTGCTGGCCTAGCCCGCCAGCTCGGGGGCCAGCGCCAGCCGCAGCTGCTCCAGCAGGCCCTCGAAGCGGCGTTGGGCCACGCGGGCGCTGGTCCCCAGCCAGAGCCCCAGCTCCCGCCAGGAGCGCTGCTCCAGCACCCGCCCCAGCACCAGCTGGCGCTGCTGGGGATCAAGGGCAGCCAACTGGCGCCGCAGCAGCTGGCCCCGCTCCTCGGCCTGGAGCCGGGCGTAGGGATCGCCGCCGGTGCTGGGATCCACCAGCCGTCCGAGCGGGCTGCAGGCCCCGACCTCGCTGGGCTCCAGGGCGCCGGCGCCCCCCGCCTGATCGAGGCTGCTGAGCTGCTGGGCCCGGGCCTGGGCCTGGGCCTCGCGCCAGCGCTCAGGGGTGCAGCCCAGGGCCTCGGCCATGGCGGAGTCGGAGAGGGCCGGGGCCCCGCGATGCAGGCGCTCCTGCTGCAGGCGCAGGCCGCGGTGGTGCAGCTCCCTGAGGCCGCGGCACCCCCGCAGCAGGCAGCCGCGGTCGCGCACGTGCTGACGGATCCTGCCGCGGACGTAGGGAACGGCCACGCTGCTCAGGGCCGCCCCGCGGCTGCCATCAAAGGCCTCCACGGCGCGGATCAGGCCGATGCTGCCCTCCTGGAGCAGGTCTTCGAAGGGGATGGCACAGCGGGCGGCCTCCCGCCGGGCGATCTGGCGCACCAGCCCCAGGTTGGCGCTCACCACCCGGTTGCGCAGGCCCGGGCAACGGCTGCCGCCATAGGCCGCCAGCTGCTGGGCGTTGTGGCGATGGGCCGGGACGGCGGCACCGCCCGCGCGGGGGCCTCGCCCAGGGGCCGGCCGGTGCTGGCCGCTGGAGGACTGCGGGCGGGGCCAGGGGCGCCCCGCATTCCGTTGCGGTTCGGGGCTGGCGGCGGTGGCTGTGCGGGAGGACGGCATGGCCGGATCGGGGAAACCTCAGATTCAGCGTCAGCGCGGTGGTCCCGTCGGCTCCTCCCGCCGGCAGGGGAATTCCCATCCCCCGTTCGGGGGACAGGCCCGCACCCACCGGGAGCAGCACGCCGGCCCCGGCCGTTCCCTCAGGCCAGGGGGGTCGCCGCCAGCAGCGGCTGCAGTCCGGCCCACTCCAGCAGGGCAGGCCAGCGCCGCACCCGCTCATACACGGCCCGGTGGCCCTCGCCGTTGAGGTGCAGCCCGTCGCCGTTCAGCCACTGGGGCCAGGCCGGATCGGCCAGCAGCTGATCCACCAGCGGCAGGAACGGCACATCGGCCTCCAGGCAGGCCTCCTCGATCAGCCCCTCGTAGCGGCGCACGGCCTGCAGGCCATACCAGAGCACCTCGGCGTAGGGCATCACCTCCTCCTCCACCGGCGTCAGCCCCAGCACCAGCACCGGCGCGATCGTGCGGGCCTCCCGCAGCAACTGCTGCAGGCCGAAGAGGAAGGCGTCCTCGGCCAGCTGCGGGCGGCCATCCGGGCGGCCCACCCGGGCCGTGTCGTTCAGGCCCACCGCCAGCAGGATCCCGTGGGGCCGCTGGCGCCGCAACTCGCCGCGGCATCCCACCTCGGCCGCCAGCCGCGCCGCCACCCGCTCCAGACCGTCGCCCCGCACCCCCAGGGGATAGAGCACCGGCCCCTCGGGCAGGCCCATCCAGTGGCGCCGCAACCGCTCACACCAGCCGCCCTCGTCGGGATCGCCCCAGCCATAGACGCCGCTGTCCCCCAGCACGATCAGCTTGCGGGGAATGGCCAGGGGCATGGGCGGCAGGAGACGTCGGGAAACGGCGGGGAACCTCAGGCGGACGCCAGCAGGCGGCGGCGGGCCCGGTCGCTGAGATCCTCCCCCAGCAGCGTCAGCAGGGCGTAGACCGCCAGCAGGGCCAGCAGTTGATCCCAGGCGAAGGCGCTGAGGGTTTCCAGCAGCTGGCTGCCCAGACCCGCGGCCCCCACCAGGCCCACCACCACCGTTTCCCGCAGGATCACATCGGCCCGGTAGGCGCCGTAGGCCAGGTAGGAGCGGGCCAGGCCGCTGAAGCGCCCGTAGAGCAGCGCCAGCCGCGGACCCGCCCCCGCCGAGGCCAGGGCCTGCTGGCGCTCGGGGCCGGCGGCCTCGCTCGCCTCCAGCAGCAGCCGGCCCAGGATGCCCAGGTTGTGAAAGCCCAGGGCCAGGGCGGCCGTCACCACCCCGGGCTGGAGCACGAGCAACAGCAGCAGGGCCGTGAGGGGCGGCGGCCAGAGGCGGCCCAGGGCCCAGGCCAGCTGCAGCAGCAGCCGGCCCCAGGGCCAGGGGGCCACCAGCAGCAGCAGCAGCGGCGCCAGCCCCACCGCCAGCCCGGCGGCCAGCAGCGTCAGCAGCAGCGTGTTGCCCACCAGGCCCGGCCAGGGCAGGGCCAGGGCCACCCCCCAGCCGCCGGCGGGCAGGGGCGGCAGCGGCTGCCAGTGCAGCAGGGCCAGGGGGTTCACCTCCAGGCCCCGGGCCACCGCGAGCACCAGGGGGATCAGCAGGAGCAGGGCCAGCAGCAGCTCGCGGCCACTGCGGCCCACGCCACCGGACGCCAGCCCCAGGCGCTGGGGCATGCCCCAGCGGCGCCGCAGCAGAGCGATGCCGGCCTCCAGCAGCAGCATCAGCGCCAGCAGCAGCCACAGGCCCGTCCAGAGCTCATCGAACTGCAGCGACTGCAGCGTGAGCTTGAGGTCGGTGCCGAGGCCCCCCAACCCGAAGACCCCCAGCAGGGTGGCGCTGCGCAGGGCGCACTCGAGCCGGTAGCCGCCGTAGCTGATCACGCCGGGCAGCAGCGGGGGGCCGAGGGCCGTGAGCAGGGCCGCCGGCCCCGGGGCTCCACCGGCCCGCAGGGCCTCCAGGCCCGTGGTGGGCAGGGCATCGAGCAGGTCGCTCACCACGCGGGCCACCAGGGCGCCGAAGGGAATGGCGATCGCCAGCACGGCCACGGCGGGCTGCAGGCCCAGCACCTGCAGCAGCAGCAGGCCCCAGATCAGCTCATGGATCGCGCGGGGGATCGCCAACAGCCGACGCAGCAGCTGGGCGGGCCAGGGGGTCCCCGCCAGGGTGTGCCAGAGAGTGCGGGAGCTGGCCAGCCCCAGCAGCAACCCCAGCAGCAGGCTGGCGGCCCAGCCCAACAGGGCCATGCCGGCGGTGACCGCCAGGCCCTGGAGCGCCGAGGCCAGCACCAGCGGATCCCGGGAGGGCCGCACGGCCGCCAGCAGGAACTGGCCCACAAGATCCCAGCCGCCACCATGCAGCAGGCCCGGCAGGGCGAGGGCGATCGGCAGCAGCACCAGGGCCGGCGCCAGCAGCAGCAGCGGCGCCGCCAACCGCACCCTCACGGCACCTCGCTGCCGTAGAGCTCCGCCAGGGCCGCATCCCCCACGGCCGCCACCGGCCCATCGAACTGGATCCGACCGGCCCGCAGACCGATCACCCGATCAAAGCCGGCCAGCAGGTCGGGGCGGTGCAGGCTCAGCAGCAGGGCCCGCGGCGCCTCCGCCTGGCGCAGCAGCAGGGCCAGCAGATCGGTCGCCAGGCGGGGATCGAGGCTGGCCAGGGGCTCATCGGCCAGCAGCAGCTGGGGCTCCTGGCGGAGCACCCGGGCGATCGCCACCCGCTGGCGCTGGCCCCCCGAGAGGGCGGACACCGGCTGGGCCAGCAGGGCCGGATCCAGGTCCATGCGCGCCAGCGCCTCGCGGCAGGCGGCGGTCTCCAGGGGCAGCAGCAGGTTGAGCAGGGCCTGCGGCCAGCCCCACACCGCCAGGCGTGCGGCATTGAGGTTCTGCTGCACGGTGAGCTCCTCGATCAGGCGCAGGTCCTGCCAGAGGGTGCCGATGCGGGCCTGCTGCAGGCGGCGGGTCCGGGCAGAACGGGCCGGCGGCGCCCCCTGCCAGCGCACGGCGCCGGCGCTGGGCCGCAGCAGGCCATTGGCCACGGCCAGCAGCGTGCTCTTGCCGGCGCCGCTGGGGCCGAGCAGCGCCACGCGCTCACCTGGCCCCACCCGCAGCGACACGCCATCCAGGCGCGGGCGGCCCCGCCCCGCCACCGTGACGGACTGCAGCTCCAGCACCGGAACGTAGGGCGATCCAGGGCCCAGGGGGCCCGGCTCGGGCGGGACGGCCATGGCGCGGGCGGGAGGCAAGGGGGAACCGGAGTGGAGCCATCCTGCCCGTCGGGCTACCCGTGGGTGAGCCGGAACACCACCAGCACCAGGATCAGCGCCACGAGCACCACCTCGAGCAGATCGGGACCGCGGGGATTCATCGCACCTCCCGCTCGCGCTGCTCCAGCCGCCGCACCGAGGGCAGGGCCAGGGCGAGGCCCAGCAGGGGCAGCTCCAGCAACAGCTGGCCGTTGCCGACGGCGAGGAAGGCCAGATCGAGGCAGACCAGCACCCGCAGGAACAGCGACCAGACGTCATCGCCCTCGCTGCTGCTGCGCATCCACAGCACGAAACCGGCCAGCAACAGCACCAGATCGATCAGCAGATCCATCGGCTCAGCCGGCGCCCTTCTCCGTTGATTGTGCAGGAGATCGCGGGCCCCGTGCGCTGGAGCCCGCCGTGGCTGTCAGCGGCAGCCAACCGCCGCTGCCGACAGCCTCCCCGTGCGATCAGCGGATCTTGCCGATCTGGCGGCCCACCTGCTCGATCTGACCGTAGGCCTTGGCATCGGCGCCGGTGAACTGCTGGGCACCGAACAGGCCCAGGATCTGCTTCTGCTCAGGGTTGCTCGGGCGCCAGCTGAGGATCGCGCCCTTCAGCCTGGCGGTGAAGCCCTTGCCGAAGCGCTGATCCAGATCGGGCTGGGCGATCCAGTGGTAGTCCTGATAACCGGGGGTCTTCCAGATGGCGATCACCTTGTCGCGCTTGGCCTTGCCGTCGTGCAGGCTGGCGCGCCACACCTGCTCGTTCACGGCACCGGCGTCGTAGGCGCCGCTGGCCACCAGAGCGATGGTGGCGTCATGGCTGCCGCTGAAGCCCGCCGTGCCGCCGCGGAAGTCGGAGGTCTTCACGCCGGCCTTGCCCAGGAAGTATTCGGGCATCAGGCGCCCGGAGGTGGAACTCTCCGATCCGAAGGTGAACCGTCGGCCCTTGAGCTGGGACAGGCCCTGGACGCCCGTGATCGGCTTGAGGCCGCTCTTGGCGTTGGCGATGAAGATGCTGTGGAAGCTGGCGTCGATGTCGCGCTGGGCCAGCACCCGGGCGCCGGGCTTCTGCAGCCGCGCCTGGACGCCGGTCAGGCCGCCGAACCACACCAGATCCAGGTCGCCGGTGCGGAAGGCGGTCACGGCGGCGGTGTAGTCGGTCACCGGCACATACTTCACCGGCACGCCCAGCTGCCTGCTCAGCTCATTGGCCACCAGCGGGTAGAGCCGGTTGAGCTTCTCGGGCTTCTGGTCGGGGATGGCGCTGATGCGCAGCAGTTTCTGGGGGGCCTTCTGCTGGGCCCGGGCGGCCGGCAAAGGGCCCGGGGCGCCGCTGGGAAGGGAGGGGAGGGCCGCCGGCAGCAGGGCCAGGCCGAGGCCGGCCAGCACAGCGGCCGAGCGTTCTCGGCGGAGCGGGGAGGAGAGGAAACGGAACAGCGCCGCAGGCGGGGGGGACTCCCGGATTGTGGCTGCCGGGGGATGCCCCTCGGGTCAGAGGCTCTCCAGGAAGCGTCCCAGCCGCCCCAGACCGTCCTGGATCGTGGCCGGCGCCGCCGCGCAGGAGAGGCGGATGCAGCGGTCGTCGCCGAAGGCGCCACCGGGCACCGTCGCCAGGCCCTGCTCCTCCAGCAGCCGGTTGCAGAAGGTCATCGAGTCCAGGCCGCTGGCGCTCACATCCGGGAAGGCGTAGAAGGCCCCCTCCGGCGGCAGCAGCTGCAGCCCCGGCAGCGCCCGCAGGCCGTCGGAGAGCAGGGCGCGGCGCTCGTCGAACTGGGCGGCCATGGCGCGCACGCAGTCGCGCGGGCCGCTGACGGCCGCCAGGGCGCCGTACTGGGCAAAGCTGCACACGTTGCTGGTGCTCTGGCTCTGCAGGGCGCTGGCGGCGGCCACCACGTGCTTCGGGCCCGCCAGCCAGCCGATGCGCCAGCCGGTCATCGCCCAGCCCTTGGCGAAGCCGTTGACGATGAACACGCGATCGGCCAGATCCGGCGCCACCGCCGCAAAGCTGTGGTGCCCATGGCCGGGGGCCAACAGGAATTCGTAGATCTCGTCGCACACCACGGCCACCTGGGGGTGGCGGCGCAGCACCTCGGCGATCGCCTCCAGCTCGGGCCGGCTGAGCACCATGCCGGTGGGGTTGGAGGGGCTGTTGAGCACCAGCAGCTTGCTGGCGGGGGTGATGGCGGCCTCCAGCCGCTGCGGGTCGAGGCGGAAGCCCTCGGCGGCCGAACTGGGGATCAGCCGCACCGAGGCGCCGGCCAGCTTGGCCATCTCCGGATAGCTGAGCCAGAAGGGGGCCGGCAGCAGCAGTTCGTCGCCGGGGCCGAGCAGCACCTGGAAGAGGTTGTAGAGCGCCTGCTTGCCGCCGTTGGTCACCAGCACCTGCTCAGCGGCGGTGGGGGCGCCGTTCTCGTGGGTGAGCTTCTCGGCGATGGCGGCGCGCAGGGCCGGCTCGCCGGCGGCGGGCCCATAGCGGGTGTGGCCGGATTCAAGGGCCTCGGCGGCGGCCTGGCGGATGAAGGCCGGCGTGTCGAAGTCCGGCTCGCCAGCGCTGAGGCTGCAGATGTCCTGCCCCTCGGCCTTGAGGGCCTTGGCGCGGGCGGCAATGGCCAGGGTCAGGGAGGGCTGCAGAGCTTCTGCCCGGGCAGAGAGCGGCAACGGGCGCGGCATCGGTGCAGCGACGGGCGGCGGCACCCCAGGGGGGAACCAGGACTGGGGGTCATCCTGCCTTACCCCCCGGCCGGTCTCCGTCACAGGGCGGACCATTCGGCGGATCCGAGCCGGCGATCCCCGCGGGCGTTCCCCGCAGGCCTTACACCGCCGCGATCGGCCCGGCCGATCGGCACCCTCCACCCGCCAGGCCAGGCCCGGTGACGCCAGAGTTCGGACGCCCCGCGCCATCCCCTTGGACGCCCCCTCCTGCCGCTGGGTGCTGGCGGCCGATGATCCGGCCGGTCTGGCCACCTTTTACAGCTCCCTGCTGCACCAGCCGCCCGTCGCGGGCCAGGGACCCAGCCACTGGCACGTAGGCCTACCCGCCGGTGGGCGGCTGGAGGTCTATGCCCCCGCCCGCTCCCGCCCCCGGCCCCGCCAGGAGGGGCGCCTGGCCCTGGGCCTGCGGCGGCCGGTCGGCCCCGACGGCGGCGCCGCCACCCTGGCGGCCTGGATCGCCGAGGCCGAAGCCGCCGGCGCCCGCCTGCTGGAGGGGCCGCGCCAGGAACCCTTCGGCTGGGAGGCCTGGCTGGCGGATCCGGAGGGCAACCGGTTGCTGCTGCTGGTGGCGGCCTGAGGCCGCCAGGCCGCTGCCCGGTCCGCGCCCAGCGGAGCCGCGGGAGCGGCGGCCGTGGGCTGGAGCTCCATAGGATCGCTGGCCCGACCAGCAGCCAGGCCCGAGGTGAGTGAGGCAAGCCTGTTTGATCTGCTCCCGGACGGCTCGGGCCTGGCCCCTGGCGGCCAGGCGACTGGCGGCGCGGCCCTGGGCGGCGAGGCCCTGACTGGTGGCAGCCCCATGGCGGCGGCCGGGGTCCTGGATCCCGCGGCCCGCGACCGGGCCCTGGCGGAGCTCGCCGCCAGCTGCGACGCCTGCCGTGGCTGCGGCCTGGCGGCGGGCCGCCAGCAGGTGGTGGTGAGCCGCGGCAACCCCGGGGCCCGGCTGATGGTGATCGGCGAGGGACCCGGCGCCCAGGAGGACGCCAGCGGCTCGCCCTTCGTGGGCAAGGCGGGCCAGCTGCTGGATCGGATGCTCGAGAGCGTCGGGCTCGACAGCAACCGCGACGCCTACATCGCCAACGTGGTGAAGTGCCGGCCGCCGGAGAACCGCAAGCCCACCGCCATCGAGATGGCGGCCTGCCTGCCCTTCCTGAGGCGCCAGATCGCGCTGGTGCAGCCCCAGGTGGTGCTGCTGGCCGGCGCCACCGCCGTGGAGGGTGTGCTCGGCATCAAGGGCGGCATCACCAAGCTGCGGGGCCAGTGGCGCCAGTGGGAGGGCCGCTGGCTGATGCCGGTGTTCCATCCCTCCTACCTGCTGCGCAATGCCTCGCGGGAGCGGGGCAGCCCCAAGTGGCTCACCTGGCAGGACCTGCAGGACGTGCGCCGGCGGCTGGCCCAGCTGGAGGCCGGTGACTCCAGCGCACCCTGAGCCCCCGGTGCGCGGCCCCGCCAGCCAGTTGACCCACAGTCTGTGACAGGCTTGCGGCGTCTCCCGGCCCCCCAGCGATGACCGCCGCCCCGGCCCGCACCGACAGCCCTGCCGCCGACGCGGCCGCCGCCACGGCCGCAGCCGCTCCGGCCACCCCCGACTGGGCCCAGAACCCCCGCTACGACACCGTCATCCGCCGCCGCAAGACCCGCAGCGTGCGCGTCGGCGACGTGTGGGTCGGCAGCGAGCACCCGGTGGTGGTGCAGTCGATGATCAACGAGGACACCCTCGACATCCCAGGTGCCACCGCCGGCATCCGCCGGCTGCACGAGGCCGGCTGCGAGATCGTGCGGCTCACGGTGCCCAGCCTGGCCCACGCCAAGGCGGTGAAGGAGATCCGCCAGCGCCTCGAGGACAGCTACAGGCCGGTGCCGCTGGTGGCCGATGTGCACCACAACGGCATGAAGATCGCCCTGGAGGTGGCCCAGCACGTCGACAAGGTGCGGATCAACCCGGGTCTCTACGTGTTCGACAAGCCGGATCCGAGCCGCACCGCATTCACCCCCGAGGAGGTGGCGGCGATCGGCGATCGGATCCAGACCACCCTGGAACCCCTTGTGAGCCTGCTCAAGGAGCAGGACAAGGGCCTGCGCATCGGCGTCAACCACGGCTCGCTGGCGGAACGGATGCTGTTCACCTACGGGGACACGCCCCTGGGGATGGTGGAGAGCGCCATGGAGTTCATCCACATCTGCGACCGCCTCGACTTCCACAACATCGTGGTGTCGATGAAGGCCTCCCGCGCCCCGGTGATGCTGGCCGCCTACCGGATGATGGCCGACCGAATGGACGCCGAGGGGTTCCACTACCCCCTGCACCTGGGCGTGACCGAGGCCGGCGACGGCGACTACGGCCGCATCAAGAGCACCGCCGGCATCGCCACCCTGCTGGCGGAGGGCCTGGGGGACACGATCCGCGTCTCGCTCACGGAGGCGCCGGAGAAGGAGATCCCGGTCTGCTACGCGATCCTGCAGGCCCTGGGGCTACGCAAGACGATGGTGGAGTACGTGGCCTGCCCCAGCTGCGGCCGCACCCTGTTCAACCTGGAGGAGGTGCTGCACACGGTGCGCAACGCCACCGCCCACCTCACGGGTCTGGACATCGCCGTGATGGGCTGCATCGTCAACGGCCCCGGCGAGATGGCCGATGCCGACTACGGCTACGTGGGCAAGACCCCTGGCGTGATCTCCCTCTACCGCGGCCGCGACGAGATCCGGCGGGTACCGGAGGCCGAGGGCGTCGAGGCCCTGATCGCCCTGATCAAGGAGGACGGCCGCTGGGTCGATCCCTGAGACCCATGGCCTCACCAGGCCTCTGGACCGTGTGACGCTGAGCCCACTGATTCGGTTCTCCTCCGTCTCCCAGCCATCGCGCAGGGGCTAGCTTGAAGCACAACCCCTTGGGCACCAGGAGTTCGCCGCATGGCCAGGCGTCACACCGCTAGACATCGCACCGGTGTGTGGGTGCTGGTGGGGGCAGGAACGTTTGCCGCCTCCGCCATCCTGGGCAGTGATCTGATGGCCTCCCCCGGCGTCGCCTCCCTGGTGAGCGACAGCCCCAAGGAGGTGATGGATCAGGCGTGGCAGATCGTCTTCCGCGACTATCTCGACACCACCGGCAAGTACACCACCGACCGCTGGCGCACCCTGCGCAAGGACCTGCTGGCCAAGAGCTACGGCAGCACCAAGGAGAGCTATGAGGCGATCCGGGGCATGCTCGCCACCCTGGATGATCCCTACACCCGCTTCCTCGATCCGCGGGAATTCAAGGAGATGCAGATCGACACCTCCGGGGAACTCTCGGGGGTGGGCATCCAGCTGAGCCTCGACAAGGACACCAAGGAGCTGGTGGTGGTGTCGCCGATCGAGGGCTCCCCCGCCTCCCGGGCCGGCGTGATGCCGAAGGACGTGATCGTGTCGATCGACGGCAAGAGCACCAAGGGGATGAGCACCGAGGACGCGGTGAAGCTGATCCGCGGCCAGGCCGGCACCAAGGTGACGATCCAGCTGCGGCGCGCCGGCAAGGTGATCGACACGCCGCTGACCCGCGAGCGGATCGAGCTGCACGCGGTGGAACACCAGGTGAACATCAGCGGCGATGGCACCAAGGTTGGCTACATCCGCCTCAAGCAGTTCAACGCCAATGCCGCCAAGGACATGGCAGCGGCGGTGAAGGATCTGGAGGGGAAGAAGGTGCAGGGCTACGTGCTCGACCTGCGCAGCAACCCGGGCGGCCTGCTGATGGCCAGCATCGCCATCGCCCGCCAGTGGCTCGATGAGGGGATCATCGTGTCCACCAAGACCCGCGACGGCATCCAGGACACCAAGCGGGCCAACGGCCGCGCCCTCACCAAGCGCCCGCTGGTGATCCTGGTGAACGAGGGTTCCGCCAGCGCCAGCGAGATCCTCTCCGGGGCCCTGCAGGACAACAAGCGGGCCGTGCTGGTGGGTCAGAAGACCTTCGGCAAGGGCCTGGTGCAATCGGTGCGGGGGCTCTCCGATGGCTCCGGCATGACCGTGACCATCGCCAAGTACCTCACCCCCAGCGGCCGCGACATCCACAAGCACGGCATCGACCCGGACGTGGCGGCCAAGCTGAGCGAGGCCGAAGCCCAGAAGCTGAAGCTCGAGGACCTGGGCACCAAGCGGGACAGCCAGTACCGCGCGGCCGAATCCACCCTGCTCAAGCAGCTGCGCAGCGCCGCCACCGTCAGCCAGCCCTACAACCCCAACAGCGCCAACCTGCCGGCCGCCCTGGCCAAGCCCTGAGCGGGCTCTGGCGGGCCGGCTCGGCAGAGCGCCCGGGGAGAGGAGCGCCTGCGTTCCTCTGGGAAAGCCCGCAGCAGCTCCTCAGCGGTAGGGGGCCAGACCGAAGCCCTCGCTTTCGCTGGAGAGCGGCGGCTGGCTGCGGCGGCCCGGGCTGATCGGCAGCACCGGGATCGTGGTGGGGCGGCCGTAGCCCGGCAGCACGGGGGTGGCCGGGGCCAGGGCGATGCGGCTGCCGCTGCGGCCGAGCTGGGCCAGCAGGGGCTGGCACCCACCGGCATTGCCGATCAGCTGGCCCACCTGCCGGGGCGCAATGCCCGCTTCCCAGCCCTGGGCCCAGCCGCGCCGGATCCCCTGCTGCTGAATCAGGCCGCGGGCCTGGCCGCCGTCGATGCTGCCGTTGTCGTAGAGGCACTGCACCACCGCCAGGGTGGTGACGGGCAGGCTGCCCGCCGACCCACCCAGGCCCGGGGCACGCGGGTACGGAGCCGGGGCGTAGCCACCGCCAAAGCCGCCCCTACCAAGTCCTGACAGACCCAGGCCCGGCAGCCCCAGGCCTGGGGCCCCGAAACCGGAGCCCCCGAAGCCCAGGCCGGGCATGCCGAGGCCCAGGCCGGGAGCGAAGCCGCCGCCCTGGCCCAGAAAGGCCATGGCGAGAGAGAGCAGGAGGTTGTTCATGGCTGGCTGGGGGGTGGAAGGGCGAGGCCGAAGGCCGGACGCTGCAGAGCCGATCGGGCCAGGCGGCTGCCGCTGCCGCAGTAGCGCTCGAACAGCTGCAGCACCTGCGCGGGCGGCAGCTGGGCGGTGTAGCGCGCCTCCAGCTCGCTGAGCTGCTCACGGGCCGGGTAGAGGCGGAGGGAGCTCAGATCGGCCGGTGCCCGCTTCGCAAGGGCGCGGGCCATGCCGGGGTGGTGGCGCGGATCGGTGAGGGAGCTGCCGCGACAGGCCTGCATGCGGTGGGTGGCCTCATGGGCCAGGGTGTTCCATACAGCCGCCGGGTCCTGGTGCACGCGGCAGACCACGATCGTGTCACTGCCGTGGTGGTAGAGCCCCTGCAGGCCCCGCTGCCCGCAATCGCGCTGCAGCACCTGCACGCCGGAACGGCTCAGCAGCAGCCGCAACTGGTCGATCGCCTGCCAGGTGGAATCGCCGGCCTGGGCGGCAGGCAGCGGAGCGAGCAGCAGCGCCGCAGGAACAACGGAGCGCACCAGAGCACGCCGCAGAAGGGCAACGATCCCCTGGCCTGCCAAGCAGGGCCCGGGCCGTGGGGAGGAGCGATCGGAAGCAGTGGGCGCGGAGCGGTCCACGGTTTGGAGGGGTCGTCTCTCCAGCCTGTTGCTGACCACAGGGATCGAGCTATCCGATCCCTGTTGGGGGTGTGACCAACTGTGACCGGAGAGGACTCAGGCTGCCCCGCCCACCGGCTGCATCAGGCCGCCACCGGGAGTGGAGTCGTCGTCGTCATTGCCGGTATCGCCCTGGGTGAGGGCGTAGACGCCGAGGGCCAGAACGCTCACCAGGGCCGAGATCAGACCAAAGCCACCCTCGAGGCCGCCGGTGACATCCATCAATTCGCCCATGGACCGGCCAGGCTGCGTCGTTCTCAGAATTGTAACGAACTTTTGAGCAAGCTGAGAGGGGGCTCTCACACACTCAGCACCGCCGCGTTCTGGGTGGCTTGCTGCTCGGCCCGCTGGACGTCGGTGAGGCCATCGGCGCCAGGGATCTGCTCGGCCATCTGGTTCAGCCAACCCATCAGCTCCTCCAGCTGCTTCTCGGCCGGCAGCACCCCCAGGCCCCGGGCCAGCACCTTGGCGGTGGTGCCGGCACCCGCCTGATACACCAGCCGCCCGTGCAGGTGCTGGGGCAGGCCCTGGCGCAGCAGCCGGAAGGCGGGCTCCTCCATCGGCGTCTCCAGGGCGATGTTGGGCTTCTCCGGCTTGATGCGCGAGAAGCCGCAGCGCCTGGCCACCAGCTTCAGCTCCATCAGCTGCAACAGCGAGATCACCGGTGCCGGGATGGCGCCGTAGCGGTCCACCCAGCCGGCCGCCAGTTCCAGCAGGGCCTCCTTGCTGCTGCAGTCGGCGGCGGCCCGGTAGGCGGCCATCTTCTCGTCGTTCTCAGTGATCCAGTCACCGGGGATGAAGGCGGTGATGGGCAGATCGATCTGGGTGTCGTCGACCGCCGGGATGTCCTGGCCCTGGATCTCGGCGAGGGATTCCTGCAGCATCTCCATGTAGAGGTCAAAGCCGATGGTTTCCATCTGGCCGCTCTGCTCCACCCCCAGCAGGTTGCCCACGCCGCGGATCTCCATGTCGCGCATGGCCAGCTGGTAGCCGGAGCCGAGCTGGGCGAATTCCTGGATGGCCCGCAGCCGCTGGCGCGCCGCCTCGCTCAGGGAGGCATCGCCCGGATAGAAGAGCCAGGCGTGGGCCTGGATGCCGCTGCGGCCCACCCGGCCCCGCAGTTGATAGAGCTGGGCCAGGCCGAACTTGTGGGCGTCCTCGATCAGGATCGTGTTCACCCGTGGGATGTCGAGGCCGCTCTCCACGATCGTGGTGCAGAGCATCAGGTCGGCCTCGCCGGCGTTGAAGGCCACCATGGCGCTCTCCAGCTCGCCTTCTGCCATCTGGCCGTGGGCCACCAGCAGCCGCAGGCCCGGGATCATCTGCCGCAGCCCTTCGGCCACATCGTCGATGCCCTCCACCCGCGGCACCACATAGAAGATCTGGCCGCCGCGGTCGAGTTCCTGGCGGATGGCGCTGCGCACCGCCTCCTCATCGAGGGCGGCCAGGTGGGTCTTGATCGGCCGGCGCAGGGGCGGTGGCGTGGTGATCAGGCTCATCTCCCGCACCCCCGAGAGGCTCATGTAGAGGGTGCGCGGGATCGGCGTAGCGCTCAGCGTCAACACGTCCACGTCCTTGCGCAGGGCCTTGATCTTTTCCTTCTGGTTCACGCCGAAGCGCTGCTCCTCATCCACCACCAGCAGGCCCAACTCCTTGAAGGTGGTGCTCTTGCCCAGCAGCTGGTGGGTGCCCACCACCACATCCACGGTGCCTGCGGCCAGGCCCTCCTGGATCACCTTGCGCTCACCGGCGGTGCGGAAGCGGTTGAGCAGGCTCACCTTGAGGGGGTAGGGCGCAAAGCGCTCGCTCAGGGAGCGCCAGTGCTGCTGGGCCAGCACCGTGGTGGGGGCGAGCATCGCCACCTGCTTGCCGGCGGTGACGGCCTTGAAGATGGCGCGGATGGCCACCTCGGTCTTGCCGAAGCCCACGTCGCCGCACACCAACCGGTCCATGGGCTGGGGCTGCTCCATATCGCGCTTCACATCGCTGATCGCCTTCACCTGATCGGGGGTGGGCTCGTAGGGGAAGGAGTCTTCGAGTTCGCTCTGCCAGGGGCCATCGGCGGGGAAGGCGAAGCCCGGTGCCTGGTGGCGTTCGGCGTAGAGCTTCACCAGGTCGAGGGCCACCTTGCGCACGGCCTTCTTGGCCCGCTCCTTGGCCTTGGTCCAGGCCGTGCCACCCATGCGGTTGAGCTCCGGCGGCGCATCGGTGCTGGCCCGGTAGCGGCCGAGGCTGCCCAGCTGGTCGGCGGCCACCCGCAGCAGGCCGTCGGCGTACTGCACCACCAGGTAGTCGCGGGATTCGCCGCTGATCGCCAGCTTCTCGAGTTTGAGGAACTTGCCGATGCCGTGGTTGCGGTGCACCACGAAGTCGCACGGCTGCATCTTGTTGGGATCCACCGTGCGGCTGGCGGCCTTGCGGCGCCGGCGCACGTAGCCGGTGGCGGCCAGGCTGTGCTGGCCGAAGAACTCCCGGTCGGAGATCAGCACCAGCTTCCAGGCCGGCAGCTGCAGGCCCTCCAGCTCGGCGGTGCCCCTGGTTTTCAGGGCCACCGGGGTGCCCTGACCCACCAGCCGCTCGATGGCGGGGAAATCGGCCGGATTGGGCACGAAGCGCGTGATGCAGTCGTGCTCCTCCAGCAGGGCGACCGCCCGGCTGGGCTGGGCCGAGAGCAGCCACACCGTGGCCCTCTCCACCACGAACCCCTTCACCAGCCCCGCCAGCTTGCCGAACGCGTTGGGGTAGGCCGGCACCGAACGGGAGGCCAGATCGAAGCTGTTGGAGTGGCTGTCGGTTTCGTGCAGCTCGGCCAGATCGAAGCCGCCGAAGGCGTCCGCCTGCTCCAGGGCCTCAGCGGGCGGGCGGTGCAGCAGCGGCGGCAGCAGGGCGGCGATCGCCTCGGCGCTGACGCCGGCCGCCTCCGCCAGCTCCTGGCACACCTCGGCGTGGTGGTCGCGGGCGTGGTCGGCCCACTGCTGGCCGTGGGAGAGGCAGTGGCGCCGCTCATCCACGGCGATCAGGGTGTGGGCAGGCAGGTAGGTGAGCAGCGAGGCCGGCCGCTGCCAGGCGAGGCCCATCAGCCGCCGCAGACCCTCGGGGGTGCCCCCCTCCAGCAGCTGGTCGCTGGCCTCGGGGCTCAGCAGCTGATCGAGGCCATCGGGCATCGTCTCGCGCAGGGCGCCGGCGATCAGCGGGCCGTAGCCCGTGGGGGTAAGGCGCACCACCTCGATCGCATCGAGGGAGCGCTGGGAGGCGGGATCGAACTCCTTGAGCTTCTCCAGCTCCTCCCCGAAGAACTCCAGTCGCACCGGCAGTTCGGCACTCACCGGGAACAGGTCCACGATGTCGCCGCGGCGGCTCCAGCTGCCCTCCTGCTCGATGGTGGGCACCCGCTCGTAGCCCAGGCGCGTGAGGGTCTCGCCCAGCTGCTCGAGGTCCACCGTGTCGCCCTTGCGCAGGCTCAGGCACTGGGCCTGCAGCGCCTCCGGCGGCGGCAGGTGCGGCTGCAGGGCCCGCTCGGTGGCCACGATCGCCATCCGCCACGCCGCGCCGCTGCCCCCTGGGCCGCCGTTGGCATCCAGCAGTTCGCTGAGCACCTGCAGCTGGCCCCAGGTGATCTCGCTGGTGGGGTCAAAGGGCTCGTAGGGACTGCCCTCGCTGGTGGGATACAGCTGGCAGCTGGGCCAACCCATCAGCTCCAGCAGCGCCGCCCAGCGGCCGGCCTCCTCCAGGGTGGGCACCACCACCAGCAGCGGCGCCTCGGCAGCCCCGGCCAGGGCACTGCTCACCAGGGCCCGGGCGCCCCGGCCGGCACCACTCAGCCGCAGCCGCTCGGCCCGCTTGCTGCGCTCCAGCACCTCCCCGGTGAGGGTGGCCTGCTGCAGCTGGCGCACCAGGGCGGTGAGGGGCATCGGGGCTGGGGTGAACGCAGCCGACCATCCTCGCAAGGGACCCCGGGACCCCGGGACCCCGGGACGCCGCGGACGGCGGCAGAATCGAGTTCCATGCCGCGGTGGGCTCCGGCCGGATCCATGAGCTCCTACCGCTGCCCCTATTGCCGGCCCCGGCCCCTGCGGATGGCCCGTCGGGCCGATGGGGTGGCGATCTGCGGCCGCTGCGGCGATCCCCTGATACGGGTGCCGCTGGTGCGTCCCTGGGCCGCGGTGGCGCTGCTGTTGGTGACGGGCGGCCTGGCGGCAGCGACCTTCGGGGTGGTACTGCCGCGCCCCCGCCCGCTCCCGGATGCCAACCAGGGGCCGCTGGCGGCCCTGGCCGGCCAGGTGACGGACCTGATTACCGGTCCCCCGCGGCCCCGGCCCGAGGACGCGCCCCTCACCGCCGAGCGGGACACCTACCTCCACGGCCAGCTCGATGCGGCGGACCAGACCTGGCGCCCCAGGGCCGAAGCCCTGCCCGGTGGCCGGATTCGCTACAGCTACCGGCGCCGCCGCGGCGATCCGCCGCTCAGCATCGAGCAGATCAAGCTGCTGATGCGCTACCCGCCCCGCTTCGAGCAGGAACGCGCCGCCATCGGCGGCCTGCTGACGGCCCTGCGCAGCCGCGGCGTGCTGGTGGTACTGGGTCCCCCCCGCAAGGCGGGGGCCGCCGGCGAGTGGGAGCCCCGGGCCGGGCTGCTGCGCATCCGAGCGGACGTGCCGAGCCAGGGCAGCCGCCAGTTGGCCCAGGTGCTCAACCACGAAGCGATCCACGTGGCCCAGAGCTGCCGCAACGGCCACCTGCGGGCCAGGCCCATCCCGCTGGGACTGCCGCGCCAGGTGGACGCGGAGTCGCAGCGCCACCTGCGGGAGCCGATCTACGCCCGCGCCTCCGCCCGGGAGCGGGCCCTGGAGGAGGAGGCCTATGCCAACCAGGGGCGGCTGGAGCTGGGGATTCAGCTGCTGGAGGCCAACTGCCGCCCCCGGCCGGCCCCGACGGCCCAGGCCTAGGGGGCGGGCGCTAGCCAGGGCTCAGCGGTAACGCGGGGCCGGCCTGGACAACGCCAGGCCCCGGGGTCTGGGGCAGCACGACCGCCTGGGGCGGTGCCGCTGACGGGGCCACGCCCTCAGGCTGGGGATCCGGTGGGGTCGGCGCCTCTGGGAGAGAGAGCAGTTCGCTCTCCAGCAGCATGTTGAAGTGCAGGAGCTGCTCATCGCTGAGCTGCTGGCGGCTGGCCAGCTGGAACTGCTCCTCCAGGAAGCGGCGCCCCCGGGCGGCGTCCCAGCCCAGCTGAGCCAGCAGCAGATCGCACTGGCCGAGCAGTTCACTGCGACGCAGCGGCACCGGCGCGCGCGCCGGATCGGCCCCGGGGGCGAACTGACTCACGGCCTGGAGGTAGGCGCTGAGGTCGCGGTAGGTGGTGAGCCGGGAGCGGCTGGGGTGACCGAAGGCCCGCTCCAGGTAGGTGGCCTCCTGCTCCCGCTGCCAGCCGATGCGCTGCAGCTGCAGATCGAGGGCGGCGAGCTCGTCGCTCCAGTCGTCGGGATCCGCCGGGGGAGGCTCGGGCGGGGCGTCTGGAGACAGCCCAGGCGCCCTGGTCGGCTGAGGCGGCGGCGGGGGCTGCGCCGTTGGGGCGGGTCCAGCCGAGGACACGACCGAGGCCTGGGGCCGCAGATCCAGGCTGGGTTGCTGCGGCGTCGCAGGCTCCGGGGGCTGCGGGCCGGTGCCCTCCTCCACGGCGGAGCGGGGGGGAATCGCCGTGCCTGGGCTCGCTGACGCCGACACGCCCGTCGTCGCCGGAGCCGAGCCAGGTGCTCCGGGAGCTGCCCCAGCCCCAGGCCGACGGATCGGGGCCGAAGCGTTCGGGGAGTCCCTGCTGGCCACCGGAGCCGGACGGTCCTGGGGGTCCAGCTGACTCGCCAACGGCTCCGGATCCGACCCAGACGGGACGCCAGGCTGCCCCTCCAGCCGCTCCAGCAGCCGCGCCACAGCCCGCTTCTCCGCCTGCTCGGCGTCGCCGGCCTCCCCCAGGGCACTGCCCAGACACTGGCCCCCCTGCCAGGCGCTCACCTGCACCACCCGCAGCCCGGCGTCGGCGTGCACCAGTCGGGCCCGGAGCTGCATGGAGGGGCGCCCCCCGTGAAACACCTTCCTAGAGTGACTCCTCCCCCGATCCGCTGCAGGGTCTCCACCCAAGGTTTTGCATGGAAGCGGAGTCAATTCCCTCTCTTACGCCGCTGATCCAGGGCGCCGACCAGTGGGGGGAGGTGCTGGTGCTGCTGCCCCTGCTCGTGGCCCTGGAGGCCGTGCTGTCGGCCGACAACGCCATCGCCCTGGCGGCGATCTCCCGCGGCCTCAAGGACCCCGCCGAGCAGGGGCAAGCCCTCAACCTCGGCCTGGCCCTGGCCCTGGTGTTCCGTCTGGTGCTGATCGCCGCCGCCAGCTGGGTGCTGGATTTCTGGCCCCTGCAACTGGCCGCGGCGGCCTACCTGCTGTGGCTGTGCGGCTCCAACCTGCTGCCCCTGTTCAACGAGGAGGACGACGAGGACACCAGCACGCTCGGATCCGACGGCCGCCCTGTGCACCATCACCATCCCCACCACCACCGCAGCCTGGGGGCGGTGGTGGCCACCCTGGCCTTCACCGACCTGGCCTTCTCCGTCGACAGCGTGGCCGCCGCCGTGGCCGTGAGCGACAACCTGCTGCTGGTGATGGCGGGCGGCGTGATCGGCGTGGTGGCCCTGCGGCTCACCTCGGCCCTGTTCATCCGCTGGCTGGCCGTGTTCCGGAGGCTGGAGACCGCCGGCTACCTGGCGGTGGGGCTGGTGGGGGTGCGGCTGTTGCTGCGGCTGGCCGCTCCCCAGCTGGTGCCGCCGGAGTGGGGCCTGCTGCTGCTGGTGGCCGCCCTGTTCGCCTGGGGCTTCTCGGAGCGCAGGCCCGAGCCGACACCCGGCGAGATCAGCCCCTGAGCCATGCGGGTGGAGTTGCGTCAGGCCGGCAGCGACCGGCTGCTCGATCGCCTCGATCTGGAGGAGGTGCCCCATCCCGGCCGCTGGCTGGTGGTGGGCGAGCGCAGCTTTCTGGTGCTGCAGCGCCACCACCGCTACCAGCTGAAGGCCGGCCGCTACGAACTGGCCAGCGTGGCCCTGCAGGTGAAGCCCCAGGTGCGGCCGGCCGATGCCCGCTGGTGGCAGAACCGCTGGGTGATCGGAGACCCCGGCTGCCGCTTCAATGCCCGCAGCCCGCTGCTGCGCTGCGCCGTGCTGCCCGATGGACCCTGCGACCGCTGTGCCCACCACCAGCCCCTCTGAGCCCCAGCGGCAGCCGAACCAGGCTGCGCGGTTGCGGGCCCGGCTGCTGGAGTTCCTCAAGTTCCGGGTGCTGGCGGCCCAGGAGCACTTCTTCGCCGACCTGGAGCGGGACAGCGACCTGCCGCTGGACGGCGGAGGCAGCGCAGGACCCAACGCGAGGGAGGCGGGGCTGGACCTGACGCGCTTCCGCCGCTGGCTGCGGGAGGCGGGCTGGATTGAGGCCCTCGCCCTGGATGACGGCGACCTGGCCCAGGTACTGGAGCAGGCCCGCGCGCTCTACACCGAGGATCGGGCCTGAGGCCAGCCGGCCCCGAAGGCCGGCAGCGGCCTGCATGCCGGGCCCCTCCTAGGCTGGGGGCATCCCCATGCCGGTGACTCCGATTTCCCTGCCCACCAACCCCGCTCCGGGTCAGGAGCAGCGCATGCGGCCCCGGGGCGGCCGCCGCCGTCCCTCCAGTCCCCAGCCGGTTGCGGCCAGCCCATCGGGCCCCGGATCGACCCTCAGCCCCGACGCCACCCCCAGCTCCCGCATCCCCGTGCACTTCGCGCCGGAGCTGCACGACTCGGCCTTCGCGGCCCTGGGTCTGGGGCTGCCGATCGTGCAGGCGGTGGTGGAGAAGGGCTACACGACACCCTCACCGATCCAGCTGCAGTGCATCCCAGCGGTGCTGGCCGGCCACGACGTGATGGCGGCCGCCCAGACCGGCACCGGCAAGACCGCCGGCTTCACCCTGCCGATGCTGGAGCGGCTGCGCCACGGCCCCCACGCCCGCAACAACGTGGTGCGGGCCCTGGTGCTCACCCCCACCCGCGAGCTGGCGGCCCAGGTGGGTGAGAGCGTGGCCGCCTACGGCAAATACCTCGACCTGCGCTCGGACGTGGTGTTCGGCGGGGTCAAGATCAACCCGCAGATGATGCGCCTGCGCCGCGGCACCGACATCCTGGTGGCCACCCCCGGCCGGCTGATGGACCTGGCCCAGCAGAACGCCGTGAAGCTGGGCCAGGTCGAGATCCTGGTGCTCGATGAAGCCGACCGCATGCTCGACATGGGCTTCATCCGCGACATCCAGAAGATCCTGGCCCTGCTGCCGGCCAAGCGCCAGAACCTGCTGTTCTCGGCCACCTTCGAGGCCTCGATCCGGCGCCTGGCCACGGGTCTGCTGCACAACCCGGTGCAGCTGCAGGCCACCCCGGAAAACCGCACGGCCACCACGGTGGAGCACGTGCTGCACCCCTGTGACATGGCCCGCAAGCCGGAGCTGCTGTGCCACCTGATCCAGAGCAACGACTGGCAGCAGGTGCTGGTGTTCTCGCGCACCAAGCACGGCGCCAACCGCCTGGCCGACCGCCTCAGCCAGGAGGGCATCAACGCGGCCGCCATCCACGGCAACAAGAGCCAGGGGGCCCGCACCCGGGCACTGGCCGGCTTCAAGGGCGGCGAGGTGCGGGTGCTGGTGGCCACCGACATCGCCGCCCGCGGCATCGACATCCACCAGCTTCCCCACGTGGTGAACCTGGATCTGCCCAACCAGGCCGAGGACTACGTGCATCGCATCGGCCGCACTGGCCGGGCCGGCCACAGCGGCCATGCCGTGTCGCTGGTGGCGGCCGAGGAACACGAGCTGCTGCGGGCCATTGAGCGGCTGATCGGCAACGCCCTGCCGCAGCAGCCGGTGCCGGGCTATGAGCCCACGATCCTCTCGGCCCCGCCCCTGGACCTCAGTGGCGGTCGCGGTCGCGGCGGATCCCGCGGAGGCGGCGGTGGCCGTCCCGGGGCGGGCGCCCGTGGGGGCCGCAGCGGCGGCAGCAGCCGCGACCTGAGCGGGCCCCGAGCCACGGCCGCCGCCGGCCCCGGCCGCTCCCGCCGGCGCTGACCCCGCCGGCTGCCCCGTGACCTGACCCCGTCAGTCGTCGCCGTCGCCTTCCAGCAGCAGTTGCTGGAAGGCGGAATAGAGCTCCAGTTCCTCGTCGGTGCCGGGCTTGCGCCGCTGGGGGTTCGCCCGCAGACCACCGCCCTGGCGGGCTCCGGCGCGCGGGTCGGCGGCTCGACCCGATGAGGCAGCGGCAGCGGCGCCGGAGCCCAGGGGAGCCCCGGCCTGTTGCCGCAGGGCCTGACGCTGCCGCTCGCGCTCCCGTTGGCGCCGCTCCTCCTCGGCGCTGCGCAGCCGATCGAGCAGGTGCGGCGGCACCGTGCCGTCGGGGCTCACTTTGATCAGCTCATGGAAGAGGGCCTCGGGGTCCGTCTCGGTCTCGACCCGGTGGCGCTGTTCCGTGGCCCGGGTCACCGGCTTGGGGGCCTCGGGCTTGGGCAGGGGCTTGGGAAGGCTGCGGCCCAGTTGCTGCAGGCGCTCCAGGCTGCGGGCGTCGAAGCTCATCTCAGGGACAGCCGAGGGTGTCGCGGGTGGCCCGGCCGGTCACCGCGTTGGTACCGCTGGCCGCGGCGCAGAGGGTCGTGAGCGCATCGCCGCGCAGGGGCACGTTGGTGAAGTCGGCCCCGGTGATCACCACGGCCCGGAACTTGGTGTTGAAGGCAAAGGCATCCTCGAGCACGGCGTCACTCAGATCCGCCCCCTCGAAGATGGCGGAATCCAGGGTGGCGTCGCGGAGATCGGCGCCGCGGAAGTTGGTCTCCTGGAGCTTGGCGCCGAACAGGCTGGCGCCGCGCAGGTCAGCGCCGTGGAAGTCGGCTTGCCGCAGGTTGGTGAGGTTGAAGGTCACCCCCCGCAGATCGGCGCCGGCGAAGTCGTGGCCGATCAGCACCTGCTTGGCGTAGTCCATGGCGGCCAGGGCCGGCGATGCGAGGCCCAGCAGGGCCACCAGGCAGCCAATCAGACCCGCCAGGAACCACGCCCGGGGCGGGGGGGTGAGCGGAGGCCGAGGCATGGACGCAGGGCAACTGGGCCAACCCTAGGGGGAGCGGCCGGCTCCGCTGCGCCCGCCCGGGGCTCAGTGGAGCCGCCGCTGGGCCAGCAACCGCCAGGCCAGGAAGGGTTCCACACCGCCTTCACACAGCGCGATCCAGGGGCGCAGGTGGCCGAGCCAGTCGTCGGGGGTGGCGGCGATGGCCCGGGCCTGGGGGGCGGCCGCGGCGGGCAGGGGTTGGCTGGGGAAGTCGGCCATGGCGGTGAGGCGGTGACAGCGGACCTCGGCAGGGTTCCCCGGCCCGGGCCGGGCGGTCGCGCTGGCTTGCCGGGCCCCTGCCCGCAGCCGGCCGGCATCCGCAGGCCGATGGCACCCACCGCAGGGGCTGGAGCCGTCCAGACACGGGAACCCTGCGCAGAGTGCTGTCGATCCATGGCCCCAAACCACCGCCAGCGCCAGGGGGCCTGGGCCGAGCAGCGGGCCCTGCGGCTGCTGCGCAGCCGGGGTTGGAGCCTGCTGGACCAGAACTGGCACTGCCGCTACGGCGAACTCGACCTGCTGCTGCGCAAGGAGCCCGCCCGGCTGCTGTTGGTGGAGGTGAAGGCCCGGCGCCGCTGCGGCCCCGACGGCTGGGGCATGGCGGCCCTGGATCGCGGCAAGCGCCGACGGCTGCGGCTCACCTGGCAGTGCTGGCTGGTGGAGCACCCCCACTGGCATCACTGCAGCGTGGAGCTGGTGCTGGCGCTGGTGCCCCTGCCACCGGCCGGAGGGCCCGTGCGCTGGCTCCGTTGGAGTTGAGGCGTCCCCGCCTCAGGGCTGGCCCGGAGCGGGAGCCGGCGCGGGGGAGGCAGCGCCAGCGGGACCCGCCGGAGCCTCGCTGAACTCCACGGTGCAGCTGTAGTGGTAGTTGCCGATGCCCACGTTCACCTCGTTGCAGCTGGTGCCAGTCACCGTGGCCCCCGCGGGCACCTGCTGCATCGCCCGCTCGATGGCGTTGGACTTGCCCCAGATCGACTGGGAGGTGACCGAGCCGGCCCGGGCAGGAGCAGCCCAAGCGAGCAGCAGCAACAGCAGTCCGGAGGGCAGCAGAGCGGCGCTGGGTCCCAAGCCGGGGGCGGGGAACCGGGGGCGGGAACGGACGGCCATGGCGTGATGCCGGGTCCCCCATGTGTATGCGCGGAACCGGGCCTGGGCAAGCGATCCCTGGCCGCTGGCCAGCCCAGAGCCCCAGCGGCGATGGGCACGGCGGCGCTGCGGAGGCAGGGCGGACCCCGACGCGGCAATCTGGAACCTCTGCCGCCGCCTGAGCCCCCATGACCTTCGCGGCCCACCGCGCCCGCAAGCGCTTCGGCCAGCACTGGCTCAGCGACGAAGGGGTGCTGAACCGGATCGTGGCGGCGGCGGAGCTCGGGCCCGGCGACACGGTGCTGGAGGTGGGACCGGGCCGGGGGGCCCTCACCCAGCGGCTGCTGGTCTCCCCCGCCGCTGCCGTGGCCGCCGTGGAGCTGGACCGGGATCTGGTGGTGGGTCTGCGCCAGCGCTTCGGCGCCGATCCCCGCTTCTCCCTGCGGGAGGGGGATGTGCTGGCGGTGGAGCTGCCGGAGGCCAACAAGGTGGTGGCCAACATTCCATACAACATCACCGGCCCGCTGCTGGAACGGCTGGTGGGCCGGCTCGATCGGCCCGTGCAGCACCCCTACGAGCGGCTGGTGCTGCTGGTGCAGCAGGAAGTGGGCGAGCGGATCCGGGCCAGGGCCGGCAGCAGCGCCTTCTCGGCCCTGAGCGTGCGCATGCAGCTACTGGCCAGCTGCCGCACGGTCTGTCCGGTGCCGCCGCGCTGCTTCCAGCCGCCGCCGAAGGTGATGAGCGAAGTGGTGCTCCTGGAACCGCTGCGGCCCGAGCAGCTCCTGGAGCCGGACCTGGCGCGCACCGTGGAGATGCTGCTGCGGCGCTGCTTCGCCGCCCGCCGCAAGATGTTGCGCAACACCCTGCAGGGCCTGCTGCCGCCCGATCCGCTGCAGGACCTGGCGGCCGAGGCGGGCATCGGCCTGCAGCAGCGGCCCCAGGAGCTGGCCCCGGAACGCTGGGTGGCCCTGGCGGCGGGCTTGAATCGGGCCACCGGCGGCGGCCTGCCGGCCGCCTGATTGACCCATCCCATGCCCGAGTTCCGCGTATCGGCCCCGGCCAAGATCAACCTGCACCTGGAGGTGCTGGGCCTGCGTCCCGACGGCTTCCACGAGCTGGCGATGCTGATGCAGACCCTGGATCTGGCCGACACGCTCACCCTCAACCCCAGCGCCGATGGCCGGATCCAGCTCAGCTGCGACCGCGCCGACCTGCCGCTCGACGGCAGCAACCTGATCGTCAAGGCCGCCGAGATGCTGCGCGCCCGCGCCGGGTTGCCGGAACTGGGGGCGCGCATCCACCTGGAGAAGCGCATCCCCATCGGCGCCGGCCTGGCTGGCGGCTCCAGCAACGGCGCCGCGGCTCTGCTCGGGCTCAACGCACTCTGGGGCTGCGGCTTTGGCCCCGCGGAGCTGCAGGCCATGGCCACGGCCCTGGGCTCGGACATGCCCTTCTGCCTCGCTGGCGGCACCCAGCTGTGCTTCGGTCGCGGCGAGCGGCTCGAACCCGTGGCCCTGCCGGTCCCACCCCCCTGGGGCGTGCTGCTGATCAAGCACCCCGGCTCCAGCGTCTCGACGCCCTGGGCCTACGGCCGCTGCCGCGAGCAGCGGGGCTCCACCTACCTCAGCAGCGAGGCGGCGTTTGAAGAGCGGCGGGAGGCCCTGCGCAGGGGAGCGCTGGTCGCTGCCCTGCAGGGGGCGGCACCCCTGCCGCCGATCCGCAACGACCTGCAGCGGGTGGTGGAACCGGAGGTGGACACCGTGCGCCAGGGCCTCGCGCTGCTACGCCAGGCGGCGGGGGCGCTGGCGGTGGCCATGAGCGGCAGCGGGCCCAGCCTGTTCGCCCTCTTCCCCGACCTCGCCGCCGCCGGTCAGGCCCGCACCGATCTGGCGACAGGCCTCGAGGCTGCCGGCTTCGAAGCCTGGTGCTGCCGCTGCACCGGCTCTGGTGTCAGCCTGGTCTGAGCCGAAATCCAGCCCCCGTGAGCCAGGCCAGCGACCCCGCCGTGGACCAGCCCGCCGGCGAGGCCACCCCACCAGCCCCCCTGGCGGAGAC
>NZ_JAGQBX010000028.1 GCF_024345855.1 Synechococcus sp. GreenBA-s | reverse complement strand
CCCTAGCCCATCCCCCGCCAGTCCCCCTTCGCGAGCCCGAATCGATGGATCCCCAACTGCAGGAGGCGTACATCGCCGTCGAGCGGGCCTACAGCCAGGGACAGTTTCCGGCGGCCCTGGAGCGGGCGCAGCAGCTGGCCGGCCAGCTGCCGGAGGGCACGCCGGATCAGCTGGCCCTGCGGCTGCGGATGCTCACGGCCCACATCCATCTCTACGGGCTGCAGCAGCCCAGCCAGGCCCTGCCGCTCTACCAGCAGGTGCTGGAGCAGAGCAGCGATCCCACCTACCACGAGCTGGCGCGGCAGGGCATCGCCCTGAGCAACCAACTGACGGCGGCGGCACCGGAGTCCAGCAGCGCCGAGGTGCCGGAGGCGGAGGCGAGCATGGGCGCAGCACCGTCAGCGGCCCCCACCGCCCTGGAGGCCGCCTTCCCGGGCACCGTTCCGGACTTCGCCAGCGGAGCTCCGGTGGCAGCAGGAGCCGCGGCGGCAACCGCCGCTGCCATGCCCTGGCTGAATGATCTGACCGATCCCGGCGCCGCCACCAGCGCCGCAGCCGTCAGCCCGGCGCCCTTCGCTGTCGACAGCATTACTGCCGCCACTGCACCAGCCCTGGCAGAAGCCGCGGGCCCAGCGGAGCAGACCGCCCTCAGTCTGGCGCCCCGGGATGAACCCACGGCCGAACCTGAGCAAGCCGTGGTCACGGTGCTGGAGACGACGACGCCCGCTGACCAGGGCGGGGGCCCGGCAGCGAGCGGAGCCGAGCCGAACGCACCTTTAGCGGGCGACGCGCAGCCCATCGAAGCGGAGCTCATCGAGCCCGAACTGATCGAGCCGCAGGCCGTCCCCACAGACAGCAACGGCGGCAGCGGCCCCGCAGCCGGCGGGGCTGAGCAGTCCCACATCGCCTTCAGCCCCGCGGAGGCCGCGGAGCTGGCGAAGGGACTGCTGCTGGTCAAGCTGGCCTGAGGCAGGCTGCCTTTGGGCAGCAGGACCCCAGGCCAAAACGGCCCTCAGCCGGCGGCCGTGGAGCGGCGGCGGCGTGTGCGGTTCGGGGCGATCTCCAGCTCTTCGCTGCGGGGCTCGGCCGCGGCGGCAGGCGCCGGAGCGGCCCCCACGGCCGCCAGTTCGCGCCGGGGCAGAGCAGCCGCGGCCGGGGCCACCTCAGAGCGGGCGGCGGGAGCCGCCTGGGGAGCCCGCTCGCCGCGGTCCCGATCGCGGTTGCCGTCGCGATAGCCGTCGCGGCGGCCGCGGGGAGCCGGGCGGCTGTCGGGCTCGGCATCGGCACGGCCCTTGTAGGCAGGGGTGCCGCCGGGGGCCGGCTGGACCAGGCAGATGATCAGCGGCTCCACCTGCAGCTCGCGGCGGAGGCGGCGCTGCAGACCCAGCTCGATCTCGCGCTGCACACCCATCCAGTCCACGTCAGGGGCCTTGCCGCCGCTGTTGCGTGAGAGCTGCTGCCAGCGGTTCTCCAGCACCCAGGTGATCTCGCGCTCGGCCCAGAGGCTCATCTTGCGGGGATCGGCGGTGGTCACCACGCCGCGCAGGTTGACCCGCGGCGGCGCCGCCATCACGCCGTCGGTGCTGATCACCGCCAGCAACGTGATCACACCATCCTCGGCGAGTTGCTGGCGCTCCTTGAGCACGCGGGCATCGACGATGCCGTTGCGGGAGGCATCCAGCAGCTCGATGCCGGCCTTGACGGGTTCACCCTTGCGGATCGAATCCGGGGTGAGTTCCACCACATCGCCGTTGTCGATGATCAGCATGTTGTCGGCGGGAATGCCCATCGACTGGCCGGTCTTGCTGTGGGCCACGAGCATGCGGTGCTCGCCGTGCACCGGCACGAAGTACTTCGGCTTGGTGAGGGCCAGCATCAGTTTCTGGTCTTCCTGGAAGCCGTGGCCGGACACGTGGATGCCCTCGCCCTTGCCATAGACCACCTGGGCACCGAGCTGCATCAGGCGGTCGATCGTGTTGACCACCGAGATGGTGTTGCCGGGGATCGGGCTGGCCGAGAAGATGATCTTGTCGGTGGGCTTCACCTGCACCTGGGGGTGCTCGCCGCGGGAGATGCGGCTGAGGGCGGCGAGCGGCTCGCCCTGGCTGCCGGTCATCAGCAGCAGAGTCTCGCGGTCGGGCAGATCGCGGATCTGCTTGATCGGCACGAACAGCTCATCGGGGGCGCGCATGTAGCCCAGCTCGCGCGCCTTGGCGATCACGTTGAGCATGGAGCGGCCCAGCAGGCCCACCTTGCGGCCGTTCTTGAGCGCCAGCTCCAGAATCATCGCCACCCGGTGAATCGAGCTGGCGAAGGTGGTGATGATCACCCGTCCATCGGACTGGGCGATGTGGCGATCCAGCACCGGGAACACCGAGCGCTCGGGAGGGCAGAAGCCCGGCACCTCGGCATTGGTGGAATCGCTGAACAGGCACAGCACCCCCTGCTCGCCGTGGTGGGCGAGACGGGCCATGTCGAAGTGTTCGCCATCCACCGGGGTGTGGTCGAACTTGAAGTCGCCGGTGAAGATCACCGTGCCCACCGGCGTGGTGATGGCCAGCGAGAAGCTGTCGGCCATCGAGTGGGTGTTGCGGATGAACTCCACCGAGAAGTGCTGACCCACCTTCACCACATCGCGCGGGGCCACCGTCTGGAGGATGGTGCGGTCGGTCACGCCGGCCTCCTCCATCTTGCCGGTGAGCATCGAGAGGGCCAGGCGCGGCCCATAGATCACCGGGATGTTGAAGTTCTTGAGGTGGTGAGCGATACCACCGATGTGATCTTCGTGGCCGTGGGTCACGACCATGCCGCGGATGCGCTTCTGGTTCTCGCGCAGATAGCTCGTATCCGGCATCACCACGTTGACGCCGTGCATGCCATCACTGGGGAAGGCCAGGCCGGCATCCACCAGCATGATGTCGTCGCCGTACTCGAACACGCAGGTGTTCTTGCCGATCTCGTGCAGGCCGCCGAGGGGGATCACCCGCAGGGCGGGCTGGCGATTGGCAGCATGGCCGTTGGAGCCGCTGGCGTTGGAGCCGTTGCGGGAACCGTGGCGCTGGATGTTGCTGGAGGTCATTCCGATAGGGGTGCCGGAACACTCCGGCAAAACAGCAGATGAAGCAGGTGAACTGAACGGATGAAGCGAACCGGTTGAACGGGAGGTGTGGAACGGAGGTGTTGTGAACTGAGGCGTTGTGAACTGAGGCTGTGAACGGAAGTGGTGCGCTGAAGCAGGAAGCTGAAGCGGGAGGTCCGGGGCTCTGGCGGGCGCAGGAGGCGCGGATGCCAGCGGCGGCGAACAGTGGGCCTTGGCGTCAGGTGGGACGCAGGGCGGCCAGCACGGCGATCAGTCGAGTTCTCACGTCGTCATTAGCGGAAACGAGGGGAAGCCTTGGGGCACCCACCGCCCAGCCGCTGAGCTCCAGCGCGGCCTTGACGGGGATGGGATTGGTGGTGCAGAAGAGGGCCTTGCACAGGGGCAGCAGCTGCTCGTGCAGGGCCAGGGCGGTGGCGTGGTCGCCGGCCAGGAAGGCCTGCACCAGGCGCTGGATCCGATCGCCGGCCAGGTGGCTGGCCACGCTCACCACGCCCACCGCGCCGACGGCCAGCATCGGCAGGGTGAGGGCGTCGTCGCCGCTGTAGATCGCCAGCCGCTCGCCGCAGGCGGCCCGCAGCTGGCTCACCTCCTCGGTGGTGCCGCTGGCGGCCTTGAAGCTCACCACATTGGGGAGATCCATCAGCCGGGCCGTGGTGTCGGCGCTGAGGCTGGTGCCGGTGCGGCCGGGGATGTTGTAGAGCATCAGCGGCAGCTCGGGCGCCGCCTCGGCCACCGCCCGGAAATGGGCCTCAAGGCCCTCCTGGGGGGGCTTGTTGTAATAGGGCACCACCACCAGGGCCGCATCGGCGCCGAGGGCCGCCGCTTCACGGGTGGCCGCCACCGCCTCGGCGGTGCTGTTGCTGCCGCAGCCGGCGATCAGGCTGGCGCGACCCCCCACCGCCTCCTTGACGGCGGCGAACAGGCGACGCTCCTCCTCCCAGCTGAGGGTGGGGGATTCACCGGTGGTGCCACTGAGCACCAGGCCGTCGGAGCCGTGGTCCACCAGGTGGCCGGCCAGGCGGGCCGCCAGCTCCAGATCCAGCGACCCATCGGCGGCGAAGGGGGTGACCATCGCGGTGATCACCCGGCCGAAGGGGGCGGGGGAGGCGGCGCCGGGGCTCAGGGGGGAGGCGCCGCTCATGCAGCCACTCCGATCGGGGCTGCGGCGGAGGGGGCTGCGGCGGTCGCGGCCGCGGCACGGGCCGGATCCAGCAGCAGCTCGGCGATCTGGATCGCATTCAGGGCTGCACCCTTGCGGATCTGGTCGCCGCAGAGCCAGAGCTCCAGGGCGTTGGGCTCGCTGAGGTCCTGGCGGATCCGGCCCACGGCCACCGGATCGCGGCCGGTCACATCGGTGGGCATCGGGAAGCGGTTGGCGCCGAAGTCCTCGATCAGCTCCACACCGGGGGCCGCCGCCAGCAGGGTCCGGGCCTCAGCCACCGGGAAGGGTTCGGTGAACTCGATGTTGAGGGCCTCGGAATGGGCCCGCAGCACCGGCACGCGCACGCAGGTGGCCGACACCCGCAGCTCCGGCAGAGCCATGATCTTGCGGGTCTCGTGGAGCATCTTCAGCTCCTCCTCGCAGTAGCCGTTCTCCTGCAGCGGCGAATTGTGCAGGAACAGGTTGAAGGCCAGGGAATGGGGCAGCACCTCGCTCCGGGGCTCGCCGCCCTCGAGCACGGTGCGGCTGAGGTCCCGCAGCTCGTCCATCGCCCGGGCCCCGGCACCGCTGGCGGACTGGTAGGTGCTGACCACGATCCGACGCAGGGGCCGCCGGGCCGCCAGGGGCGCCAGGGCCAGGGTCATCAGGATCGTGGTGCAGTTGGGGTTGGCGATGATCCCGTGGTGGGCGAAGGCCGCCTCGGGGTTCACCTCGGGCACCACCAGCGGTACGCCGGGATCGAGGCGGAAGGCGCTGGAGTTGTCGATCACCACGGCGCCGGCCGCCGCCGCCACCGGCGCCCACTGCCTGGACACCGAGCCGCCGGCGGAGGCCAGCACAAGATCGATGCCGTCAAAGGCCGCGGCGCTCACCGGTTGGATCGTGAGCTGGCGGCCGTTCCATTCCAAGGTCTGGCCGGCGGAGCGGGGCGAGGCCAGCAGCACCAGCTCGGCCACCGGGAACTGGCGCTCGGCCAGCAGGGCCAGCAGTTCCTGGCCCACGGCGCCGGTGGCGCCGAGCACGGCGACGTTGAGGGGACGCTGGGGCAGGGAGCCGGGGGTGGAGCTGGCCTGGAGGGTGGAGGTCAAGGGCGGCGAGGGGAATGGACGGGGCGGGTCAGCAGGGGAGAAACCCGGTGGGAACGGCGTGGGTTGCGTTCGTGAGAACCACGGCTGCAGGGCGTGGTGGGGAGCTGGGCTGCAGGCCCTCAGGGCCTCGGCAGTGACGGGACCCAGGAACCGGGCAGAGGAGGGAAGCGCCGGGTGGTGACGTGCCGGTTCGGGGTCAGGAAACCCGTGGGTTGGCGCGGCGAGATCAGCGCGTGAACAGGTGAGACTCGGGAGTTAAGAACGGATGTTGGGGAAGGAAAGCGAAGCGGGCAGGAGCGGATCGAGGAACGGCGTCTCGAGCGGCAACCCTGATGCGTTGTTGTCCACAATACGCGCCGCTGCCGCGAATGGAGCAGACCGCACGGGCGGTTGACACCGGCTCTGACGCCCTGACAACTGGGGGTGGGCGGACCGCTTCCTAGGATCGTGGGCTGCCCTGACGATCCGGTCCGGTCGACACCCCCGCCTGAACTCCATGAGTCCTGCCGCCCCTGCGAGCCAAGCCGCCAAGACCGAGACGGCCAAGACGGCGACGTCTGCCAAGTCGGACCCGGCCAAGACCGATCTGACGGTGACCGCGAGTCCCCGCCCCGGCAGCCGCGTGGCGCTGGAGGTGGCAGTGCCCGCCAACCGCACCCAGGCCAGCCACGAGGCGGCCGTGGAGAAGCTGAGCCGCAGCATCAAGCTGCCGGGCTTCCGCAAGGGCAAGGTGCCCCGCGCCGTGCTGGTGCAGCAGATCGGCCCGCTGCGCATCCGCGCCACCGCCCTGGAGGACCTGGTGGACAGCGTCTTCCGCGATGCCCTGGGTCAAGTGGACGTGGCGGCGATCGGCCAGCCCTCGCTGGAGGGCGGCTTCGAGGGCCTGCTGGAGCGCTTCGCCCCCGGCGAGGCCCTCAGCCTGGTGCTGGAGCTGGACGTGGAACCGACCCCCAGCCTCAAGGCCACCAAGGGCCTCAAGGCCGAGGCCGTGAGCGTCAGCTTCGATCCCACCCGTGTCGATGAGCTGATCGAGCAGTCCCGCCGTCAGCTGGCCACCCTGGTGCCCGTGGAGGGCCGGACCGCCCAGACGAGCGACGTAGCCGTGATCGGCTTCGAGGGCACCTACGTCGACAGCGGCGAAGCCATTGCCGGCGGCAGCGGCGAGGCGATGGAAGTGGAGCTGGAGGAGGGCCGCATGATCCCCGGCTTCGTGGAGGGAATCCTCGGCATGAAGCCGGGCGACTCCAAGACGGTGGCGTGCCAGTTCCCCGACGACTACCCCCAGCAGGACGCCGCCGGCCGCAAGGCCAGCTTCGTGATCAGCCTCAGCGAGCTGAAGACCCGCGAACTGCCCGCCCTGGACGACGCCTTCGCCCAGGAGGCGAGCGACAAGCAGACCCTGGCCGAACTGCGCGCAGATCTGGAGACCCGCCTCAAGGAGGACGCCGAGCGCCGTCACACCGCCAACCGCCACGAGGCCCTGCTGGAGGCGCTGGTGGAGCAGCTGGAGGTGGAGCTGCCGGAGACCCTGATCCAGCAGGAGATCGTGTCGCTGCTGGAGCAGACCGCCGGTCAGCTGGCCCAGCAGGGCATGGATGTGAAGAAGCTGTTCACGCCCCAGCTGATCCAGAGCCTGCGCGACACCTCGCGCCCCGAAGCCGAGCAGCGGCTCAAGCGCAGCCTGGCCCTCAAGGCCCTGGCCACCGCCGAGACGATCGAGCTGGCCGCCGAGGAGATCGAGGCCAAGGTGAAGGAGCTGCGGCGCGGCTTCAGCGAGACCGCCAACATCGACCTGGCCCGCCTGCGCGAAGCCGTGCAGGAGGACCTGCTGCGCGAGAAGCTGCTGGGCTGGCTGGAGGAGCACGCCACCATCACCGAGAAGAGCGAGGGCGAGGACGCCTCGACCGACGCCTGATCCAGGGGCCCCAGCCCCGAACGGATCGCCGGTCCCTGCGCCCCGGTGGGCGGGAGTCCCTCTCTCCCCACCGGGGCGATCCCCGGGCGATCCCCATAGATTGAGCCGACCGCCCACCCTGTTCCCGCCGGCCGCGTGATCGACGCCTCCCGTCTCCATCCGATCCAGAACCGCTGGCAGGGCCCGCGACCGGACGCGACCGTCCTGGGCCGCTCCGGCGCCACCGCCCTGGCGGACGCCGGCGGACGGCCCAGCGCCGCCCCCGGCGTGCTGCCCACGGTGGTGGAGCAGTCGGGCCGGGGCGACCGGGCCTTCGACATCTATTCGCGCCTGCTGCGCGAGCGGATCATCTTTCTGGGCAGCGGCATCGACGACCAGGTGGCCGACGCCCTGGTGGCCCAGCTGCTGTTCCTCGAGGCCGAGGATCCGGAGAAGGACATCCAGATCTACATCAACTCGCCGGGCGGCTCGGTGACCGCGGGCCTGGCCATCTACGACACCATGCAGCAGGTGGCTCCCGACGTGGTGACCATCTGTTACGGCCTGGCGGCCTCGATGGGGGCCTTCCTGCTCTCGGGCGGCGCCAAGGGCAAGCGCCTGGCCCTGCCCAACGCGCGGATCATGATCCACCAGCCCCTCGGCGGCGCCCAGGGCCAGGCGGTGGACATCGAGATCCAGGCCAAGGAGATCCTGTTCCTCAAGGACACCCTCAACGGCCTGATGGCCGAGCACACCGGCCAGCCGCTGGACAAGATCGCCGAGGACACCGACCGCGACTACTTCCTTTCCCCGGCGGAGGCGGTTGAATACGGCCTGATCGATCGGGTCGTGACCGACGCCGGCGCCGCCGGGTCTCCGCCGGCCTGACCAGGTCCCGGGGCCTGCCTTGTTGAGGAGGGCCTTAAGGACTGCTGACGAACCGTGGGATCGGGCCGATCCTGACCTTCAGGGCCCCGCCCACCTCCGCACCGGCTCCGCGCCGCACCCTCCGCCCGATGGCCAAGTTCGACGCCCACCTGAAGTGCTCGTTCTGCGGCAAGTCGCAGGACCAGGTGCGCAAGCTGATCGCCGGGCCGGGGGTCTACATCTGCGATGAGTGCATCGACCTCTGCAACGAGATCCTCGATGAGGAGCTGGTGGAGGGTCAGGGCAGCGGCGGGGCCCGGTCCGGCGGCGAGGTGAAGGGCAAGGCCCAGCCCAAGAAGGGCCAGAAGCCCGCGCCCACCCTGGCCGAGATCCCCAAGCCCCGCGAGATCAAGGCCTTCCTCGATGCCCAGGTGGTGGGCCAGGAGGAGGCCAAGAAGGTGCTGTCGGTGGCGGTCTACAACCACTACAAACGCCTGGCCTGGCAGGGCGACGGCGAGGGCGAGGCCCGCGAGACCGCCACGCGCCTGCACAAGAGCAACATCCTGCTGATCGGCCCCACCGGCTGCGGCAAGACCCTGCTGGCCCAGACCCTGGCCGAGCTGCTGGATGTGCCCTTCGCCGTGGCCGACGCCACCACCCTCACCGAAGCGGGCTACGTGGGTGAGGACGTGGAGAACATCCTGCTGCGCCTGCTGCAGAAGGCGGATCTGGATGTGGAGCAGGCCCAGCGCGGCATCATCTACATCGACGAGATCGACAAGATCGCCCGCAAGAGCGAGAACCCCTCGATCACCCGCGACGTGTCGGGTGAGGGCGTGCAGCAGGCGCTGCTGAAGATGCTGGAGGGCACCGTGGCCAACGTGCCGCCCCAGGGGGGCCGCAAGCACCCCTACCAGGACTGCATCCAGATCGACACCAGCCAGATCCTGTTCATCTGCGGCGGCGCCTTCGTGGGCCTGGAGGACGTGGTGCAGCGGCGCATGGGCCGCAACGCCATCGGCTTCGTGCAGGCCGACGGCCGTGGCCGCCACCGCCCCCAGCGCGACCAGCAGGCCGCCCAGGCCCTGCGCCACCTGGAGCCGGACGACCTGGTGAAGTACGGCCTGATCCCCGAGTTCATCGGTCGCCTGCCGGTGAGCGCCGTGCTGGAGCCCCTGGACACCGACGCCCTGGAGGCGATCCTCACGGAACCCCGCGACGCCCTGGTCAAGCAGTTCCAGACCCTGCTGAGCATGGACGACGTTCACCTCGACTTCGAGCCCGGCGCCGTGCAGGCGATTGCCATCGAGGCCCACCGCCGCAAGACCGGCGCCCGGGCCCTGCGCGGCATCGTCGAGGAGCTGATGCTGGACGTGATGTACGACCTGCCCTCCGACCAGAGCGTCAAGACCTTCACGATCACCCGGGACCTGGTGGAGGAGCGCACCCGGGGCAAGGTGCTGCCCCATCCGAGCCTGACGGAGCGGGAGCAGCAGGAATCGGCCTGAGGCCGCGCCGATGCCGGCCGCCGACCATCTGCAGGTGCCGCGGCAGCACGGCCTGTTCAACCACCACGGCATCGACCTGGGCGACGGCACCGTGGCCCACTACCTGGAGGGCCGCCAGATCCTGCGCAGCCCCGTGGAGGAATTCAGCCGCGGCGAGCCGGTGAGCGTGGTGACCTACACCGAGCCCTGCTCGCCGGTGGGCGTGACCCTGCGGCGGGCCATGGGCCGGCTGGGGGAGCAGAACTACAACCTGCTGTTCAACAACTGCGAGCACTTCGCCCACTGGTGCAAGACCGGCCGCCACCGCAGCGCCCAGGTGGAGGGCTGGCTGCACACCGGCAGCCTGGGGGCCCTGGCCCTCGGCCAGTTCGTGCCGGCGGCGCTGCTCACCGGCGTGCGGGTGTTGCTGCGCCAGGGCCTGAAGCTGGATGACCAGCAGCTGGAGCAGGGCCGCACCCTGGCGGCCCGCAGCCTGGAGCAGCTCGACGGCCTGCGGTTGAAGCTGCAGCAGAAGCTGGAGGAGGAGCTGGCCCGGGCCGAAGCCCGCTGGGGCGAGGGCAGTGGCGGCACAGGCGCAGGTCTGGGCCCCGACCAGTTCGCGGCCCTGCGGCTGGCGGCCCAGAAGCTGGCCGATCAGCTCTCGGAGGTGGAGGAGCTGGAGGCCAGGCTGGAAAACCTGCTGGGTCCCGGGGCCAGCGGCGACCCCCGGTAGCCTGGGTCCTCGGCCCCGCGCCGGCAGCGCCCCCAGAGCCGCCATGAGCACCGCGATGCGTTCGGGCTACCAGCCGCTGCACCACAAGTACCGGCCCCAGCGCTTCGACCAGCTGGTGGGCCAGGAGGCGATCGCGGCCACCCTGGGCAACGCCCTGCGCCAGAACCGGATCGCGCCGGCCTACCTGTTCAGCGGCCCGCGCGGCACCGGCAAGACATCCAGCGCCCGCATCCTGGCCCGCTCGCTCAACTGCATCGCCAGCGACGGGCCCACGCCCGAACCCTGCGGCACCTGCGAGCTCTGCGTCTCGATCGCGGCCGGCAACGCCCTCGATGTGATCGAGATCGACGCCGCCTCCAACACCGGCGTCGACAACATCCGCGACCTGATCGAGCGCTCCCGCTTCGCGCCGGTGCAGGCCCGCTGGAAGGTCTACGTGGTGGACGAGTGCCACATGCTCTCCACCGCCGCCTTCAACGCCCTGCTCAAGACCCTGGAGGAGCCGCCGCCGCGGGTGGTGTTCGTGCTCGCCACCACGGATCCCCAGCGGGTGCTGCCCACGATCCTCAGCCGCTGCCAGCGCTTCGATTTCCGCCGCATCCCGCTGGAGGCCCTGGAGCGGCACCTGACCTGGATCGCCGAGCAGGAGTCGATCGGCATCACCCCAGAAGCCCTGCACGTGGTGGCCCAACGGGCCCAGGGCGGCCTGCGCGACGCGGAGAGCCTGCTGGATCAGCTCAGCCTGCTGCCGGCCCCGATCGAGCCGATGGCGGTGTGGGAGCTGGTGGGGGCGGTGCCGGAACAGGAGCTGCTGGCCCTGGCCGGGAGCCTGGCCACTGCCGAGCCCCTGGGGGTGATCGACGCCAGCCGGGAGCTGCTGGAACGGGGCCGGGAGCCCGGCGCCGTGCTGCAGGGCCTGGCGGGCCTGCTGCGGGATCTGGTGCTGGCGGGCGTGGCACCCGATCGGCTGGAGCTGACGGGCTTCTCGCCCCAGTTCCGCCCCCAGCTGCCGGAGTTGGCGCGCCGCATTGGCAAGGCGCGGCTGCTGCAGTGGCAGGCCCAGCTGCGGGGCAGCGAGCAGCAGCTGCGCCAGAGCGTCCAGCCGCGGCTGTGGCTGGAGGTGCTGTTGCTGGGCCTGCTGGCCGAAGCGGCACCGGCGCTGGCGGCCGGCACTGGGGCACCGGCCGGTGTGTACCGACCTGCAGCGGCGGCGGCTGGCGCCCGGGCCCCGGCCAGGGGGGGTATGGGTAGCGGAGCAACAGCTGGGGCCGACGCCACCCCCCTGGGGCATGAAGGCGGCCAAGGGGGAGAGCAGAGCATCCAGGGGGGCGGACAGCACGGCCAAGGCAGCCAGGGCAGCGCCGAGCCTGTTGTCCAACCTGTTGGCGGGGCGTCCAGCGACCAGGCCGCCACCCCAGCCGCGTCGATCGGCGGCGAAGCGCCGCCGCCCGCCATGGCCACGGCCACGACCGACCTGGCCGAGCTCTGGGAGCAGATCCTGGCGGGGCTGGAGCTGCCCTCCACGCGGATGCTGCTCTCGCAGCAGGCCGTGCTGGCCCGGCTGGACCAGCAGCGGGCGGTGGTGCAGGTGGCCGGCAACTGGATGGCCATGGTGCAGAGCCGTCTGCCCCTGCTGGAGAAGGCGGTGGCCCGGGCGCTCGGCAGCCCGCGGCAGGTGGTGCTGGAGGGCGGTGGCGGGCCGCTGGCCGCGCCGGTCGACCGGCCGCTGGCGCCCGCACTGCCTGCGGTCGCGCCGCCGAGGGTGGAACCGCCCCTCCCCGCTGGCGGCGGCACAGACAGGGCCCTGGAGGCGGGTGCCGCGGGGCTGCAGGGAGCCACGGGCGGGCCGAGCGCCACACAGACCACCGCTGCAGCTCCTCACCCGGCGATACCCAACCCCACGGCGGCGAGCGCAACGGCCCCAACTCCGGCCGCCCATGGGGAGCCTCCGGCGGCGGCAACCCTGGCGCCGCCGGTCCCAAGCGGCGGACCACCGAGCCAACCCGGGCCGGCCCCCAGCCCTGAGCCGGTCCGCAGCGCAGCAGCGACGACTGGCACCACGTCACCCGGGGCGCCGGCCGGCGCCGCGACCGCCGCCGCGCCCATGGCCACCACCCTGCTGGACGAGAAAGCGCGGCGGCTAGCGGACTTCTTCAACGGCGAGGTGATCCAACTGGATGGGCCACCCCTGGACGACGACGAGACCGCCGCCTGAAGCGCCGCGACTGATGGCCGCTCTGCGGCTGGGACTTCGGCGATAATCCACAACCCAGGAGCACGACGCGGCCGTGAACCATCTCCCGTCGGACGACTACCTGGAGCTGCAGAGAATGCAGCGGGAACTGGCCGCCAACCGGCGCAAGATCAGCGAGCTGGAGGAGCTGATCAACGAGGTTCCGGCGATCTACGAGCGCAAGTTCGACCAGAAACTGCAGCCCCTGGTGGAGGACGTGCGTCTGCTGTCGGAGCGGAACCAGGCCCTGCGGGAGCAGCTGCGTCACGCCCTCAGCCCGGCGCCGGCGGACGCCGCGGCTCCCGCTGCGGCGGCCGCAGCACCCAGCCCGCCGGCACCCACGCCCACCGAGCCAACCGCAGCCGCCCAGACCACCGAGGAACTCGCCCCGCCGGCGCCCCCCAGCCAACCCCAACGTCGGGGGAGCCGGAACCGGCCCGCCCTCTGGCGGAGGTTGCCGTTGGGCTGGCCCAGCGTGCGCTGGCCACGGCCGAGCCAGCCGCCACGGCCGATTCTGCTGGCCCTGCTGGCGGCCGCCGGCGTCGGCGTGGTGGGCGGAGTGGGACTGCAGCAGTGGCGCCTCCACACCAGCGGCGCTGGGGCCTCAGCCAGCCGGGCCACCGCCGCTGGGGAGATCCAGCCGGGCCTGACCCTGGAGATCCGCAGCTCCAGCGAAACCTGGCTGGATGTGCGCAACCTCCGCGGCGCCTCGCTCTACGTCGGGCTGTTCAGCGGCGAACGGCGCTTCCCCATCGGCCAGGGCCTGCGCCTCAATGCCGGCAAGCCGGAGCTGGTGACGATCCGCGTCGACGACGGCCCCGAGCGCGGCCTGGGCCATCCCGGCTGGTGGGTCTGGCACAGCTTCGGTCCGGATGGCCGCCAGCGCGTCGCGTCGGAGTAGGGCGATCACCCAGGGCTGCGCAGCCCAGTGCCAGAGCAGAAGGGCCTTAGGAGGCCTGCGAGCGCAGATCCCCCTCCTCCGCCTCAGGGGCCGCTGGCACCTCGGCGTCCTGGTCGCCGACGTGCAGGGTCTTGGCCCAGACCAGGCGCTTGGGCAGCAGCGCCATGCGCAGGGTGGTCCAGGGGATCACCACGAACCAGTGGCCCAGATAGACGATGCCGAGGGCGAGATTGACGGGCCCCATCGACGGCAGCGCCGGGCCCTCGCTGGGCCGCCGGCAGCCCTGGAGGATGCCGCCACCGGAGAGGCCGAAGGCCACGATCGAGAGGGGCCAGATCGCCGGTGCGGTGCCGGTGAGGGCAGCGCCGATCAGGTCGGTCACCGCCAGGAGCGGCAGGGCGTACTGGAGCAGGAAGAAGCAGGCCAGATCGAGCTTGCGGCCGGCGGAGAGCCGATCGCCGCTGAGGCCGGGCCAGTAGTCGAAGAAGCGCTGCAGGCCGCCTTCAGCCCAGCGCTGGCGCTGGCGCCACAGGGCCGCGAGGGAAGTGACGGCCTCCTCCTGCACGGGGGGATCCCAGACGATGCCGACAGGGGTGCCATCGAGCAGCAGCCGGAAGCTGAGGTCGAGGTCATCGGTGACGGTGGCCTCGTTGAAGCCACCGCAGGCGAGCACCAGGTCGCGGCGCAGCAGCTGGCCGTTGCCGCGCAGCTCCACGACACCGCCGGCGGCCAGCCGGCCCTGCTGGATCAGGGCATCGAGAGCCATCTCCATGGCCTGGGCGCGGGTGAGCAGGTTGCGCTCGGCGTTCACCACGGCCTTGCGCAGCTGCACCGCCCCCCAGCCGCCGGCCTCGGCGTAGGGCACCAGCCGCTCGAGCGCCTCCGGCTGGAGCTCGGCATCGGCATCCAGCACCATCAGCCAGCGGCCCTGGAGCCGGCCCAGCACCGCATTGAGGGCCCCGGACTTGCCGCCACCCGCCTCGCGGCCGCGGCGCAGCACCTGCAGCTGGGGGTAACGGAGCTGCAGGTCGGCCAGGCGCTCGGGGGTGCGGTCCTCGCTGCCGTCATCCACCACCCAAATCTGCAGCCGGCCGGCGGGATAGCGCACCTGGGCCAGCCGCTCCACCAGCCGGCCGATCACCGCCTCCTCGTCGCGGGCGGCCACCACCAGATCCACCGCCGGCGGGGCCGGAGGATCGAGCTCGGGAGCTGAGGCCAACCCCAGGGCCAGGGCGGCATCCGCAGCCGGAGCGGGCTCGGGCACGGGGTTCCGCCGTGGCGCCAGGAACACGGTGCGCAGGCCGTAGCCGCCCAGCACCAGGGTGAGCAGGATCGAGGGCACCAGGCTGGCCAGCCCCGCGAGCCGGTGGGGCAGGATCCCTGCGGCCAGGCAGCAGAGCAGGAACAGGGCCGCCTTGGGCCGGCGGGCTTCTGTCGCGGTGCCGCCGGCAGCCATGGCGCCTCCAAGGGTGGCAGGACTCTAAAGGCCGCTCCCAAGGCCCCTGATCGACACCAGGGCGGTGCCCGGGTAGTAGCGGGCCAGGATCCGCTCCAAACTCCAGCCCCGGGCCGCCAGGTCGATGGCGCCCGCCTGGGACAGCCCGGCGCCATGGCCGAAGCCGCCGCCGCTGAAGCGCCAGACCCCCGGCCCCTCCGGGGTGACGCTGAACAGCGTGCTGGGCAGCTGGCGCAGGCTGCGACGGATGCCATCGAGCCGCAGCACCTGACGACCGGCGCTGCCGGTGATCGCCAGGGCCAGCACCCGACCGCTGGGGCCCCGCTCCAGCACCGCCAGCTGGCGCACCTCCCCCAGGGTCCTGCCGGCCGGGCCCAGGGCCTGGCGGATCTGCTGGCGATCCAGGCGGCGCTGCCAGCGGTAGCGGGGGTGGTCGGCGCCGTAACCCGCAGGTGCGGCGCGCTGCAGCAGGGCCGGCAGCGCGCGGGCCGGATCCAGGGGCAGCGGATAGGCCGCCACGAACGGCGCCGGGCCATCGGCGAAGGCCTGCAGGTAGGGCAGCGGCTCGCCGCGCCACACCTCCTCAAACCCCGCCGCCACCCCGCCATTGGTGGCGTGGTAGACGGCGTGGATCGGCCGGCCCTGCCAACTCAGCACCCGTCCCGCCGTCGTGGTGATGGCGGTCCGCACCGCCGGGCCGGCCTGGCGGGGATCGCCGTAGACCTGGCACTGGGTGTCGGCGCAGAGGTGGTAGCCATCCACCGCGAAGCGGTGGCTGTTGCGCAGGGCCCAGGTGCGGGCCAGCACGGCCTGGGCCGCCAGGGCCGCCGCCGGGGCACCGGCGCCGATCTCGTGGGGCACGACGCCCTGGAGGTAGCGCTCCAGGGGCACCTGCTCCACCAGGCTCCAGCTGCCGTAGGCGTCGCTCTGGAGGCGGAAGGGCCCGCGGAACACGCCGTCGCCCCAGCGCAGCCCCCCCGGCACCCGGATCTCCAGGGGTCCCTGCAGGGGTTTCGGGCCCCCGGGAGAGGCCAGCACCAGGCCGCTCCGCGCCGTGAGCTGCTGGCTCTCGGCGCGGGCGGTGTGACCGGGGGGAGCAGGGGTGTCCGCCGGCGCCCACACCTCCCAGTCACCGGGATGGGCGATGCGGGGCTCCACCCCCTGCTGCCGCCAGCTGAGGGCAGCCTGCTCGGCGCTCTCGAAGCTGGGGAAGGGGCCGAGCACCGTGCGGCGCAGGGAGATGGGCCTTGGCAGGGGCTCGGCCCGCCAGCGCAGCTCCAGGAGCGGCGCCGAGACCCGACGACCCGCCGCATCCACCACATCAATGGTGCCCGCGGCAGCGGTGAGCACCAGGGGTAGTGTGGTGGCTGCAGCGGAGGCCGCCTTCGGACCGAGATGGGCCGCCAGGGCCACCCACAGCACCGGCCGCTCGGCCGTGACCGCGGGGGGTTCCGGCACCGGCCAGTGGGTCAGGACATCCGGAGCCGGCGGCGCCGGGGGCAACGGTTCCCGGTTCAGGGCCTGCTCGGCCCGGCAGCCGGGGGCCAGGGTCACCAGAGCCAGGCCCAGACAGGCCAGCAGCCCCGGCCGCAGGGAACCCCGAGGCCGCCCGCCCGAGCTCGCCGGCCTGGAACGCATCGACATCCAGCTCGACATCAAAACCGGCGATGGGGGCCCTGACGCTAGGGGGTGTTGGCGGATGGCACTTCCGCGTCGTACCTTCATTGTTTGTGCCAGAGCGCGTAGACATGCCGAAGCTCAAGACCCGCAGAGCAGCCGCTAAGCGGTTCAAGGCCACCGGCAGCGGGAAGTTCATGCGCCGGCACGCCTTCCGCAATCACCTGCTCGACCACAAGAGCCCGAAGCGCAAGCGCCACCTCGGCACGATGGCCGTTGTCGACGAGCGCGATGCGGACAACGTGCGCGCCATGCTCCCCTACAGCTGACCGCTGCGCTGACCTGCCCGACCACCTACACCTGAGATCCACCCATGGCCCGCGTCAAGAGGGGCAACGTCGCCCGTAAACGCCGTAACAAGATCCTGCGCCTGGCGCGCGGCTTCCGGGGCGGCAACGGCTCCCTGTTCCGCACCGCGAACCAGCGGGTCATGAAGGCCCTCTGCAACGCCTACCGCGACCGTCGCCGCCGCAAGCGCGACTTCCGCCGCCTCTGGATCGCCCGCATCAACGCCGCCGCTCGCCTCAACGGCCTGAGCTACAGCCGGCTGATCGGCGGTCTCAAGAAGGCCGACGTGCAGCTGAACCGCAAGATGCTGGCCCAGCTGGCCGTGCTCGACCCCGCCAGCTTCACCAGCGTCGTGGGCGCTGCGAAGGCCTGACGGGCGCAACGGTAGGCCCTATGGACTTCTCCCTGCCTCAGGCCTACCTGATCGGTCTGATCGTGCTGCTGGGCAGCGCCGCTGTGGTGGTGGCCCGGCAGATCCTGCGGGTGCGGCGCGATGAGGCCGCCCTGGCCCGGCTCGAAGCCGAGGTTCAGGGCGGCCAGCGCTCCTCAGCTGATCTGTACGAGCTGGCCTCGGTACAGCTGCGCAAGCGGCTCTACAGCCAGGCCGCCGACAACCTCAAGCAGGCGCTCAAGCGCGCCGGCAACGAGCCCCTCGAGGCCCAGGCCCTGATCGAAAACGCCCTGGGCTTTGCCCTGGCGGCCCAGAACAACTACGCCGCCGCGGTCCGCCATTACCGCGCCGCCCTCAAGGCGAAGGCGGACTACCCGGTGGCCCTCAACAACCTCGCCTTCGCGCTCGAGAAGCAGCAGAAGCAGGAGGAGGCCCGCGAGGCCTACACCAAGGTGCTGGAGCTGGACAGTGCCAACCGCACCGCGCGCAAGCGCCTCAAGCGACTGGAACGCCGGACCGCGGCCTGACTCCCGAGGACTGCACGACGGGCACCCGGAGCTTGCGGTCCTCTAACCACAACAAAGCCGCCTCTCGGGGCGGCTTTTTGCATGGCCTCCAGCCTGGATGGCGGAGCCGAGCTGTGCCGAGCTGTCCAGTGGGGCTCGTTCCCAGGGGCTTGTGAGGGCGCGCCGAGCCTGCAGGCCCAAGCGCGCGCCCAACGCAGACTCACCAGAGGCCGCGAATGACCTGGCGCTTCTGCACGCGAGCCGCCGGGGTCTCGACCGGCGCCGCGGGATTGAGCACCAGCTGGCCACCGGGATGGGTGAGGCGGGGCGCCACCCAGCCACTGAGGTTGATGCCCTGCAGGCCCAGGAAGCCGCCGCCCAGCTCCAGGCCGGCCACATCACACTGGCAGAGCACCAGCAGATCGAGCTGATCGGACTTGGCGTTGAGGTTGCCCTGCACCGGGGTGACCACCGAGCCCACGGTCATCTCGCCGCGCACATCGACCATCTGGCCGAAGGCGGTGATGGTGGCCAGATCGAGGGCCACCGGCACCGAGGCGCCGCCATCGAAGGGCTGGTAGGTGCCGCTCCAGTTGCGGGGCATGGTCTGGGCCAGGGCCGCAGCCCGGGCGGCCGGATCGAAGGTCTCGACCGGGGACAGGGTGCCGAGCAGATAGGTCTCGGCAGCCTGAATGGAGCCAGCGGGGGGGTTGTAGGGCACATAGCTGCCCACCGGGACGGGGCTGCCCACTGACAGGGGGTTGGCAGCGGCCAGGAGGAGGGGAAGCACGACGACACCAGGCATTGGGGCCAGGCTAGGGGCAAAGCCCGCGTTGGGAAGGGCTGCGCGGTACCTTCGCTGAATGGCCCAGCCCACTCCCTTCGCCCCGGCGGACTGCCCCGATCCCCTGGTGATCGGCGGGCGCCGCTTCCGCAGCCGCCTGATGACCGGCACGGGCAAGTACCCCAGCCTGGCGGCGATGCAGGCCAGCCTGGAGGCCAGCGACTGCGACATCGTCACGGTGGCGGTGCGGCGCGTGCAGAGCCTGGCCGCCGGCCACGAGGGCCTGATGGAGGCGATCGACTGGCGGCGCATCTGGATGCTGCCCAACACCGCCGGCTGCGCCACGGCCGAGGAGGCGATCCGGGTGGCACGGCTCGGCCGCGAGCTGGCCAAGCTGGCCGGCCAGGAGGACAACAGCTTCGTGAAGCTGGAGGTGATCCCCGACTCCAGGCACCTGCTGCCGGACCCGATCGGCACCCTGGAGGCGGCGGAGCAGCTGGTGAAGGAGGGCTTCACGGTGCTGCCTTACATCAATGCCGATCCGCTGCTGGCCAAGCGGCTGGAGGACGTGGGCTGCGCCACCGTGATGCCTCTGGGGTCGCCGATCGGCTCGGGCCAGGGCATCCGCAACGCCGCCAACATCGCCCTGATCATCGAGAACGCCCGCGTGCCGGTGGTGGTGGACGCCGGCATCGGCGTGCCCAGCGAGGCGGCCCAGGCCATGGAAATGGGGGCCGATGCGCTGCTGATCAACAGCGCCATCGCCCTGGCCGGGGATCCACCGGCGATGGCGCGGGCCATGGCCCTGGCCTGGCAGGCCGGCCGCACCGCCCTGCAGGCCGGCCGGCTGCCGGTGCGGGCCGAGGCCAACCCCAGCTCCCCCACCCAGGGACGCATCGGCACGTGAAGCTTCCGTGCGGGGCGCGGTTGTCCAGGCCGGCACTCCGTAGCGTCGCCTGAACCACATCCCCGTGCCATGCAGGTCACCGAAGAGGACGGCGGCAAGCTGAATGCCTTCGCCAAGGAACCCCGCATGCAGGTGATGGAAGCGGGGGAAGGGGGCGCTGCAAGCAGCCGCCTGCTGCTGATCGGCGGGGCGCTGCTGGTGCTGCTTCTCGTGGCCGTGGCCGTCGGCATCAGCTGAGGGGGCGCCAGACGCCTGTAGTAGCTTGCCTTCCAAGGAGCGCTCGCTCATCCAGCAGGAGTTCAGGTGAAGGTTCTCGTTCTCGGCGGTGACGGCTTCTGCGGCTGGCCCTGCGCGGTGAACCTGGCCGAGGCCGGCCACGACGTCGTGATCGTGGACAACCTCAGCCGCCGCAAGATCGACGTGGACCTGGAGGTGGAGTCGCTCACCCCGATCGCCACGGTGGGCGAACGGCTGCGGGCCTGGGAGCAGGTGGGCGGCAAGGCGATGCGCTTCGTCCACCTCGACATCGCCAAGGACTACGACCGCCTGCTCGAACTGCTGCGCAGCGAGCGGCCCAGCTCGGTGGTGCACTTCGCCGAGCAGCGGGCGGCTCCCTATTCGATGAAGAGCAGCGCCACCAAGCGCTACACCGTCGACAACAACGTCAACGGCACCCACAACCTGCTGGCCGCCATCGTCGAGAGCGGCCTGGACGTGCACATCGTGCACCTGGGCACGATGGGGGTCTACGGCTACGGCTCCCACCGCGGCGCCACGATCCCCGAGGGCTACCTCACGGTGGAGGTTCCCCAGGCCGATGGCAGCCGCTTCACCGAGAAGATCCTGCACCCCACGGATCCCGGCAGCGTTTACCACATGACCAAGACGCTGGATCAGCTGCTCTTTTACTACTACAACAAGAACGACGGCATCCGCGTCACCGACCTGCACCAGGGCATCGTCTGGGGCACCAACACCGACCTCACCGAGCGGGATCCGCGCCTCACCAACCGCTTTGACTACGACGGCGACTACGGCACGGTGCTGAACCGCTTCCTGATGCAGGCGGCCATCGGCTACCCGCTCACGGTGCACGGCACCGGCGGCCAGACCCGCGCCTTCATCCACATCCGCGACTCGGTGAAGTGCGTGCAGCTGGCCCTGGAGCACCCGCCGACCGCCGGCGAGAAGGTGAAGATCTTCAACCAGATGACCGAGAGCCACCAGGTGGGCGAGCTGGCCCGCAAGGTGGCCGACCTCACCGGTGCCCAGATCAACTACCTGCCCAACCCCCGCAAGGAGGCGATCGAGAACGACCTGATCGTGGACAACCGCTGCTTCATCGAGCTGGGCCTCAGGCCCACCACCCTCGATGACGGCCTGCTGGCCGAGGTGGTGGATGTGGCCCGCCGCTGGGCCGACCGCTGCGACCGCAGCCGCATCCCCTGTGTCTCGGCCTGGACCCAGACCCAGGCCGCGGCGATCCAGTCCACCTGAGCCGAGGTTCCCCCTCCCGGTTCCCCCCTGCAGCCGGTTCTCCCTTGAAGATTGCCCTGTTCACCGAGACCTTCCTGCCGAAGGTCGACGGCATCGTCACCCGCCTCACCAAGACGATCCAGCACCTTGTGGCTGCCGGCGATGAGGTGCTGATCTTCTGCCCCGAGGGCGCCCCGGCCAGCTACCTGGGCGCCCGGGTGGTGGGGGTGCCGGCCCTGCCCCTGCCCCTCTACCCCGAACTGAAGCTGGCCCTGCCGCGGCCCTCGGTGTCGGAAGCGCTGGAGGCCTTCGGACCGGATCTGGTGCACGTGGTGAACCCCGCGGTGCTGGGGCTGGGCGGCATCTGGCTGGCCAGGACCCGCAGCATTCCGCTGGTGGCCAGCTACCACACCCATCTGCCCAAGTACCTGGAGCACTACGGCCTGGGGATGCTGGAGCCGGTGCTGTGGGAGCTGCTCAAGGCGGCCCACAACCAGGCCCAGCTCAACCTCTGTACCTCCACGGCGATGGTGGCGGAACTGAGCGAGCGGGGCATCCAGCACACGGCCCTGTGGCAGCGGGGGGTGGACACCGAGCTGTTCCGGCCCGAGCTGCGCAGCCAGGCCATGCGCGAGCGGCTGCTGGGGGGCCGGAGCGACACGGACCAGCTGCTGCTCTACATCGGCCGCCTCTCGGCCGAGAAGCAGATCGAGCGGATCCGGCCGGTGCTCGATGCCCTGCCCGGGGCGCGGCTGGCGCTGGTGGGGGATGGGCCCTACCGCCAGCAGCTGGAAACCCTGTTCGCCGGCAGCGCCACCACCTTCGTGGGCTACCTGGCCGGGGAGGAGCTGGCGTCCGCCTACGCCAGCGCCGACGCCTTCCTGTTCCCGAGCAGCACCGAGACCCTCGGCCTGGTGCTGCTGGAGGCCATGGCCGCGGGCTGTCCCGTGGTGGGCGCCAACCGGGGCGGCATCCCCGACATCGTGACCGATGGCGAGAACGGCTGCCTGTATGAGCCCGAGGGGGGAGACGGCGGCGCCGGCAGCCTCACCGCCGCCACCCTGCGGCTGCTGGGGGATGGCAGCCAGCGCCAGCAGCTGCGCCGCAACGCCCGCCAGGAGGCGGAGCGCTGGGGCTGGGTCGGTGCCACCGAGCAGCTCCGCGGCTACTACCGCCAGGTGCTGAGCGGCAACCGCCGACCGGCCCTGGTGGGCTGAGCAACCTCTGGGCGCCCCGTCCTAGTCGGCTTTGGGGCGGGCCCCGTCTCCGGCCAGGGAGCCGCGGAACCAGGTGGTCATCAGGGCCTTCACCATCGGCGCCGCCACCGTGCCGCCATAGCCGCCGCTGTTCTCGCCGAAGGCCACGATCACCAGGCTGGGCTTGTCCGCGGGCGCATAGCCGCCGAACCAGGCATGGTCCGGCCGGGGCGGATCTTCGCCGGTGCCCGTCTTGCCTGCCACCGGTGGCAGGGACGGATCGTTGAGCACCTTGCCGGTGCCCTCGGTCACCACATCGCGCAGGCCCTTGCGCAGCACCCGCAGGGTGTCAGGCCGCAGGCCCAGCCACACCCGCTTGGTCGGCTTCTCCACCAGGTGGGGCGTCACCAGCCAGCCACCGTTGGCGATGGCCCCGTAGAGCCGCGCCATCTGGATCGGCGTCACCGTGACCGCGCCCTGGCCGATGGCGGAGGTGATCGTGTCCACGGGGGTCCAGGGTTCCCCCAGGACCCGCCGCTTCCAGGCCTGGTCCCCCAGCAGCCCCTCGGTCTCCTCATTGCTGAGCTCCACCCCGGTGAGGCGCCCGTAGCCGAGGCGCCGGGCCTCCCGGAACAGCTCATCGGGGCCCACCTTGAGGCCGAGCTGGTAGTAGAAGCTGTTGCTGCTCACCGCCAGGGCGAAGGCGTAGCCGATCGAGCCGAAGGCGCCGTGGTCGGCGTAGCACTGGCCGTAGTAGCAGAAGGAATTCATCGTCGGCAGGGTGCCGTTCGCGGGCAGCGCCCCCGATTCGATGCCGGCGATCGTGGTGACGACCTTGAAGGTGCTGGCGGGCGGAAAGCCCTGGAAGGCACGGTTGAGCATCGGCGCCTCGGGCCGGCTCAGGTCGTTCCACTGGGCCGTGGTCGGACCGGTGGAGAAGATGTTGGGATCGAAGGTGGGGCGGCTGGCCATCGCCCGGATCGCGCCGGTCTGGGGATCCATGGCGATGATCGCCCCCTTGCGCACGCCGTCGAGGGCGCGCTCGGCCGTCTTCTGCAGCTCCAGGTCCAGGGTGAGGCGCAGGTCCTTGCCGGCGCGGGCCTGCTTGTCGCCCAGCACCCGCTGCACCTGGCCGGCGGCATTCACCTCCAGCTGCTGGCCGCCCCACTCGCCGCGCAGGGTGGACTCGAACACCCGCTCCACGCCGCTGCGGCCGATCCGGTCCTGCACCCGGTAGCCCTTCTCGGCGAGCTTGTCGTACTCCTCCGCCGTGACCGGGCTGGTGTAGCCGAGCACGTGGGCGGCGAGGCTGCCGTGGGGATAGGCCCGCAGGTAGTCGACATCCACTTCGGCGCCGGCCAGATTCGGGGCCTGCTCGCGGAAGCGCAGCACCTGCTCGGGCCTGAGGTTGCCGGCCAGCTCGATCCGGTAGCCCTCAGTGTTGCGGCCGGCGCCGCGCTGCCGATCCAGCTCGGCCGCCGGCACCCCGAGCAAGGCCGCCAGGCGGTCGCGCAGGCCGGGCCACTGGCCATCGCTGACCAGGCGGGGCTGGATGTAAAGGTTGTAGGTGAGCCGGCTGGAGGCCAGCACCCGACCGTCGTGGTCGAGGATGCGGCCGCGCATCGGGTTGCGCGGCACCAGCCGGATGCGGTTCTCGTCGGCCAGGGCCAGGTTCTCGCGGCCGTGCAGGATCTGCAGCCACACCAGCCGGGCCACCATGGCGCCGCTGAACAGGAGCACGATCACCAGCAGCACCACCGGCTGCTGCTGCATGCCGGTGTGGCGGGTGGAGGGGGCGATGCCGCTGAAGCCCCGGACCATCAGGGCTGCTCCCCGGCCGCGGGCTCCAGGCGCTGCTCCAGCAGCCGCAGGCGGGCGTCGATCCGCGCCAGGGTGGCCTGCAGGGCCGCCCGCTCGGGGCCCGTGACCTGGGCCGTGCCGCCGGGATTCGGGCCGCCTGAGGGAAAACCGCTGGCCGTCGAACCGCTGGACGGTGACGCCTCCGCCGGCACATCCTGGACACTCACCTTGATCACGGGATTGCCCAGGCCGGGCTGGAAGCGATCGAGGTTCTCCCGCACGCTGCGGGCCGCCGGCTCGCCCTCCTGCCTGAGCTGGGCCAGGGGGTCGCCACCGGCGGTGAACACCTCCACCACCCCCTGGGGCCCGGCCCTGCGGGCGCGCTCCACCACGGCCATGCCCACCGGCAACACGTCCTGCATCAGGGCCAGACGCAGGGCATCGAGGGGATCAGCCGCCATGGCACACCGGACGGGCCGGTCACGCGCAGAGTGCCACCAGTCTGCCGGGCCCTGGGCTCAGGGCGTGCGGCCGAGGCCGGGCTGCACGAGGCCGGGCTTGCCGATGCCGGGCTGGACGATCTGTTGGCGGCAGAACTGCTGGGCCCCGAGCCACCAGCCCGCGAAGCCGGCGAGCACGAGCGCGGCCGTGGCCGGCAGCAGGGCCTGGCGGGTGGTGGGCAGGGCCAGCCACTCACCCCAGTCGCGCAGCAGGCGATCGCGATCGAAGCGGCGCCGCTCGCTGCTCTGCTGGCGCTGGCGGCGCCGCAGGGCCTTGGCCACCCAGCGCTCAAAGGCCCGCTTCTTGGTCACGGCCATCTTGCGCTCCACCTCCAGCAGGTGGCCGGCGCTGAGCTCGGGGTTGAAGGTGCTGATCAGCTCCAGGCTCTTGAGGAACATCTCCACCGCCCCGTCCTTGACGGCGAGCTCCTCGGCCGGCAGCTGGTCCCAGGCGAGCTCGGGGTAGAAGCGCTGGCGGTTGCTGGCGATCTGCTCCTCCGGCAGCTGGCCGGGCTCCCGCAGCCAGCGGTCGGTGTTGGCGTCGAAGCGGCGCCAGTAGAGGAAGGGGTTGAGGTAAATGACCTTGCCGGCCAGCTCGATGCTGTCCTGCTGGAGTCGGCGCTGCAGCTGGAGGTCCTGCTGAGGGGCGGCGGTCAAGACTCCAAGGCCGGGGGCCCCGAGGGTAACGAACGCCCCCCGCGGCCGCCAGCGCCGCCGCTCACTCCCACTCGATCGTGCCGGGGGGCTTGCTGGTGATGTCGAACACCACCCGGTTCACCCCCTTCACCTCGTTGACGATGCGGTTGGAGATGGTCTCCAGCAGGTCGTAGGGCAGGCGCGACCAGTCGGCCGTCATGCCGTCCTCCGACGACACGCAGCGCAGCACCACCGGGAATGCATAGGTGCGCTTGTCGCCCATCACGCCCACGCTGCGCACCGGCAGCAGCACGGCGAAGGCCTGCCACACCGCGTTGTAGAGGCCGGCGGTCTTGATCTCCTCGCGCACGACCAGATCGGCATCCCGCAGGATGTTGAGCTTCTCCGCGGTCACCTCGCCCAGGATCCGGATCGCCAGGCCGGGGCCCGGGAAGGGATGGCGCCCCACGATCTCCTCGGGCAGGCCCAGGCTGCGGCCCACCTTGCGCACCTCGTCCTTGAACAGGCGGCGCAGCGGCTCCACCAGCTTGAACTGCAGATCCTTGGGCAGACCGCCGACGTTGTGGTGGCTCTTGATCTTCACCGCCACCCGCTCGCCGGTCTTGGGATCGATGCCGGTGCCGGCACTCTCGATCACATCCGGGTAGAGGGTGCCCTGGGCCAGGTAGTCGAAGGGGCCGAGGCGCTTGCTCTCCTCCTCGAACACGCGGATGAATTCGGTGCCGATCAGCTTGCGCTTCTCCTCGGGATCAGTGACGCCTTCGAGTTTGTTGATGAAGCGATCGCGGGCATTGATGTATTCCACATTGATGTGGAAGCGCTTGTCGAAGAACTCCACCAGGAACTCAGGCTCGCCCTTGCGCATGAAGCCCTGGTCGATGAACATGCAGGTGAGCTGATCACCAATGGCCTTGTGCAACAGGAAGGCCAGTGTGGAGGAATCGACACCGCCCGAGAGGGCCAGAAGCACGCGCTTTTCGCCCACCTGCCGGCGCACATCGGCTATGGCCTCATCGATGAAGGCGGCGGTGGTCCAGTCGGGTTCGCAACCGCAGATGTGGTAGACGAAATTGCGAATCAGCGCCATGCCGTGGGTGGAATGCACCACCTCGGGATGGAACTGCACGCCATAGAGCCGGCGCCTGTGGTCGGCCACGGCCGCCTCGGGCGTGTTGTCGGTGTGGGCCAGGCGCACGAAGCCCTCGGGCAGGCGCTCCACCGAATCCCCGTGGCTCATCCACATCGTCGAGCCGTCCTCGACGTTGGTGAGCAGGTCGATCGGATCATCGACATGCAGCGGCGCCTTGCCGTACTCGGCCCGGCCGGCGGCCACCACCGACCCGCCCAGTTGCTGCACCATCAGCTGCATGCCATAGCAGACCCCCAGCACCGGAATGCCGAGGTTCCAGATCTCCGGATCGCACACCGGCGCATGCTCGGCATAGACCGAATTGGGCCCACCGCTGAGGATGATCCCCTTGGGATTGATCGCCTTCAGCTCCTCGGCGCTGGTGCTGTAGCCCAGCACCAGGGAGAACACCTCCGTTTCGCGCACCCGCCGGGCGATCAGCTCCGAATACTGGGAGCCGAAATCGAGAATCACGATCGCCGGGTGGCGGTTCGTCTCACCGATGGCGGTGGGGTTGGGCATGGCGAGGGGAGCGGGACGAGGAATCGGGAGGCGGGCGCCGGAGGACGGGTCCTGGACCAGCGGCAGCGCGGACGGGGGTCAAACGGGCAGGGGCCGAACGGCACGGGGCCGAGCGGTCGGGCTGGCGGGCGCAGATAGGGGCGCAGGTGGCCGAAAGGGGCCACCGGAACAGTGGGTTCACCCTAGGTCTCAGCCCTGAAGGCGGTCTCGGCGCTGAACGCCCCCCAGAGCTCAGCCCCCAGCGGACCCAGGGCGGCGAGGACGCGGTCGCGGTTGAACAGCGCGGCGCCCACCGCCATGGACTGCTGGTCGTAGCGGGCCAGGTAGGCGGCGCTGCGCTGCTCCACCGCCGCCGCGATGCGGCGCCGCAGCCGCTCCGCCGCCGCGGGATCGGCCGCGGCCAGCTCCGCCAGGGCCGCCTCCACCGTGGCGGCGGCATGGAGCCGCTGCAGCTGCTCCTGGGGCAGACCCTCAAGGGCCGCCAGGGCCGTGAGCACCTCGGCGCGGCCATCGGCCAGGTGGTGGTGGGTGTGGAAGATGCCGCCCGCCAGCTTGATCAACTTGCCCTGGTAGCCGAACAGCAGCAGCCGCCGCACCCCCTGCTCGGCCGCCGCCACGAGCAGCGGGCCCAGCCAGTTGCCGGCCTTGAGCAGCAGCGCCGGCGGCAGGCCCAGCTGGGGCGCCAGGTCCAGGCCGTTCTCGCCGATCACCAGCACCAGATCGCCCGCAAACTCCGGCGCCGCCACCCGCCGCTCCAGCTCGGAGCGGGCCGCCGCCAGCTGGTCCGGGGCGGCGCTGCGCTGCACCAGCGCCTGGGTGCCGATCAGGGCCAGCCCGTCCACCACGCCGAAGGCCGCGTTGCTCGTGCGCTCCGCCAGGCGCCGCCCCACGGGAAAGATCACCTGCAGCCGCAGGGCCCGCCCCGCCGGCAGCAGCGGCCGCAGGTTCTGCTCCAGCAGCCGGCGGGCAAAGGCCGAGAGGCAGAGCTGGCGCGTAGCCGCATGGACCCCCACGCCCTCGCCGGCCTGGAGCTCCAGCCAGGAGGAGTCCGCTCCAGGAGGGGCAGGGCCCAGCTCAGGCTCCAGGGTCCGCCAGCTGGCCTCCACCCACACCACCAACCCGCGGGTGAGGTCCAGGCCATCGCCGGGGTCGCAGCGGGCCACTGCCAGGGCCCGGCCCTCGCCCAGGAGGGCGGCGGCCACCACCGGCACCGGCTGGGCAGCGGCAGCGCCCTCCAGCTCCAGCAGCAGCGGCTGCTCCTCCTGAAAGGGCTCACCCACAAGCTGGGCCAGGGCGGCCCGGGCCGCGGCGGCCACCCACACCGGCAGCGTGTACCCGCTTTCAGCCATGGCCGTCGCGCTCAGGCACCGCCAGGGGGGCGGCAGGAACTCCGTTTTTTATGGTGGTCGATTGAGCCGCTCCGGCGTCGCTCGCGATCCGCCCCGCCACCACCGCCCCGCCCATGCAGGACAAGCTCACCCTGATGATCCCCGGCCCCACCCCGGTGCCGGAAACGGTGCTGCTGGCGCTGGGCCGCCACCCGATCGGCCACCGCAGCGCCGATTTCCAGAAGATCGTCAAGCGCACCACCGAGCAGCTGCAGTGGCTGCATCAGACCAGCAACGACGTGCTGGTGATCACCGGCAGCGGCACCGCCGCCATGGAAGCCGGGATCATCAACTTCCTGAGCAAGGGGGACAAGGTCCTCTGCGGTGACAACGGCAAGTTCGGCGAGCGCTGGGTGAAGGTGGCCCAGGCCTACGGCCTGGATGTGCAGGTGATCAAGGCCGAATGGGGCCAGCCGCTGGATCCCGAGGCCTTCCGCGCCGCCCTGGAGGCCGACACGGCCAAGGCGATCAAGGCCGTGATCCTCACCCACTCGGAGACCTCCACGGGCGTGATCAACGACCTGGAGACCATCGCGCGGCACGTGAAGGCCCACGGCACAGCCCTCACGGTCGCGGACTGCGTCACCAGCCTGGGCGCCACCAACGTGCCCATGGACGCCTGGGGCCTGGACGTGGTGGGTTCCGGCTCCCAGAAGGGCTACATGATGCCGCCGGGCCTGGCCTTCGTGGCCGTGAGTGACAAGGCCTGGGAGGCCTACAAGCACGCCGATCTGCCCAAGTTCTATCTGGATCTGGGCAAATACCGCAAATCCGCCAAGGCGGACAGCAACCCCTTCACGCCGGCGATCAACCTCTACTTCGCCCTGGAGGCCTCGCTGGAGATCATGCAGAAGGAGGGCCTGGAGTCGATCTTCGCCCGCCATGCCCGCCACCGCGCCGCCGCCCAGGCCGGCATGAAGGCGATCGGCCTGCCCCTCTATGCCGCCGAGGGCCATGGCAGCCCCGCCATCACCGCGGTGGCTCCCGAGGGCATCGACGCCGAGGCCCTGCGCAAAAAGGTGAAGGACCGCTTCGACATCCTGCTGGCTGGCGGCCAGGACCACCTCAAGGGCAAGGTGTTCCGCATCGGCCACCTGGGCTTCGTCTGCGACCGCGACGTGCTGACGGCCGTGGCAGCCATCGAGGCCACCCTGCAGGAGCTGGGGCTGCACAAGGGCACCACCGGTGCCGGAGTGGCTGCCGCCGCGGCCGCCCTGGCGGCCTGAGTCGCGCCGGCAGATCAAGGAGTCAAAGGGGCTGCTTCGGCCCCTCAGGCTCCAACGGCAATGGGCGGCTCGGGCCGCCCCCCGTCCGGAGGATCTGCTAGCTTGATTTGTACACCTTGCGGGTGTAATTCAGTGGTAGAATGTCAGCTTCCCAAGCTGAACGTCGCCGGTTCGAGCCCGGTCACCCGCTTTCAAGTCACTGTGCTGGGATCAGCGGCTGCTTCTGTGCCCGCCAGTCACACGGACGCCAAGACCGATCTTTGACTGAGCCGCCGGGGAGGGCGGAGCGCAGACAAGAGTCTCTACTGGGAAGAGAAGGAAGGAGGCAAGGACGCCGTTTCAGGCCCTTGGCTTGATCACCTGCAGCACCTGGGGGCCGATGCTGCCGGCCCGACGCTCGCAGTCCAGGGCGAGGAGAATGCAGCGGGCTGATTCCTCAATCTCTCCGCGTTCCGCGGCCTGTTTGGCTTCCGCTTCGTGGGCCGCCGCCTGATCAATCAGGTCGTGGCGCTGCTGACCCGCCGCAGGACGGCTGGCAGACAAAGGATGCTGCCCCAGACGGGGCTGATGGGAAGCCACGCGTTTAGAGGCGACTGCTGGTGTTGGAATCGTCTCCGGCATCAGCGGATCCGCAAATCCAATGATCGTTGCTCGGAATGTAACGCACCACCAAGATGCGGGGCGTGATGCACCCCGCGGGTCGCGAAATCCACACCCATTCAGGTGCCAGGTTCTTCGCGGTTGCCGCCGAGGGCGGCGATCTGGGCCCTCAGCTGCTCGGAGCGCTGCTGATCGCCGCGGGTCACGGCCACCGCCAGGGCGAATTCCAGCTTCTCCAGCTGGTGATCACCCTCGGCGAAGGTGCGACAGGCGGGTGTGGGACGCGCGGCGCCGGGCTGGTACGGGTGCTGGGCGGAGCGCTGGTTAACGAAACTGGAGCCGTTGAAGCTGGCCATGGTTCGCTTTCTTCCCATTGTGGCACCGCCCGCCAGGGTCAGGCGGCCATGGGCGAGACGTCGTCCGCGTCCACCGATCGAAGCAGGGCTCCTTCCGGCTCCAGGCCAGCCGCCGAGGGCTCCGAATCGGCCAGCAGGGCCCGGCAATCGGCCAGCAGCAGCTCCACCGACTCCAGGGAACGCAGCTCGGCCGGATCGGGCTCCACCGGCGCCGCCACGGACTCCAGCTGCAGCTGCAGCACCGCCAGGCGCTGTTCGAGCTTCACCAGCCGCTGGGACAGGGCCGCCACGGTCTGGGCCAGATCCTCGGTGGTGCGGGTGATGCGGAACGAAACCGATTCGGGAGTCATCGGATCACAGCGGTAGCGCCGATCACACCACAGAACCGGCAGCGACTCAAGCCTTCTTCCAGACTGGAGGGCTTCCTCCCCGCCCGCCCCCGGATGCACCCCCCGCTCAATCTGCTGGTGTATCTGCTGGCCGGGCTGGCCGGCGGGCTGCTGGCCCTGCGCACCGGCATCCCCGCCGCACCGCTGGCGGGGGCCCTGCTCGGAGCCGGCCTGGTGAGCATGAGCGGCCGGCTGGAGACGGCCCAGTGGCCCCTGGGCACGCGCACCCTGCTGGAGATCGGCATCGGCACCGTGATCGGCACCGGTCTCACCAGCACCGCCGTGACAGAGCTGCGGCAGCTGTGGCGGCCGGCCCTGCTGATCACCGTGACCCTGGTGGCCACGGGCCTGGTGGTGGGCCTCTGGTGCAGCCGCCTGCTCGGCATCGATCCGGTGGTGGCGCTGCTGGGCGCCGCTCCGGGGGGGATCAGCGGCATGAGCCTGGTGGGGGCGGAATTCGGGGTGGGAGCGGCGGTCGCGACCCTGCACGCGGTGCGGCTGATCACCGTGCTGCTGGTGTTGCCGCTCATGGTGCGGCTGGTGCTGTCCCTGCAGGGGTCCCAGTCGGGTTAACCGGCCCTGGACAGGCCCACCGCCCTGGATACGGTGGGCCCTTCCCTCAACCCCCGCCGGCTCCCGAGCCGCCGCCCCCATGGCC
>NZ_JAGQBX010000027.1 GCF_024345855.1 Synechococcus sp. GreenBA-s | reverse complement strand
ACGGCACCTTCAAGGGCAAGCAGGCGATGACCCGCTATGAAGCGGCCGCCCTGCTGAACGCCTGCCTCGACCGGATCACCGAGGTGACCGACGAGCTGAAGCGCCTGATGAAGGAGTTCGAGAAGGAACTCGCCGTGCTCAAGGGCCGCGTGGATGGCCTGGAGGCCAAGGTGGGTGAGCTGGAAGCCACCCAGTTCTCCACCACTACCAAGCTGCAGGGCGACACGGTCTTCGTGCTGGGTGCCAACTCCTTCGGCGGCAGCCAGGACGCTCCTTCCGGTGCCAGCGGCTCGTTCAAACCCCTCAAAGACGGCAAGGATGGTCCCACCACGGGGAACAGTGGCAAATTCGCCCGCACCAACCGGGCCAACTGGGGCGCCACCAGCTTCAACTACGACGTCCGCCTCAACCTCAACACCAGCTTCACCGGCAAGGACCTGCTGTACACCCGTCTGCGGGCCGGCAACTTCGCCAACAGCGCCTTCGACGGCAACCCCTACAACCTGATGGCCCTCGATCGGGCCTACAGCACCAACAAGCAGAACGACGTTCTCGGCATCGACCGTCTGTACTACCGCTTCCCGATCGGCAAGGAATTCACTGCGCTGATCGGTGCCAAGGCCCGTAACACTGAATTCCTGGCCGTGCGGCCGTCGTTCTACGACGCTGGCATCCTGGATGTGTTCACCCTGCACGGTGCTCCCGCCACCTACAACAAGGCCACCGGCAGCACGGCCGGCCTGATGTGGAAGCAGAACGTGAAGAAGGGCAAGCCCTACTTCGCCGTCTCCACCAGCTATGTGGCCCCCGCGGGTGACAACAGCGACCCGAACGTCGGCGGCATCATGACCGACGGCAGCAAGGGCAGCTGGACCACCCAGCTGGGCCTGGCAGCTCCCCAGTGGGCCCTGGCGGCAGCCTGGCGCTACGGCCAGTGTGGCGACAACATGACGCGCCGCGGCACCCAGTTTGCCCGCCAGACCCTGGATTGCGGCTTCAGTGACGGCGGCTCTGCCTACAGCAACAACTTCGCCCTCACGGCGGCCTGGCAGCCCCTCAACGCCGGCTGGATTCCCTCGGTGAGCCTTGGCTGGGGCATCAGCGCGGTCAACCAGGCCGACTTCGCTGTGGCCCAGTCCTATGGCAGCGCCAAGAACATCAACCAGACCCAGTCCTGGCAGGTGGGTCTGCAGTGGAAGGATGCCTTCATCAAGGGCAACGCCGCCGGTATGGCCGTGGGTCAGCCCACCTTCGTGACCGGCCTCGACAACAACGACGGTCTCGGCGGCCCCAACGACGGCAACTATGCCTGGGAATGGTGGTATCGCTTCCAGGTGACCGACAACATCAGCGTCACCCCGGCGCTGTTCTACCTGAGCCGCCCCAACGGCCAGTACACCGCCGGCAACGACACCAACAACGTGTTCGGCGGCGTGGTTCAGACCCAGTTCAAGTTCTGATCCTTTCCGGATCCAGAGCCTGGTCGCACACCTCACACAGCCGCGACCTCGCCTTCACTTCCACACTCTCCAGCCCCCCGTCAACGGGGGGCTTTTTCATGGGCGGCAAAACGCTGGCAGCCGGGGGCTCACCGCGCAATGGATGAAAAATTGGCACGGTTTCTGGTCGGCTTTGTGGGCTTTGAATCCGGGCCAGGCGCGTCACCGGCAGGCCTGCGCGCTCCAGGTCTGCCAGTTCCCAGGCCAAGGCCTCCCGGCCCCATCGCGCTGGGTCCACTCGCTCCAGGCCCAACAGCTCAGTGCCCTGCCCCAGGCGTCGGGCTCAGATGAAGTACATGGCCTGGGCCTGGAACAGGGCATCGCGCCGCTCCAGCAGCTGCTGCAGGGTGGTGCCTTGGAGCAGATCCAGCCGGGCCCGCTCCAATTGGCCGGCCAGACCATGGAGAACCTGGAATTCAGGCGTCCTGCGCTCGATCCCGTCGCGGGAGACGGCATCGCCCTCCAGGCAGCTCACCACCTCAGACACCAGCACTTCCGCCGGGGGCCTGACCAGCTGATACCCGCCTTTGGGACCGCGGATGCTGCGCAGGATGCCGCCCCGGCGCAGGCTGGTGAGCATCTGCTCCAGGTAGCGGTCGGGAATCGACTGGCGGGACGCGATCTCGGCCACCTGCAGCACCGCGCCACTGGAATGGATGGCGGCCAGCTCAATCAGGGCCACCAGGCCGTACTCGGTCTTGGAGCTGAAGGCCACGGGCTCGCGCCGGCGCAGGGTCTGGGCCGATTGTGACAGCCGTCCGGCGGGGCCTGGCGGCTCGACGGAGCTGCCGATGGAATTGACGGGACTAGCGGTGCCAGGCCCGTCAATTCCTGGTTTCTGCATGTATGCGGTCTGATTACGTCGTTTCTTTCCAGTCACCCTGTACCGCCGTATCGGTGCGGGCCTCGCTGCAGCCGCCCTGAGCGTCACCGGCGCCGCCAGCGTCAGCAACAGGCCGGTCTGATCCAGAAGGGCTGGGAGCGCCGGCTGCCCAACAACGCCACCCCGGTCAACTCCACCGTGGTGGCCTTCATCCGCCAAGGCCATCCCAGGACGATCCAAGGCTGGAAAGATCTGGACAACAAGGACGTGGACAACGTTCTGGCCAACCCCAGGACCTCCGGTGGCGCCCGCTGGAACGTCGAGGGGCTGCCCAAGGACGCCCGCGAAGCCACCGACACCGATGGGAAGCGCCGCAAGGGCAACGCGCTGCTCAACTGGGAGACCGAAGCGATCCTCGCCAAGCGCACCGGCGAATGGATCACGATCGACAAGGTCTTCAGCCCCAACGTGCTGACCGAGATGCCGGCCGCCGTGGTGGACAGGACCATGGACAAGAAGGGCACCCGCAAGGTGGCGGAAGCCTTCGCCAGGTTTCTCTACACGCCAGCCGCACAGAAGGCCTTCACGGGCAATGGCCTTCGCCCGGTGACAGCCGAGGGCAAGGGCGGCGTGTGGGACCAGATCTCCAGCCAGACCCGCTCACTCTGATCTGACATGCCGTGGGTTGCAGGCAGCCCCGGCTTCAGGGCCGGGTTTTTATGGCCACCAGGGCGACCGAAACCAGCCCGTAGGCTCATCGTCGGTTGTCGATTCACGCTGCGCCCGCTCCCAATGGCCTAGCCCCGCGCGCCGCCGCTGCCCCAATCCGGGGCCACCCTCGGCCCCCCCGAACCGCCATGTGCGAACTCCTGGCCCTCAGCGCCAACACCCCCACCGACATGCAGTTCTCCTTCCGGGGCCTGGCCCGGCGGGGGGGTGAGACGGGCGTGCACGGCGACGGCTGGGGCCTGGCGAGCTTCGATCCGGCCGGAGGCGCCCTGACCATCTACCGGGAGGAGGCAGCCGCGGCCTTCTCGCCGGTGGCGGCCCAGCTGGCGGACCTGGATCTCAAGGCGCTCTACTCACTCGCGCACATCCGCAAAGCGACCCAGGGCCTGGTGGCCCTTAAGAACTGCCACCCCTTCAACCGCCGCTGGTGCGGCCAGGATTGGGTATTCGCCCACAACGGCGACATCCGGGGCGTGATTCCGGCCGCCGGCGACTACACCCCGGTGGGCAACACCGACAGCGAAGCCGCCTTCTGCTGGATCCTCAACAGCCTCAACGCCGCCGGGGTCGAACCGGACGATGAGGCGGCGATCTTCCGCACCCTGGTGCGCTGCTCGGATCAACTGGCCCACCAGGGCATCTTCAACTGCCTGCTCAGCAACGGCCGCTGGCTCTATGCCTATGGCGGCACGCGCCTGCACACGATCACCCGCCGCTCCCCCTTCACCACCGCCACCCTGGCGGACGACGCTGTGACCGTGGACTTCTCCCAGGTCACCACCGAGACGGACGTGGTGACGATCGTGAGCACCGAGCCCCTCACCTGCAATGAGTCGTGGCGGGTGCTGGAGCGAGGGGAAGCGCTGCTGCTGCGCTCCGGCGAGGTGGTGCGGCGCCACGGCGGCCAGCGGAGCTAGCTGGCGCGGGAGCCGCCAGAGGGAACCCGTGGCGGAGGTGGCAGCGAAGACAGCGCATGTCCAGGCTGGATCTTGAGACGACTCCATCGGATTGGGCCCGGCCCCTGCAGCCACGGCCACGGCCACGGCGGTGGCCCTGGGATCGCCTGGGGCGCGCGGGATCATGGGCGCCACCACCCCTTCACTCGTCCATGACGGCGCCCGTGAGCTTCAGGGCCGCAGCCCGCTACTGGCTGCAGCTGGGCTTCACCAGCTTCGGCGGCCCGGCGGGCCAGGTGGCGACGATCTACAGCGAGCTGGTGGAACGGCGCCGCTGGCTCTCGGAGCGTCGCTACCTGCACGCCCTTAACTTCTGCATGCTGCTGCCGGGGCCGGAGGCCACCCAGCTGGCGGCCTACATCGGCTGGCTGATGCACGGCACCTGGGGCGGCCTGGTGGCCGGGGCGCTGTTCGTGCTGCCGGGGGTGGCCATGCTGATCAGCCTCTCGACGATCTACGTGCTCTGGGGCCAGCTGCCGCTGCTGGCGGCGGTCTTCTGGGCCCTCAAGCCGGCCGTGGTGGCGATCGTGCTGCAGGCCGCCTGGCGGGTGGGCAGCCGCACCCTGCACACGCCGGCCCTGCGCCTGATCGCCCTGGCCGCCTTTCTCGGGCTCAGCCTGCTGAAGCTCCCCTACCCGCTGATCGTGGCGGCGGCGGCCCTGGGCGGTGCCCTGCTCGGCCGCTGGCGGCCGGCCCTGATCGTGAAACCCGGCGCTGGCGGCCGGGGGGCCGGGGGGGCGAAGGCCCAGGCCGTGGAGGCCGCGCCAACCGCCGAGCCCGCCGGCGCCCTGGCCCCGGCCCTGCACGACGACCACACCCCCACCCCGGTCCATGGGCGCTTCAGCCGGCGCAGCCTGGCGGTGACGCTGCTGGTGAGCGGCCTGGCCCTGGGCCTGCCCCTGGCCCTGCTCAGCTGGACGGACGGCTGGGATGGGGTGCTCGCCACCATGGCCCGCTTCTTCACCAAGGTGGCCCTGCTCAGCTTCGGCGGCGCCTACGCCGTGCTGCCCTACGTGGCCCAGGGGGCGGTGGAGCAGTACGGCTGGCTCAGTGCCGCCCAGATGGTGGATGGTCTGGCCCTGGGGGAGACCACCCCGGGGCCGTTGATCCTCGTGGTGGCGTTCGTGGGCTTCCTGGGGGGCTGGCAGGGCAACCTGCTCGGCCTGGCGCCGGGCAGCTGGTGGGCGGCGGCGGCGGCGGCGCTCACGGTGGTGTGGTTCACCTTTCTGCCCTCCTTCAGCTTCATCCTGGCCGGGGCGCCGCTGGTGGAGGCCAGCCGCAACGACCTGCGCCTGGGGGCGCCGCTGACGGCCATCACCGCCGCCGTGGTGGGGGTGATCGCCACCCTGGCGCTGCTGTTCACGGGCCCGGTGCTGTGGCCCCAGGCCGGCGGCGGCCTCGACTGGGGCGCCCTGGCGATCCTGGTGCTCTCGGCGCTGGCACTGCTGCGCTGGCGCTGGGGGGTACTGCCGCTGATCGGGGCAGCCGCCGCCGTTGGGGCGGCCCGCTGGCTGCTGGGTCTCGGCCTGGAGCTGGTGGGCTGATCGGCAGAGCTGATGGCCTCCTGATCCCCAGACCCCCGGCCTTCGCCTCAGAGGATCTGGTCCAGGAAGGCGCGGGTGCGCTGATGGGCGGGGTTGGTGAAGAACAGCTCCGGCGGCGCCTCCTCCACCACCTCGCCGTGGTCCATCAGCACCACCCGATGGGCCACCTCGCGGGCGAAGCGCACCTCGTGGGTCACCACCACCATCGTCATGCCCTCGTCGCGGGCCAGGTCCTGCATCACCTCCAGCACCTCGCGCACCATCTCCGGATCCAGGGCGCTGGTGGGCTCGTCGAACAGCAGGATCTTGGGCTCCATGCAGAGGGAGCGGGCGATCGCCACCCGCTGCTGCTGGCCGCCGGAGAGCTGGCCGGGGAACTTGTCGGCCTGCTCGGCAATGTTCACCCGCTGCAGCAGGGCCCGGGCCTGGGTCTCCACCTCGGCGCGGTCGCGACGCCGCACCAGCACCGGCGCCAGGGTGAGGTTCTCCAGCACCGTGAGGTGCGGGAACAGGTTGAACTGCTGGAACACCATGCCCACCTCGCGGCGAATCGCATCGATCTGGCGCAGGTCGTTGGAGAGGGCGATGCCATCCACCGTGATCGTGCCCTGCTGGAAATCCTCCAGGGCGTTGAAGGTGCGGATGAAGGTGCTCTTGCCCGAGCCCGAGGGCCCCATGATCACCACCACCTCCCCGCGGTGCACGCTGAGGCTGGCGCCGCGCAGGGCGTGGAAGCCGTTGGGGTACCACTTGTGCACGCCACTGGCCTCGATCATCCGGTGGGCCGTGGGGGGATGCAGGGCGGAACTCATGACTCGGGGCTTCAGGACGCGGGGTTGGGATCGAGGCGGCGCTCCAGGGCACGGCTGCCCAGGCCCAGGGCCGCGCAGCAGCACCAGAACAGCACCGCCAGGGTGAGGTACACCTCGGCGTTGCGGCCCAGGTAGGCCGGGTTGGCCATCACCGTGCGGGCGGTGCCCATCAGCTCCATCAGACCCACCAGCGAGAGCATGGTGGTGTCCTGGAGCAGGGAGATGAACTGGCCCACCATCGTGGGCAGGGCGACCCGCAGGGCCTGGGGCAGCACCACGGTGCGCAGGGCCTGGGGAACGGTGAGGCCCAGGGAGCGGGCCGCCTCCAGCTGGCCGGGGGGGATCGCCACCAGACCGGCGCGCACGGCCTCGGCCAGGTAGGCCGCCGCGAAGAAGGTGAGCACCCAGGCGGCCCGCCAGACCCGATCGGGCGCCAGGCCCCCGGGCAGCAGGAAGCCGATCATGTTCTGGCCCAGGAAGAGCAGGGTGATCAGCGGGGCGCCGCGGATGAACTCGATGTAGAGAACCGAGCCCCAGCGCAGCAGCGGCAGGTCACTGCGGCGCCCCAGGGCCAGCAGCACCCCGAGGGGGAAGCAGAGCAGGATCGCGAAGCTGGCGGCGATCAGGGTGAGCAGCAGGCCGCCCCAGTCGCCGGGGGGGACAGGCAGCAGGCCAACGCCGCCGTTGATCAGCAGCATGCCCACCAGGTAGAGCAGCGGCCAGAGCAGCGGCAGCAGGGCCAGCAGCCGCGCCGGCAACCGCTGGCCCCAGTGGCCAGCCGCCCAGCGCACCAGCAGCAGCAGGGCGGTGATGCCCCACCAGCGCGCCTGGATCAGCGGCTCCAGCCGCAGCCACCAGGGCACGGCGAGGGCCGTGGCCGCCAGCAGGACCACAGCGATCCGGTCGTTGCGAGGCCAGAGCTCCCCGCCCCGATCGCGGCGTGGGTGGGAGCGCAGCAGGCCCCAGGCCAGGCCGGCCGCCGCCGCCAGGAGCGCGGTGAGCAGCCAGAGGCGCCACTGCTGATCGAGGGGGTAGCGGCCCACGGCGAACAGGGTGCTGTTGGCCCGCACCACGGCCCAGCGGGCCTGGACCAGGCCCCAGTGCAGCAGCCCGAAGGCGGCGGACCCCAGGGCGGCCAGCAGCACCAGGGTGAGGGCGGAATTGCCGGGGCTGCCGAACAGCTCCGACCGCAAGCGGGTGCCCAGGGGCGGCTTCAGGGCGGGGTGGGACATGCCAGATCCGGATCCAGCGGAGGGCCCGGGCTCCGGGGCAGGGGAGGCAGGCGGGAAGGACGACGTCATGGCTTCAGCGCTCCCGGATCCGCACCAGGCGGTTGAACCAGCCCATCAGCGCCGAGATCGCCAGATCGATCACCAGGTAGGCCCCCAGCAGGATCAGGATCACCTCCACGGCCCGGCCGGTCTGGTTGAGGGTGGTCTCGGCCACGGAATAGAGGTCGGTGTAACCCACGGCCACCGCCAGGGCGGAGTTCTTGGCCAGGGAGATGTACTGGGTGTTCAGCCCCGGCACGATCACCCGCAGGGCCTGGGGCAGCACGATGCGGCGCAGGGTGACCAGCGGCCCCAGCCCCAGGGAGGCCGCGGCCTCCCACTGGCCCTTGGGCACCGCCGTGATGCCGCCGCGCACCACCTCGGAGATGAAGGCGCCTGTGTACACCACGAGGCCGGTCACCAGGGCGGAGAACTCCACCGTGAGCCGCAGCGGCGCCTGCCACACTCCCTCCACCAGGGTGGGGCCGCTCCAGCGCAGGCCCTCGCCGAACCAGGCCAGAAACAGCCCCGACTTGGCCAGCACCACCCCCGGCAGCTGCAGGGCCGCCTCGCCGTTGGGCAGAGCGAGAAACACGACGAAGTACCAGAACACCAGCTGCAGCAGCAGCGGGATGTTGCGGATCAGCTCCACGTAGGCGCGGGCCAGGCCGCGCAGCAACGCATTGGAGCTGAAGGAGGCCAGACCCACCAGCGTGCCCAGGGCCGTGGCGCCCACCAGGCCCACCAGCACCGCCCGCAGGGTGTTGACCAGACCCGCCACCAGGGCGCGCCAGTAGGGCAGCCCGGCATCGAAGGGCAGCAGGGTCTCGGAGACGTCGAAGCCGGCGGGCTGCTGCAGCCAGCGGAAGCTGAGCAGCATGCCGGCGGCGCTGAGGTTGCGCACCAGATTGCCCAGCAGAAAGGCGATCAGCAGCAGCACCACCAGGGCCACAGCGCCCTGCATCAGCCAGGGCAGCACCCGCCGGTCACGCCACCAGGGCAGGGGCCCGGAGAAGGGCTCGCCCATCAGCGGAACGGGGGCGAATAGATCAGGCCGCCCTGCTGCCACTGGCGGTTGAGGCCCCGCTCCAGCTTGAGCTTGGAGCCGGTGCCCACGTTGCGCTCAAAGATCTCGCCGTAGTTGCCCACGGCCTTCACCGCCTTCACCACGAAGTCGGGGGCCAGGCCCAGCTGCTTGCCGAATTCCCCCTCGACCCCCAGGAAGCGGCGCAGGTCGGCGAGGTTGGTCTTGGCCTTGGCCTCGGCCAGCTTGGTGTCGATGTTGGCCTGGGTGATGCCCAGCTCCTCGGCCTGCATCAGGGCGTACACGGTCCAGCGCACCGCATCGCTCCAGGCCGGATCGGCGTTCACCGTGGCCGGTGCTAGGGGCTCCTTGCTCAGCACCTCCGGCAGCAGGGTGTGGGCGGCGGGGTCGGGGAAATTGGTGCGCTTGCCGGCCAGCTGGGAGCGGTCGCTGGTCACGGCCACGCAGCGGCCCTGCAGATAGGCGGCGTAGGTCTGGTCGCCGGTCTGGAACTTCAGGGGCGTGTAGGCCGCAGCGATCTCGCGCATGCGGTCGGCCAGGTTGAGCTCGGTGGTGGTGCCGGTCTCCACGCAGATCGGCTTACCGGCCAGATCCTTGAGGCCCTTGATGCCGCTGGCCACGGGCACCATCACGCCCTGGCCGTCATAGAAGACGGGCGGCGCGAAGCTCAGACCGTTGCCGCCGGCCGCGTCGCGGCTGAGGGTGACGGTGGTGTTGCGCGAGAGCAGATCCACCTCGCCGCTGGCCAGGGCCGCAAAGCGCTCGCTGGAGTTGAGGTCGCGGTAGTCCACCTTGGTGGGATCGCCGAGGGTGGCCGCCGCCACGGCCTTGCAGACGTCCACATCCAGGCCGGAGTACTGGCCGTCGGGGGCCACGAAGCTGAAGCCCGGCAGCTTGCCGTCCACCCCACAGATCAGCTTGCCGCGGCCCTTGAGGGTGGCCAGCTTCTGGCTCTGCAACCCGCCCTCCTCGGGAGCGCAGCCCACCAGGGCCAGGGCCGCCAGCAGGGAGGCGGCGGAGAGCAGCTTGCGCATTCGGGCCATGGGCGGGGCGGAGGGCGGCGGGATGTCGGCGCAGTTTGCCAGGAACGGCCGCAGCGGTGGGGTAGGGGATCAGGCAGCGGCGAGCAGGGTCATCTGGTGCAGGCCATCGAGCCCCTGCCAGCCGAGGTAGATCCCGAGCAGCAGGGCGAACACCCCCACCAGCCACTCGGCCCGGTGCACGAGCCAGTCGTTGAGGCGGGTGAGCGGTTCCCGCAGGCGGCCGCCGCTCAGCAGCCAGAGCAGGGGCGGCAGCAGCAGCAGCGAGGTGGCCATGGCCACGAACACCACCCCCACCTCCAGATCACCGCGCCAGCTGGTGTGGTTGGCGAGCAGCATGCCGCCCTCCTTCACATAGAACACCAGGTTTTCCGGGCTGATCAGGGCGCAGCCGGCCCCCAGGCCCAGCAGCGGCACCCACTCCAGCTCCGGCAGCTGGCCCATCAGCTGCATGGCCCAGCCCTCCTCTCCGAGGGTCACCGCCGGGGTGAGCTGGAACAGGCCCAGGCCCACCAGGGCCCCGGCGCCGATCAGATCGATCAGCACCTGGCCGCGGGAGCCCAGGTGCATGGCCCAGCTGAAGCGCTGCCCCACCAGCACCACGGCGCAGAGGGCACCGCCATTGGCCATGGCCCAGCCCGCCAGGTAGGTGGCGCAGCGGAGCAGCGGCTGGCGCCCCAGCAGCAGCAGGGCCACCAGGGCGATGTTGATCGGGCTGAAGGCGATGCCCAGGCCGAGGGCGACGGTCTGGGTGAGCCAGTGGAACGGCAGCATGCGGGCAGGCGGGAGACGCGCGGCGCACGGCTGGGCCGGCTCGGCACTGGCGTGGATTCTGGAGCTCAGACCAGCAGCGCCGCGCGCACCTGAGCCGCGGAGCGGCCCCGCACCGCGATCCACTTGTGGCGCGAGGTGGTGCCCCGCACCAGGGTCACATCGCGGGGGGGCACCCCCAGGCACCGGGCCACGAAGCGCAGCAGGGCGGCATTGGCCTCGCCGTCCACCGGCGGCGCCTGCAGCTGGATGGCGATGGCCCCGTCGCGTTCGCCCAGCACCTGGTCGCGGCTGGAGCGGGGCTGCAGGCGGATGGCGACGGCGTCGTGGGCCATGGGGGCACGCTAAGGGCCGGCTCCTAGGGTCGAGGGACGTGCCACTCCGGGGTTCTTGGCCTCCCACTCCTCCAGCCACCAGGGCGAGTCCCACCCCGAGGCCCCCCAGCACGGGGACGCCCAGCGCGGGGATCGCGTTCCAGCCAGGCGGTCGCGCCTGGAGATGGCCTTCGAGCGCTGGCTGTGGCGCATCCGGCTGATCGCCATCCTGCCGGTGGTGATGAGCCTGCTGAGCAGCGCCACCGCCTTCATCTGCGGCACCCGCATCATTCTCTCGGCCCTCAAGCTGCTGATGGCCGGCGGCAAGGAGAGCGCCATCATGGCCAAGCTGCTCGGAGAGCTCGTGGGAGGCATCGACCTCTATCTCATCGGCATCGCCCTGCTCATCTTTGGCTACGGCGTGTATGAACTGCTGATCTCCGACATCGATGCGGCACGGATTCCCGGCCACGATGGCGGCAGCGGCCTGCTCGACATCCGCACCCTGGATGCCCTCAAAGAAAAGCTGGTGAAGGTGATCGTGGTGGCGCTGATCGTGGCGGCATTCAAGTCGATGCTCGTCTTTACGATCGCCGGCCCCACCAGTCTGCTGATGTTCTGCGGCAGCGTGCTGCTGCTGGCCCTGAGCGCCTGGCTGGTGGCCGGGGGCCCCCACGCCCGGAGGTCGGCCGAGTGACCCCCAGCCCCACCAGTCCCGGCGCCACCGCTCCCGACGCCACCGCGCCCGGCACCCGACTCACGATCCGGCGCCCGGACGACTGGCACGTGCACCTGCGCGACGGCGCCATGCTCCGGGCCGTGGTGGGCCACACGGCCCGCCAGTTCGCCCGGGCGATCGTGATGCCCAACCTGCGGCCACCGATCACCACCGCGGCGGCGGCGGCGGCCTACCGGCAGCGGATCCTGGCGGCGCTGCAGGGGAGCGAGGCAGCCGGTTTCACCCCGCTGATGACGGCTTACCTCACCGAGAGCCTGGATCCAGCCGAGCTGGAGCGGGGCCAAGCCGAGGGGATCCTCACGGCGGCCAAGTTCTATCCGGCCGGGGCCACCACCAACTCCGATGCCGGCGTGCGCGATCTGGCCCACATCGGGCCGGTGCTGGAGACGATGGAGCGGATCGGCCTGCCGCTGCTGATCCACGGCGAGGTGACCGACCCGGCGGTGGACATCTTCGATCGCGAGGCGGTATTCATCGAGCGCCAGCTGATCCCGCTGCTGGCGCGCCACCCCGGCCTGAAGGTGGTGTTCGAGCACATCACCACCGCCGACGCCGCGGCCTTCGTGGCCGGGGCCGGCCCCAACCTGGCGGCCACGATCACCCCCCACCACCTGCACATCAACCGCAACGCCCTGTTCGCCGGTGGCCTGCGGCCGGACTTCTACTGCCTGCCGGTGGCGAAGCGCGAACGGCACCGGCTGGCGCTGCGGGCGGCGGCCACCTCCGGTAACCCCAAGTTCTTCCTGGGCACCGACACGGCCCCCCACGCCCGCGAGGCCAAGGAATCGGCCTGCGGCTGCGCCGGCATCTACAACGCCCCCTACGCGATCGAGAGCTACGCGACGGTGTTTGAGCAGGAGGGCGCCCTCGACAGGCTCGAGGCCTTTGCGAGTGACTTCGGCCCGCGCTTCTACGGCCTGCCGCCCAATGCCGGCAGCCTCAGCCTGGAACGCCAGGACACCGAGGCCGAAGCGGCCGAAGCGGTGCCCGTGGCTCTGGAGCTGGCCAACGGCACCGACCATCCCACCCGGCTGGTCCCGTTCCACGCCGGTGAGGTCCTGCCCTGGCGGCTGGTGTGAGGCTCAGGCCTGGAGCTCGGCCGGCGGCTCCGGCTGCAGCCCCAGGAAGCTGGCCAGCCGCGGCAGGGTGAAGCCCTGCAGCAGCAGGTTGAGCACCACCACCACGAACACGATGCTCTGGGCGTTCTGGGCCAGGGTCTCCACGCTGGCGGCATCGACGCCGCGGAGGCGCGGGATGACCAGCACCACGTTGTAGGAGAGGGCCAGGGGCACGGCGCCGCGCAGCCCGCACCAGGAGATCAACAGCCCCTCGCGCCAGCTGAAGGGGGAGAAGGGCTGGCAGAGCAGCACGCTCAGGGGCCTGGCCACCAACATCAGTGCCGCGGCAGTCACCACCCCCATCGACAGGGAGGGCAACAGATCGCTCGGCGACACCAGCAGACCGAAGAGCAGGAAGATCGTGATCTCGGTCATGGTGTTGAAGGGCAGCAGCACCTCCTGGATCGACTCGTGGTTCACATCGGGGCGGCGGTAGCGCATGTTGCTCATGAACATCCCCGTCACGTAGACGGCCACGAAACCCGCGCCACCGAGAAAGTGGCTGCAGCCGTAGTCGACGAAGGCGATGGACATGGCCACCACCAGCAGCTGGGCCTTCTCATGCACGAGCCAGTCGATCACGAACTTGGCCACGTAGCCGAAGGTCACCCCCACGATCATTCCGACGCCGATCTGCTGCAGGAACGCGCGCAGCCCGTCGAGCACCGTGAGCTCGAGGCCGGGCCCAGCGGCCGTGGCGGCGCTGGCCGTGGAACCGGCCACGAACACCCCCACGATCAGGCCGTAGGTCAGCAGAGCCGCCGGGTCGTTCACCGCTGACTCGAACTCCAGCAGGTGGCGCAGCCGCTGGGGGATCCGATGGCGCACCTGCGTCAGAACACTCAGGGTGGCGCCGGCATCGGTGGACCCCAGGCAGGCGGCGATCAGCAGGGCCGCCGCCAGGGGCATGCTGTTGGCCAGACCCGGAGCCAGCTGGGCCCCCGAATCGGAGGCCAGCCACCAGATCATCAGCCCCAGCACGGTGGACGAGGCGATCACCCCGCCGATGGCGAGCAGCAGGCCGTATTCCAGGAAGCCCCGGATCGCGGCCAGCTCGGTCTTGAGGCCCGCGTAGAAGAGCAGCAGAGCCAGGCCGAAGACGTGCAGGTCCTCGGCCTGGTGGTGGCTGAGATGCAGGGAGTTGATATTGATGAACAACCCCAGCAGCAGCACCCCGAGGATGGAGGGAATGCCGATGCGGATCGAGAAGCGGCTGACGGCCAGGGTGCCGAGGAACAGCACACCCAGGAACAGCAGCCGGCCCTGGACCGGCACGGCCTCCAGGCCCACGGAAGCCGTGCTGCCCCCATCGCCTGCCGCCAGACCTGGCGCCGCTTCAGCCAGGACCGCAATGCCACGGAGCAGGGGCAGAGCGGCAAGCATCGCGACGGAGGACGAGGGAGTGGGGGCGACCGTAGACCCGTCGTGAAACGGTGCCGATGCGGTTTACCCCGGCTGAGGTATAGCTTGATTAAAGAATGCGGCGGTCTGTTCCCGCCCCAACCGAACCGCGATGTCAGAGTCGATGGGATCCAGCACCACGGATTCCCCCAGACGATGGGTCCGGGTGGGGAGCTCCACCCTCCCCGACAGCCAGGCCGCCCTCGCCGAAGCGCTCCAGGGGATCGCCGGACCGACGCAGCCCAAGCTCGTGGTGTTGCTCGCGTCACCCCACTACGACCTGGCCGCCGTAGCGGCAGGTCTGCGGGACGGGCTCCCGGACGGGACCGCCGTGATCGGCTGCACCACCTCCGGGGAGATCGCCGACGCGGGCTCCCTGCGCCAGTCCCTGGTGCTCTGGGCCCTGGGGGGTGAGGGCATCAGCGTGGCCACCGGCATGGGCCAGGGCGACGGCCAGGGGCTGCGCCAGGCCGCCACGCAGGCGGCCTACTGCCTCGAGCGGCTGCCCCAGCGCGAGCACACGGTGCTGCTGCTGCTGGCGGATGGGCTCTGCGGCGACCAGATGGATGTGGTGCGCGGCGCCTACGACGTGGCCAGCCTCGATGTGCCCCTCGTGGGGGGCTGTGCCGGCGACGACCTGGCCATGAAACGGACCAGCCAGATCCTGGGGGATCGGGTGCTGACCCAGGCCGTGGTGGCGGCCGCCATCAGCTCGGAGGCCCCCCTGGGCATCGGTGTGAGCCACGGCTGGAAGACGGCCAGTCCCCCCATGCTCGTGACCGGCAGCAAGGGCAACGTGCTGGCGTCCCTGGACGACCGGCCTGCCCTGGATGTCTACCTCGAGTTCTTCGATCCCCCGGAGCCGGTGCGCCACGATGCCGCCGCCTTTGCCGCCTTCGCCGCCTGCCATCCGATCGGCGTGCGCCGGCGCGACAAGATCGAGATGCGGCATGTGTCGGGCGCGGATTTCCTGAACCGCCAGCTGCTCACCGTGGCCGAGGTGCCCCAGGGCGGCCTGGCCTTCCTCACCGAAGGGGACGTGGACTCGGTGCTGGAGGCTGCCGAGGAGTCGTTCAAGCTGGCGATCGGGGGCCTGGAGGGGGCCCCACCGGTTGGCCTGCTGCTGTTCGACTGCGTATCCAGGCGCTCGATCTTCGACGCGTCGAACCTGCACGAGGAAACCGATCTGATCGCCGCCACCAGCGGCGGGGTTCCCATGGCGGGCTTCTACACCTATGGCGAGATCGCCCGCACCAAGGGCGCCGGGGGCTTCCACAACCAGACCCTGGTGACCCTGGCCATCAGCTGATGGAGACGTCCTGGTCGCTGCACCTGCTCTCCGAGATCCTCTCGGCCTTCTCCACCGACGATCCCGACAACCTGCGCAATGCGGTGAACCGGGTGACGGAAGCGGTGGATGCCGAAGTGGGGGCGATCTTCGACAGGGACGGCATCACCTGCTGCATCGGCCTCAGTCCCCGCGAGGGGGCCCGGCTGGTGGAGCTGGCGGACGCGAGACCGGCGGAGGTTCAGATCCGCAGCGGCACGCTGCACACCTGCTGGGCCACCATCGGTAAAGAGCAGCTGGTCGTGGGCAGGCTCGGCGATCCCTTCGACGTGGAGGAACGGTCGCTGTTGCGGGCGATGGCCCGCAGCATCGAACTGAGCATCGGGCTGCTGCGGGCCATCTCGGCGGAGCGCCACGCCCGGGACGAGGCCCACCACGACGCCACCCACGATGCGCTCACCGGTCTGCCCAATCGGCGCCTGGTGCTCGAGGGCCTGAACCAGGCCCTCGCCAGAGAGCCGCAGGGGCAGATGCAGCAGGTGGTGCTGTTCATCGACATCGACCGCTTCAAGATCGTCAATGACGCCCACGGCCACGCCGCGGGCGACCAGCTGCTCATCAACGTGGCGCGCATGCTGCGGGAGTCGGTGCGGGAGTCGGATCTGGTGGGACGGCTGTCGGGCGATGAATTCATCGTGATCAGCCAGACCGCCACGGTGGGCGCCGCCACCGATCTGGCCCAGCGCATCATCGAGGCGATCCGCCGTCCGATCGTGGTGGCGGGCACGGAACTGAGCCACAGCGCCTCCATCGGCATCGCCTTCGGCGAGACGGGGCAGGAGGCCCATGCGCTGCTGGAGAACGCCGACATCGCGATGTATCAGGCAAAAAGCCGCGGTAGGGGCCACTGGGCCATCTTCCAGGAGTCGATGCGCGCCGAGGCGAGAGAGCGCCTCTATCTGGAAGGGGAGCTGCGCCACGCGATTGAGAACGGCGAGATCGAGAGCTTCTACCAGCCGATCTACCGGCTCTCCGACCGCAGCCTGGTGGGCTTCGAGGCCCTGGCTCGCTGGCGCCATCGCCAGCTGGGACTGCTCCCCCCCAGCGCCTTCATCCCCCAGGCGGAAGCGTCGGAGGTGATCGTGCACATCGACCTGGAGGTGCTCAACCAGGCCGCCGGGGCCATGGCCCGCTGGCAACGGATCGACGGGCTGGCGGACCTGCGGCTCTCCTCCAACCTGTCGGCCCGCACCCTGAACGAGGCCCGACTCCAGCAGCGCATCGCGGGAATTCTGGACAGCAGCGAACTGGCCCCCGGCAGCCTCTACCTGGAGATCACCGAGACCATGCTCGTCGATGACATCCAGTCGACGACGGCGACCATCAATGGACTCCGCGACCTGGGGGTGCGCCTGGCGATCGACGACTTCGGAACGGGCTATTCCTCCCTGCTCTACCTGAAGCGCTTCCCCGTGGGCGTGCTCAAGATCGATCACTCCTTCGTGGATGGCCTGGTGACCAACCCGGAGGACGAGATGATCGCCGGGGCGATCATCTCCCTGGCCAAGGCCCTGGGCCTCGAGGTGGTGGCCGAAGGCGTGGAGACGGAGGACCAGCGGCGCATCGTTGCGCGGCTGGGCAGCGACTTCGGCCAGGGCTACCTGTTCGGCCGGCCCCAGGGCCAGAAGGAGACCTTACGGCTGATCGAGGACTATGCCAGCAGCCGGCGGCACCACTCTCATGCCTGAGCGCCCAGCTGGACCGCCTGCTCGGGGGTGAGCCGCCCGGCAGCCAGCAGCACCGCCGTGATGCGGCCGATGTCGAGCACCGCGTGGGTGCGGTAGCCAGCCTCGGCCAGGCGCTGCCTGGCCTGGCCGCCGTGGTCGATGAACACCACCACATCGCGCACCACCAGACCCGAGCTGGCGAGCTTGGCGATGCCATCGAGCACGCTGCCGCCGGTGATCAGGATGTCGTCCACCACCACCACGGTCTCGCCCTCGCGGAAGTCGCCCTCGATCTGGCGACGGGCGCCATGGGCCTTCACCTCCTTGCGCGGATAGATCAGCGGCTTGTGCAGCTGCAGCGACAGGCCGGTGGCGGTGGGCAGCGAGCCGTAGGGGATGCCGGCGATGCGATCGAAGCTCAGCCCCTGCAGCAGCTCGCTGTAGGTGTGCAGCACCCGGTGAAACAGGTTGGGATCGGAGATGATGCGGCGCAGGTCGATGTAATAACTGAACACGGCACCTGAGGCCTGCACGTAGTCGCCGAACAGCAGGCAGCCGATGTCGAACAGATCCACGATCAGCGGGGCCAGGGGATCGGCCGATGGGTCGGGGCGAAGGGCAGCGGTGGGCGGCTCGGGGGCGGACGGCTCGGCGGCCGGCGCAGCGGCGGCCGGCTGGGGCAGCCACAGGTCGCAGCGGTCGGCGGCGGGGCTGCGGGCGGCGATCACCCGCTCGCGCACGGCGCTGATCTGGCGCTTGAGGGCGGCCGCCCCCTCCGCCAGCCCCTCCTCCACCAGCAGGTTCTGGGGCAGCGGCAGCAGCAGGCCATCGGCGGCGCTGGTGAGCCCCGCCTGCAGCAGGGCCTCCAGCCGCTCCTCCCGGCCCCAGAGGCTGCGCAGGATCAGCACGTGCTCCGGGGCGGCGGCCCTCACCCGCTCGAGGATGCGCGGATCGCTGGTGCCCACCTCCAGCAGCAACTGCTCCGGCGTGGCCCACAGCTGGCTCTCGCGCACCACCCGCAGATAGAAGGGGTCGTTCTCATCGGGGTGGTGCTGCAGCACCCGCGCCGCCGGACTGGAGCTGTGGCAGGTCACCACCACGGCCCGGTCGGTGTGCAGCAGGAAGGGGGCGGCGATGTCCTGGCCGGCCAGGGGCGAGAGCGACACCGCATCGACGCCCAGGTCGTGGAACAGGTAATGGGCCAGGGCCGAGGCCGAGTTGAGGTCGGCGTGTTTGGCATCGAGGATGAGGGGCAGATCGGGCGGCACCAGCTCCCGCACCTCCCGCAGCAGGTCAATGCCCACGGCGCCCAGGGCCTGGTAGAAGCCGAGGCTGGGCTTCACCGCGCACACGTGGTCGGCGGTGGCGTCGATCACCGCCTTGATCCAGCGCCGCGCCTGGGAGAGGAACGAGCCGGTGCCGCCGCCGCGGCTGCGGTTCCAGGTGTGCAGCATCTCCGGGTTGGGATCCAGCCCGGTGATCAGCAGCGACTGGCGACTGGCGATCGCCTCGGTGAGCTTGAGAAAGAAGGTCACGGCCGGGTGCCGCCGCTGCTGCTGCTGCCGTTGCTAACCCCCCACCAAGGATGGGCGTGGCTCAGCACACAGCTCTTAAGAAAGGCAGCCGGGCCCAGGGAGCCGAGGGCCTTCAATGCCGCCATCCCTCCCTGGCCCCGATTGAGCGCGTCGCAGACCGATCGCGAATCCCAGGGCGCGTTCCCGCCCGATCCCGGAACCGTCGCCGGGGCCAGTGCCGCCGCCCGTTGAACCGACGCCGGGGAGGGCGGCATCAAGTCCGCGCCTCGCGGTGCATCCAGCTGATCCAGTCGGCGGAGATCTGCTGGGGGCAGACGGCCTCGCACTCCAGCTGGCTGCTGCAGCTGCCGAAGCCCTCGGCCGCCATCTGCGCCTGCATCGCGGCGGCCCGGCGGGCCCGCTCGGGCTGGCCCTGGGGCAGCTGCCCTAGGTGGGCCAGCTTGGCGGCCACAAACAGGCTGGCGGAGGCGTTGCGGCAGCTGGCGATGCAGGCGCCGCAGCCGATGCAGGTGGCGGTCTCGAAGGCGGAGCGGGCCTGCTCGCGGCCCACCAGCAGGCCATTGGCCTCCGGCGCGCTGCCGATCGGCACCGAGCAGTAGCCCCCCGCCGCGATCAGGCGATCGAGGGCGGAGCGCTCCACCGCCAGGTCCTGAATCAGGGGGAAGGCGGCGGCGCGCCAGGGCTCCAGCACCAGGGTGGCGCCATCGGCGAAGTGGCGCAGATACAGCTGACAGACGGTGGTGGCCGGCCGGGGGCCGTGGGCCTGGCCATTCACCAGGAAGCCGCAGCTGCCGCAGATGCCCTCGCGGCAGTCGTGCTCGAAGTGCACCGGCCGCTCGCCGGCGGCGACCAGGCGCTCATTGAGCAGATCGAGGGCCTCCAGCAGCGAGAGATCGGCGGAAACGTGCTCCAGCCGGTGGCTCTCGAAGCGGCCAGGTTGGTCCGGGGCGACCTGGCGCCAGAGGCGCAGGGTGAGGGAGAGGGTGGGACGCATCGGCCGGCCTCTCGACCCAGCGGGCGAGTCCATTCTGGCCAAGGCGTTCTCACCCAAGTGGAGTACAGAATGGGACTTGGTGCCCCCGGCAGCATGGCTGAGCCCGTTCCCTCCATCGCCTCGCTGCAGGCGGGCGACCGCCCCTTCGTGCTGGCCGATCATCTCGGCAACGTGGTGGCCATCAACCCGGCCTTCCAGGCGGCCTTCGGCTGGAGCCAGGCCGATCTGGCCGGAACATCCCTGAGCCGCATCCTGCCCGAGGCCTTTCAGATGTCCCACCAGCTGGGCTTCTCCCGTTTCCAGGCCACCGAACAGTCCACGATCCTGGCCCACCCCCTGCGCCTCAAGACCATCTGCAGCGATGGCCGCGGGGTGATCTCCGAGCACTTCATCGTGGCGGAGAAGCAGAACGACCAGTGGCTGTTCGGAGCCACCCTCACCCCACTGCCCGAAGACGCGGAACAGGTGCCATGACAGGCACCCCTCTGAAGGCCGTGGAAGGCCAGCTGGTCGCGGAACTGCGCCGCACCCTGGGCTGGCTGGAGGAGGCCCTGGACAGCATCGGCGATGGCCTGGTGATCACCGACGCCGAGGCCCGGGTTCTGTGGTGCAACGCGGGCTTTGTGACGTTCTGCGGGCGGTCCAAGCTGCTGATGCTCGGAGAGCCGCTCTTCAGCCAACTGCCACGCAGCTGCAGCGGCCAGCCCCTGCTGGACGCGACGGCCCTCCAGGGCAAGGTCGGCGAAGGGCAGAGCGGACGGCTGACGGGCCTGCTGAGCCAGGACCCCCTGCGGGCCGTGGAGATTCAATGGCGTGAGGTGAAGCGGGAAGCGTCCGGGCCGCTGGTCTTCACCATCCGCGACATCAGCCTGCTGCTCTCCAACGCCGAACTCCAGAGCCGGGCTGATCTGGCCAACGAGCGCCGCGCCGAGAGCGAGACCCGCAATGCCCAGCTGCGGGAGCAGCAGCGCAGCCTGGCGGCCCAGGTGGTGGAGTGCCCGGTCACAGGGCTGCCCAACCGCCGGGCCCTGCAGAACCGCATCGCCGAGGCCCTCGCGGACCTGGAGGCCCAGGCGGGTCAGGTGACGATCCTGTTCTGCGATCTCAACGGATTCAAGGAGATCAACGATCTCTACGGCCACCATGTGGGCGATGAGCTGCTGGTGGAGGTGGGTCAGCGGCTGCAACAGGGCCTGCGCTCCGGCGACACCCTGGCCAGGCTCGGTGGCGATGAATTCGTGGTGCTCACCAGCGGCCGCCTCGATGAAATCGAGGCCCTGGAACTGGGCATGCGGCTGCAGCAGCGGCTGGCCACACCCTGGATCGCCGAGGACTATCTGATCCGGCCCTCCATGAGTGTGGGCATCGCCGGCACCACCGATCCTGAGATCGGCATCGATGAACTGCTGCGGCGGGCCGACCTGGCGATGTACGACGCCAAGGCCAAGAATGATCCGAAGATCTCTCACTACAACGATTCCATCGACCTGGAGGTCAAGCGAACGATTGTTCTCAAGCGACAGCTCAAGCAGGCCATCGAGGACAACGAACTGGAACTGGTTTACCAGCCGATCGTGACCCTTACCGATGCACAGACGGTGGGCCAGGAGAGCCTGGTTCGGATCCAGAGCCCCGGCCGGCCGGCCCTGAACCCCTCGGAATTCATCCCACTGGCGGAGCGAACCGGTCTGATCCTGCCGCTGGGACGCTGGGTGGTCAGGGAGGCCATGGACCATGTGAAACGCCTGCAGCGCCTTAGCCGGTCCCTGCGCACCTCCATCAACGTGAGCCCGCTGCAGCTGAAACAAGAGGGCTTCGCCAGCTGGTTCCTGGCCCAGGCAGAGGAGCGCGACCTCGACCCGGTTCTGTTCAGTGTCGAAGTGACCGAAGGCATGCTGATCGATCATCCCGAGCAGACCACCCGTGAGCTGCAGCACCTGCGCCAGGCTGGTGTACGCGTGTATCTCGATGACTTCGGAACGGGCTACTCCAGCATGTCATGGCTGGCGAAGCTACCGATTGATGCCATCAAGATCGACCGTAGCTTCGCTGCCGATTTCCTGATGGATCGCCGCAAGCAGACCGTGCTCCAGTCGATGATCACGCTGGCGCAGGATCTCAACTTCACGGTGATTGCCGAAGGAATCGAGACAGAAAAGCAACACCTCGGCCTGCTGGAGATGGGCTGCACCCATGGACAGGGCTATTACTACGGACGGCCAAGGGGCTACAGCGCCGACTGAACAGGCCAGATCCAGGACAGGCCGATTCTGCGCTCGTCAGGCCTGGATGATCAGCCTGGAGGTCCAGCTCTCGCGCTCCGGATCGCCCTTCCGGGCCGTGGCCCAGCGGATGCAGTTACGCCCCTCGTTCTTGGCGCGGTAGAGGGAGGCATCCGCGGCGGCGTAGAGATAATCGAGATCGAACCCGAGATGTTCCGTGGCAGCAGCGCCAAGGCTGATGGTCACGGGGATCACGACATCGTCCCAGACACACTCACTGAACTCCACGCTGCTGCGCAGGCGCTCAAGCACCTCATCGGCCATCACGGCATCGCAGCGCAGCAACAGGGCGAACTCCTCACCCCCAAGGCGCGCCACGAGGTCACTGTCCCGCAGCCCGTCCCGCAGGGTGTCGGCCAGCTGCCGCAGGACCGCATCGCCAGCCAGATGGCCATGCTGATCGTTGATCCGCTTGAAGTGATCGATATCGATGATGGCGAGCACATGGAACGTCTGGGAGGTCTCGGCCTGCAGCAGGGCCTGCTGGCTCAGGTCCATGAAGTTGCGGCGATTGGCCAGCGTGGTGAGGCCATCGGTTTCTGCCAGCTGCTGCAGGCCAGGCAGAAGCTGGCGACGCAGGGCCCACGTGAGACTCCAGAGCATCAGGCCCAGGATCAAAGCACTGCTGAGCACCATCAGCAGCACGAGGTGCAGCACCCCGCTGTTGGTGGCCTGGGTGCCGAGACTGATCAGGATCAGGTATCGGCTCCCCTTCGGATCGATGCCGAACTGAAACAGCTGCACCTCCCGCAGGGCGATCTGGGTGGTGGACCAGGGCCAGTGGAAGCGATGACCCTCCAGCTCACAGGGCTTAGCGGTGGGCGCCGCCGCCGAGGAGAGCTGACCGAGGAAGCAGTCGATCCGGCGCTGGGTATCGCCATCCCGGAGCAGGGGCGTGCTGCGAAGATCCCGAATGGATCGGTTGATCAAAGCCTGGCGCGAGCTGAGGATCGTGCGGCCGCTGGCGTCGAGGACGAGCACCGCATTGAGCACATCGCTCTGGAGGAAGAAGGGCTGGTTGCGGTAGAGCTGCAGCACGGCCTGCTTCTCCGGCAGGGTGGCCTCCAGCTGGAGAATGGTGCTCACCGCCTGGCTGATCTGGTCGGCCTGGGTGGCCACATCCCGATTGGACTGGAGAACCGCCAGCGACCCACCGGCCACACCGGTGAGCACACTGCCCATCAGCCCGACGGCCCCCACCAGAAGCAGCAGCCGTCTGTTGACCTCCTCAGCCAGGGCAGAGCGCAGCATCTAGGTCGTCATCCCTGCGGAGCAGACGCAGGGGGAGGCTCGCCCTGGGGGGTTCCGGCCTGCATCGGCATGCTGGGATCGGTGATCCTGGTCTGATTGCCAACGTAGAACTTGGGCCGGCCTGGAGAGCCTCCCACCGGATAGAGGTTGAGCCGATTCCAGAACGGGGTGCCGTCACGGCGGTAGTTGATCAGCTCCACGGTGCAGGGCTCACCCTTGGCGATCGCCCGGCGGATGGCGGCGCTGGTGTCGGGGTCCGTGAGGGGCCCGCGCAGGAAACGGCAGTTGCGGCCGAGTGTTTCGGCCTCGTCAAAGCCCGTCAGGTCGTAGAAGGCCTGATTGGCATAGATCAGCGGGGTATCCGGCCGGTCCATGTCTGCAATGGTGACCCCGACGGTGGAACTGCCCACCACGGAGGCCAGCAGGGAGAGCTCCTCGACCTTGCCACGCAGGCGCTGCTGAATCGCCTCCTCCCGGTGACGGGCCTCGAGCAGCTGACCGTTGCTGCGCTGCAGCCGGGCGGACTGGCGCCGGAACAGGTGGATCGCTCCGGTGGCCGTCAGACCCACCAGGGCCAGATAGAGCCCCAGATAGGCGAAATCATCACCGCCTTCGGTGTGGAGGTCCTTGATGGTGATCTCCTGGATGCCGCGCACATCGCCCACCTTCCAGTCGCGCTTGGGCGAATCGGGATGGGCGTTGTGGCAGGTCACGCAGGCCTTGCGCATCAGCACAGGTGTCGCCAGCCGGTAGCTGTCATCCCCGAAGAAGGGGTTCCGCACCTGGGTGAACTGCTGCAGACTCGGGTTGCTGCGGAACTGCTTGATGGCCTCAAGTTCGAAGCGATCCAGGGGCCGTGCGCCCCGGCCCCGGAAGGGATAGTCGGAAATAAAGCGGTACTGGATCCGACCGTCGTCATGGGCCTGCTCGAACAGCTGACCCAGCTCGATCGAGAGGGTGGCCGGGATGGGGATGCCGCCGTGGATCTCGCGGTAGCGATCGGTGAGAACAGCCTTCCCGTCCGATTCCTGAATCCGCTGCACCACGTTGTCGGAGTAGTAGCGGCGGATATCCGTGACCAAGATGGAGATTTCCTTGGCCTGGAGCTCCATCTGCGACTGGTCCATGCGGCTCAGGGTGCCCAGAAGCACCACCGGCAGCAGCAGCAGACAGAGCAGGAACAGACCAAGGACCAGGTTGGCCGTGGTGAACCAGGTGGGGCGCCGGATCCGGGACAGCAAGGGCGAAGCACCCACCTCAGGCCACCGTCACTACCTTCACTGCGGTAAGTGTATTGGCCGTCCATGGCCAGCGTCCACAGTCCTGAGCCTCAGCGGTAGCTGCGGGCGCTGGGCTGAATCGCCGTGAACTGGAGTGGCTCGCTGTGGCGCCGCGGCTCAGCCCCCTCCCGAAACTCCCAGGCGGCGATGTGGGCGAACTGCGTGTCGTCGCGGCGGGCCTCCCCCTCAGGCGTCTGGTGTTCCTCGCGGAAGTGGGCCCCACACGACTCCTCCCGGGCCAGGGCATCGCGCAGCATCAGCGACGCCAGGGGGAGGAAATCGGCCAGCCGCAGGGCCTTCTCCAGCTCGGCGTTGGGACCACTGGATGGCTGGGGCAGCCGCAGGTCGGCGTGGAACGCCGCCTCCAGGTCCGCCACCTGCTCCAGGCCGCGCCGCAGGCCGTCGGCGTTGCGGCTGATGCCACAGCTGTCGATCAGCAGCAGGCCCAGCTCGCGGTGGAAGCCATCCACCGGGCGCCGGCCCCCCACCGCCAGCAACGCCGCCATCCGCGCCTCGGCGGCGGCCTGGGCGGCGCGGCAGGCCGGGTGATCGGGGCCCACCTCCGGCAGGGGCTGGCCCGCCAGCCAGGCCGTGACCGTGGCCGGCGCGATGAACAGGCCATCGGCCAGGCCCTGCATCAGGGCGCTGGCGCCGAGCCGGTTGGCGCCGTGCTCGGAGAAGTTGGCCTCCCCCAGCACAAACAACCCCGGGATCGTGCTCATCAGTTGGTAGTCGACCCAGAGGCCGCCCATCGTGTAGTGGGGCGCGGGATAGATCCGCATCGGCACGGCCAGCGGGTCGTCGCCCGTGATCTGCTCGTACATCGCCAGCAGGTTGCCGTAGCGGGCCTCGATGGCGCCGCGGCCCTCCCGGGCGATCGCCTCGGCCAGGTCGAGGTACACCGAGCGGCCGCCGGGGCCCACCCCATGGCCGGCGGCGCAGAGCTCCCGGGCCCGGCGCGAGGCCAGATCGCGGGGGGCCATGTTGCCGTAGGCGGGGTAGTGCCGCTCCAGGAAGTAGTCGCGCTCGGCCTCCGGAATCTCGGCAGGGGGCCGGCCATCGCCGGGGCGGGCCGGCAGCCAGAGCCGCCCGTCGTTGCGCAGGCTCTCACTCATCAGCGTGAGCTTGCTCTGGTGGAGATCGCCGCTGGGGATGCAGGTGGGGTGGATCTGGGTGAAGCAGGGGTTGGCGAACAGGGCCCCCTGGCGGTGGGCCCGCCAGATGGCGCTGGCGTTGGACTGGAGCGCGTTGGTGGAGAGGTAGTAGACGTTGGCGTAGCCGCCCGTGGCCAGCAGCACGGCATGGCCGGTGATCGTCTCCAGGGCACCGCTGACCAGGTGGCGGCAGACCACGCCGCGGGCGACGCCATCCACCGTCACGAGCTCCACCATGTCGCGGCGGCTGAGCAGCTCCACACGGCCGGCGGCCACCTGGCGCATCAGGGCCTGATAGGAGCCGTAGAGCAGCTGCTGGCCGGTCTGGCCGCGGGCATAGAAGGTGCGGCTCACCAGGGCGCCGCCGAAGCTGCGGGTGGCCAGGGTGCCGCCGTACTCCCGGGCGAAGGGCACCCCCAGGGCCACGGCCTGGTCGATGATCGCGCCGCTGATCTCGGCCAGCCGGTGGCAGCCGGCCTCGCGGGCGCGGAAGTCGCCACCGCGCACGGTGTCGGCGAACAGGCGGGCGATGCTGTCGCCGTCGTTGGCGGTGTTCTTGGCCGCGTTGATGCCGCCCTGGGCCGCCACCGAGTGGGCCCGGCGCGGGCTGTCGTGGAAGGTCACCAGCCGCACGCGGTAACCCTGCTCCGCCAGGGCGGCGGCGGCCGAGGCACCGGCCAGGCCGCTGCCCACCACCACCACGGTGAACTGCCGCTTGCGCAGCGGACTGATCAGCGGCAGCCCCTCGCGGCAGCGCGTCCAGGCCCCGGCCACGGGCCCGGCGGGGATGCGGGGATCAGGGGTCATGGCCGCAGCACCAGCAGCAGGGGCACCAGAACAAAGCCGCCGGCCAGCCCCGCCGCCAGGGCGCGGCCCCAGCGGCGGATCCGGGCCCCGTTGGCGGGGTCCAGCAGCCCCAGGCTGCGGTGGGCGGCCTCCGCCCCTTGGAACAGGTGCAGCCCCAGGGCCAGGGCCGCCGCCAGGTAGAGCGCCAGGGCGGCGGGGGAGGCCAGGGCCGCCCGCAGGGCCGCCAGCTCCTGGCCGGCCGCCGGCCGCAGCCAGCGCAGCTGGGCCAGATGCACGGCCAGAAAGACCAGCAGCAGCGTGCCGCTGAGGGGGGCGCTGCGGGCCGCCAGCGCCGCGAGCGGCTCGCCGCGACGACTCACCAGGCCCGCAGAACCGGCGGGACGCGGCACGGCGCCGAGCTTGGCGCGGCGGTTGGCGAGGACCTTGCCCAGCGCCAGCGCCAGGTGGGTGAGGGCCGCCGCCACCAGCACCAGCTCCGCCAGCGGCAGCCAGGGGCTGGCGTGCAGGGCGGCCGCATAGGCCTCGAAGCGCAACGGATCCAGCGGCGCCAGCGACACCCCCAGCAGGTGGGCCAGCAGAAACAGCACCAGGCTCAGCCCCGTGGCGGCGATCCAGCCGGAGGCAAGGCGCCCGGCGAAGGGATCCGGGACAACGGGATGCGGGGTAACGGGGGGCGCGAGGAGATCACCGGCGTCCCGGTCAGGGGCGGAGAGAGCCGTGGCCAAGGGGCGAGAGGCCTCCACGCCGCAAAGCTCCACCAACGGCCCCGAATCCTACGGAGTGCAACCGACTCGCCCGTCGGCCCCACGACCAGCAGGATGGGCCCAGCTGCCGGCCGCCGGCCATGGCCCTGAGCTTCCGCGACCTGCAGGCCCAGCTGCTGCCGGACTGGGGCGACGAGCAGGGCCGCAACGGCACCGACTTCGACCTGCTGGTGGTGCCGTCGCTGACGATGGACCAGGCCCAGATGGAGCTGGTCACCGGGGCGCACCACTACGAGGAGCGCCAGCTGTTCTCGTTGGTGCGGCTGCGGGACCCCGGCGTGCGCGCCATCTACGTGACCAGCAAGCTGCTGCCCGAGCTCGTGGTGGATGCGGTGCTGGAGCTGCTGCCCGGCGTGCCCACCTCCCACGCCCGCCGTCGCCTGCACCTCTTCGATGCCGACGACGCCTCCAGTCGGCCCCTCACCGCCAAGCTGCTGGAGCGGCCCCAGCTGCTGGCGCGGATCCAGGAGCTGCTGCGGCCCGGACGCAGCTTCATCGCCTGCTACGTGGTGACCGAGCTGGAGAAGCAGCTCTCCGAGCGGCTGCAGGTGCCCCTGCTCGGCACCGATCCGGCCCTCGGCTACTGGGGCAGCAAGGCCGGCAGCCGCGAGCTGTTCGCCCGCTGCGGGGTGCCCCATCCCCCCGGCAGCGGCCTGGTGCACAACCTCGACGACCTGGCCGAGGTGACCGCCGAGCTGTGGGAGGCCCAGCCGCAGCTGCGGCGCTGCGTGGTGAAGCTGAATGAGGGGTTCAGCGGCGAGGGCAACGCCCCCCTGGATCTGGAGGCACTGCTGCTGGACGGTCTGAGCGTCGCCCAGCGCCGCGGCCGCATCCGCCAGGCCCTGGAGGAGCTGGCGATGCCGCCGCCCCAGTGGCGCGAGCTGGTGGCCCAGCAGGGGGCCCTGGTGGAGGCCTGGCTGGAGGGCGGCGACGCCCTCAGCTCCCCCAGCGTGCAGGGCACGATCCACCCGGGCGGTGGCGGCAGGCCGGGCACGGTGGAGGTGCTCTCCACCCACGAGCAGATCCTGGGGGGACCCAGCGGCCAGACCTACCTGGGCTGTCGCTTCCCCGCCGCCGAGCCCTACCGGCTGGAGCTGATGCGCCACGGCCGGGCCGTGGGCGAGGCCCTGGCGGCCGAAGGGGCCCTGGAGCGCTACGCGGTGGACTTCATCGCCCGCCACATCGACGGCCGCTGGGACCTGCAGGCGATCGAGGTGAACCTGCGCCAGGGCGGCACCACCCATCCCACGATGGCCCTGCGGGCCATCACCACCGGCGCGCTGGATGCCGCCACCGGTCTGTTCCGTTCACCCACGGGCCAGCCCCTGCACTACATGGCCACCGACAACCTCTGCGATCCCCGCCTGCGGGGCCTGCTGCCTGTGGACCTGATCGACATCGTGGCCGATGCCGGGCTGCACTACGACCCGGCGCGGCTGCAGGGGAGCGTCTTCCACCTGCTGGGCTGCCTGTCGCAGTACGGCAAGCTCGGCATGACCTGCATCGGCCGCAGCGACGCCCAGGCCGAGGCGGTGTACGAGGCCACGGCCAGCCAGCTGATCGCGCGGGCCTCGGAGCGGCTGGGGAGCGGCGGCTGAGGACCTAACCCTCCTCAGCCCGGCCCGGCACCACCAGCACCGGGATCGGCGCGTGGGTGAGCACCCGCTGGGTCTCACTGCCGAGCAGCAGGCCGGCCAGGCCGCGGCGGCCGTGGGAGGCCATCACGATCAGATCGCAGCCGCGCTCACGGGCCACCTTCAGGATCGCCTCGTAGACCACCGGATCCACGCTGGTCACCGCGTCGGACTCCAGCCCCGCCGCCGTCGCCGCGGCCCTGGCCCTGGCCAGCAGCTCCTCGGTCCAGGCGGCGCTGGCCTTGGCGAACTGCTCGCCCACCTTGGGGTCCACGGCCAGCCCCTCGCCGAAGATCGCCATGTCGGGGCGCCCGTAGAAGCTCTCCTGGGCATGGAAGAAGGTGATCCGCGCCCCAAGAACAGCGGCGAGGGCCACGGCCTGCTGCACGGCCGTCTCCGAGAGCTCGGAACCGTCGGTGGGCACGAGCAGGTGGCGAGCGGGCAGGGGGCTGGCCATGGCCTGGGAGACGGCTGCCCCGAGGCTAGGAACGATCGCCCCTGGCGCCCAGCGCCTGCCGCCCAGCTGCCGCCGTCCGCCCCCCTGGCCAGGGCCGGGAACGGCTGCTAACTGTTGGGTCCACGTCACGGGCCGCCATGGCTGACGACCAGGTGCAGGCCTTTCTGGAGCGGCTGGAACACGATCCGGCGTTGCAGGAGCGCTTCGAGCAGGTGGGCGATGTGGGCGCCCTCTCCGCCGGGGTGGCCGCCGGCCTGGCCCGCGAGCAGGGCTACGCGATCAGCGCCGCCGACCTGATCCGCCACCAGGCACGGCTGCTGCTGGAGCAGGCCGACGAGCAGCTGGAACAGACCTGGTGGCGGCTCTGCGGCCGCCGCGGCATGGTGCTGATCCGCCACCACTGGGACAGCCCCGAAACCGGCGAAGGCGAGCGCCGGGCTCAGTGATCGGCCCAGTTCATTCGCATGTAGTCGTCGAGAAAGGTGCCCTCCGGCAGCGGGCCCGCCAGGAAGCGGAAGCCGGCGAAGGTGTTCACGCCGGTGAGCTTCTGCCAGAGCAGCTCAGCCTGCAGGACGATCGGTTCGATCACCACGTCGTGGCGGAAGCGCAGCTCCAGGCTCTGACCCACGTCCAGGCCCGGGTCGCCGTGGATCAGCACACAGGTGCCCTCACGGGCCACATCCCAGAGGGTGCCGTGGTGGTGAGCCTGCGGCAGCACCAGCTCCACCCGCACGGCCCCCACCATGCTCGGCACCTCATGGCGCGGGTGGGCGCGACGACTGGTGGCTGGCTTCATGTAGGCGGAACCGCACAAAATCCCATCCTGAACCCTATACCTCCCTCGGGCTGAACCGCGAGGGATCAGGGTCGCCTCAGCCCCTGCCAGCCCGCCAGGTGGGAGGCGGAGGCGGAGCGGGCCAGGGCGCGGGCGGCCGGCAGGGCGGCGTCCAGCCGATCGGAGCCGAAGGGGGGCAACTGACGGCTGCGCAGCCAGGCGCCCCAGCGGAATTCATGGAAGGGGATCAGGGGAGCAGCGGCCACCACTCCCTCCCGCTTCAGCTTCCAGATCAGGCTGCGGTAGGGGTCGTCCTGGGTGCCGATAAGCTGATCCGGCAGGGCGGTGGCGGGCAGGGGTCCCAGGCCGCGACCGTCGTAGAGGTAGAGCCAGCCGCGGCTGTGGAGCTCCTCCAGCACCCGGTGCCGCTCGCTCACCGCCAGCTGCAGGGCCACGTACCCGAAGCAGGTGGCCTGCGGATCCAGCTCCATCAGCCCCCGCAGCCGGTGGTGGCGATCCACGATCCAGAACTCGCCCCTGGCGCTGCGCACCAGGGGGGTGGGCTTCTTGCGCAGGTACTGGCGGCGCTGCTCGGGGGTGTCCTTGGCGAAATCGATCTGGCGGCTACGGATCTCCGCCATCCCCACACACAGCTGGGTGGGCCGCAGCTGGGCCAGGGGAACCTCCAGCAGCCCGGCCTCGCCGGAGGGCGGCGGCGGCAGGGGCTGGTAGGGGGGAAGTCGCAGGGCCATCGCTGGAAGTTAGGGCGGCAGCCGCTGCCGGCAACGGGCCGGGCGTTGGCGGGCAGCCCTGGGGCGGCTGCATGGGACCGCGGCACGGGGCAGGGCAGGGGGTCCTGGCGACAGCGGGCGGCCCTGGCTAAGCGTGTCCGTAGTCAGGACGACGCGGTTCCCATGGCAGCCCCCATCCCCCCCGGCCTGACCACCGCCCGCCGGCCTCGGGCGTGGCGCCAGCCTCGGGCGTGGCACCAGCGGCTCCAGGGCGTGCTGCTCGGCCTGGTCCTGGGCCTGGGGCTGCTGCTGGCGCCCGCTGGATCGCCGACGTGGGCCGCCCCGGCCAGTCAGGGGCCGGCCGGGCCAGCCAGCACCGTCTGTGCGCCGATCGATACGGCCGGCGTGGCGGCCCTGTTCAATCGCTGGAACGCCGCCCTGGCCAGCGGCGATCCCGAACAGGTGGCGGCGCTCTACGGCGAGGATGCCTTGCTGCTGCCCACCCTCTCGCCCATCCCCCGGGCCGACCACGCCGCCATCGCCGATTACTTCGTGCAGTTCCTGGCCCAGGCCCCCGAAGGCCGGATCGACAGCCGCACGGTGCGGCTGGGCTGTAACGAGGCCCTCGATGCCGGCACCTACAGCTTCCTGCTCCATCCGGCGGGCCAGGAACCCCGGCGGGTGGCAGCGCGCTACTCCTTCGTCTACAGCTTCGACGGAACGGACTGGCACATCCAGCACCACCACTCCTCGCTGATGCCAGCCGCAGCGGCCTGATGGCGTCGGCAGCGGGCTGAGGCGGGCGTGGATCGACCGGGTCGGTGGGTGGGGTGGCGCCTCAGTCGGTCACGACACGCCGCTCAGGCGCGGCGCACCGCATCCACCAGCCGCTCCGAGAGCGTGGTGGGGCGCAGCTCCACAGGGGGGCGTTCGCCGAGGGGATGGTCCGGGGCGGCCTCGGCGGCAAAGCCGCGCTCCAGAATCTGCAGCCGCCGGTCCCGGAGGCAGAACTTGCAGCCGCCGGTGGTCTGCAGGTGCTTCTCGGGGGTGATCTTGATGTCGCGCACCGGATGGATGGTGCAGCGGATCGTCACCGGGGTCTTGAAGCTCTTGTAGACGATGGCGCCGTAGTCGTAGCGGTTCCCGAAGCGGGCGATCGCCCGGGCCAGAAAGGTTTCGCGGCTGATCGGACTGCCCATCGGCTGGTCGCAGGTTCCTGGGAATGGCCGCAGGTTCCGGGAGTGTGCGGGACCGCCTGGCTGGCGTTTCGCCTGGGGGCCATGGTAAGGAAATCCTGCTGGCCTGACAGCGCCTCGCCGTGCAAATCGTTTCAATGGGCCGGCCCCTGGATCGCGGGGAGCTTCCGGGGCGGTCTGACTGGGCGACCTGACCAGGTCGCCTGCCCCTGGCGCCAGGACCGGGCCGGCAGGACCGGGCGGCGAGGATGAACAGACGGACCGTGGCAGGGGAGATGACGGATCCGACCAACCAGGCCACCGCAGGCCCGGCGAGCTCCGAACACCCGGACCATCACAGCCAGGGGACCCGGTCCCTGAACGCGCCGGTCCAGCCGCCAGCAACGTCTCCAGGGGCAGCCTGGAGCTGTTCACCCGCAGCTGGCAGGCCTATGGAGGGCAGCCCCTTCCCCTGCCAGTGGGTCAGCGCCGACCTGCTGGAGTGAAGCGAGGCACGGCGGGCCTGGC